>JANQOW010000012.1 GCA_028285595.1 Hyphomicrobiales bacterium
GACCACAAGCGACCCGCAACGACGCTCAGCAGGCGCGAAAACCCGGCCTTCGGTGGGCCAAATCAGCCCATCTCCTGCGTTGCGAAGCTTGTCCGATGCCCCACATCGCACTGCGCTCCGCGCCTTGGATATGGGCTGATTTGACTCCATCAAATGGTTCAATTTGACCTCATCTCGCTCTAGAACGCAGAAAAGGGCGGCCCGCTAAGGCCACCCTTTCCGCTCTGAGAGATGTGGGACGTCAGGCCTTAAGCGGCTTTTTGCTCAAGTGCCTTCTGCTTGCCCTTCACCTTGCCGGTGCCGATTTCAATCGTGCGCGGCTTCATGGCTTCAGGGATTTCGCGCTTCAGGGTGATGTGCAGCAGGCCGTTTTCAAGGCCGGCGCCGGTGACTTCCACATGGTCGGCCACCTGGAAGCGACGCTCAAAGCTGCGGGTGGCAATGCCGCGATGCAGCAGTTGGACACCTTCGGCCTTGGGCTCATCACCTTTCTTGCCGGACACGGTCAGCGTCTGCTCCTTGATTTCGATGTTCAAGTCGCTCTCGCCAAACCCGGCCACAGCCATGGTAATGCGGTATTCGTCTTCGGATGTGCGCTCAATGTTGTAGGGCGGATAGCCTGTGTTGGCTTCAACGCCAGCGGCCTGGTCCAACATGTTGGCCAGACGGTCAAATCCTACGGTTGAACGGTAAAGTGGTGCAAAATCAAACATATGATGCTCCTCCTCAAATGAGCAAGGTTGGTAGGGGTCCCCTCTTTGACGAGCTGGACCGGTTGAACTGCACGGACCCGATCAGTGGCATCCGTGCAGTGCTCAGATAAGATCAACTTTCAGGCTTTCAAGACCCTGCAAACATGAACGGCAGATGAACGGCGCCTTCTGACACGGTTCAGCAGCACCATGGCTATATGCCCAACAGACGGGAGACTTGCCCCTTTTTGAACTGCCCCGGGGCCGGTACGTCGGGAGTTATTCATGAACACACATCTTACGGTTTGCGCCGGGATCCTGATCGGCGCGGTTGCGTCCACCCCCGCTTTTGCCGGAAACGACGATCCTTATTATGAGCCGTTCGCCCGGGCTTATGAGAGCTTCAGCGGCTATCACGAATATGTGCCGGTGACCTCGCCGCGTGCCTCTGCGTGCCGGCGTGCCTATGCCTCCGTGCGCGATGACGGCTATCAGCAGATCCGCATGGTGGACTGTTCCGGGCGTAACTACACTTTTCACGGCGTTCGCGAAGGGCGCTGGTGGAAAGTGAAGGTTCGGGCCCGCAACGGCCGCATTCGCCAGGTTTATCCATTGTAGGCCGACAGGTTCGCGAAGGATTAATCGTCTAGTAACCAAGGTCCGACGTTCAACATGCAATCACCCGCAACCCGCAGCAATGTGAGCGGGTGTGAACCAACAGACCTTAAAATTCGTATGCTGAGTACCTATATTGGTCTTGAACGGGGAATGGCTAGGATTGCCAAAAAATCCCCCAAAAAGGAGTGACACCAGATGGCCACGAATAAAGTGCCTGTGCTTTCCAGTGACGGCGGTTTGAGCCGGTATTTGCAGGAAATCCGCGCTTTTCCAATGCTTTCGCACGAGGAGGAATTCGAACTCGGCAAGCAATGGCGTGAAAAGGGCGACCGTGATTCAGCCCACAAGCTGGTGACCAGCCATTTGCGCCTTGTGGCGAAAATCGCCATGGGGTACCGCGGCTACGGCTTGCCCATCAACGAAGTGATTTCTGAGGGCAATGTGGGCCTGATGCAGGCTGTGAAGCGGTTTGAGCCCGACCGCGGGTTCCGCTTGGCCACTTACGCCATGTGGTGGATCCGCGCCTCCATTCAGGAATTCATCCTGCGTTCGTGGAGCCTTGTGAAAATGGGCACCACGGCCAGCCAGAAGAAGCTGTTCTTCAATCTGCGCAAGGTGAAGGGTCAGATTGAAGCGCTTGAAGATGGCGATTTGCGCCCGGATCAAGTGGCCGAAATCTCCGAACGCCTTGGTGTTCCGGAAGATGATGTGGTGTCCATGAACCGCCGCTTGGGCGGGGACTCCTCGCTCAACGCCCCGCTTAAGGTGGATGGCGAAGGCTCCGGCGAGTGGCAGGACTGGCTTGTGTCCGAAGAGCCGGACCAGGAAGAAGTGCTGGTGGAAAGCGAAGAGCATTCCAGCCGCATGGGCCTCCTGCACGACGCCATGGACAATCTGAATGACCGCGAGCGCCGGATTTTTGAAGCCCGCCGCCTGTCGGAAGATCCCGTGACGCTTGAAGAACTCTCCCAAGAGTTTGACGTAAGCCGCGAACGGATCCGCCAGATTGAGGTCCGGGCCTTTGAGAAGGTTCAAAAAGCGGTGAAAAACGCCGCGCGTGAAATGATGGCAACCCCCGCATTAGCGTAACGCCATAAATTAGAATGACAAACCGGCGCCCGCCTTACGGTTGGGCGCCGGTTTTCGTTTGCGCAGGCGCATGTTCCAGCAGGTAGGCCATGAGCGCCTGGGCTTGTTGAGTGGGGTATTTGTCTCGAGGCACCACCTGGCAGGTCACGTAGCCGAAGCTGAAGCCCGGGGCCACGGGCACCAGGCGCCCAGCCTCCAAATCGCCGGCCACACCGTCGCGGAACAGCAGGGCTGAGCCAAAGCCCTCAAGGGCAAAGCGATGGGCCACCAGTTGGTTGTTGACCGAAAACCGCACAGGCACGGTCAATTCACGCACCGCGCCATCAGCCTCATTGCGGACCACCAGAACGCGTTCCCCGCGCCGCGGCCTGGACGCGGTGCCGATAATGCCCATGCGCTCAAGTCTTTCCTCCAGGGGCTCATCGGCCCCGCCCATCTGCCGCGGCGCACAGACGAGCTCCAGCGGCAGGCATGCACACAGGTCTCTGCCGGTCTTAGGGCGTTCGGCAAAGCGGGTGCGGATGGCCAGATCCAGATCACTCGACGCCAGCGCCACCATGGCGTCTTCAGCGTCCACTTCCACCCGAACGCCCGGATGGGAGGCCTCAAATGCCCTCAGCAGCGGCGGGAACCAGCCCACGGCCACCTCCGTAGGCGCGGTGATGCGCACCGGGCCACGTAAGGTCGTGGAGGACGGTTTGGCCACCGCCATGGCCCGGTCACCGGCGGAAATGGCCAAGGCGGCGTGCTCCAGCATGTCTTCACCGTCGGGTGTCAGGACCATAGACCGGGTGGTGCGCCGGATCAGCGTGACCCCCACCAGCGCCTCAAGTTCTGAGAGCGCTTCGCTGACCACAGCAGGAGACAGGCCGAGCTTTGTCGCCGCAGACCGGATGGATCCGGCGCGGGCGATCTCCACGAAATAGAGCAGGAGACGCAGGTCGCGGGGCTTTGGCATTGTTCGGTTCACCCGAAGAGTTAATTCGAAACTTCGTATCTACCGACTAAACAGCCGGCGCGCTACACTAAAATCCCGACACCAACCCCAAGTCCTGGAGGATTAGAAATGCGCAGATTTTTCACGCTCCTTGTTGCCGCCGCCGCTTTGACCTTTGCCCAGGTTGCCCACGCTGATGACCGGGCCGTTGTGGAGGCCTTTTACACCCAGCTTCTGAGCGCGCCCAATGCGGAAGACCTTGAAGACCGGGTCCGCAAAGTGGTTGTGGAAGACTGGGAATCCATCCCCACCCCTCGCGGCGGCAAAGGCGCTGAGGGCATGATCAAGACCTTGAAGTTCTTTGGCTCCATCATTCCGGATCTGAAGTGGGACGTTCAAGAGATCCTGCAGCAAGGCGACCGCTATGTGGTCCGCTCCATCGCCACCGGCACGCCCAAAGGCAAGTTCTTCGGTATTGAGCCCAAGGCCGGCTTCAAGATCATGACCATCGATATTCACACCGTGAAAGACGGCAAGATCGTTCAGTCTTACCACGTCGAAGATTGGGCCAGGGCCATCCGGCAGGTGTCGGGCAAAGCTCACTAAGCTGGAAAACCCTTGCGGGGCGGGCCTTTGGCCCGCTCCGTTCACCTTTCTCAATAGGCAAACCCCAAATGCAGCACCCCGTAGGGGGTCATATTTTTTGTTGCTACATTATATTGCACACCGGCTTCCATTGAGAAGTAGACATCTCCCATCCAGGGCATGGCATAACTGAAGCCACCCAGCGAGACGGCGCTTTGAACGAGCTTGTAGTCCGGGCCCTGATTGCCGGCTGCCGAAAGCCCCACATAGAGCGCCTCGCCCAGTTTGACCTCAGGCCTCACTTGCGCCCAGGCCTCATCCAGACCGATCGTGTATTTCCCCTCCGCGATGACCCTCCATCGGCTGCTGATCTCGTAGCTTCCTTGGGCCACCAGGTTCGCCCCGAGCTGCGTGCCGGTGCCGGCTTCGTCGCGCCAGGCCGCACCTGCAAAGGCGGCGAAGCGCCAGGCCGGGCCCACGAACTGCCAGCCGAGTTCACCTTCGGCTCCGGTGCCGCCGATTTCGCCCTGCCGATTAAGTTTCAGCGCCTTGCCCCAGCCCCGCGCTCTCAGACCCTCAGCGTTCAAAGAGCCGAAGGGCGCCCATGTGACCCCGCCATAGCTGTGGAAGGCCTCTCCGCCGCCGCCTGCGCCGGCCGAGACCCAAGCCTCGCCCGCCCGTGCCTCAAGACCGTACAGTCCCCAAATCGCAGCAGCACATATCGCGCCGCAGCTTACGCCAAACCGTGCCATACCGCCCCCGGTAGACCCACGCCCTACTCACCATCCCTGACACCGACAACAAACAACTCATTGGTGCATCAGGTTGCAGGAGGACCCTAAGACGCAAGGGCACGCATTTTCGATATCCAGTTTAAGACACGCTGATCACTGGCGCGCCGGTGGCTGCCGTGAGGGCCTCAACGTTCAGTTCCATCACGCATTCAGGGGTGCCCGCAGCGCCCCAAGCGGTTTCGTAGGCCAGAAGGTCTTCATCCAGATAGGTGGCGAGCGCGGTGGCATGACCCACGGGCGGGATGCCCCCAATGGCATAGCCCGTCACCTGGCGCACAAAGCCGGCATCGGGGCGCCGCAGGGGCTCGCCAATAATCTTGGCCACCGCCTTCTCATTCACCCGGTTCTTGCCGGAGACCAGGAGCAGATAAGCGGTTTCCGTCCGCTTGCCCTGAAAGACGAGGGATTTGATGATTTGTCCCACATCGCAGCCGCAGGCCGCCGCTGCCTCTTCGGCGGTGCGTGACGATACCTCGTGACAGACGATCCGGGCGCTCAGGCCCAATCCGGTGACCGCCTCTTCCACCCGGCGTGCGCTTTTCGGCAGATCGCTCATGGTCCTCTCCGTTGAAAACACAAATCCATATGCCATTTCGCGCCAAAGTGCGATATGCTCGCACGATCGATCCAGGACCGAGGCCAAAGGTTCCGGTCGTCCCAAATGCGGCAACTTGGAGAGTGTAACCCAACCGGGAGCGCATGGGTTGTCTAGTCAAGACCCAGAACGATCTGCCGCAGGCCGTGCCGCCCTGATCGAGGAGGCCCTTAGGCGCGCCCGCGCCGCCCAGTCGGAATATCTGGACGCCCAGGCAAACGTTGCGGACCTGAGGTTTCTGCGCCTTCAGGCCTTGGCCGACGAAATGGCCGAGATTACCAAAGGCCAGAAAGATCTGGACGTGTTCATGACGTTGAAGGCGGTTCCCGGCGATCCGCCCCGGCTGCTCGTTGATGGCCGCAGCCATGTGGTGATGGAGCCGGACCCGCGCACCTACATGCTGATCTATGACGGGCCGGAAGACCGCAAAATTCTCTGCGAGACAGAGAGCCGCCGGGTGATTGAGGAAAAACTCACCGAATATGTCGCGCACCAGATCGTCGCCCAAGAGCGCGCCCTTGGCGCAGCGCCAGAAGAGGCAGAACCCCCTCAAACGCCAACCGCCTCGTCCTATCTAGCGGTATGGTGTTTGGGCGTTGTCATGGGGGCCTTGGCGCTCTTTGCCTACATCAATGCAGACAAGCTGGTGAGCCTGGAAATCTTCCGAGCGTTAACGGGCCCCTAAGATGGTTTCCACAACCGTTACATTCTGAAACACCAATTGATTTGGGTGTTTGCCACTATCTGCTTATCAAGTGTCGTGAGCGGACGGGTTGCTTTGCGTGTGGGCGTTTTTGCGGGCGCAAATGAAACAATCTGTCCTTGGGAACGGGAACCTATCGTTTTGCGTTTCGCTCGGCGGGCGAGACTGAAGATCGGGGATTTGTAAGGGGCAGTGTGGGTAGATTTATGGCGGAAGCAGTGAGCGAGCTGACGCGGATTCAACGTGATCCGGAACAACCGAGAATTCTCGGCGACTTTCCAACCCTCTCTGAAGGGTTGGACTATGCGGCCCAAAGTGCTGCAGGTTTGAATTTCTACGCCCCGCGCGGCGGCCTCGATGAAACCATGACCTATGCTGAGCTGCGCGACCGCGCGCTGGCCACGGGTCGCCGTCTGGTCAAAGCCGGCCTGAAGCGCGGCGACCGGGTTGGGGTGATCGCAGAAACCAAAGCGGCTTTTGTTGAAGTATTTTTCGGTTGTCAATATGCCGGGCTGGTGCCCTGCCCCATGCCGTACAGCATGTACATTGGCGGCCGCGACGCTTACGTGCAGCGCATTGCCGGTCTGATTGAAAGCGCAGACTGCACGGCTGTGATCACGCCCGACGATCTGCACTCCCACATCACCGAGGCCGCCGCTCTGACCGGCGCCAAATTGGTGTTCACCCACAACGAACTGGCAGAGATTTCCGGCAAGGGTGTGGATCTCACGCCCTTTGGTCCCGACGATCAGGCTTACATTCAATACTCCTCCGGCTCCACGAGCAATCCTAAGGGTGTTCTCATCACCCAACGGGCCGCGATGGCGAATGTGAGCCGGATCCTCAAGCACGGTATGGGCATCCGCGAAGGTGACCGGGCGTTCTCCTGGCTGCCGCTCTATCACGATATGGGCCTGGTTGGGTTCCTGCTGTCTCCGGCCATGGGCCAGGTGACCGTGGATTATCTGGCCACCCCCGCCTTTGCCCGCCGCCCGGCCCTGTGGCTGAAGCTGATGTCGGACAACCGTTGCACAATCGCCTACGGGCCTTCGTTCGGCTACGACCTGGCGTCGCGCCGGGTGAACGGCGGAGCCAAAGAGCTTGATCTGTCGGCGTGGCGCATTGCCGGCATTGGCGGCGACATGGTGCGGCCCGATGTTCTGGAAGATTTCGCTGAGCGTATGTCCGTTGCCGGTTTTGATCCCGTAGCGTTCCTCCCCAGCTACGGCATGGCCGAATCAACCCTCGCCATCACGTTCACCGATCTGGACGCTCCTGTGCGCGTCGACTGCGTGGACCGGCTTGAGTACAAGCTGAACCGCAAAGCCGTGCCCGCCGGCGATCTGGCCAAGAAACGCCCTGAGCAGACCCGCTCGTTCGTTGTCTGCGGCAAACCTTTGCCCGACCACCGGGTGGAAGTGCGCGACGATAACGGCAAGGTTCTGAAAGACCGCGAAATCGGTCATATCCTGATCCAGGGTCCCAGCTTGATGGCCGGGTACTTCGGGAACGACCACGCCACCAAGAACGTGCTCTCTGACGACGGCTGGCTGGACACCGGCGACATGGGCTATTGGCTGGACGGCGAGATTGTGATCACCGGCCGGTCCAAAGACCTTATCTTGCACAATGGCCGCAACATCTGGCCTCAGGATATCGAATGGTCGGCTGAGCATGTGGAACCCTTGCGTTCCGGCGACGCGGCCGCCTTTGCCGTCGAAGACGATAATGACGATGACCATGTGGTCGTGCTGGTGCATTGCCGGTTGTCGGGCCGTTCAGAGCGCGAAGATCTGCGCCGGGACGTGAAGGCCGCCATTCAGCGCAGCGCCGGCATTGAGTGCCATGTGGTTCTGGTGCCGCCGCGCAGCCTGCCGTTCACCTCATCGGGCAAGCTGTCCCGGGCCGGCGCCAAGGCAGGTTTCCTGAACGGCGAGATTGCCGAGCTCGACGAGGAGTATGTGCATTTCGGGGCCTCTGCCGAGACAGGCGCCCAAATCGCCATGCAGCCAGCCGAATAGGCGCTGCACGACGGTTGAGCTCCGGGTGGGATGCCCGGGTGCCAGAGCTGGAGTTGACGTGATGAGCGACAACATGATCGCGATTACAGGTGGGACCGGGTTTGTGGGCCGCCACCTCGTGAACCGTCTGGTGGACGAAGGCCACCGGGTCCGGCTCCTCGTCCGCTCTAAAACGACCGCCCGTGAGCTCTTTGCCGATCTGGACCTGGAAATCGCCCATGGCGATCTGGACAACCTCCAGGCCCTGCGCGAATTGACCGCCGGCGCCGGCACAGTGATCCATCTGGCCAGCAAGATTGCCGCCAAAGACCGCGCGGAGTTCGATGCGGTGAATGTGGACGGCACGCGCAATGTGGCCGCGGCCGCTCAAGCTGCCAAGGTTGGCCAATTCATCTTCATTTCGTCGCTCGCCGCACGCGAAGCTCATCTATCCGGCTATGCGGCCAGCAAGAACCAGGCGGAGCACGAGCTCACCCAGCTCACCAAGTACGGCACCATGCCGTGGGTCATCCTGCGCCCACCTGCCGTCTATGGGCCGGGCGACAAGGCGACCCTGCCGCTGTTGCAGGCTTTGACCCAGAGATACGCTCTTCTACCGGGCCGGGCGGAGGCGCGGTTCTCCCTGATCTATGTGGAAGATCTGGTGGACGCCATCATCGCTCTCATCGGTGATCAAGACACTCAAGGCCAGACCATCGAGCTGGATGACGGCAAGGAGGGCGGTTATGACTGGCCGGGCCTTGCCAAGATCGCCGGCGAAGTGGGCGGCCAGCGCGTGCGCCCCGTTTTTGTACCGCGCACAGTGCTGTCGGCCGCGGCCGGGGCCATTGAATTCGGCGCGAAAATAGTGGACAAGACCCCTCCCCTGGCGCGCGGCAAGGTGCAGGAGCTGTACCACCCGAACTGGGTCTGTGAGAACAAAAAGCTGCAGACCGCGGGCACCTGGGCCCCGAAGACACGGTTTTCAGAAGGCTTCAAGAAAACCGTGGACTGGTATCGCTCTGAAGGCTGGCTCTGAAGCCTGACACCAGCCCGTTTTTGGAACTAGACACTGATGGATGCTTCCGACCAAAGCATGTTCGATGAAATCGTGGCGTTGTTGCAGCCGTTCAATGCGGACAATATCGAGCTCAAGCCGGAGACCGACATTTCCGCCGATTTGAAGATCGATTCGGTGGCCGTCATGGATTTCGTCATGGAGGTTGAGGACAAGTTCGACATCGACATTCCGCTCAATGTGCTTTCCGACACCAGAACCATTTCCGACCTGATGGGGGTCGTTAAAGAGCGCTCAGGCGCCTAAAGGAGCAGCCATTTATGGCCAGTAAACTGCTTTCCAAGCACCAAGCCCTTGCCGAACGCTTTCAGCGCATGAAATCCATGGGCGCCATTGCTGTGGGCCCGACGAACGATCAGATCCTCTCGCCCACCCGCGCCATCATCAATGGCCGGGAGACCATCCTGGCCGGCACCAACAACTATATGGGCATCACCTTTGAGGAAGACTGCATTGCCGCAGGCAAGAAGGCGCTGGACGAGTTTGGCACCGGCACCACCGGCTCGCGCATCGCGAACGGCTCCTACGCGCTGCACACTGAGCTGGAGGCCGAGCTCGCCAAGATGCTCAACCGGGAGCACTGCATTGTCTTCACCACCGGCTATCAGGCGAACTTGGGCATGATCGCAGGCCTCGCCGGCCCGCGGGACACCGTGTTCCTGGACGCTGATTCTCACTCCTCCATCTATGACGGCTGCACCCTGTCGGGCGCCAAGCTGGTGCGCTTCCGCCACAATGATGCCGCCGATTTGGATAAGCGCCTGTCGCGCATGGAAGATGATGGCGGCGGCCGCCTGGTGGTGGTTGAAGGGATTTACTCCATGTTGGGCGACCGGGCCCCGCTTGATGAGTTTGTTGAGGTGAAGAAGAAGCACGGCTTTGAGCTTCTGGTGGACGAGGCCCATTCCTTTGGCGTGCTTGGCCCCAATGGCCGCGGGCTGGCCGATGAGGCCGGGTTCCACGATGAAGTGGACTATGTGGTCGGTACCTTCTCCAAGAGCGTTGGGGCAATCGGCGGATTTGGCGCCGGCAACGATCCCATGTTCGAAATGATCCGCTATGCCTCGCGGCCCTATATGTTCACCGCCTCGCCCTCGCCGGCGTCTGTGGCAACATCCATTGCCGCAGTGAAGCGCCTGCAAGCTGAGCCGGAGCGGCGCGAACGGTTGCAGAAGAATTCAACCCGTCTTTACAACGGGTTCTCGGACCTTGGCCTGCAGCTTGGCTGCAATGTGGTGAGCCCGGTGATTGCCGTGACGTGTCCCGATGAGCCCTCCACCATCGCCATGTGGAACGCCCTGATGGAAGCCGGTGTCTATGTGAACATCGCCATTCCGCCCGGCACGCCGAACAAGACATGCCTGCTGCGGTGTTCAGTGTCCGCCGCGCACACGGATGCCGATATTGACCGGATCATTGAGCTGTTCGGCGAGGTTGTGGCCACGGGCGTGCATCTGGCAAAGGCGGGGTGAGCGAAAGCTTGCCACTAAATAGTTGAATTCGGCGAAATGGTATGAACTTCCGAACGAACCCATTTTCGTGTAAGCATCTGAACCCGCAGATATATTCGCGCTATTTGGCCTTGATGGGTGACTTTTAAGTGGCACCCCAGTTTCCGCTTATTTGAACGCACCCTTCAGATAGAGCTTCGGCATCAACCAGACCGACGCCAAGATGGGATGCCGGCGTTCAAAATCCGACAGCTCCACTGCGACACCGGAGTGGCGCTCGATCTTCCAGGCCAGATAGTCCGCTCCGCCTTGAAACGTGAAGGCCGCCTTGATGAGGCGCACAACTGAGAGGATTTTCCCTTTAAACCGCCGCCGCTTCCAATCGACCTGTCCCTTGGCCCAATGCCGGTCGGCCAAACTGGCGAGGGCCGCAGGCAAATCATCGCCCACCACCGCCCGGGCCGTCTCGTCATACCAGTCAGGCGCCGTGGACATGATGTGCCGGGCCCTGTCCTCGCTTTCAGAGCGCAGCTCCGTGCCGTAGGTGGCTTTGAGCGCGGTGAGCCACAGGTCCTGATGCTCGCTTTCGCCCTCGGCCAAGGGCAAGGCAGACCGCAGCATGGTGATAATCGCCGTCTCGACCGCGCCCCGAACCCGCTCCTCATAGCCCTCTTGCACCCAAAGAAGCGCACTTGGCTGGGCGAATCTTGCCCAGAAATAGGGGTTTAAAGTGGAGGGAGACACCCAGCGTTCAAACTGGCTGAGCGGCAGCACGGCGTACTTGGAGCGCAGCACCTGACCTTCATGGGTGCACTCCGCATAATACACATTGGGCGGCGCCACGCGGCAGCCAAGCCGGGACAGCGGATTGCTGCTGACCCCTGCCCCATCACTCAACAGCACGTAGAAGTCGGCCAGACCTTCTGCCGGCGAGACATCGCGCAGGCATGAGCCATAGCCCAGAACGGCGGCCACCGTTTTGGCGGGATCGCCCCCGGCCCGCTTGGCCGCCTCGGCCCGCACAGTGCCGGCAATCGCGGCCACCTGCCGGCTGACAGGCAAGGCCAATTGCCGCTCCACCAAGCTGCGCAGCGCCTTTGGATTTTCGGCATGTTGACGGCCCATCATGAATTACGGGCAAAGATAGGTGAACTCGGTGCCAAGCTCCAGCCTCAGCGGTTCATCCGCCGGGGCCTGAAAGAACTCGCCATCCACCACATAGTCCTCGGTACCACCCACCCGAGCGGCCTCAATGGAGCGGCTCTGGCAGGAGGCCGGCAAGTTTCGGTTCGGCACGCCATACATCAAAGGCAATATGTTGCGCAGCACGTTAGGCGGTGGAAAGGCAATGGTGAGGGCCTTCATCTGGCTGGTATCGGGCGCCCAATAGGGATGACACCTCAGCACCAGCCTCTCCAGGGTCGAGGCCATGAACAGCAAAAGCGGGCCGTCCGCCATGGTCTCTGCATCGACCTCAACCTTCAGGCGGTGGGCTTTGACAATTGCGGTTTCCGCGCGCGAGAACAGATAACGGCCCAGGAGCGCGACAAGGGTGGCCAGCGGGGCCAGTTCTCCGCGGATATTGTTGTTGTTCATGGCGGATTGGGTGAACTCCACAGCGCCTCTGATGGAGCCGCAGCCGACAAACATGCCATGCATGGGGCCGCGCCCGGCCGGGTTGACGATCCGCACCGTGCGCCGGGTCTTGTGGATATCGGGATTGGCGCGCGCCTCCGCGCTCTCTGCCAGATCGGCAATGGCGCCGCGGCCGCCTGGCCGGCAGCCCAGAGTGGTGGCCGTCATGTTGGTGGTGCCGTGCGGCAAGAGGGCAAGGGTCGGCAAGTGCTCGAAGATCTCACGTTCGGCCAAAAGGGTCTGAATGGCCTGCACCGTGCCGTCGCCACTGGAGATGAACAAGGTGGTGACACCCTTTGCGGCGAAGCGCTCCAGAATATCGGCCAAATCAGAGAAATTCTCCAATCTTTCCAACAATATGCCGCTGCGCTTGGACACTTCGTCGGCCAAGCGACGCCCGCGCTTGCCAGCGGAACTGGAGCGCGGATTGATGATGATGCCAGCGGTCATGACGACGTGGTGGTGTCCATGGGTTTGGTCATCCAGGAGGTCAGTTTACCCTCTTTGGACTTAACAATCAGCGCATGGACGAGCTGAACTCCGTGCAGCACCAAACAGATGATCGTCCACCACGCCACCCACTCCAATGCCAGGTCCGGACGGCCCAGAAGCAGCGTGACCACCGTGAGGATCACCAAGTTGGGGTTCCGGCGCGCGGTGATCAGGCGGAAGAACGTATCAATGGGCCGCCAGATGTGGATCTCGAGCCCCAAGACCTTGATGGCGATGCCTTCCATAATGCGCTGAAGAATGTAGCCGCCAATCAAGGCGATCATCATGAAGGAGAACATCTCCGACGACCAGCCAAGACCGACCGCGCCGAGCCCCAGAGCCCAGGCCGCGTACCAGAAGGGCGGATGGATCAGGTCGATGCCATGATCGAACACATCCCCCCATTTTGAGGAGGTCAGCGTGGTACGGGCCAGCTTGCCGTCCACGGTATCAAGGAACGTCATAAGCCAGGCGGCCACGAGGCCTGCCAGGAAGTAACCCTCCCAGAACAGCCAGAAGGCCAGGACCACACACACCGCGCTGAGGGCCGTGACGATGTTCGGCGTGATGGATGTGGGTGCGAGCGCCCGGGTCACGTAGAAGGCGGGCCGCGGCCAGAGATATTTGGTGACCAGGTCGGTGGCGCCCTTGTAGGTGCCCATAAACATGCGCCATTCGGTCTCCTCCACGGTGTCCGGAGACACCGCCCTGGCATAGGGCACTTCACGCTTGCGCAGCTTGCCCCAGAACGTGGCGCTGAGCTCAGAAGGACGGCGCGCAATCAGATTAAGCCTATCCGGCAGGTCTTGGCCCGCCTGCATGGCCTCAGCAGCCTCCAGCGCAGTTTCTGAGCGCGTGTGGACCGACATGGGCGAGGTGTCAGCCGCCACATCGCTGAGCAACGCAAACTCCGGCCGCTTTGCGATCACCGGCACCAGGGGGGGATCAATGACGCAATCTTCGCGCAAGAGAATGACCGGTCCGTTGTGCTGCGGGAGCGCGTCAACCGAGATGATCTCGGTGATGCCTTCCTTGGCAAATTGTGTGACCAGCCGTTCGCGCGGGCTCATGCCCCACATCCGCACCGGGTCGGCCTTCGCCTCCACAAAGCACAGGACCGGGTCCGTGCGAAAAGCGGCCTTGGCCGCGGGCTCTGCCGGGCTGGCTTGTTTGTCTTTTTTGGTCAGCTCTTTCGTCACGCGGTACTGCTGGCCCTCGGCCACCTTAGGATCGGTTACTGGGAAAGATTGGAGAACTAAAGGCTTTCTTGGCTGATTGCAATCGCCGTTGCGGCAGCCCCAAACACCATCATCGGCATCCAAGCCGCCATCCAGGGCGGCACCAGGCCCAATTCACCCATGGTGAGCGAAACCCCCTCAAAAATGAAGTAAGCAAATCCCAGCCCAACCCCGATGGCAAAGAACATGCCCAGCCCGCCGCCGCGGCGGAATCGCACCGACAACGGCACCGCAATCAGCACCATCAGGAAGGAGACGAAGAAAAGTGTGATGCGCTTTTGCTGCCAGGTGGAATAGACATGGGTCGGTCGGATACCGAAGCCCGAATTCGCGATAAAGTACTGGAGGTCCGCGCTGCTCATTTCCTCCGGGTCGCCTGAGCGGGTGCCTGCCGCTGCCGGCCGCAAGAGGCCCGAATAAATCATCCGGTTCACCCGGCTTGGGGGCAGATTCTCCCGATAATAGATGACCACATCTGAGAGCTCCCAACGGCCCTGCACCTGTGCAGCGGATTTGGCGATGATCTGTTCGGTCAGGATGCCCGCCGCGTCGCGCCGGAAAATCGTAACATCGGTCAGTTCCGTTGCATTGGGATTGCTGCGGGCAGCGCGCAAAATGTCGTTGCCTGATCGCAACCATATGGGATCCTGTTCGCCCACTTTGAGCTTTTTGCCCGAGTAATCTCCAATCCCCCACTGATGCAGCGTGGGCGCTGCGCCGGGCACGGCCTGATCGTCAATGAGGAAATGGAACACACCAATGGCCAACGCCACAGGGGCAATGATGAGGATCAGGCGAAGCTGGGACACCCCTGTGTTCCAGATCGCAACCAGCTCGGACCGGTGGCTCAACTCGGTCAGCATCAGCAGAAGCGCAAGCAACGTGGCAATGCCCACGAAGGCCGATGTGACCCCCGGCAGCCGGAGGAGCGCATATTTGAAGATGGAGCTGAGATCATCATTGTGCAGCGCCAGAACATCCGGCGCATAGGTCACCACATCCAGCGTGAGGACGAAAATGGTGATGCCCGCCAGGATCAGCGCGAACCGGGACGCAACCATACGCGTCAACATCATGCTCAAGGTCCAGGTCATGCGGCCTTAAACCTCCTTAGAACGGAGACCTTAACCCGTTCGATTTGATCGATCAGCCAGTCCAAAGTCGGCTCCAATCTGGCCGGTTTCAATGTGAAGCAGGTGTGGTGGAAATGCCATATGGCAAATGTGGCCAGGGCGACGAAAGGAAGCCATATGGCAATCCACGGCGACGCCTTGCCAAGAAACACCGCCAATGCGCCCTGCTCCAGGACTTCATGGTAGACCACCAACAAAACCACCGCGAGCGCAAAGCGATAGGCCCGGTGTCCCCGTCGTCGCCCAATGGCAAACGGCACGGCCAGGATGGGCAAGATCATGATCGAGAGAACCGTGACCACCCGCTTGTGAAACTCGCCGCGCATCTTCTCAACGGTGGTTTTTTCAGGCGGCTTGCCTCGAAGCTTGATCAGCTCCAGCAGCGACAGCTCTCGATGATCTATCCCGCGCACTCTGAACTGGGTGCCCACAACACGGCCAATGGGCGTATCCACATTGTTGAACTCACCCACAACATGAGGCGGCAGAGGCGTGTTGCTAAAGTCAGCTCTCACCACACCGTCAATCCGGAGCCTGTGGCCTTCCCTGAGGCGCAATATCGGCCGCGGATCGCCCTCGTGCTCCACCAGCGCACCGCCGGTGGAGGTTAAGGTCAGACTGCCGCCGGTCTCTTTGTCCTCAAACAGGAAAATTCGCTCGAACTGATTGTTTTTGCGAGACAGTTTATCGAGAATGAAGGTTCTGGAACCGGCCTGCATGAAGACGCCCGCTTCGGCGAGAAAGAAGATCTCCACGTTCTGCACCGAGTGGACAATCGCTCTGAAGGCATAGCGCGCCTGTGGCTGGACCCACCCGACAATCAGAAGAGCGAGCATCGTGAAAAACGCTGCCACGATCATCACCGGTCTCACCAGTTGGTGCAAGCCGATGCCGGTTGCCATAAAGGCGTCCAGTTCGCTGTTTTTTGACAGAGAGTTAAAGCCGAACAACAGGCCCAGGAACAAGGCGGCCGGCAGCGCCAGACCCAAATAGTGCGGCACCAGGTACGCCAGCATCTCAAACACGATGCCAAGGGAGTTCTTTTTGCCCAACGTGATGTCAAGCAGCCTCACCAAACGGTCGGCCAACAGAACCAATAATCCAATGGCAATGGCCGACAACAGCGGCTTGGCGATCGTTTTGGCGATATATCTTCCCGTAATGTTCAATGCACTACCCGGCCCAAACAGCTTTCAAAGCCGCCAGCAGTTTGCCCTGCAAGTCTCCATCCGCCGTCACGGCACTGGACAAATCCGGCACGGCCGGCCAACCGGCATCTGGAAAGGAAATTCCTTCAAAGCTCTGGGTCTCGCTATAGCGCGGGATCACATGCATGTGCACATTGGGATCCACCATCATGAGCATCAGGTAATTGAGCTTCTGATAGGGGCGGAAAGCTTGAAGAGATGTTTCGATCTGACGGGTGGCCACGGCCAGTTCTGCAAAGGCCGGCGGACTGATCTCAGAAAACGCCTCCACTTCCTCTTTGCAGACCAGCACCAGGGCACCCAGGGTGGCCTGTTGACCCCGCAGCAGGATGCACCAATGATCCAGCTCCTTCACCAGGCTGCCCGGATACCCGAACTTCTCCATAGTCTGGTTCATCTCAGGATGGCCTTCTCAATAACGGCTTCACTGCCGTGTTAAGTCAATCAAACGTGACCGCAACGTGGCGAAGCTCGGCAAATTGTACTGCATTTGAGCTCATCCCTCTGATCTTCACATCGCACCGCCATGCCCCTTCGTCGCGGCGGATTTGGTAGAGATTCCAAGCGGCTGCAGGTTTATGCCTGGTTTCCCTTGCAGATGCGGAGGGTACGCCAAAAACGTGAGTCGTACCATGGGCGGTTTTTAAGGGTTCATGCATGTGCCGGTGATTGTGCCCGTGCAAGACCAACTCAGCACCCTCTGCAACGAGTATGTCGCGCAGATCGCCTGCGTTCCACAAGGCTTTGCGCCACGTTGCCTGACCGGGCAAGGGCGGGTGATGGATCAGCACTGTGCGGAAGAACCCCTGCTGGCGGAGGCGGGGCAAAAGCGTCTTGAGCGCACCGAGTTGCCGCTTACTCACCCGCCCGCCGGCTGCAAACCAGGCGCTGGGGACCGAAGACGACAAGGCAATCATGGCTACGTTTTTGCGCACGCGCACGTAAGGAAACCCGTCCTTTGCGGCCTGCTCGGGCACGGCGTACTCGCCTTTCATATTCTGCTGCCAGCGGCCGGGGCCCTCCTCATGAGCAATCTTCACATAGGCATCATGATTGCCCGGTATCACCGCAACCCGGTCGGCCGGTCCAAGACTGGCGAGCCACCTGCCGGCAGCGGCAAATTCCGCCGGCAGCCCAATGTTGGTGAGATCGCCGGTTACCGCAATATGATCGGGCTGAAAGGTCTGCATGTCCTCTACCAGGCCCGCCAGAACAGCGGGGTCGTGCACATGCTTACGATTGAGGTGCCACGACTGGTATCCAAGGATGCGCTTGCACAGCAATTGCGTGACTTTGGCCGTGGTCATAGGCAGATGAGGATCTGAGATGTGTGCGAGCTTAACCATGCGCCGAAATATCATTTCAGGCGCCGGGCGCCTTTGCGTTGACAGCGTCTCAGACCGGTGCCATTGAGTGCCATCCTCTCCAACAGAGTATCACTAGTCCACGGGTTTTGGGGTATTTGCAAGTGAAAGTCATCATTTTGGGAGCCGGCCAAGGCAAGCGTTTGCTGCCCCTAACCGAGATGGTGCCGAAGGCCCTGCTCGATGTGGGGGGACGGTCTTTGATCGGCCGTCAGATCGACGCCTTTGTTGCCTGCGGGATCAAGGAGTTTGTGGTGGTCACCGGCTATGGCGACGGCTTGATGGAAGCCGCGTTGAAGGAGATTTCATCGGACCTGGGCATTCAGGTGCGCACGGTCTTCAACCCGTTCTACAGCGTGTCCGACAATCTGGCGAGCTGCTGGATGGCACGCCACGAAATGACCGGTGATTTTATCCAGGTGAACGGGGACAATATCTTCAAAGCCGACCTGGTGGCCCATCTGTTGGCCGCGCCTCAGGCGGAAGTGACCGTGGCGATCAATCACAAGGAAAGCTACGACGCCGACGATATGAAGGTGATGATGGACGCAGAGCGGGTCACGGAGATCGGCAAACGCCTGCCGCTGGAAGCCGTGGATGCTGAAGCCATCGGCTTCTATCTGTTCCGCGGAGACGGCGGGCAGAAATATGCCGACGTGCTCGACAGCATGGTGCGCGGACCTCAGGGACTGAAGCAGTGGTTTGTGACCGCGGTCGCAGGTCTCAGCAAGATTGTGGATGTGCGCGCCCACGCCTTTGACGATTATGAGTGGGCCGAAGTTGATTTTCCGGCCGATCTGCAGCATGCGCGGCAGGTGGTGGCGAATTGGTAGAAGACCTGGCCTAAGGGGTTTCAGGCCGCTCCGAAAGCAGTTGCTCCACCAGATCCTTGTCTTCCGGCTTGTCCACATCCACAGCCGCTGACGCGAACGGCAGCAGCACAGGAACCGCGGTCGCGCCCAATTTTTCGGAGGCCAGCTCGAACGCGCGGTCCAGGCTCATGCCCCCGGTCATCCAGGATGTGAGCGCACCCATGCCGAATGCTCCAATCAGCTTCCAGGGCTTCTTGCGGTTCTTGTCGGCCTGTTGCCAGAAGCGCACGAAGTTCAGCCCCTGCGCAGAGTTGATGGCGAACAGGTTGCAGCCGGACACGGAGACGTCGGAGAATTTCATGTACGTGCGCCGGGTTTCCGGCAGCTCGGCGGTTATGGTCTCGCGGGTCGCTAGACCCACGGCAAGATCGGCGCCGGTACTCGCCGCCATCTGCAGGAAATGCGAGACGATCGCCGGGGTCAGAAGCGCATGATCTGCTGTTGTGACGAGAACCGGCCACTGCGTTGCGGGGCGTTTTAGGGTGGCAAGCACCGAGGCGGGAGCCGATGTTGATGACGGGACAACCTCAACGGCTGGGCCCGGACCCAAAGCGGCGCGCACCGCCTCCGGATCATCGATCGAAATGGATATGTGGGCCACGTCAGGGCATTTCAAAAGCGCATCCACCACGCGCGCCAGCATGGGCGTGCCGCCAACGGGCACCAGGCACTTGTGATCCACATGAAAGGCCGTGGCCATGGGATCGGATGGCCCCCGACCGGCGGCCATCACCAGGGCGTCATATTTCACCATCCCGATCACAGCGCGCGCTCGTAAACGCGGTAACGCTTGTACGGATTGGCGTTCAAGCTTTCGATAATACCCCGGATCGCCATGTTATCCTCCAAAACCCAGGAGAGTTCTCCCAGACGGGTGCCCGCCGCCGCATGGTGCTGCCTGACGGCGTCGATGGCGGCGATGCCGAGAGCTGCGCCAAGCGCCGAGCCCTGGAACTGTTTGGCGACCCCCATCAGCGGCATACGGGCTGACGTCACGCCCCTTACTTTAAGGCGCCAGAGCAATTTGGCCCAGCCAAAGGGCAGAATTTTGCCGTTCAGATCGGCAATCGCCTCATTGATGTTGGGCAAAGACACCGCCATAGCGGCCGGCTCGCCCTGATAGTAGGCGATTGAAATGTACTCTTCAGGCACAAGGAGCTTCAGATTTTGCCCCAGGTGATTGATCTCAGCCTGGGTCATGGGCACGAACTTCCAATTGTCGCTCCAGGCATCATTGAAGATCGAGATAATCACGTCCAGATCGCGGGCCAGGTTCTTCTTCGACAGTTTGCGCACGTCCATGTCGCCGGAGCGGGCGACCTTTTTCACCATGGCCGCCATGGCCCGGGGGATATCGTCTTGAGGGTCGTAGCAGTAGGCCAAAAGGTCCTTGGCCTTGGCATATCCGGCTTCTAAGATCCGGGCATCATAGTAGGGCCGGGCGTGTCCCATCAGGAATTGCGGCGGGGTCTCAAAGCCCTCCACAAGCAGGCCCACCTCCTCATTGATGGAATGACTGAACGGGCCGCGGCTGCACACCATTCCGCGCGCCTTCAACCAGTCTTCCGCTGCGGCGAAAAGTGCAGCAAAGACCTCCCGATCATTTTCCGCCTCGATGAAGCCGAATTGGCCCGCACCGTCATTGTGGTGCTCTTGGTGAAGCTCGCAGACCTGGGCGGAAATGCGGCCCACGCACTCACCCGCGCGCCAGGCGGTGAAAAGCTGAACCTCCGCATGCTGGTAGTAGGGATTGTTCTTCGCGCTCAGATGGTCCTGGCGCTCCAGATAGAGCGGCGGCACCCAATTCGGATCGTCGGCATAAAGCCGGAACGGCAAGGAGAGGAAAGCGTCCAGACCCGCCTTACCGGAGACCGCCTTAATCTCAATGCTGTGGGCGCTGCTCGTCATGCCTGTTGCGCTTCACGCCACGCGCGCCGGCTTCGTGCGTCCGGATTTGCGCGGCGGCTTGGGCTTTGGCGGTTTCGCCAGGCGCACCTGGCCGGCCTCCACCGTATAGAGACGGTCGGCAATGGCCGTCCAGGCCGGACGGTGGGTTACGGTGACGATGGTGTAGGCGCCCGTGAGCTCCTTGATGTTGTTGACAATTTCGCGCTCGGTCTCCGGGTCTAGCGCACTGGTCACCTCGTCGAGGATCAACAAGGTGGGATCGGTGACCAAGGCCCTGGCCAGGGCGATGCGTTGACGCTGACCTCCTGACAGCTTGGTGCCCATCTCGCCCGCGATGGTTTCAACACCGTCCGGCAGTTTGGCAATGAAGTCCGCCGCGCCAGCCCGCTTGAGCGCCTTGTCGACCGCCTCCGCGCTCACGGTGTCATCGCCCAGAGTGATGTTTTCGCGGATGGTGCCGTGGAACAGACTGAGCTCCTGCGGCACATAACCGATCATCCGGCGCCAGGCCTTTAAGTCGATGTCCGTGAGGCTCACGCCATCAAGCGTGATACTGCCTTCGTCCGGGCGGTGAAGTCCGATCAGAAGATCGATGAGCGTCGTCTTCCCGGCACCGGACCCTCCGCGCAAAACAGTGATCTTGTTGGCCGGGATCTCCAGGTCGATGCCCCTGACCACAGGTGTTTCATCATGGGCGAAACTGACCTTGTGGAACTGCGCTCCGGTGCTCAGCGTGGGCGTTTTGGTGCCGGGATTGGACTCTGCAACCTCGGCCGTTGAGCGCAGCACATCTTCAAGCCGCCAGAATGCCCCTTCCAACTGCGCAGCTTCCTGCAATGTGGCCTGAAGCTTGGAAATCACCGAGGTGACGTGGAAGAAGATGATCCCTGCCACCACGAGCTCCGATAAGGGCGTATTGAACTGCTTGGTTGAGATATAGACGGCAACACCGATGCACAGAGCCACAAGCGCTTCATGGCCATAGTTGCGTCCGTGGGACGCCAAAGATTGGCGCACCAGAGATTTGCGCAGCACCCTGATCTTGCGGCTGAAGAGCTCGATAAAGGGGCCCTGGCGCTCCATCGATTTGAGGGGCTTGATGTTGTTCAATGTGTCCGAAACGTAGGTGACCAGATCGGATGTGCTGTCGGTTTGCTTGTAGCCGGCTTTTCGCGAAATCTTGACCAACCAGCCCAGCGCAAGCACCAAAAAGCAGCCGACAACAGCCCCGATCAGCGCCAGTTCCCGGGAGATCAGCAGGGCTGCGATCACATAGAAGATGGCTTGTACGAAGTAGGCAACGAAGCGCGCCGAGCGCTGGTAGGCGGTGCCCGCACGGGTGGCATCATTGGACAAGGCGTTGGCAATGCGGCCGACGCGTTGGTCTGCAAAATAGCTCCAGCGCGCATTCAAGAGCTGGCGCACCAGGTTGGCGCGCATCACCGACACCACTTTGGCGATGGAGAAGGCCACATAGGCATAGGCGCCGAACGACAGGATCGACTTGATCACCATGCCGGCAACGACCAGCCCCACCATGGTCTCAAACGTGTTGGGCAGACCCAGAACCCGCATGAGCCAGCCGATGAACTCAGCCATCTGGGAGCTGCTTTGGCTCTCTGAGCCGCCAAGATAGCCGATCAGCGGCACCAGTGCGCCGATGGAAACCATCTCAAACAGTCCGGCGGCCACCATGCACGCGAGCACCAGAAGGGGCTTGGTGCGGGCTGCACCGAAAAATATGCGAAAAATTGACTTCATTACGTTTTTTAGTCGCTTGCGTTCGCGTTCACCCGAATCAAAGCCGGGTTATCTGCTATCTTTACCGGCGCTTCAACACCTGATGCGATGCTTGTGAAATGGGACGCACCCTCTACCGCATAGTAACACGCTTTCTGCTTCACCCTTGGTTTCGTTTAACACGGGGGCTAACCCTCGGCGTGCGCGTTCTGGTGCGCAACGAGCGAGGAGAGGTTCTGCTGGTGCGCCACACATACTCGCCCGGCTGGCTGCTGCCGGGCGGCGGGGTGGAACGCGGCGAAAACACCCAGGAGGCGGCGGCGCGCGAAGTGCTCGAAGAAACCGGCGTGACCATGGATCATCCGTTGCGTCTGGCCGGCATATACAATAACGACGCAATCTTTTATGGCGACTACGTGCTGCTCTATCTGGGCGAGACTTCAGAGCCGGTGTCCCAGAACGGCAGCCTTGAGATCGCCGAGGCCAGGTTTTTCGCTCCCAGCCAACTCCCCGAGGACATGACTAAAGGCACACAACGGCGTCTGCGCGAGATTTTGGAGGGTCAATCGGCCGTGCAGACCTGGTGATGCGCCCTATCCGCGCCCATGAGGCACTGAAAAGTCCAGATCGGGGCCGGCCGGGACAATCGCGGTCGGGTTCACCATTTTGTGGCTGGCATAATAATGCTCTTTGGTTTGGGGCATGTGCACGGTCTCTTCAATCCCCGGCCACTGGTAGAGCTCGCGTGTGTAGCCCCAGAGATTGGGATATTCGCGAAGGCAGCGGATGTTGCACTTGAAGTGGCCCACATAGACCGGATCGAAGCGCAACAAGGTTGGAAACAGGCGCCAATCGGCCTCGGTGAGCCGGTCGCCGCACAAATAGCGGTTTTCGGAGAGAATGCCCTCCAGCCAGTCCAAGGTCTCAAACAGCGGAACAACCGCTTCATCGTAGGCGGCTTGAGACGTGGCAAAACCGCATTTGTAGACGCCGTTATTGAGGGTGTTGAACACCCGATCGTTGATCTCATCAATCTGCGGGCGCAGCTCTGCAGGATAGTAATCGTCCTGATTGCCGGTGACCGCGTTGAACGCGGAATTGAACATGCGGATGATTTCAGAGGATTCGTTGGAGCAGATCGTTGCTTGTTGCTTGTCCCACAAGACGGGCACGGTCACCCGTCCGGTGAAGGCCGCATCGGCTGCCGTATAGACCTCATGCAGCCGCTTTGCGCCGTTGATGGTGTCAGGGATGCACTCATCGCCGCCGTTGAACTCCCAGCCTTGATCCAACATTAAAGGGCCGACGATGGAAAGGCCGATATGATCTTCCAGGCCCTTAAGTTTGCGAAAAATCAGGGCCCGGTGCGCCCAGGGGCAGGCCCAGGCCACGTAGAGGTGATAGCGCCCGCTCTCAGCGGCAAAACCGCCCTCGCCTCCCGGTCCCGGAGTGCCGTCTTCGGTGACCCAGTTGCGAAACGTGGACTCCACCCGCTTAAACCGGCCGCCTGTGGACTTGGTATCGTATCCCTTGTCGTGCCAGATCCCGTCAATCAGCAAACCCATGCTCGCTCCTCTTTGGCTGTCGTTGCCCCATAGACGCCGCGATGCCAGCCGTGCTATGGGGCTCTTCTCTTCGTGATAAGTCACACGGCGCACGTAAATACAATGGCAAAACCGCGGATCCTTTTTCAGCGACGACGACCGGAAGCTTCCGGACGTGTTCTCACGTCCTGCTGAACCGCTCCGCTCCTTCGTGCCGCCGTCCCACGTGCTTTCAGCAATGCCGGTTACCAAGGCGGAGCTCCCGTGCTCCTCTGATACAGAACCATTGCTATGAACAGCTCCTTTTTTGATATCCGGCCTGAGACGCCGGAAGATGCTTCCCTGATCAACGCCATTCTCGACGAAGCGTTTGGCCTCACCCGTATGACCAAGACCTCATACCGTTTGCGCGAAGGCTCCGTGCAGGCGCCGGATTTGGCGTTCGTTGCGGAGCTGGACAGCCGCCTTGTGGGAACCATTCAGTTCTGGCCGGTTGTCATTGGCGCAAGCAAACACGCCCTGCTTTTGGGCCCACTGGCCATCTTGCCCGCCATGCAAGGCTTTGGCGCAGGCCTCAGACTGATCGAGCACGGGCTTGCCGCGGCGGCGCGCGCGGGACACGGCCTGGTGGTTCTGGTGGGCGATGCGCCCTACTATGCCAAGGCTGGCTTCAGAAAACTTGAGGGGGATGTTCAAATGCCCGGACCGTTCAATCCAGACCGGCTCTTGTGTCATGAGCTCATCCCCGGGGCGGCAGATGGGGCTGAAGGCATGATGCTTGCCCCGCACAGAACGGAAGGGCTTTGAGTGGAACGGCGCAGCCGGATCGATGCCCTCGGCGCGAGCCTCCTGGTGTCGTCGGCCCTTCTGCTTGGGCTCAATCAGGTGCTGATCAAACTGGTCAATGCCGGTCTGCAGCCGGTGTTTCAGGTCGGCCTGAGATCAGCCTGTGCGATCATCCCGGTGGTGGGGTTTGCCCTTCTGGCCAAGCGAAAGCTCTCCGTTACCGACGGCAGCTTTTGGCCCGGCGTTATCTGTGGGCTGCTGTTTGCCGCTGAATTTATCTTGCTGTTCCAAGCGCTTGAGTTCACCACAGTGGCCCGGGCCTCGATCATGTTTTACACAATGCCCTTCTGGCTGGCGGTGGCGGCCCATTACCTGATCCCTGGCGAGCGCCTCAGCCGATACAAGGTGTTTGGCCTGCTGCTGGCCATCTGCGGCATTGTTTTGGCGTTCTATGACCCTTCAGAAAGCGTCGGGGAGAAGGTGCTCCTGGGCGACCTTATGTGTCTTGCCGGGGCCTTCCTGTGGGGCGGGATCCCGCTGATGGTGCGCACCACCCGATTGGCGAAATCAACACCGGAGATGCAACTGGTCTATATGGTGGGCGTGTCGGCAGTGGTGGTTTTGCCCATCTCGCCCTTGTTCGGTGAGCTGATCCGCGACCTCACGCCCACGCTCGTCGCCATCTTCGCGGTCCAGGTTCTGTTTGTGGTCTCCACAGCCTTTCTCACGTGGTTCTGGCTTTTGAAGATCTATCCGGCAGCGAAAGTGGCCTCCTACTCGTTCCTCTCTCCCCTGTTCGGGGTGTTCTTCGGATGGCTCATCCTCGGCGAACACATCACCATCTGGATCCTTCTGGCCCTGGCGATGGTGAGTGTTGGAATTGTGTTCGTGAACAAGGAGGCAGACTAGGGGCAAGGGTTCGGCCAGCGGGCATGCACCTCGTTGATTGCTTGCTCAATCTCATCTCCCCAGTCCATTGAAAGCGCAGAGAGCGCGACATCCAGTTGGGCATCATTGGAGACGCCGAAGATCGCCGTGGTGGTCCAGGGCCGCGAGGTGACGAAGCGTAAGGCCATAGCACTGGGATCGACGCCAAACTCGGACGCCACGGCACAATAGGCGGTGATTGCATCGTCGGTGGACGGGGTGGAATAGCGACCCAACCGGTCACCCCATCTGGCTTTGCGAGACCCTTCCGGCAGGCCGCCATTGAGGTACTTTCCGCTCAAGTAGCCTTGTGCCAACGGGGAGTAGGACAAGAGCCCCACATCCTCCTGAAGGGCAATCTCCGCCAAGCCGTACTCCCAGGTGCGGTTGAGAAGGTTATAGGCGTTTTGGTTGCCATGAATGCGCGGCAGGCCGAGCTGATCGCTTGCCGCCAGATAGCGCATGATGCCCCAGGGACTTTCATTGGAGACCCCGATGGCGCGGATCTTTCCGGCATCCACGAGCTTCTGAAGCGCGCCGAGGGTTTCCTCGATCGGGATGTGGTCCGGCCCGTAGTGCACATAACCGCGCAGATCCTCGCCAAACAACTGCACTTTACGGTCAGGCCAGTGGACCTGGTAGAAATCGATCACATCCACATTCAGCCGGGCCAGGGAGGCATCAATCGCCTCGGCAATATTGGCTTCGTCCAAAACAGGCAACTCGCCGCTCTTGCGGATGTACGGCAGCAGCGTCGAGCGGCCTGCCACCTTGCTGGCGAGAACCACCTGATCGCGCACCCCGCGCGCATTGATCCATTCGCCCAGGATGCGTTCGCTCAGGCCCTGCGCCTCCGGGCTGGGCGGTACGGAATACATCTCCGCGGTGTCAAATGTGGTGATGCCCGCCTCGAACGCGCGGTCCAGTTGATTAAAGGATTGCTCCTTTGTGAGCTGGGTACCGAACGTCATGCACCCTAAGCAAAGTTCCGACACGGCAATGCCGCTTCTTCCCAGCTGACGCTGTTCCATGGGGGTCTTCCCTTCTTGATGGCAAGCTTCTTAGCGCGTCCGGAAGCGGAGCGAAGCAGATCGAACCTATTGGCGGCCAGCCCATAGCATGAGAGCGGCATACACCGCAAACTCACGGAAATTTTGGTCGCATGTCATCCGTGAACGTCTTATCTCACGATTCAGACGGACTGTATTGGAGACTTCACATGCGCATGAACAGACGCACGCTCTTGTTTTCCACCGCCACGCTGCTGGGCAGCGCCGCGGTTTTGGGCACGGCCGCTCTGACCCCGGTGGAAGCCAAAAAACCCGCGATTTACACCGGCCTTTTGGCCGGCACAGCCGTGGGCGGCTATGATCCTGTGGCCTATTTCAAGCAGGGCAAGCCTGTGCGCGGGTCTTCCAAATACACCCTGAAGCATCGCGGCGTCACATGGCGCTTTTCTTCGGCAGCCAACCGGGATGCGTTCAAGGCGTCCCCGGGGCGCTATTCGCCGGCCTATGGCGGCTATTGCGCCTGGGCGGTTTCGCAAGGCTACACCGCGAAAGGCGATCCGCGCGCTTGGAAGATCGTCGGCGGCAAGCTCTATCTCAACTATAACCGCTCGGTGCAGAAACGCTGGGAGCGCAATCAGTCCGCAAACATCCGCGCCGGCAACAGCAACTGGCCCAAAGTTCTGAACTAAGCCGGCGTACACTTGCGGCTTCCCGTTTTGCCTCTTTCGGGGTAGGAAGGAAGCGTCATGACTGTGCAACTGCAAAAATCCGTCTTGGGCCTAGCTCTTGCTGTGAGCATGTGGTCCGGCGCTGAAGCTCATGATCCGTCCGTGGAAGAGGCCTTGCTGGCCAACAAAGCCTGTGTGAAGTGCAAGCTTGCCGGGGTGTCGCTCAGCGGCGCCAAGCTCTCCGGCGTGGACCTTTCGGGTGCAGATTTGCGCGGCGCCGACTTCTCCAAGGCGGATCTCTCCGGGGCCAATCTTGCCGAGGCGGATATGGCGGGGGCGGATGTGAGTGATGCCAACTTCGATGGCGCCAATCTTCACGACACCGATCTTTCCGGCATTGACGCCGTGAAGGCCAGCTTCGTGGGCGCAGATCTTTCCAAGGCCGACCTGGCCGGCGCGGATCTCAGCTTCGCCAATCTCTCCAAGTCGAACTTGGAGGATGCCATCATGGACGCGGTGGATATTGAGGGCACCCGCTTCGACAACGCCAAGGGCTATGTGCCCTACTGACCTGAGCCACTGAACTGTGATTGCCAGCGCAACAGGTAGGTTTGGAGGCGCCGGATCAACAAGGCGAGCCCCACACCCACAATCATCAACACGAAGAGCGCAACCATCATGTCGGCGGTTTCCAGGGTGGCTTCGGCCTCAATGATGATCTTGCCAAGCCCAACCTGCGCGCCGATGAACTCCCCGATAATGACCCCGATTAGCGAGAAGGAGAGCGCAGGCGTTAACACCGCGAACACCCAGGCGAGCGTGGACGGAACCACCACCGCCCACGTCACCTGCCAATCGCTTGCACCCAGCAGTCTGGCCACGTTGATGTGATCGCGGTCCACGGAACGCGCGCCTTCGAAGGTGCTGAAGAAAACGATGAAGAAGACGATGACCCAGGCGGTCATGATCTTGGAGGCATCACCCAGACCGAAGATGAGGACGATCAACGGGACGAGCGCGATGCGCGGCAGGGAATTGAAGGCAACGATAAACGGTTCGAAGACCTGAGCGAGGAAATCTGAACGGCCCAGGATGAGACCTACCACGACACCACTGCCCACCCCGACGAGAAAGCCCCAGAACGTGTTGCGAAGGGTGGCCAGTGTTGCGTACCAGAGATTGTTGGTATTGCTGTCAAGACAGCCGAAGAACCCGCCCTCTTGGCCTGAGATCCAGGCTCCGGCGGGATCTGTGAAACAGCCCAGTTCCAGAAACCGGGCCCAGATCAGCGTGGGCTTGGAAATGAAGAACGGTTCAAGCACCTGAACGGTCAGTGCCTTCTGCCAGCCCTTTTCCAGCCCCGACACGAGCCATTGATTGACCTCCGCGCCCCACTGCCAGATGGAGAGGATGAGAACCAGCAGGAACAAGCGCCAGAAGTTGATCCAGAATGTCTCTGAGAGTTGCATCTTCAGCCCTCAGCGCTTGTGCGGCGGAATTCCTCGCCGAGGGAATGCCAGATTTTCGAAAAGAGCGCACTAAACTCAGGCGTTTCGCGCAAACTGACCGCGTCGCGCGGGCGCTCGAAGGGCACGTCGAAAATCTCCTTCAGCCGTCCTGGCCGGGCGGAAAGCACGATGATCTTGTCGGACAAGGTCAAGGCCTCGCCCAAATCATGGGTGACGAACACCACCGTCTGCTGCTCCTGGTTCCAGATCTCCAGCAGCAGCTTATGCATTTCCAGCTTGGTGTGGGTATCGAGCGCCCCAAACGGCTCGTCCATCAAGAGGATCTCCGGACGCATGATAAGGGTACGCATCAGCGACACCCGTTGGCGCATGCCCCCGGACAGGGTGATCGGAAAGGCATCCTCAAAACCGTCGAGGCCGGCACGGCCGACAATTTCGGCAACTTGCCGCTCTCTCTCAGCCTTCGGGACGCCGTTGAGCTCAAGGCCGAGCCCGATATTCTTGCGCACCGTCCGCCAGGGATAGACCGTGTCACGCTGGAAGACATAGCCAACCTTAGGTGTCGGCGTTCCGGTCACAACCGGACGTTCGTCGATCAGGATCTCCCCGCCCGAAATGGGAATGAGACCTGCAACCATGTTGAGGATCGTGCTCTTGCCGCACCCTGAAGGTCCGATGAGGGCAACGAACTCGCCCTCCCGGACATCGAAGCTCACGGTGTCGACGGCAGGGACCTCCGATCCGCTGCCGCCGCCGTAGATCTTGGTGAGGTCCTTGAGAACGATGCGCGCCTGCGCGCCGTCTCCAGCAACCTCCATCAGGCTTTCTGCGCCTTGCCCAGGAAGCTCATGTCCGCCACAGCTTCGTAGTCGAGCGGTTTGATCTTCGTCTTGGCACGGAACCAGACCTTGGCACCGTTGCCGAAGTCTTCCTTGGGGAAGCTCGCATCGAATTGCCAGATCTTCTTGTAATAGGCGATTTCACGTTTCACCAACGCCTCGTCGAACCGGGGCATCAGCGGGCCGACCACCTTATAGATCTCCTCTTCAGAGCTGTTGCCGAGCCATTGCATGGCTTTGTACATGGCACTGACGTATGACTGGGCCAGCTCCGGATTGGCGTTGATCGTGTCTTCGAGAACATAAACCACCGAGGCCGGAATCTTGCCGCCGAAGACCTTGTCCCAGGCTTCCTTGTTGGCGATGTCGTAGAGCGGAGCGCCATAGCCTTCGTCCATGGCCCGGAACTGCCAGGCCGGCACCGCCATGATGGCGTCGAACTTGCCTGCTTTGAGCCCGCCCAGGATGGTCTTGGAGCCGCCGCCGGCTACCCAGTTGAACTTGTCGTTCACGCCAAAGGACTCCAGCACATAAGTGCCGTAGACCCAGGTGCCAGAGCCGATGCCGGTTGCCGCGATCACTGGCTTGCCGTCGCCGTCGCGCTTGTACTCGGCGAGCTTTTCCACGGTGTCGATGCCCTTATCGGCCAGTTCCTTGCGCACGACGATGTTTGCGTAGGAGCAGCGGTTATCAGTCGCCAGCAAGATCTTGGTCGGCTTGCCGCGATTGGTGAGCTGCAGGGGATGGCTTGAATCTCCAAGGGCATAGGAGACCTGCTCAGCGGCGATCAACTTGCGCACCTTGGAGCCGCCAAGCGCCTCGGTAAGTTGCAGGTCCAGTCCCTCTTCGGCGGCAAACCCTTTTGCCTTGGCCACCATGTGAGGCGCGTAGATGGTGGTGTTCACCGAATGAGAGGCCTTCAATTCCGCCGATGAGCCAAAGGCCTTTACAGACCAGGTCATGCTGGCGCCCGCAAAAGCTGCTGATCCGGCAAGAAACTGCCGCTTGTCCAAATTCATCTTTCGTTTCCTCCTGTCATCGGGCCGCTGTCTTATTGTCGTGTGCGGCTGGAAAGTGAAGCCGGGTGAGACAATACCAAACCGGCGCGCGCGCGCAATGGCAGGCAGTGGTCTACTTGGCTTTACTGGTTGTCGTTTGCGCCAAGGCGCTCATCACATCCTCAGTGTCCGCGCCAGCCGCAGACAAACTGTTCTTCACGACAACCGGCATCCCGTCCACCTCCAAGGGCAGCCCCGGCGCGCGATAGGAGGTGCCGTCTGTCTGCTGTGTCGTCACCAAGCCGCCAGGACGGTTGACGTGCGGATCGTCATACATCTCCACCGGCCGCTGGACGGGTGCAAAGGGTATGTCGTTTGCCGTAAAGGCCGCCGCCAGTTCGGACGCTTCCCGCCCGGCAACGGCCTGCGTGAAAATCGGAAGCGTGCGGTCGCGCGCATTTATTCGGTCCATGGCGCTCGCCAGAGCCGGGTCATCGCGCAGGTCCTGAAGGTTCAAAATATCGCACAGGGCCGTCCAATGGCCGCCCGTGATGGCGCCGATAAAGAGTTGGCGTCCGTCCGCCGTTTCAAAAATGTCATAGACAGGCCAAGAAAACGAGCGCTCCGGCATGGGGGGAGATTCGGTTCCCTCCATCTCGTATTGCACCATGTGCTGGCCCACCAGCAGAAGGCAGTTCTCAAACAGCCCTATCCGCACACTGCGCCCCGCCCCGCCCTTCTCACGCTCAAGCACCGCCCCTAAAACAGAGAGCGCGCCGAACAGGCCCGCCATAATGTCATTGGCCGAAGAGCCGATGCGCAACGGGCGTCCTGTGGGGCCGGTCATGTACGCAAGCCCGGTCATCATCTGCACCACTTCATCCATGGCCGTGCGGTGCTCGTAGGGACCGTGCAAAAACCCTTTGTTGGAGACAATGATCAGATCAGGGTAGCGCTGACGCAGGCTCTCGGGGTCGAGCCCCATCTTAACGAGTGAGCTGTCTTTGAAGTTCTCAACGAAGACATCCGCCGACTTGAGCAGCTTGTCGAGATCAGCTTTCCCCTCTTGGCTCTGCAGATCAAGGCAGACGGACTTCTTGCCTCGGTTGAACATGGGAAAGAAGCCGGCCCCCATGCCCGTAAGCTGCCGCGTCTTGTCGCCGCCGGGGGGCTCAACCTTGACCACCTCGGCCCCCAGAAAGGCCAAAAACATCCCGCAGGACGGGCCCATCACCATATGGCTGAGTTCAACAACGCGGATGTCCTGAAGGGGCTGGAAAGGTTCGCTCATTGGGATGCGTTCGGCTGGTCCTGAACCCTGCTCTAGTCCTGAAGGAACGGATTGGTCTGGCGTTCATGTCCAATGTTTGAGCCAGGTCCGTGACCGCACAGGAAGCCCACATCATCCCCCAGCGGGAAGAGCTTTGTTTTGATGGAACTGATCAGATCCTCATGATTGCCCCGGGGCAGATCGGTCCGGCCCACCGAGCCGGCGAACAATACATCGCCCACGATCGCAAAGCGCGCCTGCTTGTTGAAGAACACCACCGAGCCCGGGCTGTGGCCGGGGCAATGGAAGATCTCCCAGTCCGCCCCTGCCATGGAGAGGGTCTCGCCCTCGCTCAACCACCTGTCCGGCACCACGTTCCGCGCCCCCGCAATGCCATAAGAGGCACCTGTGGCCTCCAAGCTCTCCAGCAGAAAAAGGTCATCCTTATGAGGTCCGACAATGTCCACCCCAAGCGCCTCCTTCAGCTCTTTTGCCCCGCCTGCATGATCGATATGGCCGTGGGTCAGGACAATCTGGGTGACCTTCACCTCGCTTTGCTTGATGGCCTCCAGGATGCGGTCCACATCGCCGCCGGGATCGATCACCGCACCTTCCATGGTTTCGGTGCTCCAAAGAAGGGTGCAATTCTGCTGGAAACCGGTCACCGGGATAATGGCGGCTTGCAAAGCGGGTTTCTGGTCACTGTCGCTCATGGGGAGATCGGGTCTTTCTGGCCGGTTGATGGGAATGTTGCGCCTTGCCTAGCTCATGGGGGCAACAAAACACAAGCTGAAGGTGAAAACACCGGTGCGCAACGCCCCGCGATTGGGCTATGAAAAGGCTCATAAGAAGCCGCAACCAGAAAGAGGCGCCAAATGTCTACAAACCGCACGGCCCGCCTGGCCGCCCGGCCCCACGGCATGGTCACACCAGATATCTTCGCGTTCGCCGACGAGCCCGTGCCGGAGCCCGGCGACGGCGAGTTTCTCGTAAAGCTTGAAATGTACTCCATCGACCCGGCCATGCGCGGCTGGATCAATGAAGGCCGCTCGTATGTTCCCCCTGTGGGCATTGGCGAGGTCATGCGGGCCATTGCCGGCGGCATCGTTGTCAAGTCCAACCACCCCGGCTTTGCCGAAGGCGACGCGGTGACCGGCATCCTGGGGATCCAAACCTACGCGGTGTCCGACGGCCAGGGCATCAACAAGGTAGACCTTGAAGCGGCCAGCATGGACCAATGGCTGGGCGGGCTCGGCATGCCTGGCCTCACTGCCTATTTCGGCCTGCTGGAAGTGGGCCAGCCCAAGGAAGGCGAAACGGTTGTGGTCTCGGCTGCATCAGGCGCGGTGGGCTCCATTGTGGGCCAGATCGCCAAGTTGAAGGGCTGCCGGGCCGTCGGCATAGCCGGGGGACCTGAAAAGTGCGCCTATGTGACCGACGAACTGGGGTTCGATGCCTGCGTTGACTATAAACAGGACGGCCTTTTCAAAGCGCTGAGGGCCGCTTGTCCGGACGGGATCGACGTCTACTTCGAAAATGTGGGCGGCGAGATCGGCGATATGGTTCTGGGCCAGATGAACCTGTTTGGCCGCGTTGCGGTGTGTGGCCTGATCTCCGGCTACAACGCCACCGAAGCCCCACCCGGGCCGAAGAACTTCCGCTCCATCCTGGTGAACCGGCTGAACGTGCGCGGCTTCATCGTGTTCGACTTCCTCAAGCAATATCCTGAAGGGATGAAGCAGTTGGGCGAGTGGAACAAGGCCGGCAAGCTGAAGTTCCGCCAGGACGTGCGCGAGGGCGGGGTGGATGCTTATCCCGAAACGCTCAACCTGCTGTTCAGCGGGGAGAACAACGGCAAGCTGGTGCTGAAGGCTTGAGTTCCCCACCTCCCGCGTCCTTGCGAAAGCGAGGACCTTCTTAGCCAAGGGCGCAGGGACGGACAGCCGCGTTACGCGCTCAGGCGCTTCTCACCCAGTTGATTGACCTCAATCCACCGGTTGAACAGGCGCATCGCGTTTTGTTCGGTCGCCGGCATCAGGGCGCGGGCATCGGCCAGCACCTTCTCATAGTGGCCGGGATGCGTGGCGCGCGCCATGGCATCCAAGGTCACCTGATCGTCCTTCCACTTTTCGATCGTGGGCAGGGAGCTTTCAGCGTGAAACTGGATCGAAACCGTGCTGGGTCCAAGGCTCATGGCCTGGATGGCGCAATCGCCCGAGGAAGCCAGGACGCTCGCCCCTTCCGGCGCCTCGGTGACCTCCGCCAGGTGCCACTGCATCCAGTGACCGTTCGGCTCCATGGCGGCAAACACCGGATCGTCGGCCGCTTCATCGTGCCGGTCCACGGCTAAGATCCCGATCTCATGCTGTTTGCTCATGGCCACCTGGCCGCCCAGCGCATCGGCCAGCAACTGATGGCCAAAGCAGATGCCGAAATAGGGCTTGCCGAGATCTTTCACCCAGTGGCGAATGGCTGCTTTCTCGTCAATCAGCCAGGGGTATTCGTCGGTTTCCCAAACCTGTTGGGCCGCGCCCATGGTCACCAGAATATCGTGCGCGCCAGGGTCCGGCGTGGGCTCGCCTTTGTAGAGGTGGATGTCCTCACACTCCACGCCCGCCTGAGCCAAGGCTTTGCCGAGAAGGCCGGAACTGTCGCCTTCCAGATGAAGGAAGATGGCTGCACGCATGAAATACTCCCGTTAGAGAAGATCCTGTACCGCTCTGGCTTTACGCGTTAACGCCAATCGGCCCGTTGTGCAACACCCGTCAGCGCACCGGAGGCATGACCAGGGTGTGGGCACGGCAGGCTCTCCGCGCATTTTGTCCGCATGCCCGCGGTTCCAGATCCTTCCCAAAGCACACTCTAAGCTCCGACAGATTGGCCCTGCCCCGGCGGCGGCCGCAGTGTACGGACATCATCTCAGGCTTCAGCCAAAGGTTGGTGGTCACGAAATCATGGACCAGCTCGTCCGGCGTCGTCAGGAGCGGGCGCGAGGGAGCCACGTAGCGGGCCGGAACCTGGAAGCGGTCGAACAGCGTGCGGGTGAGATCGAAATAGCTCTGTTGGCTGAGGCCGGAGCAGGTCCCGTGTTTGCGCCACTGGTGGATCACCAGGCGCTTGGAGGGCATGATATCAAGCATCTCGCGAATTCGCCGTTCGGGTATGTAGCGCCGGTTGGTGGGGCAATAGTCCGGCCAGCCGTTCTCATATTGCGGCCAGAGCCCGTGCACCACAAAGGAGAAGCGCCGCCCGGAGTGGCATTGCCGCCGGTCTTTGCGGCCATTTCTGGTGGTGCAGTAGGTGGGTGACCAGGAAAGCGCCAGAACGTAATAATCGAACTCGCCGGCCCGGTCCTCTGCCTGGACAGGCCATATCCAGCCGACAAGAGCGATCGCCGTGGCCAGAAGGAGCCCCCGTGCCATCCTCGCGCTGTTGCCTTAATTTGTCGCGGTAGTGGGGTTCAGCGCTGAGGCCTGCAAGCCGGCCTTAGGCTTGGATTGGGGCAGTTTTGCCTGCGGACAGCCTTCGCTCAACGTGCGCCAGGACGTGTTGTTCAATGCCATCTCACATTGCTTGAGCTCGCCCAGAATGCAGGCAACCTCACCAATGTTGTAGTTCTCGCCCTGATAACGGCAGGTGCATTTGGGGCCCGCCAGCGCTGCAGCAGACATGGCAGCGAGCACCAGAGCGGATGCAAAGAGAGGTTTGATCATTTGGAGAATCTATCACATAAATTTCAGCCAAGCAAAATCACGAAAGCAGCGTAACCCCCCGATAGGCCGGCCATGGCACAAGACACCGTCACCGTCACACCGCTCAGCGGCAAACTGGGATGCGAGATCTCCGCGCCTGCCTTGTCCGGGTTGGATGATCGCCAGTTTGAGATTATCTACGAGGCGTTTCTGGCCCACCAGGTGATCGTGGTTCGAGATCAGGATCTCTCGCCTGACCAGATGCTGGCCGTTGCCAAGCGCTTCGGGCCACTGGCCGACTATCCGTTCGCCAAGGGTATGGCGAGCCACCCGCAGATCACCGAGATCATCAAGGAACCTGAACAAACCAGCAATTTCGGCGGCATGTGGCACTCAGACACCACGTACCTGCCGGAACCGCCCAAATGCACCCTGCTCTATGCGGTTGAGACCCCGCCACGGGGCGGCGATACCTTGTTTGCCGACATGTACGGCGCCTATGAAAGCTTATCAGACGGCCTGCAACAGAGCCTG
>JANQOW010000019.1 GCA_028285595.1 Hyphomicrobiales bacterium
AAGCAATATGCAGATGCCGGCAGCACCCGCGCCGGCGCTCCGGCCCAAGGAGGGTCGTCCCTCGGCACGCTGACCCTCACGCCCTTGCCCAACCAGGACGGCACGGCCCATACGGACGGCCTGCCCACCTATGAGCAAGGCGCGCTCGACAACCTGGTTCAGGATGAACTGGTCTATGAAAGCGAGCCGATCCAGGGCGGCCAGAGCATCGATCCCAACGCGAACACCGGCACCGTGATCGGCACGGCGCCGTCTGCCACGCCCGGTTCCAACTCATCACGGGTCCAAGCGCCGGGGCCCACCACGCTCGGCACCATCACCATGACCCAAAGCGGCACGGTGACCGGCGGCAGCGTGAACACCCTGCCATCCACCCGCGACATCGTAGAGAAGCGCACCCTCGACGGCGATCAGGTGGCGAGCCTCAACACCGGCAGCGGACCGGAGCTCCTCTACGAACAGGCCTACGAAAACATGCTGGGGCGGCGCTTCGGGGCCGCCGAGGCGGGCTTCGAACAGTTCCTGACCCGGCACAAAGGCCATAAACTGTCCGCCAAAGCGCAATACTGGCTGGGCGAGACCCATTATGCCCGCAAGGACTATCGTAACGCCGCCCGCGCGTTTCTGCTGGGCTATAAGACCTACAAGAAAGACGCGATGGCCCCCACCAGTCTGGTGAAGCTGGGCATGAGCCTGCGCAAGATGGGCCAAAAAGAGCAGGCCTGCGCCACCTTCTCGCAAGTGCGCTCCGAGTTCCCCAAGGCCAAGGCTGAGAACAAGCTTGCGGGCAAGGAATCCCGCCGTGCCGGTTGCTGAGCAAAGCGCGTCATCGAAGATCTCAAGCGCTCTAGAGGGCCTGCCAACCGGTGAGCGTGCCGCCCTGGCGGTGTCAGGCGGTGCAGATTCCACCGCCCTCATGCTGGCCGTCAGCCGGAGGCCTGATGCGGCCAGCTTTTGCGTGCTCTGTGTAGACCATGGCCTCAGAGCCGCCGCGGCCGCGGAAGCCGCTCAGGTGGCCGGCTGGGCCAAGGCGCTGGGTCTCGAATATCACGTTCTCACCTGGCAGGAGACCAAGCCTGAAACCGGTCTCCAGGCCGCTGCCCGCGAGGCCCGGTATCGGCTGATGACCGATTGGTGCAGGGCCAATGGTGTCTCCACCCTCGTCACCGCACACACCTTGGACGATCAGGCAGAAACCGTCCTCATGCGCTTAAAGCGCGGCTCCGGCGTCGATGGGCTAGCCGGCATCGCGAAAGAGAGCTGGCGTTCGGGTGTCCGGCTGATGCGGCCCTTGTTGGAGATCACGCATCAGGATCTGGTGGCCAGTTTAGAGGCGGCGGATCATCCTTGGATTGAGGATCCCAGCAACCAGGACGAAAGATACGAGCGCATCCAGATCCGCAACAGCGCAGAGCAGCTTTCCGCATTCGGCCTCACGCGCGCCAAGCTGGTTGCGACCGCCCGCAAGATGACTCGGGCCCGCGAGGCCCTCGACCGGGCCACCTCAGATCTGCTGGCCGCGTGCGCGGACGTCTCAGAGTATGGGTTCTGCCGGCTTTCAGCAGATGAGATGTGCCGCGCGCCGGACGAGCTTGCCATCCGCGCCCTGGCACGGTGTGTCCAGGCCATTGGCGGCAGTGATTGGCCGCCCGGCGATGAACCCCTGGAACGTCTGCTCTCCTGGCTGCGCTCAGGTCCCCCCGAGGCCACCACTCTGGGCGGATGCCGCCTCGTGAAACGCGGCGAACGCGTCTGGGTGGGCCGCGAACTGGGGCGCATCAGCGACCGGAGGGTGGCGTTGGCCGACGGTCAGCTCATCTGGGATGGCCGCTTCCAGGTCAGTGCCGAGAGCCCCTCAAGCGACCTGAGCGTGGGTCCGCTTGCCGGGCGCGGCTGGGCGGATTTGAAAGCCCAGCGGCCCGATCTGCCGGCTTTCGTAGGCCAGACCTTGCCGGCCATCCGCCGGGGGGAAGAGCTTCTGGCCGTGCCGTCTCTGGCTTTTGTGGCACCTGGACTGGCTGAAAACTCCCGGTTTTCGGCGAAATTTGCGAATCTTAAGTTGATTTGCAGGTAAACCTTCAGGTTTCTGCGTCACAATGCCATCATAATCGCGTCAACGCCTTGGCATTGCCCCGCTCACTGCCTATCTTAAGGCTGTGCTCGGCTTAGGCTTGTCAGGGCCTGCACTTTAATTTAAGCCGACGCAGTCATATCGGGTTTTAGGGACGCCGGAATCGTGAACAATTTCAGAAATCTTGCCGTTTGGGTCATCATCGCGCTTTTGCTGTTTGCGCTGTTTAATCTGTTTCAAAGTCCGGGTCAGCGGAGCCAATCCAACGAAATTGCCTATTCTGAGTTCCTGAAGGATGTGAATGCGGGCAAGGTTTCCGAAGTCACCATCTCCGGCAACGACGTGGTGGGCACCACGGTGGATGGCCGCTCGTTCAAGACCTACAAGCCCACGGACACGCAGCTTGTTCCCGAACTCACCGAGAAGGGCGTGAAGATCACCGCCAAGCCGGAATCGGAAGATATGCCGTTCCTGGTGCAGATGCTGTTCTCGTGGTTCCCGTTCCTGCTGATGATCGCCGTCTGGATTTTCTTCATGCGCCAGATGCAGGGCGGCAGCGGCAAAGCCATGGGCTTTGGCAAATCCAAAGCCAAGCTTTTGACCGAACGCCACGGCCGCGTGACGTTTGAAGACGTGGCCGGTGTGGACGAAGCCAAGGAAGATCTGGAAGAGATCGTCGACTTCCTGAAAGACCCCCACAAATTCCAGCGCCTCGGCGGCAAAATCCCGCGCGGCGCCCTGTTGGTGGGCCCTCCCGGGACCGGTAAGACGCTCCTGGCGCGCGCCATTGCGGGCGAAGCCAACGTGCCGTTCTTCACCATCTCCGGCTCAGACTTTGTGGAAATGTTCGTCGGTGTGGGCGCCAGCCGTGTCCGCGACATGTTCGAGCAAGCCAAGAAAAACGCCCCGTGCATCATCTTCATCGACGAGATTGACGCGGTTGGCCGGCACCGTGGTGCAGGCCTTGGCGGCGGCAATGACGAGCGCGAACAGACCCTCAACCAGTTGCTGGTGGAGATGGACGGTTTTGAGGCCAATGAGGGCGTCATCCTCATCGCGGCCACCAACCGGCCGGACGTTCTGGACCCCGCGCTGCTGCGCCCGGGCCGCTTTGACCGTCAGATCGTCGTGCCGCGGCCCGACATTATCGGCCGTGAGAAGATCCTCAGCGTTCACATGAAGAACGTGCCTCTGGCACCGGACGTGGATGCCAAGGTCATCGCTCGCGGAACCCCCGGGTTCTCCGGCGCCGATCTGGCCAACCTGGTGAACGAGGCCGCCCTTCTGGCCGCCCGCCGGTCCAAGCGATTGGTGACCCAGGAAGAGTTTGAAGACGCCAAAGACAAGGTGATGATGGGTGCTGAGCGCCGCACCATGGTGATGAGTGAGGAAGAAAAGAAACTCACCGCCTACCATGAAGCCGGCCACGCCCTGGTGGCTCTGCACATGCCCGACAGCGATCCGATCCACAAAGCCACGATCATCCCGCGCGGCCGCGCGCTGGGCATGGTCATGCGCTTGCCGGAGCGGGATGCAGTGTCTGTCACCCGCAACAAGATGAAGGCTGACCTCGCGGTGGCCATGGGCGGCCGGGTGGCAGAAGAGCTGATCTTCGGCCACGGCAAAGTCACCTCCGGCGCGTCGTCCGACATCAAGATGGCCACCCAGATGGCCCATGCCATGGTCACCCAATACGGCATGTCCGACAAGCTGGGCCCGCTGGCCTACGGCAACAACGAGGAAGAGGTGTTCCTCGGCCATTCGGTGACCCGCACCCAGAACCACTCCGACGACACCCAGAAGCTGGTGGATGCGGAGATCTACAAGCTGGTGGATGAAGGCCTGAAGAAAGCCAAGAAGGTCCTGAAAGACCATGCCGATCAGCTCAAGATCATTGCTGAGGGACTGCTTGAGTTCGAAACTCTGAGCGGAACCGAAATCAAGGATCTGTTGGACGGCAAGCAGCCTGTGCGCGACACGGGCGATGACGCCCCGCGCGAAGGCGGCGGCTCGGCCGTGCCGGTGACTGGCAAGGCAGCGACATCGCCCAAGCCCAAGGAAGACGGCGGCGCCGGCGATATGGAGCCGCAGCCCCAGGGCTAGTTCCTGACCAAAATCTGTCAGTATTGCGGGGCGTTTTCCAAAGGGAAAGCGCCCCGCTTGTTGTTGCGCCGCCCGTTCCGGGCTAGCCTTGCGGCACGTTCTGACTGCTTGAGGTCTTTGCCTTGTCCACGCCAACCGTTTCCAACACCCTGGCCCGTAATCTGCTCTTGCATCGGCAGGGCCTTTCTGCCCCGCCCAAGACAGCACTGTCCAAGCAAGGGCTCCTGGAGCTGATTGAGAACATTGGATTTGTGCAGGTGGATTCCATCCGCACGGTGGAGCGGGCGCACGACATGATCCTCTATGCCCGCAACCAAACCTACAGGCCGGCTCACCTGAAACAGCTTCTGGAAAAGGACGGAGAGCTGTTTGAGAACTGGACGCACGATGCGTCCATCATCCCGTCAGCATTCTACCGCTATTGGCGCCACCGCTTTTCGCGCGAGGAAGCCGCTTTGGCTGAGCGCTGGCGCAAATGGAACCGCACGGGGTTTGAAGAAAAGTTCGACGAGATCTTGGCCTTCGTTGAGGAGAAGGGCTGCTGCATGTCGCGCGAGCTGCGCGGAGACGCGGCCCCGGGAGACAGTGCGGGCTGGTGGGATTGGCACCCCAGCAAAACCGCGCTGGAATATCTCTGGCGCACCGGCGCTCTGGCCGTGGCCCGCCGGGAGGGCTTCCAGAAGGTTTATGATCTGCCGCACCGGGTCATCGCATCCCATCACCTGGAAGATGCGCCTGATCATGATGCCTTCGTCGATTGGGCCTGTGAGAGCGCGCTTGATCGGCTGGGGTTTGCCACCCATGGGGAGATTGCGGCGTTCTGGGACCTGATCAGCCCGGCTGAGGCCAAGGCCTGGTGCGAGCGCCAGCATCCCGATGATCTTGTGCAGGTGGCGGTGGAAAGCGCAGATGGCAGCAAGCCCAAGCTGTCTTATGCCCGGTCGACCTATGAACAGGCTCTGGCAAACTTACCCTCCGCACCCGCCAGACTGCGGGTTCTGAGCCCGTTCGATCCCATGATCCGCGACCGCAAGCGCACTTTGCGGCTGTTCAACTTTGATTACCGCATCGAGATCTTCGTGCCCGAAGCCAAACGTCAATACGGCTACTATGTCTTCCCCCTGCTGGAAGGCGACAAGCTCATCGGACGCATCGACCTGAAACACGAGCGAAAAGACGGAACGCTCGTCACCAAGGGGCTTTGGTTTGAGCCCAAGGTCAAACCGTCCGCCGGGCGCATGCAGCGTTTGGAGGCGGAACTGGAGCGCATTCGCCGGTTCACCGGGGCCGAGACTTTGGTTAGTTAGCTGTTACTTAAGTCGGAAGAGTTTTCTTCAACATAGAAATTGAACTGAAATCGTTGCCTTCTAGTCTTCGGCAACTGGCTCGAAGTATTGCGGGAATGGTCGAGGCACTGGGAGAATGTGATGCGGTTGCGGCGCACTTTATTGGTGCTGTTCGGTTTGGGGCTGGCCCTGCCGCTCTTGCTCTTTTGGTTCTGGCTCGAGCGCACCATGCTCAATCAGGAGATCGTTGACGCCAGCGCGCGCCATCAGGTCACGGCACGCACCCTCGGCGCGTCTCTGGAGCGCTATCATAAGGAAGTGAAATCAGGCTTCCAGTTGATTGCCGACAATATCGGCTCCGAGAAAGGCCCCTCCAATCTGAAAGCCATTCTGAAGGGCCTGAACTTCGCCCACATGAGCCTTGTTGACCTCAGAAGCGGGTTCGTGGACTGGCAGGCCGGGATGGCAGGCCCCAAGATCACCGTGCCGTTCCCTGCCCAGATGCTCAATGTCCTCAGGGTGTACGCCGATGGACCCGACCCGCGCTTCAGCCCGGTGATGCGTGGTTCCGACGGCACACCGTCGCTGTTCATGGTGAAACGGCTCGGGACGCGGCTCGCCATTGGCGAGCTCAAGACGGATTACATCGTGTCTTTGGCCAAGTCGGTCGAGTTTGGAAAGACCGGCCATGCGGCCATTGTGGACCATGAAGGCAACGTGCTCGCCCATCCTCTGGAGCCTTGGGTGCAAGGGCGCAGGAACCTGGCCATGGTGTCTGCGGTCAAGCGGGTGCTGAACGGTGAGCACGGGGGCGAAGTGTTCCGCTCACCGGCCTTTCAGGCCGATATGATTGCGGGATTTGCCCCGGTGGCCGGCACGGGCTGGGGCGTAATGGTCCCACAATCCATGGCGGACCTGAAGGCTGGGGCCAAGGAAAGCAGGACGTTTGTGTTTCTGATGGTCATGTTTTTCGTGCTGCTCACCGCAGCCATAGCGCTGGTCAGCACAACGCTGGTGACCGCTCCGCTGGCGGCGTTGAGTGCAGCGATGAGGCGGCTTAACTCTGAGGGCCCCGGGGTGCGGGTTGATGCGCCGCCGAGCCCATTGGAGCCGGCCGAGGTGCGCCAGGCGCATGAGGCGTTCAACGCCATGGCGGCCGGGCTTGAGCACTCTGAGACCAAGCGGTCAGAGCACCAGGAGGAGATCCGGCTGCCAGATGCTCTTCCCAAGGCACCTGAAAAAGGCGCCGCCCCTGCGTCACAGCTCATCCACGTCTAGCGCGCCGCACCCTGCCAAATTCGGTTGAACTCTTAAGGTCTTTCGCCGATAAGACCCAGGCTATTCCGGCAAAAGACGGTACTCGTTATGGGCGCTCACCAGGTTTATCTCAGACCGCTGCATTTCCACGAGGGCACAGGCGGCGCAGGTGGGTCTCTGGCCGGCGGTCCCGTACGCTTCAGCCATATAGAGCTCATCTCGCGCGCTGAGGAAAGCCGCACGCTGATGAGCTATGAAGACGCTGCAGCCTCGCGCGAGACGGCCATCCGAGAGGGTCTGGCGGCATTGGAGGAAACGCGGGCGCCGCTCGCAGGCCTTGATCTGTCAGCGCCAAAGATCATGGGGATCGTCAACGTCACCCCGGACAGCTTTTCGGGCGGCGGCGAGTTTCACGACCACGCCGACGCGATCCCTCAGGCCGTCCAAGCGGCCGAGGACGGGGCCCACATTCTGGACATTGGCGGCGAATCCACCCGGCCGGGCTCCGACCCGGTGGACGAGGACACCGAATGTGCCCGCATTCTTCCGGTCATCGAGGCGCTCGCCGGGCGCGGCACGCCCATCTCGTGCGACACGCGAAAGCCCTCCGTCATGCGCAAGGCGATGGCCGCCGGCGCCCATATTATCAATGACATCTCAAGCCTGACCCACCATCCGGACGCCCGGGCGACGGCGGCTGAGCTGGCAGCGCCGGTGATCTTGATGCATTCCAAAGGCGAGCCCAAGGTGATGCAGGACGCGCCGGCTTATGACGATGTCTGCCTGGATGTGTTCGATGAATTGAGCGCCAATATCGAGGCCTGTGTGGCCGCGGGCATCCCCCGCGCCAGGATCGTTGCAGACCCGGGCATCGGCTTTGGCAAAACCTTCACCCACAACCTGGAACTCATCAACGATTTGGCCCTGTTCCACGGGCTGGGCGTCGCTCTCATGCTGGGGGTCTCGCGCAAGGGGTTCCTGGGGGCGCTGACCGGGGTAACGGAAGCCCGCGCCCGCGCGGTGGGTTCGGTTTCGGCCGCTTTGAGCGGTCTGGCACGTGGCGTGCAGCTCTACCGGGTGCACGATGTTAAGCAAACCGCCGAGGCGTTCGCCGTCTGGGAAGGAATACGGCAAAGACAAGTGCCATAGAATTTACCGATTGTTCGTGTAGCACCGGTAAGTTAGAGCAAATGCCTGAAGCAGGGGAACTTGGCCGGAGATGTGGTCGTCCAGGGGAGTGAAGTGACATGGCTGGGAAGTTTTTTGGAACAGACGGTATTCGGGGCACGGCCAATAGCTGGCCTATGACCGCGGAAACCGCCCTGCGCGTCGGGATGGCGGCGGGTAGCCTGTTCACCCGCGGCGCCCACCGCCACCGGGTCGTGATCGGCAAGGACACTCGTCTGTCGGGCTATATGATCGAGCCGGCGCTGGTGGCCGGCTTCACCTCGGTGGGCATGGATGTCTTCCAGTTCGGTCCTCTGCCCACGCCGGCTGTGGCCATGTTGACGCGGTCCTTGCGGGCCGATCTCGGGGTGATGATCTCTGCCTCCCACAACCCCTTCCATGACAACGGTATCAAGCTGTTCGGCCCGGATGGCTACAAACTCTCCGATGCCCAGGAAGAACAGATTGAGCGGCTTCTGCAGGAAGAGCCTGACAGCTTGCGCGTCAAGCCGGACAAGCTGGGCCGCGCCAAGCGCATTGAAGATGCCCAGGCGCGCTACATCGAATTCGTGAAATACAGCTTCCCGCGTGCCCAGCGTCTTGAGGGCTTAAGGATCGTGGTGGATTGCGCCAATGGCGCCTCTTACAAAGTGGCGCCGGCCGCTCTGTGGGAATTGGGCGCTGAAGTGATCCCCATCGGCACGGAGCCGAACGGCTTCAACATCAACGAAAAATGCGGCTCCACCGCCCCGGAGAAGCTCTGTGACAAGGTGCGCGAGCTGCGGGCCGATATCGGTATTGCCCTGGATGGGGACGCGGACCGGGTGGTGATCGCCGACGAGCGCGGCCAGATCGTGGACGGTGATCAGCTCATGGCCTTGATTGCCACAAGTTGGAAGGAAAGCGGCCAGCTCAGCCAGGATGGGATTGTGGCCACGGTCATGTCTAATCTCGGCATGGAGCGCTTCTTAAGCGATAACGCCATCTCCATGGTGCGCACCAAGGTGGGAGACCGCTACGTTGTGGAAGCCATGCGCACCGGGGGCTACAATGTGGGCGGCGAACAGTCGGGCCATATTGTTCTTTCCGATTTCAGCACAACCGGCGACGGCCTGATTGCCGCGCTCCAGGTGCTGGCCGTGGTGAAGGCCAGCGAAAAACCGGTGAGCGAGGTCTGCGCGCTGTTTGAACCCTTGCCGCAGATCCTGAAGAACGTGCGTTTCAAGAAAGGCCGCCCGCTCGGCGAGAAGTCGGTCAAGGAGGCCATCGCCGATGGCGAGAGCCGCCTGGGCAACCAGGGACGCCTGATCATCCGGCCATCGGGCACCGAACCCTTGATTCGGGTTATGGGTGAGGGCGATGACGCCGTGCTGGTGAATGCGGTTGTTGACGATATCGTTGGCGCGCTGCAGAGCATCACCGCTTAGATCCCTTCTTTTTTCTGTTGCTGAATGCCCAGGAAAACCGGGGTTTCGCTCCTGTTATGGTTAGCGCTCGGTAAATGCGGTTGTGAAAAATTGAATCAATCGATTCAGTAAATGGCAGGCTTAATCCATCTTTAAGCGTTTTGGTTAATCATCGGCTCCGTTGAAAGATTTCGGAAGGTTCATGCCGCCTGGTTCGCCGGCAAACTGAACGTCTCCGGGTGAGTAAATTAGCAAATGCGCCAGCGCGGGGCGTTTCGGCAAGGGGCCGGGCAACCGCTTAGAAAGCGCGATCGATGGAGTATAGTCGATGGTAAATCGCATCAAACTTTCATGTGCTTGTGCAGTGCTGGCACTCGCAGTTTCTGGCGGCACAGCCGTGGCGGCTGATTTGCCTCCGCCTCCGCCGCCCCCGGTTGAAGTTGTAGAGAGGGGCGATAGCTGCTTCTATTTCAGCGTTGGTGGTGGCTATGTGACCCATGAACGGCCTCGCGTTTACAAGAACACCGCCGTTCTGCCGTTCGGCACCAACGCGGTTGGCGAAAAGTTCGACGACACCGGCTCAATCGACGTGGGCATTGGTTGCCGCGTGGTTGATGGCCTGCGTTTGGAGTTCAACGGCACCTACCGCTTTGAGAGCGACCTCACCAGCTCCAACGGTTTGGCCGCTGACTACTCGGCCTTCAGCGGCATGTGGAACGCCTGGTGGGATATCGCCAACGTTGGCGGGTTCAAGCCTTACATCGGTGGTGGTGTTGGCTTTGCCGTTCACAAGATTGATGCCTCCGGACCTGTCGGGTCCACGGGCAACCGCACCGACACCACGCTGGCGTGGCAGGTGGGTGCAGGTGTCGGCATCGACGTGACTGAAAATCTCACGGTGGATGTGGGTTACCGCTTCACGGATCTGGGTCTGTCCCAAGGTCCCGGCGCCACGCCCTTCTACATCGATGACAACTTCAGTCACGAATTCAGAATTGGCCTGCGTTACGACTTTAACGGTCTTATGTAGCGCACGGCCAGGTTAGTTAATCAGCACCAGTTGGGAAAGCCCCGGAGCGTTCGCGCTCCGGGGTTTTTCCGCTTCTGAGGGGCCGCCGCAAAGTTCCATTGCATTTCACGCTGGAATCCTCGAAAACCAGGGCCCGCTCTTTTCGGAGGTTTCCTCATGGTCCGCGAATTTCAGCCCGTTTCCGGCATGGAAACACCGCGTTTTGCCGGGATCGCAACCTTTATGCGCCTGCCGCACGTTAAGCCTGAAGAGGCTGACGACGTGGACATTGGCATCATCGGAGTGCCCTGGGACGGCGGCACCACGAACCGGCCCGGTCCGCGCCACGGTCCGCGCCAGATCCGCGATATGTCGGCCATGACCCGGCACAAGCACCATGTCTTCAGGTTCTCTCCGTTCGACACCTGCAACGTGGCCGACCTCGGCGATACCCCGTCTAACCCGGTTGATGTGGAAGACGGATTGGGGCGCATTGAAGCCTTCTACAAGGACGTTGTGGGCCGGGGCATCACGCCCCTCTCTGCCGGCGGCGATCACTTGGTGTCCCTGCCGATCTTAAGAGCGGTGGGCCAGGAGGCGCCGGTGGGCATGATCCATTTTGATGCCCACACCGATCTCTACGACGGCTACTTTGACGGCTTCAAGTTCACCCACGGCACTCCGTTCCGCCGCGCCATTGAGGAAGGTGTTCTGGATCCGAAAAAGACCATCCAAATTGGCCTGCGCGGGTCTGCCTACGACTTCACCGACCGCGAGTATGGCGAGAAGATGGGCGTGCGCCTCATGGATATGGAAGAAGCCGCAGCGCTTGGACCCGAAGCGGTGATGGAAGAGGCGAGGGCGCTGGTGGGCGATGACCCGATCTATGTGAGCTTCGACATTGACTGCATCGATCCGGCGTTTGCGCCGGGCACCGGCACACCCGAGGTGGGCGGCTTCACCACCCGCGAGGCCCAGGCACTGCTCCGCGGCTTGCGCGGGCTCAACATCATGGGCGCCGATGTCGTGGAGGTTTCTCCGCCGTTTGATCCGTCCGGCTACACCGCGCTGGCCGGTGCCACCATGATGTTTGAGTTGTTGTGCGTCATGTCCGAAGCGGTCGCCCGGCGCAAGGGCGCTTAAGGCTTAAGCTCCTGCCATGGCCATAGACCACGTGATCTTCGATTGCGACGGCGTGCTTATCGACAGCGAATGGTTGGCCTGCACTGCGGAAGCTCAGGTCTTCTCAGAGCTTGGCGTGGAGATGTCTCCGGAATATGTGCGCGACACCTATGTGGGTATGGCCAATGAGGACATGTTCGCCAAGTTTGAGGCCGATTTCGGCATGGCTTTGCCCGCAGACTTTGAAGCGCGCCATTTCGCCAAGACCATGGCCCTGTTTGAGGGCGAGTTGCAGGCGATTGAGGGGGTGGACCAGGTGTTGAACACCCTCGGCGGGATCAAGAGCGTGGCCTCCAACAGCGGTACGGAGCGTTTGCGCTCAACCTTGGAGATGACAGCGCTGACGGCCCATTTCAATGGCCACATTTACAGCTCCGATATGGTGTCCCGGCCCAAACCGGCGACCGATCTGTTCCAACATGTGCTGGAGCAAACCGGCGCATCGGCGGCCCAGACGGTTGTGATAGAGGATGGATCATCGGGGACCTTGGCCGCCCGCGCTTTGGGCATCCCGGTTCTGGGCTTTGTGGGCGGCACCCATTGCACGGCGCGCACGGGCGAGAAGCTCATGAGCGCCGGGGCGATCCGGCTGTTTGATGATATGCGTCAATTGCCTGAGTTGCTTGAACTTTTGTGAAGATGCTCCGGTTGCCGGGCCCCCTAATCTCCTCCGTCATTCCTGCGCTATACCATCGTCATCCCCGCCATATACCTCCGTCATCCCCGCGAACGCGGGGATCCCGAGCGGCAATCTCTGAGCGTATGGCCCTGGGTCCCCGCGTTCGCGGGGATGACGGGAGGGGGATGCGGGGATGACTGTTGTCTCCGTCATCCCGGAATTTTGCGCGAGCAAAATATCCGGGACCCAGAGCGAAGTGCTCCTGGGTCCGCTTTCGCGAGGATGACGAGAGGAGAGCGCGGGGGAGACGACCGCTGGCATTTGAGCGCAGCCAGTTACGACATATCAACCTATAGCGCATAGGCTTTCAGGCCAAGGACCCGTTTGTGAGTAATGCGTTATGGATTTTTGGGTTTGGTTTCAAACGTTTATGCTGTCGTTCAGCGATCTGCGGATTGCACCGATTTACGTGGTGAGCACGGTTGCGATCGCGGCGCTGATCTATCTCTCCACCAAGCGTTCTGATCAAAGCGGCTCGTTTCTGGGCTGGCTGTTCCCGAAATCCGTCTACTTCCATCCCTCTCACTACACAGACATCAAGCTGTTCATCTTCAACCAGGCAGCAAAGACCCTAGGCCTGTTCGGTGCCCTGGGTCTACAGACCGCCATGGCGGTTGCCGTCCTCACCGGGCTCAACAAGCTGACGGGCAACGAGGTGGTGAGCGGTGCCTGGACGTTTGAGCAGATGGCCCTGGTGACCCTCGTGATGATGCTGGCCAACGATTTCTGCGTGTACTGGATCCACCGGATCCATCATGAATCGCCCGTTCTGTGGCCGTTTCATGCGGTCCATCACAGTGCCGAAGTGATGACCCCCATCACGGTCTACCGTAAACATCCGATCTACGATGTGATCGGTTCGTTCTTTAAGGCGTTTGTGAGGGGGGCCGTGTTGGGCCTTGTGGTCTTCTGCCTCACCGACACCTACTCCACCGTGGAGATCGCGGGGATCAGTGCGGCCTACTTCCTCTTCAACATCCTGGGCGCCAACCTGCGCCACTCCCACATCTGGCTGGGGTACGGCAAGGTGTTGAGCCACATTTTCATCTCTCCGGCTCAACACCAGATCCACCACAGCGTGGCGGTGAAGCATCACAACAAGAACTATGGCGAGGTGCTCGCGATTTGGGATTGGATGTTCGGCACGCTTTATGTGCCCGAGACCCGCGAGCAGCTCACCTATGGCATTGGAGATGAAAACGGTGTGCCCACCGAGCAGCCTCATAAATCCCTGACCGAGGCGCTTGTGGTGCCCTTTGAAGATTGCTGGAGGGCCGTCAAGGCGCGCCAGGAAGCCGCGGCACAGGCGCCCAAGCCAACCGAATCATGACCCGTCCGTTTTCGCTCTATCTCGATCTCTTAAGAGTTGTGGCCGCCTTCACGGTGCTGCTGTCTCACTTTGCCTACGAACGCTTCACGGATGGCTCCTACCTTTTCATCCGCGAGCTCAATCTGGGCAGTGATGCGGTGGTGCTGTTCTTTGTGCTTTCAGGCCTGGTGATCGCCTATGCCGCAGACGAGAAGGATCAAGGCCCAGGGCGCTTCTTCTTCAACCGGGCCACGCGCATGTACTCCGTCGCCATACCGGCGCTCCTGATCGGCTTTGTGCTGGATCGCAGCGGCGCGCTTTTGAACCCGGAGGCCTATGCAGGCTGGTGGTACAATCCGCTCACCCTTGGTGAAAACCTCTTCTATGGCCTTACGTTTGCCAGCGAGTGGGGCGTTGTCTGGGGCGTACGCCTGGGGTCAAACGGGCCTTACTGGTCCTTGAGCTACGAAGTGGCCTACTACCTGATTTTCGGCGCGGCCATATTCCTGGACGGGGTGAAACGGGTTCTGGCCCTCACGGTGCTCTGTGCGCTTGTGGGCCTGAACGTGCTGCTGCTCATGCCCATCTGGCTGATGGGTGTGTGGCTGTGGAACCTGATCAAGGCCGGTGAGGTGCAGTTTAGCCCGAACGCGGCCTGGGCCCTCACGATCGGCCCGCTGGTGGTTTATGGCCTGTGTCTGACTCTTGGGCTGCCGCTGGCGTTGCTGTCGGGCATGGGGGTCATCACGGGGCTTGACGTGGACACCTATCGCGGTGTGACGCGGTTCTCCGATGAATTCATCTGGAACACCCTTGTGGGTATGCTGGTCACCGTCCACCTTCTGGGCGTATGGGCGCTCGCCAAATCCTGGCAGCTCTCAGGCGGGGGTGTTCAGCGGGCCATCCGGTGGCTCGCCGGGGCCAGCTTCTCGCTCTATCTGGTGCACTATCCGGTGCTGCAGTTTGCAGATGCCGCCTTGCCGCTGGGGCCGAGCGGGCCGCTGCGCGATGCTGCGCTTCTTGTGGTGGTGATTGTCTCTTGTCTGCTGTTTGCCAGATGGTTTGAGCGGCCCTTGCCCGAGTTCCGCAGCGCGGTCAAAGGGCTCTATGCCCGTTTCGCCCCGCAGGCGGCCTAACCGAAGCGGAAGATCAGCGACAGATTGTTGGCCGGCATCTCAACCGGCTCGTCCAGAGTGAACCCGTGGGCGCTTCCAAGAGCCTGGACCGCCTCAAGATCGCGAATGCCCCACCTGATGTCCTGCGCGCGCAACGACACATCGAACCGGGCATTGCTCTCAGCGGTGTGCTTTCCACCGCGCCGATAGGGGCCGTAGAGATAGAGGATCCCGCCCGTGCCGAGCCGCCGCCGCGCCCCTGAGAACAGGCCTTCGGTGACAATCCACGGGGCAATGTGGACCATGTTGATGCAGACAACGGCCTTGGCGTTCTCCGGCAGTGGGGGCATGGATTGACCGCCCATCCAGCCGGCAGAGGTCACATCAAGCGGCAGCGGGGCCTGCAGATTGCCGTTGCCCTTCTCGCCGCGCCATTCTTCGATGCTGGCCAGATTGTCAAAATCGATATCGGTTGGCCACCAGGTGAGCGCGGGCAGGGCAGCGGAAAAGGCCGCTGCGTGCTGGCCCGTGCCGGACGCCACTTCGATGACATCGCCCTCAATATCACCCAGAACCCGCACGAGTTGCTCCAAGATGGGGCTCTCGTTGCGGTAGGCGGAGGCGGATTCTCGCTTTGCGGTGGTCAAAAGGGATCTCCGCAGCGCCGTCCCCCCGGCCTAGAGCGCCATCTCCAGCTGTTTCAGGTGATCAAGCGTTTCCTGCGCCAGGCGCTTCTTCTCTTCGTCCTGAGCATCGTCCACATCTTCCTGCGCATCCTGGATGTGCTGGGCGAGGCGGTCTCTGTCCAGATCGGCCATGGGAATGGCCTCTTCGGCGAGAATGGTGAGGCCGGCCGGGTTCACTTCGGCAAACCCGCCGCGCACGAAAATGCGTTCCTCACCGCTGTCCTTTTGGACGTCGACGACGCCCGGACGCATGGTGGAGAGCACCGGGGCATGTTGGGCGAATACGGTGAAATCACCCTCCGTGCCCGGAACCGTGACCGAAGCCACCTCTTCGGAGAGCAGAAGCTTCTCCGGAGAGACCAGTTCGAAGTTAAGGGTATCGGCCATCAGGCTGTCCCTTAAGCGGCTTCTGCGGCCAGGGCTTCAGCTTTCTCCATGGCTTCCTCAATGGAGCCAACCATGTAGAAGGCAGCTTCCGGCAGGTGGTCATAGTCGCCGTCCACCAGGCCTTTGAAGCCTTTGATGGTGTCGGCGAGGTCAACCAGCTTACCGGGCGAGCCGGTGAAGACCTCAGCCACGAAGAACGGCTGTGACAGGAAGCGCTCGATCTTACGGGCGCGGGCCACGGCCAGCTTGTCGTCTTCGGAAAGCTCGTCCATGCCCAGGATGGCGATGATGTCCTGCAGGGCCTTATAGCGCTGCAGGGTTTCCTGCACGCGGCGGGCCACGTCGTAGTGCTCATCACCGATGATGCGAGGGTCAAGCATCCGCGAGGTGGAGTCCAGCGGGTCCACAGCCGGGTAAATACCCTTCTCGGAGATCGCCCGCGACAGCACGGTCGTGGCGTCCAAGTGGGCGAACGAGGTGGCCGGGGCCGGGTCGGTCAAGTCGTCAGCCGGCACGTAAATGGCCTGCACCGAGGTCACCGACCCTTTGGTGGTGGTGGTGATGCGTTCCTGCAGGGCGCCCATGTCGGTAGACAGGGTCGGCTGATAGCCCACAGCTGACGGGATACGGCCCAGAAGCGCCGACACCTCAGAACCGGCCTGGGTGAAGCGGAAGATGTTGTCCACGAAGAACAGCACGTCCTGGCCTTCGTCGCGGAAGTGCTCAGCAACGGTCAGGCCGGAGAGGCCAACGCGGGCGCGGGCTCCGGGAGGCTCGTTCATCTGGCCGTACACCAGAGCACATTTGGAGCCTTCGCCGCCGCCTTCTTTGTTCACGCCGGATTCGATCATTTCCCAGTAAAGGTCGTTACCCTCACGGGTACGCTCACCCACACCGGCAAACACCGAGTAACCACCGTGCGCCTTAGCGATGTTGTTGATCAGCTCCATGATGAGAACGGTCTTGCCCACGCCGGCGCCGCCGAACAGGCCAATCTTACCGCCCTTGGCGTAGGGAGCCAAAAGGTCCACAACCTTAATGCCGGTCACCAGGATCTCAGCTTCGGTGGACTGTTCGATATATTCCGGAGCCGGCTGGTGAATACCGCGGGTTGCGGTGGTTTTCATCGGGCCGGCTTCGTCCACCGGCTCACCCACCACGTTAATGATGCGGCCGAGGGTGCCGTCGCCCACCGGAACGGCGATGCTGTCGCCGGTGTCGCGCACTTCCTGACCGCGCACCAGGCCTTCGGTTGAGTCCATGGCGATGGTGCGCACGGTGTTCTCACCCAGATGCTGAGCCACTTCCAGAACCAGCCGGTTGCCGCGGTTTTCGGTTTCCAGCGAGTTCAAGATGGCCGGCAGGTGGTCATCGAATTGCACGTCCACCACGGCGCCCATCACCTGGCGCACACGGCCGGTGGTGCCATCGGCGGATTTCTTCGCCGCAGGAGCTTTCTTGGCAGGCGCCTTCTTGGCAGGGGCCTTCTTAGCAGCAGGTTTTGTCGCCATTGCTTTTACCTTCTCTTCGATCTTTAGAGCGCTTCGGCGCCCGAGATAATTTCAATCAGTTCCTTCGTGATCTGGGCCTGGCGCTGGCGGTTGTAGCTCAGCGTCAGCTTGTCGATCATGTCGCCCGCGTTGCGCGTGGCGTTGTCCATGGCGCTCATGCGGGCGCCTTGTTCAGAGGCCGCGTTCTCCAAGAGACCGCGGAAGATCTGGACCGAAACGTTGCGCGGCAGCAGCGTGTCCAAAATCTCTTGTTCTTCAGGCTCATAGTCATAAACGGCGCCCTGCAGATCCAGCGGCTCTGCATCTTCCTCTTGCTCAACCTTGGCCGGAATGAGCGGCAGAGCCGTCGGCACCTGGCTGATCACCGACTGGAAGCGCGAGAAGAAAAGGGTGCAGACGTCGAACTCGCCGTCTTCAAACATCTTCAGAACCCGCTGGCCAATGGCGTTGGCGTCGTTGAAGCCCACTTGCTTGACTTCGCGCAGGTCCACCACATCAATGATGAGGCTGGCATAGCTGCGCTTCAGAACGTCAAAGCCCTTCTTGCCCACACAGAGGATCTTCACCGTCTTGCCCTCGCTGAGGAGCTGTTGGGTGTGATCGCGGGCAAGCCGGGAAATGTTGGAGTTGAAGCCGCCGCACAGGCCCCGTTCGGCTGTGGCGACCACCAGAAGATGCACATCTTCCTTGCCGGTGCCCGCCAGAAGCGGAGAGGCATTGTCGTTGCCTTCAAGACCAGAGGCGAGGTTTGCCAGAACAGAGGCCATGCGCTCCGAATAGGGGCGCGCAGCCTCGGCAGCCTCTTGGGCCCGGCGCAATTTCGCCGCGGCCACCATCTGCATGGCTTTGGTGATCTTCTGGGTTGCCTTCACCGAGGCAATCCGGTTGCGGAGATCCTTAAGGCTGGCCATCTAGAGCGCGTCCCTTATTCTTGTCCTTCAAACGCAAGCTCTTAGGCGAACGCCTTGGCGAACCCGTCCACCACATCTTTGAGCTTGCCTTCGGTGTCGCCGGAAAGCTCTTTCTCAGAGGCGATGGTGCTGAGGATATCAGCATGGTTGTCGCGCATGTGGCGCAGGAAATCGTCCTCAAACCGGCCCACATCGGCCAGCTCCAGCTCGTCCAGATAGCCGTTCACGCCGCAATAGATCACCGCAACCTGCTCTTCCACTTTCAGCGGAGAGAACTGGTCCTGCTTCAACAGCTCGGTGAGGCGGGCGCCGCGGTTCAGCAAGCGCTGGGTGGAGGCGTCAAGGTCGGAGCCGAACTGGGCAAAGGCCGCCATTTCGCGGTACTGAGCCAGCTCACCCTTAATCTTACCGGCCACCTGCTTCATAGCCTTGATCTGGGCCGACGAGCCCACGCGCGACACCGACAGACCCACGTTCACCGCAGGTCGAATGCCCTGGAAGAACAGGTCGGTTTCCAGGAAGATCTGGCCGTCGGTGATCGAGATCACGTTGGTCGGAATATAGGCCGACACGTCGTTGGCCTGGGTTTCAATCACCGGCAGAGCGGTCAGCGAACCATTGCCATTGTCGTCGTTCAGCTTAGCGGCACGCTCCAGAAGGCGGGAGTGCAGGTAGAACACGTCACCGGGATAAGCTTCACGTCCCGGCGGGCGACGCAGCAGCAAGGACATCTGGCGGTAAGCCACGGCCTGCTTGGACAAATCGTCATAGCCGATCATGGCGTGCATGCCATTGTCGCGGAAATATTCACCCATGGTGCAGCCGGCAAAAGGCGCCAGGAACTGCATCGGGGCCGGGTCGGAGGCGGTGGCCGCCACAACGATGGAGTATTCCATCGCGCCGTTCTCTTCCAGAACCTTCACGAACTGGGCAACGGTGGAGCGCTTCTGGCCAACGGCCACATAGACGCAGTAGAGCTTGGCGCTCTCGTCATCGCCCTGGTTGATGGATTTCTGGTTGAGGAACGTGTCGAGAATAACAGCGGTTTTACCGGTCTGACGGTCACCAATGATCAGCTCGCGCTGGCCGCGGCCAACCGGGATCAGAGCGTCAATGGCTTTCAGGCCTGTGGCCATCGGCTCGTGCACCGATTTGCGCGGGATGATGCCCGGGGCCTTCACGTCCACCTGGCGGCGCTCAGCGGTCTTGATCGGGCCTTTGCCGTCAATCGGGTTGCCGAGACCGTCAACCACGCGGCCGAGCAGCTCTTTGCCCACCGGAACTTCCACAATGGCGCCGGTCCGTTTAACGGTGTCGCCTTCTTTAATGGCGCGGTCATCGCCGAAGATCACGATACCGACGTTATCCACTTCCAGGTTCAGCGCCATGCCGGCGATGCCGCCTGGGAATTCGACCATCTCACCGGCCTGAACATTGTCCAGTCCGTAAACGCGGGCAATACCGTCACCCACTGAGAGCACCTGACCAATTTCTGAAACCTCAGCTTCCTTGCCGAAGTCCTTAATCTGGTCCTTGAGGATTGCGGAAATTTCCGCGGCGCGGATATCCATCAGCCGACCTCTTTCATACGTGTTTTAAGAGAGTTGAGTTTAGTGCGGAGCGAACTGTCGACCATCCGGCTGCCGACCTTGACGATCAGACCGCCGAGAATGTCTGGATCGACCTTCTCTTCCATTTGAACATCGCGGCCCACTTGTTCTTTGAGGGCTGCTTTGAGCTTTTTCACCTGAGCGGCGCTCAGTTTTTCTGCCGAGGTGACCTCGGCCGCCACTTCGCCTTTGGCATGCGCAACGAGCTTGGCATAGGCGGTGATCATGTCGCGCAGGGCGAACAGGCGGCGATTCTTGGAGACCAGGCCAACGAAATTGACCACAAGGCCTGAGATGCCGGCTTTGTCCAGCACCGCGCTCAGCGCCTGCCATTGCTCATCGGAGCTGAAGACGGGCGAGCGCACCAGGCGCGTTAAATCCGGGGAGGTGTCGAGCATCTGGCCGATGCTGGCAAGGTCGGTGCCGGTCTGATCGACCGAGCCGGCCTCGCTGGCGAGCTCAAAAAGGGCCGTTGCATAACGACCAGGCACGCCGGAGATTGAGGGATCTTGAACAGCCACGATAGGTCTATCTCTTAACTTTTCAGAATAAGGGCGCCTGGTCCTGGTGGTTTGACCATTGTTCTGCTCCGGGCGCGCCGCCAACCTTATTGTTTAACGTCTTGATTTTGTTACTTTTATTTTCTGGAATGAGATGCCGGACTCGGCGTCCCCACAAACCGGGGGTCCCTCTAGCATGGGCGGCGGTGAGACGCAACCGCGCGCTGGTCTAAGAATCCCTGCGGCATGGCCGCACACACTGGGGGAATGGTCAGGTCCCGGTCAACGCCTGGGTGCTGCGGGCGCGAACGGTCTGCAGAGGCGGTGACCACGGTGGCCTCTCCGTATGGCAAATCCGCATGTCCGCCCGCAAGTGGCATCTTTTTTGTTCATTTTCATAAGGTTATCGGAAATTGGGTTCGTTTCGCAGATTCAAACTTTTTCGGTGAGTGTACCGAAAATGGTATAAATAAATAGGATTTTATTGCTTGACACGAGAGTTATGTTCACTATATGTTCCATATACACACAAGCAGGAGAACCCAGATGGCGCATACGACTAAGGAGCAATTCAATTTTCCCCCATTTTCAACCCGGGTACCACGGTCTGACCGGACTGTATTCATGCGGCAATCCTGGTGGGCTGGGCAGCTTACGCAGAGTGATGGAGTGTAAGAGAGAAATGTTCGATAAGATTTTCCTCGCCAAGATGACGATATTGGGGGCGAGTTCACAGCTTTCATGCAGCGAGTATGAGCAATTCCCATGTTTTTAATGGCTCGTATTCTCAATTCAGGGTAATTTTGCTCTGTAAACACTTCCAGGGGAAATTTGGCTGCTTTGAGGATTGCGTGCTGGGGCACGAGGCACTTCAAGGTCAGCATTCATAATAAAGAGGGGCAACCGCTTATGACTTTGTTTTCCAGGACTTGGCTTTTCCTAACCATCTGCACTCTTGGTGCAGCATTGGCCTTCTCCGCACCGGCCTCGGCAACGGGCGGCGGCGGTGGCGGCGGGGGCGGCGGTAATGGAGGCGGTCTGTTTGAACGCGAGGACGCCAGAAAGGCGCCGAGGACCAAGCGAAGATCGCCCACGCGGACGCGAAAGATCAGACCTCGCCGGACCAAGAAACGGCGCCAGGTCAGGCCGAAACGGCGGGCGGCCGTTGTGGCGGTGCAGCCGGCCGCGAGCATCGAGGAGGCTGCAAACCGGGCCAATCAGAGCACCGAACGCTGCAAGCGCTTCAACAAGCAGTTTGTCAGCCGCCGCATTTGCATGACGCGGATGATGAAGCAGTTCTCCATCGACCTTAAGGCCAACGAGAAGAAGCTGCCGGAAAAGGCCCCGGCCAAGGTGGAGACCGTGACGCAAGTGATCGAGAGCATGGACAGGAAGAAGCCCAAGGAAGAAACCCTGTCGGCGCTGGAACAGGCGCGCAGCGCCTTTGCGGTCTCCATGGAACTTGCCAAAGAAGAAGATGCCGATGGCGAAAAAGGCTACGTAGAGGCAATGCAACAGATCGAAGGTGTGCTTGAGAATGCATATGAGGCTTTGTCCGAGGCAGGCTAACGTGCGCCCGCGGCGCCGGTTATCCGTCGTGCTGGCGCTGCTTTGGTGCGCGGCCGTCCTGGCGCTCATGCCATCTGCCCGTGCCGACACCGTGAAGACAGACCGGGTGGCGCTCGTCATTGGCAATGCGGAGTATCAGCACCTTGAAAAACTCAAGAACCCCATAAACGACGCGCGTGCCCTGGCGGCAAAGCTGAAGAGTGTGGGGTTTGCGGTAACGCTGCTGGAAAATCTCGACCGCCGGGCCATGGTGTGGTCGGTCTCAGACTGGCTTCGCCTGACGCGCAGCGATCAGACCGCGGTCATCTATTATGCCGGTCACGGCATCGAGGTTGCGGGGCGCAACTATCTGCTGCCGGTGGATATGCCGCTTCTGAATTTGGGCATGGAGGACCTCATCAGGTCGGAGGCGATTTCGCTGGACAATCTGTTGGCCGACGTGAACGCGGCGCCGGCCCGGCGCGGGATCGTCATCCTGGATGCGTGCCGCGACAATCCCCTGGCGCACGGCACGCGCAGCGTCGGCAGCACACGCGGCATGGCCCGGGTGGACAATCCGTTCGGCACCTTTGTCATGTATGCGGCCGGCGCGCGCCAAACGGCGCTGGACTATTCGCAGGGCGATGGCAAGAACGGCCTTTTCACCAGGACCCTGCTCAAACACATTGGCAGCAGCAACCTGGAGCTCCGGCGCCTGGCGATCAAAGTGCGCGATGAAGTGGCCCGCATCGCCAAGACTGAGTTCAACCACCTGCAGATCCCCAGCTACTATGATCAGATGACCGGCGATTTCTTCTTCGCCAAAGCGCAGCCGGGCACGAGCGCGGCCGGCGCGCCGGACGGGAAGGTCTCAAATCTGTGGAGTGTGGAGCAGATCCGCAGCGCGATTGAAGGCAGCACGGTCCTCTTCAACGGCGGAGCCGAGACGGTTTACTTCTCCTCTTCAATCAACAACACGCTGACCGAAAATCTCGGCGCTGAGTTCATGAAGAAGAACATCCGCAAGGACGTGGTGGTGGAGATCCCCTTTCTCGCCAAGATCGTCGCGCCGGGCGGGTCGGTTCAGTACATCGAGGGCATTGCAGGGATTGCCCGGGGAACCAAGAAACGCGGCGCGGCGTTGTTTTTGCTGCAAGCCACGGCCGCCGACAAGACACTGGCGCGGTTTGCGAAAACCGATCGCGTGTTCGCCACGCTCCGCCTGAAGGGGGCCGTTGAAGGGCCGGACTGCGCCAGATCGAACTGGCGCAGCCTTCTGGGCTTCAAAGGAAAGCTGTCCGTTAAGACCTCCCGGTGCGTTCTGCGAAAAGGCAACCACCTCGCCGGCAATTGACCGCCAGGTTGCAGGACGCGTGCAGGATTGGCCGGCGCGAGACCGGCCAATCCTTACCGAACGCTGCGAGCTCTAGAGATCCAGGACCAGGTGAGGGGTGCCATCGGAGGTTTTCTCCGCCGTCACCCCTGCGCGGTCAATCACCCCGGAAACCCTTTGGCGGAAATTGCTCAAGCCCTCAAAGGTCACCACGTCCACGGGCTGATCGAACATCAGCGTCACCCGGAAGCGCCCGGGCTCGCTCATGGCCTGCACGCCGGTGACTTCGCCCGTAAAGGGCTGATGCAGATAGTGCCCGCTCACCTTCTGGCCGAGCGCCACCGGTGCCGGCTGCGGACGGTTGCCCACGGCGGCATGTAGCGTGTTCCAGTCTTTATAGCCGTGCTGCTTGGCCAGGAGCTCCAGCGCCCGGCTGTGGCCGATCGTGGTGCCGGCCGCGGCAAGCTCGCCGCGCAGGCGCTTGGCTTGGGTCTTCAGGGCATCAAGCCCCGGCAATTGAATAGATGCAGTCATCGTCAACCTCATTCAGTTCTTCTGAAGCGGGGATCGTCAAAGGGGGCTCGCGTTACCCTCGGGCCCGCATGATCTGATGGGGTTCGATGGGATAAGGTCGTCTCAGAGCTTCACCATGGCAATGCCTTGCGAGCGGCAGGGGCTCTGGTCCCTTAAGGGCTTAGGTAAGAAGCCGGCCTTCAGATGTCAATATGAGCGGGCCAAGCCGGGCAGCGCCTTGCAAGATATGACAAAAGCCACTTACACCGCCCGGCGTTACCCGGTACGGTAGACCAGATCAAACGGTGAGAGGCGTCGGCCATGCCCAATCGGATAACAGTCCTCATCAGCTGCATCTTTCTCCTCTGTGCATGGGGGCCTGCTGCGGCGGAGAAGCGCGTGGCCCTGGTGATCGGTAATTCTGAGTACGCCCATGTGAGCCCCCTACCGAACCCGGTGAACGATGCCGCCGATCTGGCCGCCAAGCTGGAAGCGCTGGGTTTTCAGGTCAGCCGTGCCAACAATCTGGCCCGCCACGCCCTGCAGGATGCTCTGGCCGCGTTCTCCGACACGGCCACCGGCGCGGATATGGCGATCGTCTACTATGCGGGCCACGGCATTGGGGTGGACAAGCAGAACTACCTGGTGCCGGTGGATGCACGGCTCAGCACGGACCGAAAAATAAGGTTTGAGACGGTGCCGCTCGACACGGTGCTGGCCTCTTTGGAGGGCGTCAGAGGCGTCCGCATGGTCTTGCTGGATGCCTGCCGCAACAATCCGTTCGAGGGCAAAATGAAGGTGACCTCGCCCACGCGCTCCCTCAGCCGCGGGCTGCAGAGGGTGGAGCCTGCCAGGGGCACGCTCATCAGCTTTGCGGCAAAGGACGGAACCACCGCAGATGACGGCACGGGCCGCAACTCGCCCTACACGGCCGCCCTTCTGAAGCATCTGGACCAGCCGGGGCTTGAGCTGCAGTTCATGTTCCGCAAGGTGCGCGACGAGGTCCTTTCGGCCACCGGAGGCGGGCAGGAGCCCTTTACCTATGGCTCATTGCCCGGAGAGCAGATCTTCCTGAAGCCGCCTGAGACAAAAGCCCCTGAAGTGGCTGCGCCTCAGGTCAGCGCGTTGGCCGTGGAGCTGGCCTATTGGAATGCCATTAAAGATGCCGACGATCCGGCCCTGGTGCGCTCCTACATCGAGAAGTACCCCGAAGGCCAGTTCGTGCTCTTGGCCAAAGCGCGGTTGGCGAAGCTGACCAAGCCGGCCGAGCCGGCGCAACGAGCGGCGTCGGACGGCCTCGTGCTCAAGATCCAAACAAACCTCATTCGGCTCGGCTGCAGCACAAGTAAGGCGGATGGACAGTGGGGCGCCAAAAGCAAACGCGCGCTGGCAGCCTTCCAGCGCCACAGCAAGCAGAAACTTACGGCACTAGAGCCCACGCAAGCCGTGCTGGACGCGCTGGGCAAACAAACAAGCCGGATTTGTCCCTCAGCGGGTTTTCTTACAGGCGCCGAGCTGCGCTCCAGCCATCGCGGCAGATGCATCGCCTATTGGGGCAAGACCAAAGGCGCCCAGTGCTACCTCGCCAACGGCTCGGCCCACTACACAGACAGCAAATGGGGCAAAGACACCGGCAAATGGTGGGTGCAGGGAAACCAGCTTTGCGAGAAATGGAAAGAAGATGACGAGCAGAATTGTGAACGGGTGCGATTTCTGGGCGATGGCAAATATGTCAGTACCGCAGGGTACACGTGGCGCTTCACGAAGTGAGGCCTTGAGGCGATGATCGATCCAACCGTTTTGCTGACCTACATCCTGATCGTGCTGGGCTTCGTCTTTATCCCGGGACCGGCCACCTTGCTCACCGTGGCCCGCGCCGCCAGTTCCGGCACCAAGGTGGGCATCGCCACCGGGGCCGGCGTTGCCGTGGGGGACGTCATTCACACCGCCATGGCCATCATCGGCATCTCGGCCATCATCGCCGCGTCCGCCACCCTCTTCAGCCTGATCAAGTATCTGGGGGCGCTCTATCTCATCTATCTGGGCGTCAGGGCCATCCTGGAAAAGACCCCTGCGGTTCCAGGCACCGGCGCCATCGCGTTGAGCGCGCCCAAGGCGTTCCGCCAGGCCGTGCTTGCCGAGGTGCTCAACCCCAAGACGGCGCTCTTCTTCCTGGCCTTCCTGCCGCAGTTTGTGAACCCTGCGAATGGCGCGGTGATGCTTCAGCTCACGATTCTGGGCGTGATCTTCGTGCTCTTAGGGTTGCTCAGCACCGTGGTCTTTGCGGTTGGCGCCGGCAAGCTGGGGAGCTTCCTGAGGCGCAACCCCACCGTGCTCAAATGGCAGGGAAAGGTGGTGGGCACCATCTATTGCGGGCTGGGTCTGCGCCTTGCCCTTCAGGAACGATGAGAGTGAGCTTTACGCCCGGGCGGCGCTGATCGCCTGAACGATGGCGCGACGGTGCAGCTTGATCAGCTCAAGGTTGCCGGGCAGGATCTTGGCGCTTTCCGCCATCAGTTCCAACACGTGAAGCTGGTTTGACAGGCCGTTCATCTGGCGTGCCAACTGAGCGCGCACGCTCTTGCCCGTATCCGGATCGGCCGCCATCTGCGCGCCTTTGCGAATGGCGTTGCGCAGCGAGATCTGGCTGTCTTCAAGAGCCAGCACAAAGGCGCCCAGGCTGACACTGGCCAAAACGCCCGGCACCTCTTCGTAGGAGGCAAATCCGGCGCGCTTGAAAAGGTCTGGGTCGCGCTGGGCCGCGGTCTGGGTGGCCTGCGCGCGGGTGATGAGACCGAGGGTGCCAAGGCTCTGCCGAGCGGTGCCCGATGCCGATGCCTGGCGCCTGGAGGTGTTGCGGAAGAGCTGGATTGCGGCCAGCACATCGCGCTCCTGCAGTTCCACCTGGCGGCTGGCAATGGCGCCGATGGCCTGGCTGATCTCGGCCCGCGCGGCATCCTGCTCGCTGGTGTGGAAGGCCATAGTGAACCCGGCCTTCACCGCCGTAAAGAGGCAGGCCGCAAAGACGAAACAGATGAGGGGGTGCTTGTGGAAGAACAGTCTCATTTTACGCAAACTCTTAAAACTCACCGGAACTGACCATGAGATCATGGCGCAGAAGTCTTACGATAGAGTGAGCAAAAGGCGATCTGCATTGGACTGCCGCAGGGCTTGCGCTAAGCTGCGCGCCGGCACCAAACGCAACCTTGAGAGAGGCCCATGCCCAGCATCCTGTCACCAAACCAGCGCGCCGCCTTCGATCAGGACGGCTATGTTCTGATCAAGGGGTTCTTCGATGCTGAGGAGACCTCCCTCTTGCAGCGCGCCATGGAGGAAGATCCGGCCATCCGCGGCCACTTTTACGACCGCGGCGATGCGGAGGGCATGACCACGAAGATGGCGGTGTGGAACCACCCGGGCGACAGCGTCTACGGCCTCGCCGCGCGTTCAGCGAAGATGGTGGACACCATGGAAGACCTGCTCGGCGGCGAGGTTTATCACTATCATTCAAAGATCACCGCCAAGGAGCCCCGGGAAGGCGGGGCCTGGGAGTGGCACCAGGATTACGGCTACTGGTACAATAATGGCTGCCTGTTCCCGCTCATGGCGTCGGCCATGATCGCGCTCGACAAGTGCACCAAGGCCAACGGCTGCCTGCAGGTGCTCAAGGGCTCGCACCATCTGGGCCGCATCGATCACGGCCTCCTGGAGGGCACCCAGGTGGGGGCGGATCTGCGCCGGGTGGAGGAGGCCAAGGCGAAGCTGGATCTGGTCTATTGTGAAATGGAGCCGGGCGATGTTCTGTTCTTCCACTGCAACACGCTGCACCGTTCAGACCAGAACCGTTCGGACGATCGGCGCTGGACCCTGATCTGCTGCTACAATGCGGCGCGCAACGATCCTTATCTGGACCACCACCACCCGCGCTACACGCCCCTTCAGAAGGTGCCCGATGAGGCGATAAAAGCGGCAGGCCTGAAGTTCTCCGATGCCGCCAACGAGGGCGACTTCATGAAAAAATCAACGCCGCCACCCGAGCTCCGCAAAAAGGGCGGCAAGGTGTTCGTAGCGGAGTAGAGGGACCCCGCGCTCTCACTCCCGTCATCCCAATTTCTCCCCCGTCATCCCCGCACTCCCTCCCGTCATCCCCGCGAACGCGGGGACCCAGGGGCAACACGCTCTGGGTCCCGGATATTTGCGTGCGCAAATTCCGGGATGACGAGGGTGGAGTGCTGCGGCCTTCCTTCATCGTCATCCCCGCACTCCCTTCCGTCATCCCCGCGAACGCGGGGAGGTGGAGTCACGTTTGAAGTGCAACACGCTCTGGGTCCCGGATATTTTGCTGGCGCAAAATTCCGGGATGACGTGATGGGGGCTGCGGCCTCCCTCCATCGTCATCCCCGCACTCCCTCCCGTCATCCCCGCGAACGCGGGGACCCAGGGGCAACACGCTCTGGGTCCCGGATATTTGCTTGCGCAAATTCCGGGATGACGGAGACTGCCGCACTCCTTTCCTTTGGCTCAGAAGGTCCTCGCTTTCGCAAGGACGCGGGAAATGTGCCCCGCCTTTGACGCAGATCAACACCGAGAGCGCACCGGGTGTGGTCTACTCGCAAGCGTTAAAACCCCAAGGAGGCACAGACCCCGCATGAGCGTTCAATCCCTTGCGCCCTGGCGCATGACGACCCTTCTGGCCCTTGCCTTTCTCACCGCCGGCATTGCGTCCGCGCAGACCCCGCTTACCGATGCAGAACGCATTGCAAACGGGCTGGAGAAGGCCAAGCTGTGGTGCGCCCATTGCCATGTGGTGGAACCGAACTCAGGCGCCGTTGCCCAGAGCGATGTGCCAAGCTTTGCCGGCATTGCCGCCCGTCCGGACCAGACGCTTGAGAAAACCGAGAACGGGATCCTGGATCCACACCCGCCCATGCCGGACCTGCAGCTCTCGCGCGAGCAGGTGCGCGACCTCTCTCTCTACATCATGTCTCTGCGCCCTTAAGCTCGGTTTTTTTCCAAAGCGCGCGGAGAATCAGACAGACTTGGCGGCCAATCGCCACCGCCGGGACGTCCGCCCATGGTTCACTGCACGATCGACTGGTCGCCCGTGTCGCCCGACACGTGGGAGAGCGCCTTTAAGTCCATCCGCCGCTCCACCCTGCTGCAGCACTTCCCCTATGCCCAGGCCAACCGGGCCGTGAACCAGACCGGCGCGCGCCACGGCATGATCCAGATCGAGGGGGCGCCCGCGGGCCTGGTGCAGGTTTCCGAGGTGGGGGTTCTGCGCAACATGGTCCACGCGGTGAGCCTCGATCGCGGCCCGCTCTGGTTTGAGGGCTATGGGGGCCAGGAGCATCTGGCCGCCTTCTTCGATGCGTTTGCGTCCGAGTTCCCCAAGCGCCTTGGCCGCAAGATGCGCCTGCTGCCGGAGGCCAAAGACAATGGGCCGAACCGCAGCGCCATCTCCAAGGCCGGCTTTGGGCGCCGCGATGAAATGCCGGGCTATGAAACCATCTGGCTGGCGCTGGATGACGACCCTGAGACCTTGCGCGCCAAGCTCAACGGCAAGTGGCGCAACATCTTGTCGAAGTCCGAACGCAGCGGCCTCTGCGTTACCGAAGACTGGTCGGGGGAGACCGCCGCTCCCTTCCTGAAAACCTATGAGGCCGACCGGACGGCAAAGGGCTATGACGGCCCGTCGATCAAACTGCTGATCCAGCTCTTCAAGCACATGGTGCCGCGCCAGGAAGCGGTCATCTTCAATGCAGAGCACGAAGGCGAGACCGTCGCGGCGATCCTCGTCCTGCTGCACGGCTCTTCGGCCACCTACCAGGTGGGCTGGACCACCGATGCGGGTCGCAAATTGGGCGCTCATCATCATCTTTTGTGGCGCGCCATGTTGAGCCTCAAGGACAAGGGCATCCTTGATCTTGACCTGGGCGGCATCAATGATGAGAGCGCCAGAGGTGTGAAAAAGTTCAAGCAAGGGCTTGGCGGCAAGGAAGTGACCCTCGTAGGGTTCTTTCATTAAAGGTCCCGCGCCGCGGGCCACAGTCAAACGAAAGCTTTTGGGTATGAGTGAAGATCAAAAACCGGTAGCCGATATCACACGGATCATGGAGATGATCCCGCACCGATATCCCATCCTGTTGGTGGACAGGGTGCTTGAGATCACGCCGGGCGAGGGGGCGGTTGCGCTGAAGAACGTGACCATGAACGAGCCGCATTTCATGGGCCATTTCCCGGGCCTTCCGGTAATGCCGGGCGTCTTGATCATCGAGGCTTTGGCGCAAACGGCCGCCATTGTGGCTGTGGACGCGCTGGGCGAAGAGGCAGAGGGCAAGGTGGTCTATTTCATGACCATTGATGAGGCGAAGTTCCGCCGCCCGGTGACGCCCGGAGACAGCCTCCACCTGCACGTCACCAAGCTCCAGGCGCGCCGGACCGTGTGGAAGTTTGAAGGCATCGCCAAGGTGGACGACCAGGTGTGCGCCCAGGCGAAGTTCTCCGCCATGATCGCCGACCGGGGCTAAGCCTCCAGCAGCTCGTGGGCCAAGGCGCCCAGCCGCTCCACGCTGCGCTCCAGAGCCGGGCTCCATTCGTGGCCACAGCTTAAACGCAGGCAGTTGGCATATTGCGCGCTCGCCGAAAACAGCCAGCCGGGCGCAAAGCAGATGCGCTCGGCAATGGCCCGGCGGTAGAGCTCCGCGCAGTCAAACCCCTCCGGCAGCTCCAGCCAGAGCACGAAGCCCCCTTGCGGTGAGGACAGGCGGGTGGCCGCAGGAAAGCTGCGGTCGATGGCCTGGCTCATGCGGCTGATATTGTCGGCAAAGTGCCGCCGGATCCGGCGCAGATGCTTGTCATAGCCGCCGGTGCGCAGGAAGTCCGCCATCGCCTTTTGAGGCAGGGCCGGACCGCACAAGGACGAGGCAAACTTCGCCTCAAGGATCGCCTTGAAGCGGCCTGACGAGGAGATCCAGCCGATCCGGTATCCGGGCGCCACGGTTTTGGAGAAGGAGCTGCAGGTGAGAATGTCAGCGTCCGGCGCCAGCGCCGCAAAGGGAAGCGGGCGGGACGGGCCGAAATAGATGTCGCCGTAAATGTCATCCTCGATCAGCGGCACGTTATGGCGCGACAGCAAGTCGATGATCGCCAGCTTGCTCTCCTCAGACATGAGGCAGCCCAGCGGGTTGTTGAAGGAGGACGAGAGAAGACACGCCGCCACGCGCCCTGTCTCCACGGCTTTGCGCAGGCGCTCCAGATCAATGCCCTTGGTGGGGTGTGTGGGCAATTCCAGCGCCTTCAGCCCCCGGGCTTCGAGAACCTGGAGCAGGCCGAAATAGGTGGGCGATTCGATCGCCACCGTGTCCCCGGGCCGGGTGGTCGCGGTGAGCGCCACGGCCAGCGCTTCGGTGCAGCCGCAAGTGACCACAATAGTGTCCGGTGCCAGCCCTTGGCCGAGGCGCAGCCCGCGCTCGCTGATCTGCTGGCGCAAATCGATATCGCCGCGCGGGTCGGTGTAGATGTTGTACTCGCGCCCAAGGGTTCGCGCGCAGCGCGCCAGGTGACGGTCCAGCGCCTGGGCGTCAAGGATCCTGGCGCTCGGAATCGCGCAGCCGAGCGGCGCATAGTCAGGGTTGGCCGCATGCTCCAAAATCTCCGCCACCCCGGTTGAGACCGCCACCGGGCTCGGCCGCGACGGGGGCGATGAACTGCTGGGCCCTTCGCGGGTGGGCTCGGCGCCGCGCGCGATATAGAACCCGGACTTGGGCTTGGCCTCCAGAATGCCCCGATCCTCCAACACCCGGTAAGCCTGGATGGCGGTGGAAAGCGAAACCCGGTTTTGCTCAGACACCGCTCTCAGCGAAGGCGCCTTCATGCCCACTTTGAGAATGCCGGCATCCACCATTCCGGTCAGTTTGGCCGCAAGCGCCTCATAGCGGTGGGGTGGGGCAGGGTCGTTATGCATGGTCTGATGCCTATCATAACAGATCTCAGAAAGGCAAACTGTACTGGTTACAAATGCAGGTTTCTGTGTCTGTTATGGTCTTCCGTTTTGCCTATCATGGGCTGATCTCGTCCCCCAAGGAGCCCGACATGATCCAGATCCCTGACCGCTTCCCCCACAACGATATCCTGTCGCTCACCGCAGAACCTGCGCTCTATGATCTTGCCGAAAGCGTCGGCCCGGACCTCAAGCTCTCTGAGGTCTTGCGCGATCTGGAAGATCCGGACCTCGCCTTCCTGCCGCTCGCCTATTCCGGCGCCAGCGGCCATCTGGATCTGCGCGAGCTGATTGCCCAGCGTCACGGAGTGAGCGCGGACGAGGTGATCGTCATGGCCGGCGGCATGCAGGCGCTGTTCCTTCTGGCCCACATCCTCTGTGCCCCGGGCGACGATGCGGTGATCGCCGTGCCGATCTTCCCCAATGCGAAGTCCGCCCTGCAATCGGTCGGCGCCAATATCCGTGAGGTCCGGTTGCGTTTTGAGAATGGATACCGACTGGAAGAAGCTGCGCTGCGCAACGCGCTAACGCCGGCCACCAAGCTGGTCAGCCTGGCCTCGCCGCAGAACCCCTCAGGCGTTGCCATGAGCGAGAGCGACGTGAAGGCCGCGCTGGCGGCAATTGACGACATCTGCCCCGGCGCGGTGCTGCTGCTGGATGAGACTTACCGCGAGGCGGTCTATGGCGATGCCCTGCCGGCCCCCAGCGCGGTTGGCCTGCACGAGCGTATCGTGAGCTGCGGATCGCTGTCCAAATGCCACGGGGCGCCTGGCCTGCGCACCGGCTGGGCCATCACCACCCATGAAGGCCTGCGCCGGCAGCTCATGCTCGGTAAGTTCAACACCATCATCTGCAATTCCGTGATTGATGATGCCTTGGCCATCCGTGTCCTGCAGCAGCAAGCCGAGATTGTGGGGGCAAGGCGCCCGCATCTTCAGGCGGGCTTTGAGAGAACCCGGCAGTTCGTCTCAGACCACAGCGAGCTTGTGGACTGGGTGGCCCCGGACGCGGGCGCGCTGTGCTGCCTGCGCCTCAACCCCGCCCGCTTTGATGAAGCGGCGGTGGAGGCCTTTTACCGCGAGCTCAGAGCGCGCGACGTGCGTGTGGGCAACGGCACATGGTTTGGCGAGGAGCTTCGTATCTTCCGTTTGGGTTTCGGCCTGCTCTCCATGGCCGATTTCGAAGAGGCGTTGAGCCGCGTGTCGGACGCTTTGCACGCGGCCAGCGAAACCACCGCCCCGCTAAAGGAAACTGTAGGCGTCCACGTCCACGGCTAGCCGCACGCTGCCCTTCGGCTTCACCCCGTCCAGCCAGGCGGCGAGGAACGCCTGAATGTTCACACCCCGCTGGCTCTTGACCAGAAAGCGCACCCGGTGGCGCCCGCGCACCATGGCGAGCGGGGCCGGGGCCGGGCCCAGCACGCGCACGCCCTCTGCGGGCGGAGCGCGCAGGGCGAGTTCGCGGGCAAAGCGCTCCGCATCGCCCATGCTGGCCGCTGAGATGATGAGCCCGGTCAGCCGGCCATAGGGGGGAAGGTCCATGCGCTCGCGCATGTGCTTCTCGTGGGCCAGATAGCCGTCCCTGTCGCCTGCGACCAGGGCCTGCATCAGGTTATGTTCGGGCATATGAGTTTGGATGATCGCACGCCCCGGCTTCTCGCCGCGCCCGGCCCGGCCCGACACTTGCGCCAGGAGCTGCCAGGTGCGCTCGCCGGCCCGTGGGTCGCCGTTCTCCAGGCCGATATCTGCGTCCACCACGCCGGCAAGCGTGAGCTGCGGAAAGTGGTGGCCCTTGGCCACAAGCTGGGTGCCGATGATGAGGTTATGTTTGCCGGCCACGATCTCCGCCAGAACTTGCCGGAGGGAATCGCTGCCATAGATCATGTCGGAGGAGAGGATGGCGATGCGCGCATCGGGAAACCGGGCAAGCGCCTCCTCGGCCACCCGCTCCACGCCCGGCCCGCAGGGCACCAGCGCATCCTCCGTGCCGCATGAGGGGCAGGCATTGGGGATGCGTGCCGTGTAGCCGCAATGATGGCAGACGAGCTGGCGGCGGAAACGGTGTTCCACCAGCCAGGCCTGACAATTGGGGCACTCAAACCGATAGCCGCAGGCCCGGCACAAGGTGAGCGGGGCATAGCCGCGCCGGTTCAGGAACAGCATCGCCTGATCACCCGATTTAAGGGTCTCGGCAACCGCGTTGACCAGCGGCGGCGAGAGCCACGTGCCCCGTTCGGCAGGTGTTTCGCGCATGTCTACAAGATCGATCTTGGGCAACACCGCTCGGCCGTGCCGGTCCGGCAGACACACCAGCTCGTAGCGCCCGCGGTCCACGTTCACCAGGCTCTCCAGCGACGGCGTGGCCGAGGCCAGAACCAGAGGAAACTTGCCCAGCGCGGCCAGCACCACGGCCATGTCGCGGGCATGGTAGCGCACGCCATCTTCCTGCTTGTAGGCACTTTCGTGCTCCTCATCGACCACGATCAGCCCCAAATTGGTCCACGGCAGGAAAAGCGCGGAGCGCGCGCCGACCACGATCTTCGCGTGCCCATGGGCCACGCCGCGCCAAACGCGCTCGCGTTCCTTTGGCTTCATGCCGGAATGCCAGCCGGCGGGAGCGGCCCCAAACCGGGCTTCCACCCGGGCGATGAACTGGCCGGTGAGTGCGATCTCAGGCAACAGGATGAGCACCTGCTTGCCGGCGGAGACGGCAGCCGCAACGGCTTCGAAATAGACTTCCGTCTTCCCCGATCCGGTCACGCCGTCGATCAAGGTGACGGAGAAGTCGCGAGCGATCACCGCCCTGCGCAGAACCTTGGCGGCCTGCTCCTGATCGCCCGACAGGGTCACCGGGCCGGCCTGGGGCAGAGGCGGAGCGAAGGGGGCATGTGCTGGAAGCGCGATCTTCTCCAGAGCGCCGGCCTCTGAGAGCCCCTTCACCACAGCGCTGGAGACGCCTGCAGCGCTGGCCAAATCTGAACCGGCCCAGGCCGGGCCTTCGCCGGCCACTTCCAGCACCCGCGCCCGCTGGGGCGTCAGGCGCTCCGGCTGAAAGCCGCTGGCCCGGTAGCCGTAGCGCACCGGTGGCGGCTCCAGGGCGGCGGGCACGCGCAAGGTCATGCGCATCACCTGGCCCGGCGGCGACATGGTGTAGGCGGCCACCCAGTCAATGAACTTCCGGTTCAGATCGGGCAGGGGCGGGGCGTCCTGAACATCGTAGATATGGGCAATTTCCCGCAGGCGCTCCGGCTTGTCGCACTCCAGAGCGGGTTTTGGGTCGCCCCACACAATGCCAATGCGCATCTGGGGCCCGAGCGGCACTTGCACATAACAGCCCGGCTGCACGCGCGCGCCCTCAGGCACCAGGTAGGAATAGGCCCCGTCGAGCGCCAGGGGCAGCAGCACATCAGCTGCTTGCGCCGTGCTCAGGTCCCGGGCCTCGTCGGTCATGCACATCTCTCCTGATCAGGTGCGGACCTTACTCAGGCTGACTGCGCCGTTCAAACGATGTGTATCCGGTTGTGAACACTTAGCAGGCGAAGGCCCCGCGTCCCACAATCGTCATCCCCGCGAACGCGGGGACCCAGGGGTAACGCGCTCTGGGTCCCGGATATTTGCGTGCGCAAATTCCGGGATGACGGAAACCAGCGCTCCCCTTTCCCTTGACCGGGGGAGAGCAACACCATCCCCCACAATCGTCATCCCCGCGAACGCGGGGACCCAGGAGTAACGCGCTCTGGGTTCCGGATATTTGCTTGCGCAAATTCCAGGATGACGGAAACCAGCGCTCCCCTCTCCCTTGACCGGGGGAGAGCAACACCATCCCCCACAATCGTCATCCCCGCGAACGCGGGGAGGTGGAGTCACGTTTGAAGTGCAACACGGTTGAAGATTTCGTTTGGTGTTTTGAAGCCCAGGCATTTCCTGGGTGT
>JANQOW010000039.1 GCA_028285595.1 Hyphomicrobiales bacterium
ACACCAGGAAGGTGCCCGAATAGGGGATCACCCCGCCGTGCAGCGCCATGCCGTTCATGGCCGCGGCCATGCCGTGTTCGCGGATGCCGTAATGGATGAAGCGGCCGGAATAGTCTTCCGCCACAACTTCGCTCATGCCCTCCGACTTGGTGTTGTTGGAGCCGGTGAGGTCGGCGGAGCCGCCAATGGTTTCCGGCACCACGCCGTTGATCACATCCAGAGCGTTCTGAGAGGACGCGCGGGTGGCGAGTTCCGGTTTGTCTTCGGCAAGTTGTTCCTTGTAGGCCGCAATGGCCTCGCTCAGGCTTTCCGGCAGCTCGCCGGCCAGGCGCCGCTGAAAATCGCCCTTCTTCTCCGCCTCCAGCTCGCCCACCCGGCCTTCCCAGGCCTTGCGGTGTTTGCAGCCGCGGATGCCGGCAAGGCGCCAGGCGTCGCGCACGTCCGTGGGGATCTCGAAGGGTTCAGCCGTCCAGCTCAAAGCCTCGCGGGCCAGCACGATCTCTTCATCGCCCAGCGGGGCGCCGTGGGTGGCAGACGTGCCCTGTTTGTTGGGCGAGCCATAGCCGATGATCGTCTTACAGGCGATCAGCGAGGGGGCATCGGTGAGCCGCGCCCCTTCAATGGCTTCATAAATCGCATCCTGGTCATGGCCGTCCACAGAGCGCACATCCCAGCCGGATGCTGCAAACCGGGCGAGCTGGTCGGTGGAATCGGTAAGGCTCAACGGCCCGTCGATCGAGATCCCGTTATCGTCAAACAACACAATAAGCTTGGACAGGTTGAGATGACCGGCCAGGGTCAGCGCTTCCTGGCTGATGCCCTCCATCAAACAGCCGTCACCGGCCAGACAGAAGGTGTAGTGATCGACCACCTCATCGCCGAAGTGGGCGTTCATGAGCCGTTCGGCCAGCGCCATGCCGACCGCATTGCCGATGCCCTGGCCCAACGGACCGGTGGTGGTCTCAATGCCGGCGCCATGGCCGAATTCCGGGTGACCGGCCGTGAGATAGCCGAGCTGACGGAAATTCTTAAGCTGCTCGGTGGTGAAATCCTCATAGCCCAGCAGATGCAGGCAGGAATAGAGCAGCATGGAGCCGTGGCCGGCCGACAGCACAAAGCGGTCGCGGTCGGCCCAGCCCGGCGCTGTGGCGTCGAACTTCATGACGCGGGTAAAAAGCACCGTGGCAATGTCCGCGGCGCCCATAGGCAGGCCCGGATGCCCGGATTTGGCCGCTTGCACGGCATCCATGGACAATGCTCTGATCGCATTGGCCATCTGAGTTGTCTTTTCCATTTGCTGATCCGGCGCGCTTGCGCCGTCTTCATTTGCGGCAAGGGGGCTTGCCTGGCTGGCCTGTTGTGACATGGCTCTCCACCGCCCGGGGGAAACTGGGCGGCACACATATCACTTGCCACTGGCCTGTCAATCCTCCCCCTGGGGACAACTCTTGAGGCAGGCGTGCGAAATGCCGCATGCCGCGAATCTGTCTCAATTATGTTTCAGGTTGATCAACTAAGCAGAACATCAGGTAATAGCAGAGCTTTTTGTTGACGAGAGGAAGCTGAAATGGATAATCATACTCGTCTTTAAGGGGCTGGGGAGCTTGGGAGCGGGATTGAGGCGCCTGCGTTGGTTACGAAACTGGGTACAACATGCCGGATCAGTCATCACTGGAAGCTGCGCTGAACAGATTTGAACGCGCGATGCGGACGTTCGAGGGAGCGGCCGTAAGGGTTAAACAACAGCTTGCCACCAGCAACACCGCCACAAATGAAGCCCATGTGCTGCGCGAGGACCGCTCGCGTCTGGCGGCCGAGCTCGACAGAAGCAAGGCCAAACTGTCTGATCTCAACCGTATGAATGGCGAGGCGGTGCGCCGGATCGACACGGCCATGGCGGCGGTGGCCAAGATCTTAGAACGTGAGGGCTCCAAGTAGTATGGCTCAAGTCGTCGTCAACGTGAATGACCGTCCCTACACGATGCAATGTGATGAGGGCGAGGAAGAACATCTCTCTGAACTGGCTCAGTTGATCGACAGCGAGGTGGCCAAGCTGAAACGCAGCTTCGGTCAGGTGGGCGACACGCGGCTCATGCTCATGGCCGCCCTGGTGATCGCAGATCAGCTCGCGGCCTCGCTCATCAAGATCGAGGATCTGGAAGAAGAAATGGCGGCCATGAAGCAGGCCCGCCTCGCGGCCAATGACCGCAGCATCTCTCTGGAACGCACCGTGGCCGAGCGCCTTTCGGCGGCAGCGGTTCGGCTGGAGAACCTGTCGCGGGAGATGTCGCCCTAAGGCCGGTTGGGAACAAGACGCTCTGTCATGCCGGTTGAAAAGACGATCACAATCACCTTTCCCAACAATCACGACGGGTCGCTGACCCACCAGATCCGAAACTTTGGCGAAGAGCTTTGGAGCGAGATCGAACGCGCAAAACTGGGCGATGTGGGCGGCCTTGAAGCGGTTGATAAGGCCACGGACATGCTTAGCGTTCAAATCTACCGCACGCGCAAGGTTCGCACTGTCAGGAGGATGGTGGACAAGCTGCTGGAAGCGCACTTCCTGGATTACCGGTCAGAAGTCCACTACAGCTAACTGCCCTAAATCTACATGTAGATCACGTAGACGGCCATCACGATCAGGCCGCCCAGCAGGGAAAAGATCAGCGGCGCGCCGATATAGAGGCAGACGCCTGCGCCCACGATTGTCCCGATCAAGACAGATATCCACAAGGTCATCGTATCGCGGATGCCCCCTTGGATGAGGGACGTCAGGAAGCCTGGCTGGTTGGAGGTGTCTGATTTGTTTGAGTGATTGTCGTCTTGCATGGACCGTCTCGTTCTGAGGTTGGCCGCCCGCGGCGAGCATAGCATAGATCGAGACGGATGGGGATGGTGGGGCGCCACCGCTTGAGATGCCCGTCATCAAGGTGCCGATGGGCTGATTTCCCTCAGAAATTAACGATAAACTTTAAGGCGAAATCAATCGAAATGCACTTTACTCGTCCGGCGGGAACGTTGTTTTCGACGCAATAGACATCGGTCAGAACAATGAACACTGGAAGCGAACGAAAGGCTGAATTGCGGGAGATCTACGCCGCCAATGGGTTCGCAGCCAAAGAGGTCGCGCGAGCGGTCGAGGAGTATTCCCGGCTAAGATATGATTCTAAGACCTACTATGAGAGCATCACGCAGCCGAGAAAAACGGCTCTGATGTTTGTATCCTTTTTTGTGTGGTTTTGGATTGGAGCCGCGGGCGTGCCTCTGGTGCTCGTTGACATGATGGGCCTATTGAGCCCGATTTGGCAGAGCGGTGTTGGCAAGGTCTGCGTTTTGATCTTTGTGATCGCTGCCGGCGTGGTGGCTGGAAGAAAGATTCACGCCGACTGGGAGCTGAGGAAAAGGGACGATTCTGAGGGCTTCAAAGAACTCCGCCAAAAGGCAGACAGGCATCATCGGCGGTATGGCGGTCCCCATCCCTTGGAAACCTAAGTGAGCACAACCTATGGACACGTTCTACATCTTCACGACCAAGCACTTCAGCCCCACCCCGGCAGAGCTCGATGAAGCTCATGAGGATTACATCAATCCCGGCGTTTTCGGCCATGAGCTGGCGGACTATATCAAAGCCGGCCTCTCAGCCCACGGCTACACGGTAAGGGCCCAGGGCCCGGAAGACTGGGGCTACTACTTGGACATCGATCACGATGGAGCCTTCGATCTTTGGATCGGCTGTGCAAACCTGGATGAGGCAGGCGATGGCTCTTGCAAACATTTCGTGAGCATTAATCCCAAAAAACCGTTCGTCCGGCCCATGAGAAACTGGTTCAGAAAGGTGGATGTGCAGGCGGACGTGGAGAAGCTGTTGAGCGCTGTGGGCGAGGTGCTCCGGTCGGATGATGGGATCAAGGATCTGAAATTGGCGGAAAGCCCTTAGCCGCGCCCAGCCCTCTCGGTAAGCGCCTCGTGGCATCACAGTGCAAACTTCAGCGGCTTGCTTGCCAGCGTCCGGCCCAACTGGGGGCCGAGATATCCTTGCGCGACCATTTTGGACAGGATCATGTTGCGTCGCTCCACAAGGCGGCCGTGGTCCTTGAACAAAAATATTGGACTGCGCAGAAGCGCGGCAAGCGTTGCGGCCTCCTCCACGGAGAGCTGAGACGGTGTCTTGCGGAAATAGAAGGCTGAGGCCGCGGTCAGCCCCGTGGCCTCCTTACCGAACCACGCCGTGTTCAAGTACCATGTGGCAATGTCGCGCTTCGACAGCACCCACTCCACTTTAATATGAGTGAGGGCAAATGCGGCATGCCAGTGCACGTACCGTGTGTCTTGCGCGAGCAGTATCCGTGCCACAGCGTCCGACATGCCGGTCGGCAGTGGCAAAGAAAGACACAACTGGCAGTCTTTAAAAAGCACGGCCTGGTCTGCCACAAAAGCATTCAGCACCCCATCTGGCAGCTCAGAGCTGACCACCGGGCAGGTTGTGCGGTCTGAGATGCATGTCTCGGCCACCCTGGCGATTTCCGCGCGGCTCGGGATCTCTGCGTTTGTGGTGTAAACACCATGTCCGACGAACAGGACGACCGCGGTCACACACAGCAACACCACAGCACCTAAGATCCTGATCGCGTATCGAATGGCTTGGCGCATCTCTTATGGGCCCTCTGAGGCCATCCTCCTGGCTGCTCAGCGGTTATGCTCTGAAAGCATTGCGGCGCCTCTAGGGCACAAGCGCACGTTGAACCACGATCTCGAAGGCCTCAGCACTTGCCAGCTCGGCCGTGACCAAAACCAGCGGCCAGCCGGCGATCAGCCAAACCAAGGTGCCCTTCAACATGGCCATCTTGAACTGTGCAATGAACGGGTTTGCAGAGCCCGGACCGGGGCCTTGGGAAGAAGGTTGACGCAAGCCATGTCTTAAGGCCCTGAACCACGCAATGACCCCGGCGCACCAGAAGTATATAAAGCCCAGCGCGGACGGCACGCACAGCAGGAGGTAGAGGAAAACCAGATATCGAACGTGGGCCCAGTTCGAAAGCGCCACCAGATAGTCATCAAAAAAGAGGTTCATGTTCGACCTGCCCGTTGCGTGAGTCCGGAGGTTTCATGAGGTTTTGGAAGATCCAACATCCCTTTAGGCGCCATCACCTTGCTTTGCGCACATCGCCCATCAACGGGCAGTCTTCAAAAAGCTCACGCTTGCTTTGGCCTCGACGCACGATGGTCCCTTGGGTGCACAACGTCTCCAGACGCCAGTTCAAAAATCCATAATCGAGATCGTGAAAGCCTGTGCGGTCACACTCTTCGTAAAGAGCTGCGACCACCGAACGTGTTGGCCGCCACGTTTGATCGAGCTGATCGAGCAGTTTCGCATCGTGCGCATCCAGAGAAGCTTCACTTGCCGAACCGTTGCGAAAGATCTGCAGATCCGATGGGCTTTCAAACAAGGCGCGCGTTTTGGCGCGTTCGTGCGCCAGGCGTTCATCCCAGAGCCGAAATCTGGAGGCGTAAGCCTTTTCGAGCATCTCGGGCGTGCAGTCAGCGGTGGACGGAACACGCGCTCCGTTGAAGTCCACGGCGGCCACATCGATGAAGTCAACCTTCAGAACGTCCGCGATGGACTGCAAGAACGCCACAAAGAACGAGTACTCGGCCATGTTCCTGGTTGAATACCAGAGCGTAATCGGGCCATCCCATGTCTTTATCGTCTGCCATGATGCCAAAATGGAACCGCGATGCGTCTCCCAATCCGATTCCAACAGACCTGCATATTTGATGAGGCCCGGTGCCCTGGAATTCGCCCAGGCCTTGAGGATCCCGGGGTCCAAAACGCCGGCGATAGGGCCAACCGGCAGGAGGGCCTGGCTGAACGCCAGGAGCGTTCGCTGATGCTCCCCGCGCGCGGACGCACACGTCTTCAGCCATCCCGCTCCGCTCTCTGAGGCGATGACGTTCAGTCTGGTTGTTGAGAACATGTCCATGTTGAAGCGACCCCGGTGCATCGTCACTTAAGAGCCAGGGCCGAGAGGCGGGGTGTCAAACTGTGCCTTGGTCACCGCATCCGAGCCAAACGCCTCGACAAATCTTGCCGCCAAAAAACGCATCCACTCCTGTTCGTGGTTTGGGTCCATACCCTCGGCCACCAAGACGTGCCTGGCAAATCCGTCCGCGCTCAGCTTGTTCATGTTTGCGATGCGCTGCGCATCGCTCTCAGGAAGGCAAAACCCGGCGTCTGTGCACAGTTCGGCCAAGAGGTGCGAAAGCCGATGGTTGAGGCTGGCGTCTGGTTTGAGTGGGGGCAATCCCATAGCTGCTCCAAATGACAGGTTCACACAGAAGGGCTTATGTTTTGCGCCAATAGCGTCGATAGAGGTCCTCATAGTCTTGCAGGAGCGCGCCCGGGATCGCGCCGTCCGGGGCCCGCTCGATAAAGTCTCGCTCCACTCCGATATCGATCTCGTCCGGCCCAACGCCAAGATCGATGATCGCCTGGACGGTTTGGCAGAGCAGCTTATCGTCTTTGACACTCAGGGCAATGCGCGCCCTGTCGCCGAGGCATTCTCGCACAAACATTCCGCAACGGCGCGCTTCGGTGAGCGCCGCATCGCTCGCCGTCAGAGCTTTTTCGAACTCTTTTGAAAAATGCAGATAATGCCCGACCAACCTCACGCGTCGGCGCACATCGCGCGGATCGGCTGCAATCTCGCCGCTTATCCAGGCTTCCGCAGCCGCATCGTTCCCTCTTATCTGGAAATCACCAATCAAGGTGGAGACGATCTCTTCCGCTGGCGTATCGTCCCGAAACTGTTGCAGCTCCGCCTCCAGCGAAGCCGGAGGACCGCCAAGCAACCTGTCTCGGACGATGCGCTTATGCCAAACATAGATGTCTTCCGTGCCAACTCTGGGATACCTGTAACTCACGGGTGTTCCTCCCCATCGCTCCAAAGCAGCCGGTCGTCTCGAATGGCCAGCACCACGGTCCTTGCGCGCTCTTTGACCTCGGCACGGCCGAGCGCCATGGTTTCAACTTCGGTTTCGACAAGATAGTCGGTTACCTCCTCCACAGACGCCCCGCGCCGCAGCATGCCGGCAGCTCGCATCAGATAGGTGTCATACTCATCGGCATAGTGAAGATCTTCCCAGCGCTCTCCCTCGTTCTTCAGGCCGATGGGGTCCCACAGGGACCAACCAATGTCCCGCAATCTCGACAGCCTCAGTTTCGGTCTCTTGCTCATCGCAAACCCTCTGAAGCGGCAAGCTTAGCCCGATAGGCCTTTTTATTGTCCTAAGCGAGACACACCTTGACCTTCCAGTCACTGGAAGCACTATCTTAAGACCATCACGTGTACCAACAGAAAGGCCGCGTCTTGAACGTCGACCGCGGATCGCCGCAATCGCTGACATTGCCCATCCAAGGCATGAGCTGCGCATCCTGCGTCGCCCGTGTGGAACGGGCGCTTGCCGCATTGCCTGGTGTGACTGAGGCCAATGTCAATCTCGCCACTGAGCGTGCCGATGTGCGCGTCCTTGGCGAAGCGGACCGACCTGCGCTGGTAAAAGCTGTCGAAGATCTGGGCTATAAGGTGCAATCGCAACCGGTGAAGCTCGCCATCCAGGGCATGCACTGCGCCGGCTGCGTGGGCCAAGTTGAGAAGGCGCTGCTTGCCGTTTCGGGCGTGAGCGAAGCGCATGTCAATCTTGCCACCGAGCAGGCCGTGATCAAGGGTGCCGCCGGTGTGGACGCTTTGATTGCGGCGGTGGCCGAAACCGGCAAGACCGCGAAGGCGCTCACAGGGGACGCTTCGGCCCAGGACCAGGCGGTCCAGCAGCGAGAGGAAGACGCGCAGCGGCTCAAGCGGCATGCGGCCGTTGCCGGTCTGCTCACCTTGCCGGTGTTCGTGCTGGAGATGGGCAGCCATCTGATCCCCGCCATGCATCACCTGATCGT
>JANQOW010000060.1 GCA_028285595.1 Hyphomicrobiales bacterium
CGCTCAGCATTGAGCAAAGGTCTTCGACCTTCTCCACGCCAGCCTCGGCCATTTGCGCGGCGTCAACGTTGGGGTCATAGCCCAACACGCGGGCTCTGAACCCGGCGCCGGCCATGCGTGCCATGCTGCGTCCGATGCGGCCAACACCCACAAGGCCCACCGTTTTACCGGCCAGGTCAGAGCCCAGCCAGCGCGGGGTGGGCCAGGCCCAGCCCTCTTCATGCATGACGCGGTCCAGCGGGATGAGCTTTTTGGCCAGCGCAATCATCAGCATGAACGCTCCCTCGGCCACGGTCTCTTCGGCATATTCGGGAATGTTGACCACGGGGATGTGACGCGCCCGGGCTGCCTCTATGTCGATGGCGTCGATGCCCACGCCATATTTCACGATCCCCTTCAGGCGCTTGGCTCCGTCGATCACCGCCTTGGTGATCGGCGTATAGCACATCAACAGCAAATCGGCGTCTGCCACCTCTGCGGCAAGCTCGGCTTCGCCGACACCGTCAGGCAGAAGCACCAGCTCAGCGCCAAGCGCACGAAGCTCCGCATCGATAACGGGGCATTCCAGTTCCTTGTCTGTGCGCACGATCTTTGGTGCGCGAGCCGGGGGCGTGGGCATGGGCGTTTCCTTTGTTCGCCCGTGTTCCATAGAGGGTTTGGCCGCCTTGGGACAGTGCGGTTCTGTGTCCTGGACTTGGCATGGAGGATGAGTTGGATGGGAGCGCTCTCCATGACAGTAGCCAGCGAGGCCGTCTTGGCGCGGTGCGCCGGCCCACCGGCATACGCCTTTGGCGTTGCGGTTCATGATTGAGGAGGCGCACGGGTTCACCGCCATAGGCGGTGCGGGTGAAGATCGACAGGGTCGACCGCATCGGACTGTGCGATGAACGCGGGCGCGCCAAGGAGATCATGTCGACCATCCAGTCGGGCGTGGACCCCACCGCCGGGCCGAAGGAGACGGGCATCACACGGGACGATGCCCTGGACGCGCACCTTGCCGAGCGCGAGCTGAGGCCGGCTACCGTCCGGGGATACACCTATGATTTGAACAGGTACCTTAAGCAGTTTCGGCGGCGGGCCGTGGCAGATATCACGCGCCAGGACTGTCGGGACCTCCTGGAGACGCTCACCGCGCGCCATGGCCGGATCGCGGCCCGGCACGTGACCGAGCCCAGGGAGGACAAGCGCCCGTCGACGTCGCCGCACGCTCTCAGGCACCACGCGCGCACGCTGATGATCGCGGCCGGCGTTCCCTATGCAGAGAGCGCGCTGCTGCTAGGCCAGAAGCTGCCAGGCGTCTCGGGGGGACACGTTCATCCGGAGCACCTGGCGGAGGCGCTGAGGCTGCACTCTCAGGCACTCGAGACCCTTGTTCTGGCTGAGGCCCACCATTAGAGACTTCCGGTAAGATAACCTTTGAGAACGGAACTTGGTTGGCCACGCAAAGCGTTGAACTGTATCATGCCGGTGCGCATCAGAAATCAAATTAGACTAACGGTGTCGGCCAGGCGCCGTTACGGATTGCGCAGTCGCCACCGTTGTGACTATTCTAGGTTGTTGAAGGCGAATCTGCTAGCGCATGGTTAGCAGCATTTGCTCGGAAGAGGCATCGCTCTACCCCTGACAAGACCAAATTAGCTAGGCGGCGATTGGGTCGGGCTTTGATGTTCAAGACGGTTACTTCATGTGCGGTGCTATTAGTGAGCCCGAAATCTGCTAGTTTTTATACGAGCGAAAGATAATAGAATGAGCACAGAGCTAAAAGGGAGCTTCAAGTTCGGGTTTGAATTGAAGGAGAAAGACTTACGCAGGATTGTTGATACAATTACGGATAAATATTCAAATTCAAAATCAAATAATTTGATACATCAATACAAATTCAAAGATATAAAAGGATTGGTGACTGAGACTAATAATATAGATGATATATTTTTTGATGATAACGTGGGTTCCAAGAAGATATCTCAAATATCTTTGGAAATATATGATAAAGAAAAAACACATTACTCAAATGTAAATTTTTTTGATCTAAAATCAGAGAAAGATGAAAAAAATTCCATTAATTATAAACTTTCAGGAGATAACAGAGACTACGTATTTGTGCTCGCTTCTGAATTGGATGATCGGATAAATCAATTCAAAAAAATAAATATGAGCAACTTAGTCAGCGATCGATTTGTCCCGATGCTTTTTGTGATGGCCTTAATTCCAGTATTGATCATATTAACGTTCATCAAGAGTGCGGATTTTAAGAAAGCAAAAATTGAATTCATAGAAAAAATCTCACTAGAAAATTATACAGATACTATATCTGGAATAAAACAATTGATGTTTGACATACAATTACATCAACCAACTAGATCAAGTGATTCACCAGAAATAATATACATAAGTTTTGGATCAATCATGCTTTTTTTTGTGTCTTATTTTATATTAGGATATTTTTTGGATAAATTCTTTTTTCCATACAATTTTGTCTGGGGGGATTATGCTTCTGAATTCGAGAAAAGAAAGAAAATACGAAACGGAATATTTTATACAACCATTGGGGGTGTATTAATTGGAATGATTGGGAGTTATATTGCAGGGTATTTACCTGCATTGTTTTAGATTGTGTTTGAAGTTGCGTTAATAATATATACTAAATATTCAAAAAAAGGCGCCGATAGGTGCAATTTTGGAATGTAGATCCTTTGACTGACTTGCCGATTCCGACCTATCATCGCTCCTTTCATGGAGAAAACTGTGTAATGCGAGTGCGCCCCGGTCATGGCACGCATAGGGGCCCCTTCTTGGCCCTGCGCTCTGGGCGGTCGGTCCTCTCCCGGTGTAACGGTACACAATGCAAACTAGGTACCTGAGGCATGCTGCAAACTTGATGAACAGATTGGTTTTCGCTCTAGAATGCGGGTTGGGCTCAGTTGCTGTATCAATGAACCTGCAGAGAGCATCAGACTTCCGATCAGGCGTCCCAGAGGGAGCAGGCTCTTGGAAATGCTAGGCAAATGGGTTCTCGCCACGCCATGAACACCGGGCTGGGCACCGGAAATGGTCAACCGCTTCCGGGGGACGGTGGGCCCCGGGGTCGCGGTCGGGCCTCCCCAAGAGGTGAGAGGGAGGCGTCACTTGAATGCGCGCTTCGTCAGCTCGGGCCTCTCGGCCTTCGCGACCTCGAGCGCCTCGGTTAGCTGCAGCCTCTCGGTCGCGCGCTCCACTTGAATCTGTTCTGCCCTCTTAAGTAACGAGCGCTCCGCCTGCCGGGTGGACAGCTCGGCATCGAGGGCCTTGCTCATGGGGCTGGTCCTGACCGCGAGGTCGTAGTCGATCTGCTCCCGCGTCAGCTGGTCCGCTCCAGGTCCCGGTTGGCCGTTCGCCTTCGCCACCAGCTCCGGGTTGGCCCTGCATATGCCCACGAAGGCGTCAAAGAGGTCCTCACTGCACTCCGTCGCGCGGGCCACGGCCAGATCTATCAGCTCCTGCAGCGTCCTGCCGTCGTACGTGGATTGGTGTGGTGATCCCGGCAGGATTCGAACCTGCGACCCCAAGATTAGGAATCTTGTGCTCTATCCTACTGAGCTACGGGACCACTCGGAAACCTATACCAAAGGGCGCCGCGCCTTTACAGCCCCATGATCGCCAGCCGGCACCGCGAGGGCCGCGCCGGACCACCAAGCCCTTAATCCGACTCGCCCTCCGGGCACGAGCGCACCGGTTTCCTAATCTGAGGGTCACAGGTTCGAATCCTGTCGGGGTCACCATTATTTTCATTTTGAAAAATTTTCGTGCTCTGAACAGGGCGCCCAGCTCTGATTGTGCCGGTTGCAGGACCGAACGGCGCACAACCGCACGACATCTTGTTTTTCAGCGCGAAAATCGGCGGCCGAGAGGTTTGACCTCGCAAAATGTCTCGGCATAGCCTGCCGCCAGAAGGGCGATTGGCCGGGGGAGAGCCCAAAACACTAGAGGACGATTCACAATGAAGAAGATCGGAATTCTGCTCTTGTTTGCTCTCGCAACCGCAGCCCTGTCCAGCATCAGCAACACGTTTTTGTCCTCAGATGCGGTGGCAAAATCGAAGATGAACTTTACCAGCGATCCTAACCGGTACGGTGACCTTGTCCGCATTGGCGATGGCGATGGAGCAGGGGCCGGAGCAAGTGCCGGAGCAGGAGCGGGCGCAGGGGCAGGCGCTGGTGCCGGGGCAGGTGCCGGTGGAGGCGCTGGAGCCGGAGCCGGGGCTGGTGGTGGTAACGCCGGCAATGCCGGAAATGCCGGGGGCCTGGGTCACTCAGCTTCGGGCGGCCACATCGCCAAATTCATCAAGAGCCTTTTTGCCGATTGAGCGGCCTTTCGCGCGTGTCGGACATCATCTAGCCAACACGAGCACGTCGCATGGAAACCTCCTGGATCGATTTCATCTGGAGCCACCTAGGTCGCATCACTCTGAGTGACAGTGTGCTCATGACCGTGCTGGTCATTCCGTTTGTCTACATTGCTGAGCGTTTTTGGTCCGCGCGGCACGTTACGAAGAGCCATTACACATTCGGCCTCCTGTTCTTTGCCGTCAACGCCATCGTTCTTGGGATCCTGGCGCCCACCATCAACTACTGGACAGCGCGCGGTGTGCAGGCGCTGGGGTATGGGCTGATTGATTTGAGCGCGCTCGGGGTCTCCGGTCTGGGCGGCGCGCTGTTGGCTCTTTTCGTTTCCACCTTCGTGCTGGACTTCTTTTACTACTGGTTTCACAGAGGGCTGCACGCCAATCGCTTTCTTTGGCAAACCCACCTTCTGCATCACTCAGATGAAAACATGAACATGCTGACGGCTCAGCGCGGCCACGTGTTCGAAGGCCTCCTTGCGCCGTTTTTCATCACCTTCCCCATGGCGGTTCTGTTCAAACTGCCGGCGGTTGAAATCGCAATCCTCTCCCTGTTGCCTCAGGCGTATCACTTTGTCTCTCACGCCAACGTTCGCCTGAGCTACGGCCCACTCTGGTGGCTGATCATCAGCCCGGATTACCACCGGATCCATCATTCGGTCGAACCACGCCATCGCAACAAGAACTTCACAAACTGGTTTCCTATCTGGGACATCCTCTTCGGCACCCTCTACCGCCCAGGGCGCGATGAACGTCCTGTCACAGGTGTTGAGGGCGTTAAGATCAAAGGGCTATGGCACGCCTATGCGCTGCCGGTCCTTGGCTGGCGCGACCTGCTCAGCCGGAAGAGAAGAGCGCAAGGCGATCTATCCGCCCGTCAATCTCCTTGAGGAGGGCTTGGTAGGCCGGGCTGTTGACGTCGCGAAAGCGGCTCTTGAACTGCTGCTCTGAGAGCCCTGAAGGAAGGTCATCGATGCGCGGGAAAACGGCCTTCTCAATGGCCATTTTGCCGATCATCCGCGAACGCTGATCTGAAGATGCCCGCATGAAGGTTTCCGCAAAGCGGATGCCTGACCGGTCGGCAGCCAAATCATCAAAGCTGAAGCCGCTGCCGCCCCGATTGCTGTCCAGAAGCTCTTTGAACTCGCCGATGGCAAAAGCGATGCTCGAATCGCCCGCGGCTTCAAGGCCGGCGGAAATTGTAAAGTGCTGTCGCAAATCGACCCGCCCGCCCAACGTCGTTTTTGAGCAGCCCGTCCCCCTGCCGGAGGTCCCTGCAGGGATCACATCTCCAACGATCTCCTGGAACTTTGGGTGACCACAATAGATCGCAAGGGCCAGCAGAGCGGCTTTCACTTCTGAGCGGTCGGATGCGTCTTTGGAGCGCTTATGGGCTCGCCTCAGAGCGTAGGCCAGGAACGGCAAGGCGGAGCCGCTGGTCTTGAGCTCTCCGGCTTTCACGGCACCATCCAGCGCAAGATAGTAGGAACGCACATGGCCTGCGTTGCTCAGTCCCGTGGCAGACCGGGCCACCTCTTTAACGCGCGAGGTCAGCGCCTTGCGCTGAGATTCATTCAGAGCAATGCCAAACGTGGCGTAAGGCTTCTCGATCGACACGCTGTTGATGCCATTCACGGCAACACTGCCCATCCCGTCGCCGAGTACGGCATCCAGAACAACGCCGATAATCGGAACAAACAGATTTGCGGGAAGATCGAAAGAGCCCAGCCGCATGGACGAAAGCTGAAGTCCGCTGTCTGAGCGGTTGATGATCACCTGGAAATTCAGCCACCCTCCCAATGGAAAGCGCGTCGCATCAGCCGATGCCCTGATCCCCAATCCGTTGCTCAACATCATCGCGCGTCCGCGCACTGCCGGGATCGCCCGCGTGGAGAACGCCAAGATTCCATTCACGTCTTTCTCCGAAACCCGGATGAGCTGTTTGCTGTCGCTCTCCGTGATCGACCGGATCTCTCGAATGATCTCTTTGGTGCGTGCGGCATCCCGCGATGTGCTGACATAGCGCTGGCTGACAAGGGGATCGGGCTGCATTGCCGCCAGGATCAACGCGAAGGGGGAAATCAACAAAACAATCAAGAGTATGAAAATAAGCGCAAGAAGACGTTTCATCATAGTGTATCCAGGGGGCAACAGCGATCTATTCTGTTGAAATATAACATGACGATGGTGGGCGCGCACAGCGCGCGGCGCGATAAATCGCCGGCAAAGCTCAGTCGCTCTCCCCGACGGTTTGGGCCTTTTCTGTGTCCTTGGCCCCCCTCAACCACAGCGCCACAGATCTGATCGCCACATAGAACACCGGCGTGAGAAACAGGCCGAGCACCGTCACGCCGAGCATGCCAAAGAACACGGCCGTGCCCAGCGCTTGTCGCAGTTCCGCTCCTGGACCTGACGCGATGACAAGAGGGACCACGCCCAAAATAAACGCAAAGGCCGTCATCAAGATGGGGCGTAGGCGCAAGCGGCACGCTTCAACCGTAGCCTCGATCAGGTCCCGGCCGGCATCTTCCAACTGACGCGCAAATTCCACAATGAGGATGGCATTCTTCGCCGCCAAGCCCACCAGAACAATCAAGCCGATCTGGGTGAGGATATTGTTGTCCATGCCGCGCAGCATCACCCCGCTCAAGGCTGCCAGAACAGAGAGCGGCACAATAAGCATGATCGCGAGCGGCAGAGCCCAGCTCTCATACTGGGCCGCCAGCAGCAGAAAGACGAACACAATGGCCAGCACAAACAAGTAGATGGCCGTATTCCCGGTCAACTTCTCCTGGAGCGCAAGCTCCGTCCACTCAAACGTCATGCCCTGAGGCAGGGAATTGGCCGCCAGCCGTTCCATTGCGTTAAGCGCATCGCCCGTTGAGACGCCAGGCGCCGTGCTGCCCTGAAGGGGCACTGAAACGAACTGATTGTAGCGCTGCACCAGGTAAGGTCCGCTGGTGTTCTTGATCTCCACCAAAGTGCCGAGCGGCACGAGAGCACCTGAGGATGATCTCACCTTCAGCCGGGCAATATCCACCGGATCCAGCCGAAAGCGCTGATCTGCCTGAGCCCTGACATCATAGCGCCGCCCGAACGCGGTGAAGTCGTTCACATAGGACGAGCCCAGATTGATCTCCAGAGTGTCGAAAATGGCGCCGATCGGCACATTGAGCTGACGGGCTTTCACCCGGTCAATGTCCAGGTAAAACGAAGGGCTGGAGTTGGAGAAGGTGGTGAACACCCGCGTGACCTCAGGCGTGGATTGCGCAGCGCCCATCATGGCGAAGGCGGTCTCAAGGGCGCGGCCCATATCGGCGCCGCTGCGCTCCTGAATCTGCATCTTAAAGCCGCCGCCCTGACCGATACCGCGCACCGAGGGCGGCTGGATGGCGATGATGAACGCCTCTTCAATCTGCTGCAGCCGGCCAAACAAGTTCCCGATGATCGCACCGGATGTGAGGCCCGGGCTGGTGCGCTCTTCGAACGGGTCGAATGCCGCGAAAATGGCGGCTGCATTGGTTGCCGTGGTGAAGGTTGCACCGGAGAACCCGGCAAAGGCGACCGCGTCTTTGACCCCGGGCGTGTCCAGAATGATCTTGGTGGCCCGCTGGACCACCTTGTCCGTGCGTTGCAACGAGGCGCCGTCCGGCAGTTGAACCACAACAATGCCGTAGCCCTGGTCGGTCTGTGGAATGAAGCCGCCCGGCACCTTGCCGAACACCCAGACGGTCATGCCGATCAGAACCGCATAGACTGCAAGACCTGCCACTTTCCGCCTGGCCAGGACGCCCACCGTACGGCCATAGCCATCGCTTGTCGCATCGAAACCGGTATTGAACTTCGCGGCGGCCCATGAGCCCAGGCGTGCGAGCACGAATTTAGGCCGGCTGTGGCCATGTGGTTTCAGCAACAGGGCTGCAAGCGCCGGTGAGAGGGTCAGCGAGTTGATGGCCGAGATGATGGTCGATGTGGCAATGGTGATGGCGAACTGTTTGTAGAACGCCCCCGATATGCCCGGCACGAATGCGGTGGGGATAAACACCGCACACAGAACCAGTGACATGGCAATCACCGCAGAACCCACCTCATCAACGGTCTTGTGGGCTGCTTCGCGCGGCGACAGCCCGCGGGCTATGTTGCGCTCCACATTCTCCACCACCACAATAGCGTCATCCACAACAATGCCGATTGCCAGCACCAGCCCGAACAAGGTCAGGGTGTTGAGCGAGAATCCGAGGGCGGCCATCACCATGAAGGTGCCGATCAGGGACACCGGAATGGCGACGATGGGAATGATGGCCGTGCGCCAGGACTGCAGGAACACAACCACAACCAAAACCACCAGCAGGACGGCCTCCAGCAGTGTTTTGTAGACTTCCTTCACCGACTGATCGATGAAGTCGGTCGGGTTGTAGACGATCTGGTGTTCTATGCCGGGCGGGAAACTCTTGGAGAGCTCCTCCATGGTGGAGATGATGTCCGAGGCGCTCTGCAGGGCGTTTGTGCCGGGACGCTGAAAGATGGCCAATGCCACGGCCGGTTTGCCGTTTAGGTACGAGTTTGTGGTGTAGCTCTTGGCGCCGACCTCAACCCGCGCCACGTCCTGCAAGCGGATGAGGCGTCCGTCATCGCCGGATTTGACAATCACATTGCGAAACTGGCGCACGGTGGAAAAGCGCCCCTGGGTGGTGACCGTATACGTGGTGGCGATACCCGCGGGCGCGGGTTCGGCCCCAATGGCGCCGCCGGACACCTGCACGTTCTGCTCGCGCAACGCTTCCACAACGTCTGATGACGTCAACTCGTAAGAGGCCAGTTTCTCCGGATCCAGCCAGACCCTTAGAGAATATTCGCGCTCGCCGAAGATGGTGAGATCGCCAACCCCGTCCAGCCTAATCAGCACGTCGCGCACATTGTTGCGCGCATAGTTGGAGACATAGAGCTGGTCCAGGCTGTCGTCAGGCGACAGCATGTGCACCACCATCATCAGGTTCGGAGAGCTTTTGCGCGTGGTGATCCCAACCCGGCGCACCTCTTCAGGCAGGCGCGGCTCAGCGATCGCCACCCGGTTCTGAACCAGCACCTGGGCGGCATCCAGATCTGTGCCGGTTTCAAATGTGATAGTGAGCGACATGGTGCCGGCGCTGGTGGAGTAGGAGGACATGTAGAGCATGTTCTCCACCCCATTGATCTCTTCTTCGATGGGTGCAGCCACGGTTTCAGCGACCGTGACCGCATCAGCGCCGGAATAGTCTGCGGTGACCACAATGGTGGGGGGCGCAATGTCCGGATATTGGCCGACCGGCAGGAGGAAATAGGAGATCGATCCCAGCAGAACGATCAGAATGGAGATCACGCTGGCGAAGATCGGCCGTTCGACGAAGAAGTGTGCAAACCCCATGGTGCGCGCGGCCTATTCGGGCGCCGCCACAGGCGGCAGCTCAACAGGCTGAGGATCGATGGTCATGCCTGGGCGCACGCGCGCAAGGCCCTTGACCACAATCAGCTCATCGCCCTTAAGGCCGGTGCGCACCACCCGGTATCCGTCAATGCGCGGACCAGGGCGGATCACCCTCGGTGCGAGTTTATTGTCTTCCCCCACCACGAACACGATGCGCCGGTTCTGGTCGGTGCCCACGGCGGCATCAGGCACTAAGATCCCGTTATACTCCTCAGAGCCTGGAATAGAGATCCGCCCGAACAAGCCCGGCTGCAGGAAGAGATCTTTGTTGGGTACCACGGCGCGGCCCCGCATGGTGCCGGTGTTCCGGTCGATCCGGTTGTCGACAAAGTCCAGGTTGCCTTTGTGCTTTGGCTCGGTCTCGTCGGTGAGCTGGATCCCCACCTCATATGGCGTTAAGCGCCCCGAGGGCCGCTGGCCCGCGCGCGCCAGGCGCGAGTAGGCCAGAAAGGCCCGCTCATCCACATCGAAATAGAAATAAATCGGGTCCAGGGAGACGATTGAGGCCAGAAGGGTGGAATTGGCCTGCACCAGATTGCCGATCGAAATCAGGTTGCGGCCAATGCGGCCATCGATGGGCGAATAGATCTTTGTGTATTCCAGGTTGAGCCGGGCCGAGCTAAGTCGTGCCGTGGCCCCGCTCATTTCAGCCTGGGCCGCCAGATATTCCTGGCGCCGTTGATCCAGAGTGGAAACCGACACGGTGCCTGATTGCTGCAGGCGTTCTGCCCGCTCAAACTCCTGCTTGGCCAGATCAAGCCGGGTTTTGGCCACTTCCACACTGGATTCGGCATTGTCCAGCTCGGCCTGGAAGGGGCGTTGGTCGATGGTAAAGAGCAGGTCGCCTTTCTTGATCAGGGCGCCGTCTTTAAAATGGATCTGTTCCAGATAGCCCGCAACGCGCGAGCGCACCTGCACGTCTTCTTTGGCATCGAACCGGCCGGTGAAGTCATCCATTTCCCGTATGGGCTTCACCACTGGATTGGCGACAGTGATCTTCGGAAGCGGCGGGGCGGCTTGTTTTTGCGCCGGCTCGTCACAGCCGGCGAGTGCCAGTGCTGCGATTAAAACAATTCCGAGGGAAAAGCGCGGAAGGAACTTGTGTCTCATGGCATCCTAACGGCAGGAGTGGCAAAGCCGATTGGGTTTAAGGCACGTCCAGGAAGTGCGATAATAAGTGTGCTTTTCGCGAATTAAAAGATCAGATTCGCCTCATGTACCATTTTGTCCCACTGCCGCGGGGGGGTGCCACCCCCCATCACATGTTCGGATAGTTCGGCCCGCCACCGCCTTCCGGCACTGTCCAGTTGATGTTCTGAGCCGGGTCCTTGATGTCGCACGTCTTACAGTGGACGCAGTTCTGGGCGTTGATCTGGAACTGCGGGTTCTGACCGTTATCGTCGTAGAGCACCTCGTAGACGCCCGCCGGACAGTAGCGCTGAGCCGGTTCGGCAAACTTTGGCAGGTTCTGCGAGATCGGCACGCTCGCATCGGCCAAGGTGAGGTGGATCGGCTGATCTTCCTCATGGTTGGTGGCCGAGAACGATACGTTGGTCAGCCGGTCGAAGGACAGGACCCCGTCCGGCCGCGGATACTCGATCGGCTTGCACTGATCGGCCGGCAAGGTGCAGGCGTGATCCGGCTTGCCGTGACTGACTGACCCGAAGAACGAAAAGCCCAGCTTCTCGCGCATGTGCATGTCCAAGCCGCCAAGGGCAAGACCGCCCACCAGGCCGTATTTCGACCAGAGCGGCTTAACGTTTTGCACCTGCTCAAGATCCTTGTAGACCCAGGACTGGCGGTAGGCCTCCTCATAGGATGAAAGCTCATCACCCTCACGGCCGGCCTGCACAGCGTCAAACGCGGCTTCTGCGGCCAGCATGCCGGTCTTCATGGCATTGTGGGAGCCCTTGATCCGCGGCACGTTCACAAGACCTGCCGAACAGCCGATCAGGCAGCCGCCCGGGAAGAACAGCTTGGGCACCGATTGTAGCCCGCCCTCCGTAATCGCCCGGGCGCCATAGGCCACCCGGCGTCCGCCCTCAAGCACGGATGCAATGAGGGGATGGTGCTTGAAGCGCTGGAACTCCATGTAGGGGTAAAGGTGCGGGTTTTGATAGTTCAGGTGAACCACAAAGCCGATCGACACAAGGTTGTCTTCCAGGTGGTACATGAAGCTGCCACCGCCGGTCTTCATGCCCAAAGGCCATCCCATGGTGTGGGTCACCTGGCCCATCTGGTGGTTCTCCGGCTTCACTTCCCAGAGTTCCTTCATCCCGATGCCGAACTTTTGCGGCTCGCGCCCTTTGTCCAGCTCAAATTGGCTGATCAGCCGCTTGGCGAGCGAGCCGCGCACGCCTTCGCCAATGAAGACATACTTGCCATGCAGCTCCATGCCGGGCTCGAATTCTGACTTTTGCTGGCCGTCACGGCCAATGCCCATAACGCCGGCAACCACGCCCTTCACAGAGCCGTCTTCCCGGTAAACCAGGTCCGAGCAGGCAAAGCCGGGATAGATCTCAACGCCCATGGCTTCGGCCTGTTCGGCCAGCCAGCGGCAGACGTTGCCCAGGGAGACGGCATAGTTGCCATGGTTGTCCATAAGCTTGGGCATGCCGAAATTGGGCAGACGCAGCGCGCCTGAGGGCCCGAGCACATAAAACCGGTCGGACGTCACCTCCGCCTTGAGCGGGGCGCGCTTTTCCTTCCAGTCCGGAATAAGTTCGGTGAGGGCAATTGGATCGACCACAGCGCCGGACAGAATGTGGGCGCCCACTTCTGAACCCTTTTCCAAGACGCACACGTTGATCTCGCTGCCATTGGCTTCGGCCAACTGCTTCAGCCGGATCGAGGCGGCAAGGCCGGCGGGACCTGCGCCAACGATCACAACATCGTATTCCATCGACTCGCGCTCTACCGCGGTACCATTCTCTTCGCTCACCGGTCTATCTCCCTGTGGACGGGCCCAAACCCCACAATGCCCATACGTTCGCGCTGTGTTATACTCAAATCATGAGCCTCCCGGAAAGCACAAACGAGACCTCTCTGCGCGACAGTGCGGCGCTTCTTAGCTGGTATATGGACATGGGGGTGGATGAAGCCATCGGCGAGGTGGCCGTGGACCGCTTTGCCGCCGCCGCCGAGCAGAAGGCCAAAGCCCAAGCCGCAGCGCCACCTCAGAGGCAGGTCAAACGCGAGGCGCAAGGCTATTTCCCGGCCGCTGCCGACAGTCCGCGAGCGCCGCCCGAGGCCCAAGGCCTGGGCTTGCTCAACCCGGACACTTCAATCGCCGATGCCAAGGCGCTGGCAGCCGGCGCCACCTCCATTGAAGAACTCTATCAGGCCTTGGCAGGTTTTGATGGCTGCCCGTTGAAGAAGACGGCCAAGAGCCTGGTTCTCTCAGACGGCAACCCTGAGGCTCATCTGATGCTGATCGGCGAGGCGCCCGGCGCTGATGAGGATCGGCAGGGTAAGCCCTTCGTGGGCCGGTCAGGCCAGCTTTTGGACCGGATATTGGCGGCCATCGGGCTTGACCGGGCTTCAGAGGATCCGGCCACCTCGGCGTTTATCTCCAACACCATCTTCTGGCGCCCGCCCGGCAACCGCAAGCCCACTGCAGCGGAGACCGAAACCTGCCTGCCGTTCATCCTGCGCGCCATCGAGCTGGCCGATCCCAAGATCATCGTGTGTTTGGGGGCAACGCCCATGCAGCGTCTGTGTAACACCACCGAAGGGATCCTGCGCTCGCGCGGTAAGTGGCGCGAGACTGTGGTGAATGGCCGGCCGGTTCCGCTCATGCCTACGCTCCACCCGGCCTACCTGCTGCGCCAGCCCGCGCAGAAGGGCCTCTGCTGGCGCGATATGCTGGCGGTGCGAAAGAAACTGGACGAGGTTACATAGTTGGGCGCAACGCAGATCCGCACCTCCTCAGGCGATGATCGGGCACAGATCCTGGCGCTCTATCCGCTGATGTTTCCCGATGAAGAGCTGAGGCCCGTGGTGACGGCGTTGTTGGACGGGCAGGCGCCTGTTCTGTCTTTGGTAACCTGCCGCAAGGGCGAGCCGGTGGCCCATCTGCTGTTCACTCTATTCGGCGATGAAGACGGTGCACCAACCGGTGCCTTGCTGGGTCCGCTTGGAGTGCGGCCGGATCTCCAGGGCCAGGGTCTGGGCAGTGCGCTGGTGGGTGAGGGGCTGTCGCGCCTAACCGATGAGGGCATCCGGCAGGTGTTTGTGTTGGGAGACCCACGCTATTACGGACGCTTCGGCTTTGCAGCCGAGCGCAGCACGCTGCCACCCTACGCGCTGCCCGCTGAATGGGCGGACGCGTGGCAGTCACAGATCTTGGCTGAACGTGCGCCGTTGGGTGAGGGGACCTGCGATCTGCCGGACGCCTGGATGAAGCCGGAGCTTTGGGGCCCTTAAAGTGGAGTGACATGTGTCACAGACGCGGCGGCCCACCTGGGTTAAACCAGGGTCAGATACACGCTGGTTAGCATTGCAGTCACTGCACCAGCCGGGGCCGAAAGGCCATTATCGGGCGACATGCACATAGAGATTTCTGCGACCGGCACGAACTTGCCCCGTAACAGGGGCGATAGCGCGAACATCGGGATCAGAGCCTATGGGCACGAACAAAAACCGGGATTTTGGCCATGAGGACGCCGCATTGGCGGCGGAATCCACCCTGGCTTCCATCGTCGTCAACCGCGGCATCAACACTTTCTTGTCCACCAACAACAAACGCTACCTTGTTGGACCAAAGGGCAGCGGAAAATCTTTGCTTCTCTTGAAAAAGGCCATCGACCAGCGGGCGGAAGGGGGCGCTATATGCATTCCCTCAGACACCGCCAGCCCGGTGGATCGCCTCACCAGCGCGCAGCATGTGGGCCAACAGTTCCACCGCTCGGTGAGCAAGGATTCAGAGGTGAACCTGGCCTGGGCGTCGGTGTGGAAGCACAGCATCTACCGCTCGGTGTTCCATCACATCTATAACGACATTCTGAAGCGGATCGATGGTCATGGGGGCGAGACATCCGATGGCGCCGTGCGCGAATACGAGAAGACACAGATCGCCCAGACCCAGGCCGCCGCGGAGAAGTTCCTGAAGATCTCGTTGGGGCCAGCCAAGGGGCCCTACTATTACTTCGTGGAGGTCTGCAACAAGCTCGACGCCGGGCGCCAGCAGTATCTCGCCAAGGTGCGCGATGAAGTGCGTGAGCTCGAAGACCTCCTACAGCTCACGCGGCCGTCCATCTTTGTCTACCTGGACAACCTGGACGACTATTATGAGAAACAGCCCGAGCTCTGGTTCAACAGCATGTACGGCCAGTTCCGGGCCGTGCGCGAGATCGGTCTGGCGCACCGCCACATCCATGTGTTCACCACCATCCGTCAGGACGTCTACCAGCAGTTCGCCGATGAGATGCGGCTGCAATACTACGACTATGTCTCGTTCCTGCGCTATTCGCCGGCGGAACTGGCGGAGATCTTCGAGACCCGGGTGAAAGACCTGGATGATGATCTCTTGAGCCAGCCCGCCAAGCGAACGAGCGATCCCTGGAAGGCGTTTTTCGGAGCCGCCGAGACAATTGAAAACGGGGTGGTCGGTGTGCAGGAGCATGTGCGCGACTACACCACCCGCCACACGCTGCACCGGCCGCGCGATCTGGTGCATATGGGCACCGTGCTGCTGGACAGGCGGACGGCGAACGGCTTCACCGACGAGGTGGTCAAGACCTCCATCAAGCACGCCAGCCTCGATGTGGCCGAGCAGTATCTGGCCGAGATCAGGCCCTTGCTGGATCAGCGCTTTGATGTGGGCCATTTCATCAAGGCCCACGTGCCCTCAAACGTTCTGGATCTCTTCGATGTGCAACAGATCACGGCCGACTATGTGGCATCATTCGATGATCCTGAGATCGCAAGCGAGCCGTCTGATCTCACCAAGCCGTTCGAAACACTGATTGCCATCGGCCTGATAGGATATGCAGAACAGCGGCCGAACTCCGATGACTATATCCAGCACTTCAACCCGCCCGGCCAAGGGCTGGCCGAACCTGAAGGCCGTCATCTGCCAGATGCCTCCATGTTTTTCCTCCACCCGATCTTGACGAACTATCTGAAGCCGGGTTCGATGAGCACGGATTTTCTGGTCGGCAAAGACCAACCGATCCCCGACGGCGAGGACGGCTAGCCATGTCTCCACATCAGCAAATCGAACAGCTCATCAAACAGGGCCGCGCCATTCTGCGCACGCCCAGGCCTGCGGAGCGTCAGAGGAAATGGCGAAATTGGGCCGAAAGAGTGGGCCCCGCCATCGAGGCGATTTCCGAGACCCATCGGCGCCGATTGGAGCTGGAGTTTGAGGACTTGGTGAACGACATCAAGGTTCTGGTGGAGTTGGAAGAAAGCCTGCGCAATACGGTCACCGAACCTGCCGAGACACCCGCGCCTGTGGTTTCTGCGCCCGCTGAAGGCCCTGCGGCGCCGGCGCCGGCCCGCGGCGAGACGGTCAAGATCTTCCTCAGCTACCTCACCGAAGACATCAAGATCGCCGAAGTGATCCAGCGTGAGCTTCATGCGCTGTCGGAGCGCATCGAGGTGTTTGCCGCCTTCGATGCCTTGCGGGCAGGGGACGATTGGAAGCGCCAACTGGGTCAGGAGTTGGAAAACGCTGACTGGTTCCTTCTGATCTACACCGATCCGCGCAAAAACTGGGATTGGCCCATTCACGAGGCCACCACATTTGAGGCTTCCAAGAACAAGGATGACGCCCACGACCGCCGCCTGTGCTGTCTGCATGATACGGACGACCGGCCTTCGCCCCTCAGCCAGTATCAGAGCCACAAGGTGGATATGTTCGTACCTGATCTGATGGACGATGAGGAGGCCACGCGGCTGAAGCGCGAAGAGTTCTACAAGAATTCCAGGCTCTACAGCTTCTTGAGCGAACTGTGCCAGTGGCCGGCCGGCAATCCGATCAAGACGGATCTTGCCCGCAGCCGCGATCAGTTGCTGAGCGCTTGCGATAACGTAGCCCAGGCCTTCAACAACAATCGTTCCGATGCCATTCGCGATGAAAGCTATTATCCGCCACGCATGGAACTTGTGGTGCGCCCCATCGCTGACGGGGCCACGTCAGCAGAAGTGGTGCGCGATGGCAATGTGCGGTTCGGGCCGATCGCCGAGCGCCTGTTCGCGATCCGCCGGCCGGAGAACATGGAGATCAAGTGGCACGAGTTTAAGACCACCTTCACCCAGCTCAATGACGGTGTCTTGCCGCCCTGGTTTCTTCAACTTGAGGATGCGATTATCGATGCGCTGAACGGGATAGAGCCACGTCCCATCCGCTTCCTGATGTATTCGGAGTTCACCAACAGCTTCTACCGGCCCATCGTGACGCGCCAGAAATACTATCTCAGCGGGCGCCGTAAGATTCACATCATCTTTTCGGTCCAAAGCACGTTGGATTTCCTCGCTCACGAAGAACATGGGATCATTCTGGCCACCTTGATCTTCGGGTCCAGGTTCCGTTTTGAGATCTTGGAGCCGTTCGTCAACAAGCTGGACAAGATGGCCGATGAGGTTGAGCTGATCGACATGGTTCTGGACGTGAAGACCCAGTTGGAAATCATCGAAGGGGATGCAGCTCAACAGGGCCTGACCGATTCCAAGGCCGTGTCCCGGGTCTTCCGCGGCCGCGCCAAAAAGACCATCGAAGGCCTGTTCGAAGAATGGCAGGGTATCCGCGAGGCAATCTTCGACATCACCGGACAGAGCAATGAGGTGGAGTTCGACGCGCGCGAGGCCCGCAAGAAGCTCATGAAGATCTTCAAGGACGATCTGATCCCGCTCAACGACAAATTCATGGACTTGGCGTCCAGCCGCTATCGCAGCCTGGTTGAGGCGCGGTTCCTAAAGTAAGTCGGTGAATTGAATTCACTTAACTGATTTTTTGGGTCAAAACCGACATCGTAAAAGTCGCTTCTGGAACAGACAGTTCCGGCAAACATCGACACTTTGCCATGGTGAGTGCAAGGAGACACTATGGCGAAGGGAACGGGCTCTGCTGCCGTGCCGGTGGCGGGAAATGACACTGTCAAAGCGGTCACATTTCTGGTCGCCGGACTTTTCATCTTTTCGTTTCAGGATGTTATCGTCAAACTGCTTTCGGGCACTTTTCCGGTGCATCAGCTCGTGGTCATTCGCGGCCTGATCGCCACACCGCTCATCTTCCTCTACGTGCATTATGATTCGGGGTTCCAAACCCTCTCGGTGAAGCGCCCTCTGGCGCATTTCCTGCGCTCCTTGTGCATGTTTGTCTCCTACATCTCGTTCTATCTGGCCCTGGCCGCAATCCCGCTGACCACGGCCGTGGCGCTCTACTTCACCGCGCCGCTGATCATCACGGCCCTCTCCATACCCATGCTGGGCGAGCATGTGGGCTGGCGGCGCTGGCTTGGGGTTCTGTTCGGGTTTTGCGGCGTCATCGTCATCTTGCGTCCGGGCGGTGATGCCTTGCACTGGGCGGCTTTGCTGCCCATCCTGGCGGCGGCCAGTTACGGTTTTGCGCAGATGCTCGGCCGCCGGCTGGGCGCCACCGACAGCGCGTCGGTGATGTCGTTCTATTCGCAAATCGCCTTTGTCTATCTCGGCGGCGCCATGGCCCTTGGTGCCGGGCTCTGGCCCATTGAGGGCGCATCGGACGGGGCGGTCGGCTTCCTTGTGCGCGAATGGACCATGCCGAGCCTGCTGGAGCTGGCCATGATCTTTACCACCGGGTTCATTGCGGCCATCGGCTTCGTGCTGCTCACCCAGGCCTACCGGGTCGGGGAGGCCAACAAGGTGGCGCCGTTTGAATACACTGTGATGATCTGGGCGATGCTTCTCAGCTTCATCTTCTTCGGCACGCTCCCGGACATGTACACACTGATCGGCGCGGCCATGATCACGGCGAGCGGCATCTATGTGCTCTCCCGCGAGCGCACCAACAAGGAGAGTGAACTGAAGGGCCGCGGTCCCTATCAGACCCGCTATGCTATGAAGTAGCGCCCCGGCTGGTTGCGGGCACCTCTTCAGAGGCGTAGACTGACACCATGCAAGCTGCATCCTCAGAAAGCCAGCTGGCCCCGCGCATGGGCGCGCGCGAGCTTTTGACACCTGAGCAACTGGAGAAGGTGCGCACGCGATCTGATCTCAGAGCCTTAAGCCTCGTGGCCCACGCCTGGATCGTGATTTTTGCCGCCATGGCGCTCTTCGCCTGGTGGCCGAACCCGCTGACCTTCCTCTTGGCGGCGGCCGTTATCGGTGCGCGCCAGCTCGGGCTCTCGATCCTCATGCATGACGGCGCGCATGATCTGCTCCTCAAGGACAAGACATGGAACATGCGCCTCTCCCAGTGGTTCTGCGCTTTTCCCACGTTCACCGACACCGTGGCCTACCGCCACTATCATCTGAAACATCACGCCTATGCCCAGCAGCCGGACGATCCGGATCTCGTCCTCTCCGCCCCGTTCCCGGTGACCCGCAAGAGCCTTTACCGCAAGATCGTGCGCGATCTCACCGGCCGCACGGGCTTTCAGCAGCGCATGGCCCAGGTGCGCAGTGCCTGGGGCACAGGCCAGATGAATTTCGGCGCCCATATGAGAAAGCTCGCCCGCGACCTGGGCGGCCCCCTTGCGGCCAATGGCATCCTGTTCGTCGGCCTGGCGCTTGCCGGCCATTGGTATCTCTATCCGGCCCTTTGGCTGTTGCCGCTCCTCACGGTGTATCAGTTGGTCCTGCGCATCCGGAACATTGCCGAGCACGCCATGGTGCCCGACGATGGCGACCCCTTCCGCAACGCCCGGACCACATTGGCCTCTCCCTTGGAGCGCGCCTTTCTGGCGCCCTATTGGGTGAACTACCATGTGGAGCATCACCTCTTAATGTGGGTGCCGTGTTACAATCTGCCTCTGTTCCACCGCTTTTTGCAGGAAGGACCGCATGCGGGGCGGCTTGAATGCAAGAAGGGCTATCTGTCCGTTCTGGCGATGGCCACATCAGCCAGCGGCGATGACCAGGGCGGCAACAGGGTGCACACGGAAAAGCGCCGCTACGCCGGCATTGTGATGGACGCCAGTTGACCCCTTTGAACCCTCTGACTGCAGGACTGCTCGGCGCAGCTCTCGTGTTGACCCCGGCGGCAGGTGCGCGCTCGGCCACGCCTTTAGAGCTTCAACAAAGCCTAGCCGGCCGCATCATCACCCATGCCGAGACCTATTGCGGCTATGAGGCAACGTCAAAGGGGCACGCGCTCAGCAAACGGGTTTTCAGTGCGGCCCACGCCGCCAACCAAAAGTTTGCCGATGATGTGTGGCGCGGCACCTTCGCTTGCGCGCCTGACTACATCGGCGCAAGCTGCATGGCCGCGCGCTGGTCCTTGTGTCAGCGGACCATGGCCGAGTACGGCCCGGATGGCATCATCTTGCCCGGCCTTTTGAAACCGATTATCCTCAAATAGGTCTGTGATGGGCCCGAATCTGGCGTTAAGCTATGCGTGAGAAATCACGAACCTTGCCGCACTTTTGACACGAGTCGCCCCTAGGCCCTCCTTCAAGAGGTGGTGCAACGTGGGACCAAAGTTATGAAAGCACTCTATACGGCAGCCGCAGCAGCCTTGTTGCTGGGCGCCTGTTCAACCAGCCCGTTCACGGGTGAAGAGAAGATCTCAAACACGGCCATTGGCGCGGGCGCCGGTGCGCTCGTGGGGGCCGCGGCGGGCGGTTTGATTGACGGCAGCCGCAAGGCCGTTCTGATCGGCGCCGGCATTGGCGCGCTCGCAGGTGGCAGCGTCGGCGTTTACATGGACAAGCAGGAAGCTGACTTGCGCAACCGGCTGGCCGCCTCCGGCGTCAGCGTGACCCGTGTGGGCAATGACATCATCCTGAATATGCCCAGCAACATCACGTTCGATGTGGGCCGCTCGGAGATCAAGCCGCAATTCTTTGAAGTGCTGAACTCGGTGGCCATCGTCCTGAACGAGTACAACCAGTCCATCGTCGATATCATCGGCCACACAGACAGCGATGGCTCTACGGAGTCCAACCAGCAGCTTTCCGAAGCTCGCGCTGCGTCCGTATCGCGCTATCTGGTGACCCAACTGGTGGACGGCCGCCGGCTTGAAACCGTGGGCGCCGGCGAAACCCAGCCGGTGGCGAGCAACGCAACCCGCGCCGGCAAGGCGCAGAACCGCCGGGTTGAAATCAAGATTGTGCCGCTGACCGCATAAGCTTAAGGCGCGGCCTCTTCAGCTTGGAGGCCGCGCCAGCTCATCTTAGGCCCAGCCGAGTGCCTTAAGGGATTCCCCGTCGTTCCAGATCTTGGTCATGTGCGAGATCTTTCCGCCGGCAAATTCCATGGAATACACATAGTCCGCAGCCACGCTCTGACCTGTGGGGTCCATGGGGCCGCCCTCAGCCGTGTGGGTGCCGTGGAACACTGCGAACGCCAACGCCACCTCGCGCTCTTCGTCCATCGCAAAGCCCTTGAGCTCGTAGCGCCCGTTGGGAAGGGGCACCAACAAGCCTTTCATCCACTCAGTATAAGCTTCAAGCGTATCGGTCTCGGCCAAGACCATGGATTGGCAGGCGAAGGTTGCATCCGGCGCACAGTATTGTGCGCATTCGGCCCAGCCTTTGCCGGTCTCGCAGGCATCGAAGAAGGTTTTTGCGGTTTCCATCATGCTCATGTCATGGGCTCCTTTTCAATTGCGACGCAGCCGGGTCGGTGCGTCAGTCCAAAAATGCTAGCGAGATTGACGTTCAGAGAGATCGTTCAACTGCAGTAATTAGTGTATCACGGATGTAGGATAGGGTGGGTACTGCATTTGTAGGGCATGGGCGGTGATGCGTGAGGATGAGCATGTGGTTGAGGCGCTGAGTAACCGCGAGCAGGAGGTTGCGGACGCTTACGCCGGCGGCCAGAGCTATAAGGAAATCGCCCGGGAGCTGGGCCTCTCGCCCACCACGGTGCGCAGCCACCTCAGAACGGTCTACGGCAAACTCGGTGTCACCTCAAAGATCGAGCTGGCCCGGTTTCTGAGCACCTCCGCTCTCCCGGACACCGGCAAGGACAGCTCCACGCTTGTTGCCGAGCTGGCTCTGGAACTGGATGAGGCGGTGCGGCGAGAACGCGGGCTGGCCAAGGTTCTCAGCATCATCAGCAAGCAGGAAGGCGCGCTGGAAGAGGTGATCGATGCGGTGCTGGCGCATGCGCTGGAGATCTGTGAGGCAGAGTTTGGGGTGCTGTTTGAAATCCCCGACGAGGGCCATGCGCGCGAAATGCAATCGCGCAACATTGAGCCGGCATTTGAAGCATGGCTGAAGGAACAAGGTCTGTTTGAGCTGGATCCGGCCACCGCAATTGGCCGAATGGCCGCCACCAAGCAGGTGGTCAACATCGCAGATGTGCGCGGAGAGGACGTCTACCAAAGCGGCTCACCCTTGCGGATCGCCACAGCAGATCTTGGTAAGGCGAGGTCCTTTGCAGCCATTCCTGTCATGTCGGGCTCGCGTCTGTTTGGCGCGTTCACGGTCTATCGCACCAGGGTGCACCCCTTCAACGAACGCGCCCTGGAGCTTGCCCAGGTGTTCGCCGACCAGGCCTCCATCGCCGTTGAGAATGCGCGCCAGTTCAAGCTGTTGGATGAACGCGCGCAGGAGATTGAGGGGCTCAATGCCTCGCTTGAGGCCCGGGTGAGTGAGCAGATCGGCGAGATTGAGCGGATGGGCCGTCTCAAGCGCTTCCTGCCCACAGCCGTGGCCGATGCCGTGGTGAGTTCCGGCAGTGAGGCCCTGCTGGCCAGTCACCGTGCGCTCATCGCCACCCTGTTTTGCGACATCCGCGGATTCACGGCCTTTTGCGAGACGGCCGAGCCGGAAGAGACCATCGAAGTGCTGCAAACCTATCATGAGCAAATGGGCGAGCTCACCTCCGCCCATGGCGGCGGCGTCGACAAGCGCATGGGGGACGGGATCATGGTGATCTTCAACGACCCGCTGCCCTGTGAGGATCCAACCGGCGATGCGGTGCGCCTGGCGTTGGCCATGCGCGCGCGCATGGTGGGCTTGTGCAAAACCTGGAAGCGCCACGGCCATCGGCTTGGGTTTGGTGTGGGGATTTCCTTAGGCTACGCCACCGTCGGCATGGTGGGCTCGGAAGGCCGCTACGACTACACCGCCTCCGGCACCGCGGTGAACCTGGCCGCCCGCCTCTGCGACCGGGCCGAGGATGGCGAAATCCTCATCAGCCCGCGCGCGTTTACGGCGGTGGAAGACGGTTTTGACACCGAAAGCCAGGGTGAGGTGAGCATCAAAGGGATCAGGGAGCCGATTGAGGTCTACCGGCTCATCGGACCAAAGGGCGCTGGGGAGGCCTAAGCGCGCTTCGCACCCTTGCCGAACTTCTTCTCAAATGCAGCCTCCTTGCCGGCCGCCAACAGTTTGGCCTGGGCCACCCATTGCTCGCGTTCAATCCTGCCCTTGAACTTCAGCTTCTCGTTCACCTGATCAATGTCGGCCTTCTTGAACGCGGCGATCTGCGCGTAGGTCCTGATCTTCATGGCCTTAAGCTGGCTTTCAATCTTGGGGCCGATACCGTTGATACGTTGCAACGCATCGGTGCTTCGGGTTGTGCGCGGGGTGGGCTTCGGCTTGACTTTGGCCTTCGGAGCGGCCGCTTGTTTTTTAGGGGCCGGTGCGCTGCGGGCGGGCGCAGGGCTTGCGCGCAAGGGGTGAACGTTGGTGCCACTGGCATCGGGCGGCATCGGCTTGGAAACATCGCGTTTTGAAGGCGCAGGCACGCCGGCCGGCACTTCATCGCCCTGCATTTTCACCACCCACCAGATGTAGAGCAATATAAATACAGCTCCGGCGATCCCTACCATAATGCTGATGTCCATTTGGTGCCTCCAGTCCTCTGCCAGCGCAAGCTTAACACGTGGGTTCTATCGTGGATGTTTACCGCACCTCAAGGATCACCCGTTACCTTTTTTGGCATTTGAGAGCGGGTCGGAGCGAAATACATGGGCAGAATTGAGATCTTCCTGATTGCAGCGGGGGTGGTGAGCCTCCTGTCTCTGGCCGCTCCAGAGCTGGGCATCCTTCCGGCCATCACCATTATCGGCATCCCTCTAGCATTTGCCTATTGGTTCACGCCGGCCTTCTTCACGGTGGCCTTGCTCGCCTACATCATCTATCGCTTCTTGCCCCTGCCAGGCATGGTGGGAGGCGCGGTTTCCCTGATCTTTGCCGGGGTGTTGCTGGCAATCCCGCCCTATTTGCTGAACATGCCGATCCTGTCGAAAGCCGCCTCGCTCGCCAAAGAGGACAGAGACACCTTTCAGTTGCCCTTGAAAACGGACGTTCTGGCAAACCGCGAGAAGTTCAGGTTCCGCAAGGACGGCAACCGCTGCGATGGGGTTTGTCTGCACGCTCTGTTAAGCGGCACGGCCAAGCGCTTTCTCGTGGCGCATATGGACAATCCGTCAGGTGACATTGTTCCAGACCAGGACGTGACCGCCTTCCATTTGGAAAACCGCGAGGTGTGTCCCTCCACGCAGGCCAAAACAGGTGAGCCCAAACTGGAGTTTCTCCGCAGCAAGGGCGATAAGGGACGTACGGCCGATCCGTTGGAAAGCTTGAAGCTCAGGGCTGCCGAAGGTGTGTGCCTCGTGTCTGCGCCGGCAAAGCTGGGTGAGGCGGATGTGGTGATCAGCCGAGGCCTCATCACCCCTGGCGTTCGCTGGAACACCCGCGCCGGCTATGGCTTGTTCAACGACACGGTATCTGCCGAACGCACCAGCGTTCATGTGAAAACCGCCGGTGAGGGCTTCAAGGAAACCTATCGCGCAACGGAAGTGCGCTACCGCCCCTTTGCCTGGCTGTTGCTGCCGGCGGCCAGCATGTCGAGCGGCCCGAGCCTCCATTCGGGCTGGTGGCGGCGCCAGGCCAAGATCAACGTGAAGAGCCGGTATCACAACCCGACAGAATGGGCTGAGTTTCTGACCGGCCCCCTTGGCCTGGACCTGAAACTTGAGGGCGAAGATACCAAGCAAAAGACCCTGGTCAAACTGCGCCGGCGCCTGGATGAAGGCACATCGCCCAGTGCTGCTGAGCGCGCCTTGTTTGTGCAGTATTTCAACCGGCTGGAGCAGCGTGGAGCAACCCGCATCGAGCGCCAGGATTTCGACCTTGCCTCGCGCATGTTGGCCAGCACCGAATACCCGGTGCCGCCCAAGCTCCACTATCTGGTTGCCTATGCCGAGCGCGAAGCGGGCCCGGACGGTCTGGAACAGTTTGCCGATTTGCTCATCGACCGCTTGATCGAACGCGGGCGCCAGCCTGGGACCGAGCGCGACGAACAGTTGCGCCATTTGGTTCTGGCCGTTAACCGGCTGCCGGACCGCACATTGCAGGATCGCCGCGACGACATGCTGGCTCTGGCCCGCAGCCCCCGAATGCAGGTGCAAGGCTACACCGCGCTGCAACGCCTTGCCGCCTATGGTGACACGGCCGTGCCGACCCTGCTTGCTCTCATGGAGGTGGGGCTTGAGGGCGGCGAGCACTTTTATCGCAAGAACCAGTTTCAGCATCCCTATCTGGGCGGACTGGTGGGCCTGTGCCGGGCAGGTCACACGGCGCAGAGCGCGCTTGACCCCTTACGCCGTATGAGCGAGGCCGGCCGACTGCCGCAACATGCCGGCTACGGCCGCTTGCTCTTCACCACGTTGTTGCGTCTCGGCGAAGATCCAGAAAGGGTGCGCGCCTTGTTTGTGGCCGCAGCACGGAACAAAGCCAACGCAACCGATAAGCACTTTGAACGTCTCGAGGCACGCACTAAACGCATAAAGCCAGCGTGTTATTACTAGGCTAGCGCGCAAACAGCTTTGGGGTGATCCCGGCATCCTTGAGCAGAGCCATCATGCGCTGCCCATAGGTCTCATAGATCGCGATGCTCTCTTCCTCCGATGCCGCGCCCGCGTCCGGGTTGTGGAACACGGATGCCATGTGGGGCTCGATTGAAATGCCGCCGTCATACCCATCTGCGGCCAGAAGGCCCAAGATCTCCGGGATGCGGCCTGCCCCTTCGCCCGGATAGCTGTAGATCTCCTCGGCGCCCTGAAGGCGTGCGTCCTTGATGTGCACATAGGCCACGTGCTCGCGCACATTGCGGTAAAACTCCACCGGGTCCTGGGTGGCCCCATCGCTCTTCTCAGGGTCCGGCGTGATGCCGGGATTGCCGGTGTCGAAGACCAGCTTCAGGCCCGGCACGTTCTCCACCAGTTCCAGGGTGTGGCGCCAACTGAGCCCCCCGTAGTTCATGCAGTTCTCATGCACCGGCGTGAGACCGGCATCGGCAAAGCGGGCCTGGATCTCGCGCAACCGGGCGAAACGTTCCTGGGGCCGCTGGTCCTCGCCGGGCAGGCGGGCATAGCTCATGATCCGGATCAGTTTGGTGCCCAGGCGCTGCATACGCGGGATGGCCCGTTCAACTTCTGCCAGCGTGATCTCAAACGGATCATCGACCGTCTTGGCCCAGTTTGCGATGGTTGAACCGAAGCAGTTTACGTGGACACCTGCCTCGTCCAACAGCGCGCAGGCCCGCTCAAAATCATCTTCTTCCAGATCATGAATGTTGCGTCCCCACACGCCGCGGGACTCAATGGCGTTCCAGCCCAGCGCTTTGGTGACCCGGATCTGGATGGCAAGATCCTGCGAGGCCTCGTCTGCAAAACCGGTCAGATACATGCCGCTCACCCCACCTCTACCTTGTCGCCGCCAGAGGACGCGGATCTGTATATCGCCTCGATCAGAGCAACCGACCGGCGCGCTTCAGGACCGCTCACGCGCGAAGGCCGGCCCTCACGCAACGCTGCAACCACATCCTCTAAGTTTCTCTGATGCCAGCGAAAATCGATGCTGGAGGGATCTGCCGCGCCGGCGCCTTCAGCGTTCGCGCTGAGGGCGAACTCTGCGCGGATCCGGGCATCGTCGTCGCGCGGCTCGCGGAACTCCCAGACCCTGAATTTGTCATCGCTCATAAACACCGAGCCGCCTGATCCGGTGACCTGCACCTCGGCCGGATGCCCATCGGCCGACCAGGAGGCCGTTGTGCCCTGGATCACGCCGAGGGCGCCGCTTGCAAACTCCAGTATCGCCACGGCGGTGTCTTCCACCTCAATGCCCTCGTGGGCGATCAGGCGTGTTTCGGCGCGCACCGATCGTGCGTCCCCCATCACATGTAACAAGAGATCGATGGTGTGGATCGACTGGTTCATCAAGGCACCGCCCCCATCCAGGGCCCAGGTGCCGCGCCAGGCGCCGCTGTCGTAATAATCCTGCGTGCGCCACCATTTCACATAGGCATCCGCCAGGTTGATCTGCCCGAAGCGTCCCTCCTCAACGGCCGTCTTTAACAGCGCCGTTGCCGGATTGAACCGGCGCGGAAAGATCCCCGCGAGCAGCACGCCGGCCGCATCGCATGCGGCGATCATCTGATCAATCCGCGCGGTGGTCACCTCAAGCGGTTTCTCGCACACCACGTGCTTGCCCGCTTCAGCCGCTGCAAGCGTGGGCTCCAGATGGGCCCCGCTCGGGGTGCAGATGATCACCACATCCAGTCCGGGATGTGCGAGAAAGGCGTTCATCTCGCCATAGCCCTGACCGCCATGCTCCGATGCAAAGGCGTCTGCCTTGGTCTGATCGCGCGAGTAGCAGGCCACCAGGCCGGCGTCTTCCATGGCCTCTAGAGACAGCGCGTGAAACCTGGCGATCATGCCGAGGCCCACAATGCCAAAACCTAGAGGTCTTGAGGTCAACGATCCGGTTCCTTGCCATTGGCGGCCGGCTTGCGGGCCACCAATATGATATCGATGGGCGCTGCATCCTGAGGCAGGCCTGAGAAGCGCCCCCACAGTAAGCTCAAAGGCAGGGAAAAGGCCATATTCAAATGCCAGCTTAGCCGGTTGGCAAAATACTCCCGGCTCATGTCTACCCAGGTCAGTTGTTCCATCCGGTGGAACCAGGCGTGGTGTCGATGGGGCGGCACGCGCTCGATGTCCAGCACCTCCAGGCCCAGACGATGCGCCAGGGCTTCCAGCGATCCTTCGTTCCACCAGGTGAGGTGATGGGGCGGGCAGTTGATCAGCATGTTGGGACAGTTGACCATAGGGGAGGGCCAGAGCGGAACGCCTAAGATCAACTGTCCGCCAGGCTTGACCATATGGCTCAAGGTTGACGCAAAGGCCACAGGGTCGGTGGTGTGCTCGATCACCTGAAAAGCGCTCACCACGTCATAGTGGCCGGCATGGCTGGCCGCATGGGCTTCTGCGTCCTCACGGATGACGCCCAGGGCCTGCTCGTCCGGTTCGGCGTAGGGGTCCAGACCGGTGAACCGGCTGTGCTGCACGTGCTGTTGAAATCCGCCGCAGCCTGCGCCCACATCCAACACCAGCGCGTCCGGCGCCACGTGCTTGGCGGCGGCGATATATTCCGGCCGCTCAGGCGCGACCTCCTTCAGCGCCTTGTGGGCGTTAAACTTGCCATAGAAGGTCCGGTAGAATGCATCCTCGCCGGCGATGGCAGGCGAGAAGAAGGCAAGGCCGCACGGGGCTTCCCACAGGCCAAACTCGTCAATGCCGGAGAACAGGTCGGACACATCCGTGCGCCCCACATGTTTCCAGAGCCGCTCCAACAGGGAAGCGGGCACGGTTTGGATGAGCCGGGACGCTGGCTCATTGGTTATCGGGCAATTGGGTACGCCCATGCTTTTAGGAGCCTTTTGCCTCTAGGGATCCTTAGCTCCGTGGTCTGACACTTTCTGAGCAGGCGGTCAATAAACCTCGAGAACTGTTCACATTCTAACGCAGAATTGCCACTAATTAGGTGACTTATTCGCCAAAAAAGGCTGAACTTCCGAACGAACCCAATTTCGCGTAAAGCACTGATGGAAAAGCGAAATCAGCGCTATTTGGCCTTTAGAGTTGACGTCGTTCAGCCGCGGCTGCGCCGCCGCCGCCGTCTGCCGCTGCCTTCGCCCTCACCATCCTCTGCCGCCGTTACTTCTTTCGGGGCGGGCAGGGTGACCTCCTGGGTGAGATTGGGGTAGCTCGCGGTTTTATGCGGGATCGCCATGGCTTCCACGAAGTGTTCCTGGAAGCGCTCCTCCACGGCGGTTTCGATTTTCTCGATCTCGCGCACCACGCGTTCAATCTCATCGCGCGCGCCGCTGTTCAGAAGCGCAATCCGTGCGCCGGTCCCGGCCGCATTGCCTGCCGATTCCACCTTGTCCAACGCACAATCGGGGATCAGCCCCAGAACCATGGCGTACTTCACATCGATATGGCTGCCAAATGCGCCCGCCAGCCGGATGCGCTCTACCGCATCTATTTCCATCTTATCCATCAACAGCCGCACGCCGGCGTAGAGCGCTGCCTTGGCCAGTTGAATGGCGCGCACATCGTTCTGGGTCACCGCAATGGTCTGCTCGCCATCATGCAGCACGTAGTCGAACGTGCGCCCGGCCGCCCGCACCCGGGAGGACTTCGCGGCAAGAGCGCCGTCCACCACGCCGTCCTGATTGATGATGCCGGCCAGATACATCTCCGCCATCACCTCAATGATGCCTGAGCCGCAAATGCCCGTAACGCCGGTTCCTGCGGTGGCGGCTTCAAAGCCCGGATCGTCGGACCACAGATCACAGCCGATCACCCGGAATCGCGGCTCAAGCGTCTCAGGGTCGATCCGCACCCGCTCAATCGCACCCGGCGCAGCGCGCTGGCCTGCTGAGATCTGCGCCCCTTCAAAAGCCGGCCCCGTGGGCGATGAACAGGCGAGCATCCGGTCCTTGTTGCCCAGGATGATTTCCGCGTTTGTGCCCACATCGACGATGAGCGTCATCTCATCGGAGAGGTGTGGGCTTTCCGAAAGCGCCACAGCCGCGGCGTCCGCGCCCACGTGTCCGGCAATGCAGGGCAGCACATACACATGGGCGCCGCCATTAAGCTTCAGGTTGAGCTGGCGGGCGGGACGCGTGACCGCAAGCCCCGTGGCCAGGGCAAACGGTGCGCCGCCCAGTTCAACCGGATCAATGCCGAGCAACAGGTGATGCATCACCGGGTTGCCCACCAAAACCGCTTCGAGAATATCGTCCTGGTTGATGCCCGCTTCCACGGTCACCTGACCGGCCAGCACGTTGATGGCATCCCGCACGGCCTGGGTCATCTCCACGTCGCCGCCGGGGTTCATCATCACGTACGAGACCCGGCTCATGAGGTCTTCGCCAAAACGGATCTGCGGGTTCATGAGCCCGGAGGACGCAAGCACCTCGCCGCTGGCCAGATCGCACAAATGGGCCGCGACCGTGGTGGAGCCCACATCAATCGCCAGCCCGTAGGCCTCGTCGTGGAACCCTGGCCATAAGCCGATGATTTGCGGCAGGTCACCCGGCAAGCGCCGGTGCACCGCCACGGTGATGGTCCAGTCGCCCTTTCGGAGCGCCGGCTGCAAATCGGCCAGAATGCGCATGTCGCAGGTGACATTCGGGATGTCCCACTGATCGCGAAGTGCATCGTAAACCCGCTCCAGGTCGGAGGAGGGGTGGTGCATGTCCGGCTCTTCAACCTCCAGATAGTGGAGGGTGGTGACCGGATCGATCTCGATGACGCGCGCTTCTGCGCGCTTACGGACCACCTGCTTGTGCACCTGGCTCTCAGGCGGCACGTCGATCACCACATCGCCCTGAACCTTGGCCTGGCACGAGAGGCGCCGGCCGGCTTTCAGGCCGCGCTTGTCGTCATAGCGGGTCTCGACGGCGGTGATGCCGGTCAGGTTGTCGGCGCTTGAGGAGATCCCATGCTTGGCGAAATCGCCCACGGAAACATCCACCTGGCAGCGCCCGCAGATGGCACGGCCGCCGCAGACGCTGTCAATATCAACGCCCAGCGCGCGGGCCGCGGTGAGGAGTGGCGTGCCGTGAGCGAAGGTGCCCCGTTTGCCCGACGGGGTGAAGACGACGAGCGCCTCCTTGGTGTTCACGCCATCGCTCATGCCAGCACCTTCTTGCAGTTATGCCCGCCGCCGGCGGCGCCCTTCACGGCCGCCCCGTGCGCCTTCCTGGCCCGGTTTCGCCGGAGCCCGGTTGAACTTGATCCAACCGCCGCCGGCCGGGTCGTGGTTCAACAGAAAATCAGCAGCCTTGATAGCTTCGATTTCTTTAGAAGGGGTTCCCTTCGTGGCGCCAAGGCCGATGAGCGGAGCCAGTGCTGCCGGATCCACGCCCTCAGGCACCACCACGCCGAGCGCTTCCAGTTCGGCCACCCGCGCGGCGATCTTGGCTTCGCTTGCGCCCAGTTGGACCGGGTTCATGATCGCCGATGTCATACCATGAGCTGCCGCCATGGGCAGGAACGCGTTGTTGATGCCGTGGCGGTTGGGCAGGCCGAAGGAGATGTTGGAGGCCCCGCACGTGGTGTTGACGCCCAGCTCTTCGCGCAAGCGCCGCACCAGCGTGAAGACCTGATGACCGGCCGTGGCCATGGCGCCGATCGGCATCACCAAGGGGTCCACCACAATGTCGTAGGCCGGAATGCCGTGGTCTGCTGCGCGTTCCACGATCTTCTTGGCCACCGCAAAGCGCACATCGGGATCTTCGGAGATGCCGGTATCGTCGTTGGAGATGGCGACCACGGGAACGTCGTACTTCTTCACCAGCGGCAATACGATCTCCAGGCGCTCTTCCTCACCGGTGACCGAGTTGAGGAGAGGGCGGCCCTTTGCGGCCTCAAGGCCGTTTTCCAAGGCACCGGGCACTGATGAATCGATGCAGAGCGGCACATCCACCAGCGCCTGCACCCGCTCCACCAGTTCCTTCATCAAAGGCGGTTCAACGAAGTTATTGTCCGCATAGCGCGGGTCTTCGGCCATTTTGTTGGAGAAGACGGCGCCGGAGTTGATGTCCAGAATATCGGCCCCGCAGGCCACCTGTTCCAGGGCGTCTTTCTCAACGGTTGAGAAATCACCCATCTCCAGTTCCGCAGCCAGCTTCTTGCGGCCCGTTGGATTGATGCGCTCTCCGATCACGCAGAACGGACGGTCAAAACCCAGAACCACTTCCTTGGTGGCGGAGGCGACAACGGTTTCAGTCATTTCAGTGAAGTCCTTTTGATGGGGTCAGGCCGTTGCGTGGCCGCCATTGGCGATCAGAGCCTTCAGCCGCTCTTGGTCATATTCGCTTTCCAGTGCTGCCTGGGTCGAGTTGGCAATCTCCACAATGTCCCCCTCAACGTCGGAGATATCGCGGCGCCACTCTTCAAGGTAGGCGTCCGTTTCCGACGCGCCCGAACGCATGGCCGCCATATCGATGGCCTGCTCGAAACGCTCGTCCAGTTTGCGGCTTTCCTTGGTCCGCCCGGCCTTCACGATGACTTGGGCCGGCATGTCTCTCCAATAGACGATGGTGAGTTGTGGCATGGGGTATCAAGCTCCAGATCTGAGCAGCAACAGTTCGCGCTCTTATGGAGGATTGTGGCCTGTGTGCGATGAAGCAACTGCGACACGCAAAAGACCGATTGCGACGATCAAAGCCTGCCGGAGAACCCTCAAGCCGCCCGGAGGGTCTGCTGGACCGGTGCAAGCCCTAAACTGCGGCACACGGCGACCGCGAGATCGGACTTGTTCAGAGTGAAGAAATGGAACTTCCGCACACCCTGCGCGGCCAGATCGAGCACCTGTTCAACGGCCACGCTGACGGCCACCAATCGATGGGTTTCCGGGTCGTTTTCAAGCCCTGCGAAGCGTCCATCCAGCCATTTCGGCACGCTGGTGCCGCACTTCAACGCAAATTTCTTGGCTTTGAAGAAGTCATCGATCAAAAGAATGCCGGGGATGATCGGCTGATCAATGCCAGCAGCCCGCGCTTCGGCCACGAAATCCACAAAAAGCTGATTGTCGAAGAAGAACTGGGTAATCGCTCGGTTCGCACCGGCGTCGAGCTTCTGCTTCAGATTGTAAATATCGCCGGCTCGGGAGGGCGAATCGGGATGGCTTTCCGGATAGGCGGCCACGGAGATATCAAGATCTGTCAGATTTCGGATCCCCGCCACCAGTTCAGCAGCATTGGCATAGCCGCCTGGGTGAGGACGAAAGGCCTGACCATCAGGAGCATCGCCGCGCAACGCCACGATGCGGCGGATGCCCGCTGCCGCATACTCGCGAACCCGCTGGTCGATCTCCCGCTTGCTGCGACCAACGCAGGTGAGGTGGGCGGCAAGGTTTGTGTCCACGCTGCGGCGCAGAGTCTGAATGGCCTCAAACGATTTATCACTGGAAAGATCGTCGCTGCCGCCGGCACCACAGGTTACGGAGAGGAAACGGGGTGCATACGGCTCCAGGTTCTCCGCCGTGTTCAGCAAGCGCTCAACCGCCTTTTGCGTGCCTGGAGGGAAGAATTCGAACGAGACCTCGATCGGCGCAGTGTTTTGAGAGGCAGTCCAGGCACGGTGGGAAAGCGTGGTCATTGAGTGTTCCTCTTGGATATAAGAATTTTGTTATATAAATAAATCTTTATGTCGTTGTCAAGCTAGGCATTGTCGTTTTTGGCTGCCTATAGGGCGGGGCACATGGTGCGACGGCGCTTGCACGTCGCATCTGAGCGATGGAAAGACGTTTCGTGGGCGGCGCAAGTCTCACCCTCGGTGAATAAGGGTCACGGTCTAACGAGGGATACGGGCGGCAAGGTGCCGGACCGGATCCGGTGAGTGGAGAAGAGATCATGGCGGAATCCGCAGAAGATGCAGGAGCAGGCGAAGGCCGCGGCGGACGTCGGGGCCGGCGGTCGGGTGGCGGCGCAGAAGCACGCCGCGCAAAGCGCACGTCGGGCGGCGTCAAACAGTTGACCTACATCACACGTCAGATCCCCGAGTATGAGCTGTTGTCCGAAGAGGGTCTCGCGCTGATCGAGGCTAATGCCGATAAGGTTCAGGAGGAAATCGGCATTGATTTTCGTGATGACCCTGAAGCGCTGCAAATGTGGCGGGATGCCGGTGCCGATGTGCAGGGCGAGCGTGTTCATATGCCAAAGGGCCTGTGCCGCGAGCTCATGAAGACCGCGCCAAAAGAGTTCACGCAGCATGCCAGAAACCCTGAGCGGAACGTGGTCATTGGCGGCAAGAACACAGTGTTCGCGCCGGTTTACGGACCGCCTTTCGTGCGCGATCTGGAGGGTAACCGCCGCTATGCCACGCTGGAGGATTTCCAGAATTTC
>JANQOW010000064.1 GCA_028285595.1 Hyphomicrobiales bacterium
CTGCTCCAGGCCCGGTAACTTGGAACTTCGAGAACGCCGTGAGGTCCGCAAGGCCCACCCCGCTTGCCACCGCCCGGCATTCCGCGCCGACCGCGTCAAACCAGTTGGCACGTCCGAAGCTCAACGTGCTGGCCTGGCCGGGAGATGAGGCAAACCAGTTCGGCCGCTCCCAGCCATAGGCGAAGCCTGCAACGGCACCGGCCTGAGCCATGGCCTCATGAACGGCGCTTGTGAGCACCGGACGGCCCGCCTCGCGCTCTTCAAAGGGGTAATGGATGGCAAACTGGTTGCCGAAGCTCTCAACCGCCTTGGCGATGCGATAGTCCCCGCCCGCATAGGCGCCGAAGCGGCGCGGGTCCAGTGCAGGGGCGTCCATGGGCGGCTCGCCGCCAACGATCCATTCGGCCAGAAACTTGCCCGCCCCGCCGCCTTCCATGACCCCCATGCTGGAGCCGGTGAGGAGCCAGGCATTGGCGACGTCATAAGCCGGGCCGATCAGCGGGTTGGCATCGGGGGTGAAGGTGATGGGGCCGTTGACCACGGTCTTGATGCCCGCCTCCGCCAGCACCGGGATCCGGGCCATGGCCATCTCCACAATATGTTCAACCGCCTCCAGATCCGGCGGCAGAAGCTCCATGCCGAACTCCGGCGGCACTTGGTTGGGCGACCAGATCTTCGCGGCTTTCTCGTACGGCCCGATGATGAGCCCGCCGCGCTCTTGGCGCACATACCAGCTCTCTTCAGGATCGCGGATCATGGGCAGCTCGCGCTCAAGCCCGGCAACCGCTTCGATCTCGTCGGTCACCAGATATTGATGCAGCACCGGCACCATGGGCAGCTCCAGGCCCATCATGCGGCCGATCTCATAGCCCCAGGTGCCGGCCGCGTTGACGATGATCTCTGCGCTGATGGTGCCGTCGCGCGTTTCCACCTGCCAGGCGCCGGAGGGGAGCTGGGTGAGCCCTGTCACCTGGTTGTTGCGGGAGATGACGGCCCCGCCATTACGCGCGCCTTGGGCCATGGCATGGGTGGCCTGGCTGGGATCCACATAGCCGTCATAGGGCTCGTGAATGGCGCCGATAATCCCCTCGGTGGTGGTGAGCGGATAGATCTCTTTCAGCTCTTCAGGGCTGAGGATGTTGAACTCGTGGCCTGAGTAGCGGCCGATGTCTTGAACATGGCGGAACTCGGCCATGCGGTCTTCAGAGCGGGTGATGCGCAAGGCGCCGCACTGGTGGAAGCTCACCGGGTTTCCGGTTTCGGCTTCCAGCACCGACGAATAGAGCTTCACCGAATGGGCGCGCAGAGCCTGGATGGTGAGGTTGTGGGCAAAGTGAGTGCACAGGCCGGCAGCATGCCAGGTGGAGCCGGCGGTGAGCTCGTTCTTCTCCACCAGAACCAGATCGGACCAGCCCAGCTTGCTGAGATGATAGAGCAGGGAGACGCCCATGGCGCCGCCGCCGATGATCAGAACCCGGGCATGGGAGGGAAGGGAGGCCATAATGATCTATGCTTTCAGTCTTTCGCCGCTGGGGTCGAACGGTGGTTTGGACAGAGGTGTTAAGGGATGGCGTTCGCCCTCAACGATGATCTCGTAGCCGGCGTTCCGGGTTTCGCTCAAGGGCTCGCCGCGGGGCACCGCCACATTGGCAAAGCAGAGGTTCTTGCCGGTGCGGAAGCCGCGGGCCGCCGACGTGGTGCGCCCTACATACTGCCCGGCGCGCAGCACCGGTTCTTCATGGAGGAGGAGCGGTTCCGGGCCCGCTTCAAACAGCAGGATGCGGCGTTCCAGGCCCTCGTCCTTCTGGCGCTGCAGGGCCTCCAGCCCGGTGAAGCCGCCCGGCTTGTCCCCGGCGACGGTGAAGCCGAGGCCCGCTTCAAGCGGCGTGTCCTCGGGCCCAAGATCGTGGCCCCAATGGCGGTAGCCCTTTTCCATGCGGCAACTGTCTATGGCGAAGAGGCCGAGGACGGGGAGGTCTGCGGCGGCGAAGAGCTCCATAACCTTGGCGGCCTCAGTTGCCCGGATATAGAGCTCCCACCCCATTTCACCCACATAGGAGAGGCGCGAGGCGCGGACATGGGTGTGCCCGACCTGGATCTTGCGGGAGGTGGCCAGCGGGAAGGCTTTATCGGAGAGATCGTCTTCCGTGAGCCTTGCCAGCACCTCCCGAGCGGCGGGACCCATGAGGCCGAGGACCGCGCGCTCTTCGGTGATGTCGCTGACCGCCACGTCTTCGCCGGCTCCGATGGCGCGTTGCATCCAGGTGAGGTCCTTGCGCCGGGTGGCCGCTCCGCTCACCACCATGAAGCTTGTCTCTGAGAGGCGGGTCACGGTGAGGTCGGCTTCCATGCCGCCGCGGGCGTTGAGCATGGGGGTGTAGGTGATCTGGCCTACCGAGCCGTCCACGTCGGCGGCGCACAGGCGCTGCAGGTAGGCGGCTGCGTCTTGGCCCTCCACTTTGAACTTGCCGAAGGGGCTCAGCTCCAGGAGCGCGGCATGGTCGCTCATCGCCTCCACCTCGGCCTCCGCATGGGGCCACCAGCTTTGTGCGCCGTAGCTGTAGCTGAGGGTCTCGCCGGCTGCGAAGAAGAGCGGGCGCTCCCAGCCGGTGGGGGCGCCGAACACGGCGCCGCGGGCGGCGAAGGCGTCGTGGAACGCGGTGCGTTTAAGGTCGCGTCCGGTCTTCATTTGCTTGTAGGGCCAGTGCATCTCGAATTGGCTGGCCACGGCTTCCTGCACCCTGGCATCCAAGAACTGCGGCGTGTTGTGGTGGGGCTCAAAGCGGGCAATGTCCAGGTCCCACAGGTCCATGGGCGCCGCCCCGTCGGTAACCCATTTCGCCATGACCTTGCCCACGCCGGCAGAGGAGATGATGCCGATGGAGTTGAACCCGGCGGCCACGAAGTAGTTCGCGCATTCCGGCGCCTCGCCCATCACCTGTTTGGTGTCGGGAGTGAAGCTTTCCGGGCCCACCATGAAATGCTGGATGCCGCTTTCGCTTAGGGTGGGAATGCGGTTGAGGCCGGCCTCCATGAAGGGCGCGAACTGGTCCCAGTCTTCCGGCAGCTCCAGGAAAGGGGCATCCGGTCCGGCACTGTCCGGACGCCAGACCTTGGCATCAGCCTCAAAGCCGCCGAGGACCAGCTTGCCGGCATCTTCCTTGATGTAGATGCGCCCCTCCAGGTCGCGCAGGATGGGGAACGGCTGCGGCAGGTCTTTGATGGGTTCGGTGACCACATACATGTGCTCCACAGCCTGCAAGGGAACCGCGACGCCGGATGTCTTGCCGAGTGCATGGGCCCAGGCGCCGGCGCAATTGAGGACCTTCTCGCAGCGAATGGTATGGCCGTCTGAGGTTTCCACGCTGTGGACGGCACCCTCCTTGGTGTGCACCGTCGCCACGCTCACCCCTTCGTAGAGCCGGGCCCCATGATCGCGGGCGCCCTTCGCATAGGCCATGCACACATCCACCGGATTAGCCTGGCCGTCCTCGGCGACCCACATGCCGCCGGTGATGTCGCTGGTGTTGAGAAGGCCGAGGCGGGATCCGATCTCATCCGGCGTCAGGATCTCCGGGGTCAGTCCGGCCATATGGCCGATATCGGCGATGCGCCTCAGCTCGCGCATGCGCTCTTCGGTTTGGGCGAGCCAGAAGCCGCCGGTCTGCTTGTAGCCGGTGGCCTGACCTGTCTCCGCCTCGATGGCCGGCAGAAGCTCCGTGGCGTAAACGGCGAGCTTGGTGAGGTTCATGGAGGCCCTCAGCGGACCAATGATCCCGGCCGCATGCCAGGAGGTGCCGCTGGTGAGCTGGTGGCGTTCAAGCAGGATCACGTCCTCTGCGCCCAGCTTGGCGAGATGATAAGCGCACGACAGGCCGATCACGCCGCCGCCAATGATGACGATCCTGGCCGATGTAGGAAGCTCAGCCATTTGAGGTCCCGCTCCGTTGCATGGGCTCAACTAATAGGCCAAGAGAGGGCTTGCGCAACATGGGCAGCGGGGCATAAGCAAAATTAATGGAGCCCCGGCTTCGGCAATTCCTTAAACTTGGGACGCAATGGGTCAGCATCCGATCATAGCTTTGTGGGTTCATCCGCGCTCCATGTCCACGGCGGTGGAACGGGTGATGCGTGAGCGCGGGGATCTGACCTGCTTTCATGAGCCCTTCATGTATGACTACTACCTCAACCGCTCGCCGCGGATGATGCCGAAGTTTGAGCCGAGCGATGATCAGAGGGTGAGCTATCAGGAGACCCGGGAGATGATCTTCGCTGCCGCGGAGGCGGGACCTGTGTTCTTCAAGGACATGAGCTATTACCACCTGCCTCAGATCTATGATGATGAAGAGATGGCGGGACGGCTGGTGAACCTTTTCCTGATCCGCGACCCCCGGCGCTCGATCATGTCCTATTACAAACTGGACCCTGAGGTCAGCGCTGTGGAGATCGGGTTGGAGGCGTTGTGGCTGCATTACAGCTGGCTGGTGCGGGCGATGAAGCAGGCGCCCATTGTTGTGGAGGCTGAGAAGATCCAGGCTGATCCGCGAGGCGTGATCCGTGCACTGTGGCAGCGCATTGGTTTGGCGGACCGTCCCGAAGCGTTCGACTGGCAGGTTGAGACCGTGCCGGAGGACTGGAAGTCGGTGAGCGGCTGGCATGAAGATGTGAGCGCGGCCAGCGGCATCCGGCCTCCTGCGGCGGCGGAGGATCTGGAGGCCCGGTTTGCTGAAGCTGCCCAGCAAGCGCCGAAGCTGCAGCGGTTATTGGACCAGCATCTGCCGTTTTATGAGATGCTGAAGGTGGAGGCCGGGTAGGCGATAGAAACCCACCGTCATCCCGGAATTTCGCGTATGCGAAATATCCGGGACCCAGGGCGGCTTTGCTCAGAGGTTTGTGGTACTGGGTCCCGGATATTTTGCTAGCGCAAAATTCCGGGATGACGGTTTAGGCGGAAGCTTCCCCGTGCACGTGCGTCCCCTCAATCCGGTGTATCAATCGGCAAATCCAACAGCGCCCGGCGGCGGAGCCATTGACTGGGGCGGTAGCGGTCATCGCCGGTGATCGACTGCAGGTTCTCCATCACCGTCAGCGTGTCATCCAGCCCCATCATCTCCGCCATCTCCAAGGGGCCTTGCGGATAGTTTAGGCCAAGCTTCATGGCGAGATCGATCTCAGCGGGTTCCGCCACCCCGATCTGCGCCATCTCACAGCCCAGGTTGGCGATCATGCCGCGGATGCGTTGGGCGACGAAGCCCGCGCTGTCCTTGATCAGCGTGACCTTCCGGGCCGGCGTGGTGAGGGAGGCGGCCACCTGGTCCACCAGCCCACTGTCGGCCCCCGGCGGGGCCATGATCGTGATGCGGCTGTGGGTTTCCACCGTGAGATCCAAACACACGAGACGCGCCGGGTCCGCCCCCGTCCACAGGGCGAACGCGGTCGCATCCTCGCCCAGGGGGCAGCCGATCAGCGGGCATGCGCCGTCATCTTCCTCCAGCACGGTCCAGCCCACCTCGGCGGCGAAGGCTTCCAGGGCGTCATCCGGTTCGACCAGCACAACCTCTTTGGCGGGTGCAGCATCGCTCACATGGTCCGGGCTCGGCACGTTCACCGGCTTGCCCTTTTCATAGGCATAGTGGCCGAGGCCCGTTTTGCGGCCCAAGCGGCCGGCTTCATAAAGGGCGAGATGGGGAAATGAGGTCTTAAGGCGCGGGTCCTGGTTATAGCCCTCATAGACGATCTGGCTCACCGGATAGTTCACATCTACGCCGGTCAGATCAGCCAGCTCCAGCGGCCCCAGCCGGAAGCCGCAGCAGTCGCGCATAATGGCGTCGATCTGGCTGGGGGTGGCGCTGCGTTCATGCACCAGACGCATGGCCTCGGTGGTGTAGGCCCGCCCGCCCAGGTTCACCAGGAACCCCGGTGCATCACGCACCGTGACCGGTGTGCGCCCCATGCGCTCGCCCAAGGATCTGAGGAAGGCGACGGTCTGCGGGCTGGTTTCAGGCCCCTGCACCACTTCCACCAGTTTCATGAGAGGCACGGGGTTGAAAAAGTGCAGACCCGCCAAGCGCGCCTTGTTCTTGCAATCACGGGCGAGGGACGCGATCAGGATGGAGGATGTGTTGCTGGCCAGCACGCACGCCTCGCTCACCACAGCCTCCAAGTCGGAGAAGATCTGGCGTTTCAGATCGGCATCCTCAAAGACCGCCTCAATCACCGCATCGCAACCGGAGAACCCGTCCAACCCATCCGCCAGGCTGAGCGATTGCTTCATTGCGTCCGCATCGGCAATCTCAAGCGTTCCTTTCTCCACCAGCCGGTCCAGGCGGGCGAACACCTGGTCGCGGCCCGCTTCGCTGCCGCCCGGCTTGGCATCGTAGAGCACCGCCTTGAGGCCGCCGGTGAGGGCCACCTGGACAATACCTTGACCCATGGCGCCGGCGCCGATGACGCCGATGGTGAGTGTGTCTGTTTTGGGATCTGTCATCGTGCCGCCTTATCTCGTGAGGTAGCCTGTGTCTTAGTCGACCGGACGCGCGATGCGCAATGGCCGGCAACACCCCCATCTTGCCCCATTGCCGACGTATGCCGGTTGCAAAGTGGCGGCATTGACGGCAAGATTCGCCGAGGCAGGAGGCAGCTATGGGAATTGGCAGACGATCGCGCGTTCAGATGGGGATCTTGGCTGTGGCGCTGCTGTGTCTTCCCGCTTTGGCTTGGGCCGGCTCGCCAGGGCAGGCTCTGGATGGCGTGAAGACAGCTCAACTGACCTTTTGCGTGCCACCGCAAGTCTGGTCCAAGAAGCGCCAGAGCTGTGTTAACCCGTTCGTTCGCGCGGAGGTGACGTGCGATGCCCCTGAGGTCTGGTCTGCCGCGCAGAAACGGTGTGTGCTGCCCGCAGCGGCGGAGGGGCCCGATCTCGCCGAAATCCAGGCTTGCCTGAACGATCTGGGCTACAAGGCGGGCCGGGTGGATGGCCGTCCCGGACAACGGACCCGCAGGGCTTGGAACGCCTACCGCAAAGACAAAAACCTGGGCGGACCAGTGCGCCGGTTCAATGATCCTGAGACCTTGGACAGCCTGTTGAAAGACTGTGAGGCTGCAAAAACGCAGACGGCGGCCGAAACCGAGCCGGACCCTGAGACTGAACCGAAGACCGCAGCACCCGCGCCTCAGCCTGCGAAGGCTGATCCCGCGCCGCAGCCCGCCACCGGCTATGCCCAGGTGCTGTGTGTCTCCAAGAGCCTCCACAAGGCGCTAACGCCTGTTTCGGGCCGGGAGACAAAACTTGCAGTGTGTGGAGAGGCCTGCGTTCCCATACCGCCGGGCACCCCGGAGGCGCAGATCAAGCAGTCCGAGCAGGAATATGCGGTCAAGTGGTGCCGCAACTGCATTCAGGTTGGAAAGGCCGGTTTGATCTGTGGGAAGGACCGGTAGGGCCCCGCGTGTGCTCAGCCGCCCACTTCAATCTTCAGATTGTCGCCGGGCTTTACGTCAAACTTGCGAAACTTGCCGATGCCTCCGGTGGTGGCGGTGGCCGTGTAGCTGCCGGACCGCAACACCAACGACGGGCGGCGTTCGTCGGTCATGGTGACCACTTGGCCGTCATCATCGGTGATCACCCAGTTCACCGGCTTGTCCTTCGCCGCATGAATGGCGAAGAGGCTGGCCACGCCCGCATTGTGATCAATCTCAACCGGTGAGATCAGGCCAGGGTGCACCCGGGTGGTGGCTTCGGCCACGGAGTTTCCGGGGGTATAGCGGCTCACGATCTTGTAGGTGCCGGCCGAAACCCGCATCAGAGCGCCGGGCTGGTCCGATGTGCCGATCAGCCGCGGCTCGGCGCCGAGGCCTTCAAGACGGTAGACCATATGGCTTGCGCTTTTGGCCGTGTTTGGCTTCGTGCCCAAGCGCGACAGCATGCGCAACGCCCCCACATTGAGGGTGACAGTCATGACTGTGGTTTTGTCTTCTACTACGGTGATGCGCCGGGCTGTGCGGGCTTTGTCGTAGATGGTTTGCACCACATAGCGGCCGGCCGGCAGGTCGAGGCGCGGCGACGGCTCTTTAAGCTCGGCGACGGTTTTCCACTTGCCTGGTTTCGAGGCCTCTTCACCGAAAACAATCCAGTGAACCGGCCGCAAGATTGTTCCCCCATCTGCAGCCAGCTTTGCCGCCAGCTCCATTCCGGTTGCCTTCGGGGAGGGGACAGTGGTGATGTCGTATTCTGGTTTTGCATCGACGGAGGCCGGCAGCGTCTTGTCGGCTGCTGGTGCCTCTGTAATGCTGTTTGCGCCCTTGGAGACTTTGGCGTCTGCCACACCAGAGAAAATGGCCGCTGCGGTAAGGAGAGCCGCAGCGGCCGTGGTGCAGTGTGTGTGTCTGAATTCTTTAAACGCCTGCATCGACGATGCCCGATCAACGCCCCGTTTTCCGCCCTGTTGGGAGCAATTGAATCGAATTTTAGCGATCAACTCAAGCCAAGTCTTAAGTGAAGGTTAACACCCGCAGAACTGTGCCGTTTTCGGTAAAGCTTGCGCGCGGGTAACACTTTGTTTCGGGTTGCCGGTTTAGAATAAGCGGTCAGTTGAGTGATGAGGTTGAGAACCAGATGAACACGCTTGGTGAAGCGCGTAAGAAGCTCTATGAGGCCTATGGTGAGGCAGAGCCCAAGCCTGGCGCGGGGCCTTTGGCTCAGCAAGGGGCAAAGGCCGCCACGCCCAAAACACCGATCGCTAAGGCGCCTCAAAGCAAGCGTGAGGATATCGTGCGCCGGGTTGCGGCCAGGATTGCCTCTGAAATGCCGGAGGGGACCGTTGCGTCCTATATCCCTGTGGCGCGGGCTGTGCTCACGGAGTTGCGGGAGCCCACGAATGCAATGCTTGAGGCGGCGTTCCAGGGGCACCTTGACTATTCGGACGTGGTGGAAGACTGGCAGCGCATGATCGATGCGGCGCTGGAAGAGCCCGGATTCGATTCTTGATCGTTTAAGGTCTGTCTCACTTCACAATTTCTTCTCATGACAAGTCACCGGCGGTTCGCTAGAACGCGGGGCCCGGTGAGCTGTGATAAGGATTGTGCTGGCGATGACCGTTTTCAACGACACCACGAATGCATTGACGCTCCTGAAAACCAGGCGCTCCACAGTCGCCAAAGATATGGTGCCTCCGGGCCCTGATGCAGGCCAGATTGAAGAGCTGCTGCAGGTCGCAACGCGGGTCCCCGATCACGGCAAGCTTGCGCCCTGGCGGTTCATTCTATTTGAGGGTGCCGCGCGGACTGACTTCGGCGCACATTTGTCGGCCCGTTACAAGGAATTGCATCCGACCACGGGCAACGATCTCCTGGCGTTTGAGGCGGCCCGTTTTGAGCGTGCGCCACTGGTGATCGGTGTGGTCTCCAAGGCAGCTCCTCACCACAAGATCCCCGAATGGGAGCAGCAGCTTTCCGCCGGTGCGGTGTGCCAGAACCTGCTGATCGCGGCTGTCGCCATGGGCTTTGCGGCCCAATGGTTGACGGAGTGGTATGCGTTTGATGAGGAGATTGCGCGCATTCTCAGGCTCTCAGAGCACGAGCGCATGGCCGGATTTGTCTACGTGGCCTCGCGGGCCGGCGAGCCTTCCGAACGGGCCCGTCCGGAGGTCAGCGAACTGGTCAGCCACTGGGTGCCGGAGTGCGCGCAATGAAGATCCGCGGTGTTCTATTCGATAAAGACGGGACCTTGATCGATTTCGACAAGACCTGGCAGCCGGTCGTCATGCGGCTGGTGACGGAGATTGCTCAAGGCGATGCGGATGAGATCGCCCGCATGATGCGTGCGGTGGGGTTTGACGAAGCCTCGGGGCGGTTCCTGCCAGGTTCCATTTTTGCTGCCGGGACGAATGCTGAGCTGGCCGAGGCCTGGCACCCCGAACTCGCCGGCGAGGCGCTGGCCCGGAAGGTGGTGGAGTATGATGCCTATTACTCCGCGGCGTCCGCAGACGCGTCTGTGCCCGTCACAGACCTCACCAAGGTGCTGGGCGATCTGCGCGATCAGAACATGCGGCTTGGCATCGCGACCAATGATGTGACCGCAGGGGCGAACGAGTTCGTCCGCGGGGCGGGCTTAGAGGCGCTGTTTGACTTTATCACCGGATATGATGGCGTGCCGGTTCCCAAACCGGCGGGCGACATGGTGGTGGCCTTCTGCGCGGCCGTGGACCTGGCACCGGCGGAGGTGGCGGTGGTGGGTGACAACACCCACGATCTGGAAATGGGGGTTGCCAGTGGCGCAGGGCATAAGGTTGGTGTGTTGACCGGCACCGGCAGCCGGTCTGATCTTGAGCCCTTTGCCGATATTATTCTCGATCACATTGATCAATTGCCGGCCCATTTGGATGAATTGAACGCGGGCGCCGCGGCTTAACGGAGAAAGATCTGAGCTATGTTTTATGATGCCATCAAGAATGACCACGGTCTTCCCCATGATCCGTTTAAGGCGCTGGTGGCGCCGCGCCCCATCGGCTGGATTTCCACGGTGAGCGAGGACGGAACCGTCAATCTGGCGCCCTACAGTTTCTTCAACGCCATGGCCTCAAACCCGCATTATGTGTGCTTTGGCTCGGCCGGCATGAAGGATAGCTGGCGTAACATTGAGGCGACGGGTGAGTTCGTCTGCAACCTGGCCACATGGGACCTGCGCGATCAGATGAACACCACGTCGGCTCACGTGCCTCAAAGCGTGGATGAGCTGGAGCTGGCCGGACTGACCGCCAAGCCGTGCACCCTGGTGAAGCCGCCGATGGTGGCAGAGAGCCCTGCCGTGTTTGAGTGCGAGCATTTCAAGACCGTTGGGCTGGATGGGCTGGACGGTGCGGCGCATGAATACGCCATCATCATTGGCAAGGTGGTGGGCATCCATATCCGCGATGAGTACATCACGGCTGAGGGGCTGTTTGACACCGCAAAGGCGATGCCGATTGCCCGGGGCGGGTATCATGACTATTCGGTCGTGCGTGAAGATTCCACGTTTTCCATGACGCGCCCCGGTATGACAGAGGCGCAGTTCGCGGAGTGACGCTTCCGCGGGCGCCATCTCGTCATCCCGGAATTTTGCGCACGCAAAATATCCGGGAGCTAGAGCCGGCAAGCTCAGGATCCATCGCTCTGGGTCCCCGCGTTCGCGGGGATGACGGAGGAGGGCAACCTCCCGCGGGCGCCCTAAAGAATCTGGCTCAGGAACTCCTTCGTCCGCGGATCCTTCGCTGCGTCGAAGAAGGTATCCGGCGGCCCATGCTCCACGATCACCCCCCGGTCGGTGAAGTAGATATGATCGGCCACCTCGCGGGCAAAGCCCATCTCGTGGGTCACCAGGATACAGGTCATCCCATCCTGGGCGAGTTCCTTGATGGTCACCAGCACCTCTTTCACCGTCTCCGGGTCGAGCGCCGCGGTCACCTCATCGAACAGCATCACATCCGGCCGCATGGCCAGTGAGCGGGCAATGGCCACGCGTTGTTGCTGGCCGCCGGAAAGCTCGCCCGGATAGTTGTTCTCTTTGCCCTCGAGCCGGACCTTTTTGACGAGCGCCCGGGCGCGCTTTTCCACCTCGTCCTTGTCTTCTTTGAGCACCAGAACCGGCGCCATCATGATGTTCTCAAGGGCGGTCTTATGCGGAAAGAGGTTGTATTGCTGGAACACCATGCCGACTTTCTGGCGCAGCTCGAGCTTGTCCAGCTTGGGGTCGTGCACCTCTTGGCCTTCCACCAAGATGGAGCCCGATTGGATGTCGTTCAGAGCATTGACGCAACGGATCAGGGTGGACTTGCCTGAGCCGGACGGGCCGATGATACAGATCACCTCGCCCTTCATCACATCGAGCGTAACCCCTTTCAAAACCTCCAGGTCGCCGAAGGATTTGTGCACATCCTTGATGGAAACGATGGGTTGGTCAGGTGTCCAGTTTTCTGAGTTCATTGGGGTGTCCTCATAACTTCACCGCAAATCTTTTCTCAAGTGCGATGGTGAAACGGGCAATCGGGTAGCAGTAGGCAAAGAAGATCATCAGCGCGAACGTGTAGAACGGCACCAGAAGTTCGGGGTGGTTATCTTCTGCCTCAATCGCCTGGCGGCTGAGCGTGATCAGTTCCTCCACGCCAAGCAGCGAACAGAGCGGCGTGGCCATGGTGAGGATGGCGTACCAGTTCATCCATGGCGGGATCATGCGCTTGAAACACTGGGGCAGGATGATGCGCCACAGGGTTTGCTGGCGGGTGTAGGCGAGCGATTCCGCCGCTTCCCACTGGCCGCTGGGCACCGATTGAATGGCCCCGCGGACAACCTCGGAAATGTTGGCCATGATGGGCAGCGACAATCCGAACACCGCCTTCACCCAATCTGGAATAACGATGATGACGCCAAAGATTGTGACCTCAAACGGCAGGGCCAGGAGCACGATGAAGAGCAATACAAGCCAGGGCGAGTTGCGGAACGCCTGGGTGGCGAACTTGGCCGGCCAGCTTATAAGCTTGGTCGGCGAGATCTGCATGAGACCGAGCACCACACCGGCGGCTGTGCCCAGGATCATGGTGAGCAGTGAGATCAGCACGTTGAAGAAGAACCCGCTGGTGACCAGAAGGGGCATCCACTTGAAGAGCGCTGCGACGGCTTCGGTGTAGGTGTAGTTCGACTGCGCCAGAGCGGCGGCAGGCCACAGGAAGATGATGGCCACCATGGCCGGCCACACCCAAAGCGGCAGGCCCGACACCCAACGCGAGAAGCCCACCGGATCGGTGATCATGGTGGCGCGCGGGTTCAGCGGCAGCAGAACGGGAAGGTCCGTGGTGGGTTTGGCATTGACGCCGGGTATGGTCTTGCTCGCCATGGCCTAGCCTCCATACCCTGGGATTTTCATCGCCTTCTCCCAGCGGTGCATGCCGTAGACCAGGATGCCCACCAGAACGATGAACGAGACAAAGAGGAACAGCATGGTGGGATAAAGCGCGCTTGGGTAATCGTTCCAGATGCCAAGACACTCGTAAAGCAGTTCCGGCACGGCGATGCCCACCGCCTGTGTGGTGGTTTTCACCAGGTTCACCAGGTTGTTGTTGAGCGCCGGCAGACAGACCCGGAAGGACAACGGCAGAACCACCTCCTTATAGGTTTGCAGCCGTGTGAAGCCTAAGGATGTGGCCGCCTCGGTCGTGGATTCCGGCACGGCCTCAATGCCCGCGCGGAAGATCTCAACGTTAAAGGCGCCGGCGAAAAACGACAGTGAGATGATGGCCCAGCCCACATTGGAGATGAGAGGCACCTCGGTCCAGCCGTCAGGGCCGGTGATGGTGGGTGTGAATTGTCCAAGGGCAAAATAGAAGAACAAGAGCTGCACGAAGGGCGGGGTGTTGCGGAAAAACTGGATGTAGCCCTGCACCAGCCGGCGCGCCCATTTCAGCGGAGAGCCCTGCAGCCAGGCGCCCACGATGCCGATGATGACGGAAAAGATGACACAGGCGATGGAGAGAATGACGGTGTACTGGAAGCCGCTGACCACCCTCCAAAACTGCCGTTCGTCGTGAAAGAAGATGAAGTTCCAGCGTGGATATTCTTCCGCGAACTGGCGGAAGAATTCCGCAAATGCTTCAATCATCCAGCCCCTCCGTCAAAAAATGGATGCGTGCGGCGGGGAGAACTGCCCATGTCTCCCCGCCGCGCTTTTTAAAATGTAAGAGGCCTTACTTCTTGCCGGCCAGCCAATCGCCGAACTTCTTGTTCTTGTCGGCGAGATAAGCGGTGGGCTTGATGCCCCACTTCTTCTCCAACTCAATCAGCTTGCCGGATTGGTGCAGGTTGAAGGTGAGACCGGACATGAAGTTGCCGAAGATGCAGTCCTTCTCCTTGAGCGGCACGGCCAGACCCCAGGGGTTATCGTCTTCGGAGTTGAGCGGCATTTCAAAGTCGTTGAAGTTGCCCGATGCCAGATCCGAACCGATGGAGCTGTCATCGTAAACCCACGCCACGCACTTCTTGTCGCGCAGCGCCTGCTTGGCTTCCGCGTTACCGGTGAAGGCCACGACCTTCACGCCATAACGCTCGGTCACCACCTTGTTGTAGAAGGCGCCTTGCTTGCCGCACACGGGCTTGTCTTTCAGGTCTTCCCACTTCTTGAAGGCCAGAGCCTTCGGCGACATGATGTTGGTACCCGACGTGTAGTAGTTGGGCTGGGTAATGCCGACGATCTTCCGGCGGTCTGGACGGTCGGACATGGTGGCGATCATCATGTCGATCTTGCCCTGCTCCAGGAACTGCATGCGGTTGGACGATTGTACGGCCACCAGCTCCAGCTCAACGCCCATGGCATCTGCCGCCATTTTGGCCATATCGGGCTCCATGCCGACAATCTTGCCGTCTGAGTCCCGGTATCCCCAAGGCTTGTAGTCAGCCTTCACGCCAACCACCATCTTGCCGCGCTCCATGACCTTTTTCCAAGTGTCATTGGTGCAAGAGTGGCCATCGGCGATCGCCGATGTGGTTGCCGTCAGGCCCATCGCGGCGACACTGATCGCCAAAACTTTTTTCAGCATAACTATTCTCCCTGTTCTGCTGCCTGCTTTTAAGTGTGCCAATAGTCTCCCCACGAGGCATTGGCGGTTTCCGCTGCGGCTACCCGCTTTTTGACAGCCGGCCCGCCACGGCGGACCAGCATGCCCATAATAGATTCTATAAAGAGCAAGGTTGCAACATAGGACGGAAAAAATTGCGGGCTCTCTGACGGGACAATGAAACTGGCCGATGAGGCCGGGATGACCGGAGAGCCGATCGCATCTGTGATCGACATGACATAGGCGCCGAGCTGGCGGGCATGTCGCGCGCGTTCCACGGACTGGTGCGCATAAGGGGCCTGGGTGATCACGATCACCGCATCGTCTTCGCCGAGCCCGATGATCGCACGGGCCCAGGCGGCCGGCGTGGTCGGGTGGCTCCAATTGTTAAAGGCGAACGCGGAGACATAATCGAGATATTCACCAATGCCGCCGGCGCCCATGGTGGCGATGACGATAACTCTGCGGGCCTTGGACAGCCGGTCCACGCTGGCGCGCAGGGCGCTGAGATCGGTGGTGTTGAGCAGTTGCTGAATGTTGGCGACACTTGCTTCAGACTGTGCGTAAAGGAACGCGTTCTGGTCCCGCGCCCCGTGCGCCGTGCCATCCTGCAGGGCGCCCGCCCGGTCTGAAAGCCTGATCGTGGGGGTGCGGAACTGGGCCCGGCAGATGTCGCGGAGATCCTCATAGCCCTCAAAATCAAGGGCCCGGGCCAGGCGCGACATGGTTTGAGGGGCCACATTGGCCGCATCGGCCACCCTCCTTAAGGAGCGGGTGGCAATCTCTTCGGGATGTTCTGCCACATAGCGCGCGGCGCGCTGCAGCTGCGGGCTGAGATCGTCGAAGCGGTGCGCAACCCGGTGCTGGATCATCGGTTCAGAAGCAGACATCTAAGCACCATCTCTCCAAGGCTGGTTATGCTTGTATCATACGATTCCGGTCAGTGGAACATATGTCTCAAGTTACACGGTGCCTGTGGATTTCAGATCTGCGATCTCCTCGGCCCCCAGCCCCAGTTCCGCGAGGACTTCCTCGGTATGCTCACCCACACGCGGCGGAGGGCGGTCCAGCTTCGGTCCGCCATGGGCGAAGGAATAGGCTGCAACCGCCAGACGGCGCGTTTCGTCAGGGCCGCCTTGACCCTCGAATGTCTGGAGCACCGAGCGCGCGGCGACCTGTTCGCCGGCCAGCGTTTCTTCCAATCGGCGCACCCGGGCAGCCGGGACGCCGCCTTCGTTCAGAACGTCCTCCCACTCCTGGGCCGTGCGGGTTTGCAGCACTTCGGTGAGGATGTCGGCCAGCCGGCCGCGCGCTGCTCTCAGCTCATCGCGGGACATGGCGGCCACTTCGTCACCCAGAGCGCTGTCACCGATCGCATGGAAGATATCGGCCGCCTGCCGTGTGGTGTGGGCGCCGATCATCAAGAGGCCGTCCTTGGTCTTATAGGCGGAATAGCCCGCATAGTCCGGATGGTCGTTGCCATGGGCGGTGGGGGAGGAACCAGAGCACAGTGTGCTGGTGACCTGCGAGCTCATGAGCATCAGGGCGCCATCGAGCATGGAGACATCGATGCGCTGACCTTTGCCTGTGTGGCCGCGCTGATAGAGGGCCGCCGAAATGGCCAGTGCGGCTTGGGCGCCGGTGCCGTAATCCACCATGGGCGGGCCCACGCGCACGGGCGCGCTGTTCTCCTCCCCATTGGCCACCATCAGGCCGGAATAGGCTTGGATCACCACGTCGTAAGCCGGGTGCTTGGCCTTGGGTCCGGTCTGGCCGAACCCGGTCAGGGAGCAGTAAATCAGTTTTGGATTGATGCTGGAGAGATCCTCATAACCCAGACCCAGCTCAGCCATTTTGCCTGTGCGGTAGTTCTCCACCAGCACATCGGCACCGGCCACCAGCTTGCGCAGAATGTCCCGGCCCTTCTCGGTCTTGAGGTCGAGGGTGATGGCCCGCTTGCCGGCGTTCTGGCCGAGATAAAGGGTGCCATAGTCTTCCTCGCCGAGCGCCCTGATAACGCTTTCCTCGCGGGTCATATCCGGATTTGTGGGCGGCTCGATCTTGATCACATCGGCGCCCAGCACCGCCAGTTGGAAGGTGCTGAAGGGGCCGGCAAGTACGTGGGTGAGGTCGAGGCATCTGATGCCTTCAAAGGGGCGCATGGGGTTTCCTTGGACGCTGCAAATATCCCGAGCGCGCAGCATGCGTGATCGCCGGAATTTGGCAAGGCGCATTCTCCTCACCATCCCGCGCCCTTGCGCACGCGGGGAGGGCCTGTCTCTTGGCATAGAAGGTCCCCGCTTTCGCGGGGACGCGGGGTTTATCTCTCTACTCCCCTGCGAAGGCAGGGGTCCATAGCCCATAATGTTCCCCTGGCTGAGAAGGTTCCCGCTTTCGCGGGAATGACGCAACGTGCAGCAGTGTTCCCCTAGCCGCCCCGCTGACCGGGTTGAAAGCGGCCGATGAGGGTGCGGTGGTGACCGGGATAGGTGAGGTTGACGAACGTCACCGTTTCATCATCAGCCCAGGTGCGCCGTTCGATCCTGAGGCAGGCCGCACCCACCGTTACTCCTAACTGGCCAGCCAGATCCGGGTCTGCGCTCACAGCGCAAATGGCATGCTCTGCTTCGGTCCAGGGCACATGTTCCAGCAGCCAGGAGCCAGGCGGTGTTGCCTCGAACGGCTCATCGCCCGCTACGGGCACCGCTTTCAAGCTGATGTAGCGGTCTTCAAACAGCACCGGCGTGCCATCGGCCAAATGGCGGCACCGGATGTGCACCACGTCTGTGCCTCTGGGAAAGATGCCGGCAACGGTCAGTTTGCCTTCAGCGCGCATGGCTGTGCGTGTGATCAGCTCGTAGCTGTAAGCTTTGCCCTCGCCGGCCACCTCGTCTTCGATCTTGGCAATGGTCAGCGGCGCTTGCACCGATTGCTGGGTGGCCACAAAGCTCCCGGCCTTGCGCCGGCGCACGATCAGGCCGTCATCGGCCAGCGACTGGAGCGCTTTGTTGACGGTCATGCGGGAGGTGTTAAGGGCCGCGCAAAGCTCGCTCTCAAACGGAATGCGGTCGCCCGGGCGCCACTGGCGACGGGTGATTTTAAGGGCGATGGCGCGGCGGATCTGCTCATAGAGCGGGCCGTTGCCGTCAAGATGAAGGGCAAGATCAGTCAACAAGATGCTCCATGGTTTTGGCGAAACTGGAACGGATCTCATCACGCGCCGGGTGGCGGCCCTCAGCGACCACGTGCCGGCCGCTGACCCATACGTCGCGCACACACCGGCCATCCCCGGCAAAGATCCAGCTGTTGAGCCAGTCATCATCGCGCTTGCCGATCAGCACGGGATGGGCCGCATCCAGTGAGACGATGTCACACGCGCGGCCCGGTTCAATGATGCCCATTTTCTGCTGCAGAGCGTCGGCGCCTCCTTCTGCGGCCATCTGGAACAGGGCGCGGCCGCCTGCGGCACCGTCCGGTGCCAGGCGGTTTCGGGTAAGGTCACGCAAGCGCTGGCTGTACTCCAGAGCGCGCAGCTCCTCGGCCAGATCGATGCGGATATGGCTGTCGGATCCGACGCCCCAGCGCCCGCCGGCGGCCTCAAACACCACGCCGTTATACGTGCCGTCGCCCAGATTGGCCTCGGTGATGGGACAAAGGCCGGCAATGGCGCCACGCGCCGCGGTGCCCTCCGTTTCCGCGTCGGTCATGTGGGTGGCATGGATCAGGCACCAGCGCTCATCGACGCTCTGGTGGTTCAAAAGCCACTCCACCGGGCGCTGTCCGGACCAGGCCATGCAGTCGTCAACTTCCTTCACCTGCTCCGATATGTGGATGTGGATCGGCCCCGGCGGAGCGGCACGCACCACCTCGCTGAGGCTCTCCGGGGTCACCGCGCGCAAGGAATGGGGCGCGATGCCAACCACAGTGCGTTCAGCGCTGCCCAAGGCTGACACCAGCTTGGCAAAGCCTTCTGGATCATTCGCAAACCGGGCCTGCGCGCCGCCTATAGGTTGGCCGCCAAAGCCGCCGTTGGCATAGAACACCGGCAGATGGGTAAGCGCGATGCGGGCGCGTTCTGCGGCGGCTTCGATCCTATGGGCCATTTCGGCGAGGTTGTCATAAGGCCTGCCGTCCGGCTGATGATGGACATAGTGAAACTCGCCCACTGCGGTGAAACCGGCTTCCAGCATCTCCACATAGAGTTGGCTGGCGATGGCCTCCAAATCCTCTGGCCTCAGGCGCTCCAGGAAACGATACATGACCTCGCGCCAGGTCCAGAAGCTGTCTCCGTCTGCGGCGCGCCATTCCCCGAGCCCGGCCAGGGCCCGCTGGAAGGCATGGCTGTGCAGGTTGGCGACGCCGGGCACGGCGATCTGGCCGCTTGAACCGCTCTCGGGCACCTCGGCATCCGGCGCTACGGACATGATCCAGCCCGCCTCATCGCGCTCAATCAGGACATTCCGGGCCCAGCCCTCTTTTAAGAGAACGTTGTTGAAAAACAGCTTGCTCATGAAAGGCACCTTGCCCTAGTGTGATTATTATGTCTATACATAATATCTCGACCTTGGGGATATTCTCAAATGCAAGCTGATCATCTTTGGACGAATGCGCGCCTGGCGACCATGGTCGGCTCTGAGGCTTATGGGCTCGTTGATAAGGGCGCCGTGGCTGCTAAGGGCGGTAAGATCGTGTGGGTCGGCCCGGCGGCAGATGCGCCGGATGCGGCTGAGACGACCGATTGTGAGGGCCGCCTCATCACGCCGGGCCTGGTGGATTGCCACACGCATCTGGTCTATGCCGGCAACAGGATCGGCGAGTGGGAGATGCGGCTGAACGGGGCGAGCTACGAGGAGGTGGCGCGCGCCGGCGGCGGCATTGTCTCCACAGTGAAGGGCGTCCGCGCGGCGAGCGAAGATCAGCTCGTGACCGAAAGCCTGCCGCGCCTGGACGGGTTGATCGGCGAAGGCGTGACGACGGTGGAAGTGAAGTCCGGCTACGGGCTCTCCGCGGAGGATGAAGCCAAGATGCTGAGGGCTGCGCGCCGTCTGCCGGGTGAGCGTCGCATCACCGTTAAAGCCAGTTTCCTCGGCGCCCATGCCATGCCGCCCGGCGAGGACGACAAGGACGCCTACATTGACGATGTGTGCCAGTCTCAGTTGCCCTCTGTTGCGCAGGAAGGCCTGGCCGATGCGGTCGACGGGTTCTGCGAAGGCATCGCCTTTTCGGCCGAGCAGATGGAGCGTGTGTTCAAGAAGGCCGCCGAGTTTGACTTGCCGGTCAAGCTGCACGCCGAGCAGCTCTCCAATCTGGGCGGGGCGGCCATGGCCGCGCGCCATGGGGCGCTCTCAGCCGATCATCTGGAGTATCTTGACGAGGACGGAGTGCGCGCCATGGCGGAGGCGGGCACCGTGGCTGTGCTGCTGCCAGGGGCCTTCTATTTCATCAAGGAGACCCAAGCCCCGCCCGTTGAACTCTTGCGCAAGCACAACGTTCCAATGGCTGTGGCCACGGACTGCAATCCGGGGTCATCGCCTCTCAATTCGCTGCTTTTGACCATGAACATGACGTGCACCTTGTTTGAGTTGACGCCGGAAGAAGCTCTTGCCGGAGCGACCCGGGAAGGCGCCCGGGCGCTGGGCCTGCACGATGAAGTGGGTACGCTGGAGGTGGGCAAATGGTGCGATCTGGCGATCTGGAATGTGGGCGAACCGGCGGCGCTCGCCTACGCCATGGGCTTCAATCCGCTGCATGAAAGGGTCTGGCACGGCCATGTCTAACCGGCTCAAACTCACTCCAGGCACTCTGGATCTGGCGGCCTTGCGCTCCATCTATTTCGGCATGTCCACCGAACTCGACCGGGCCAGCAAGGTCGATGTGGACCGGGCCGCGGAGACCGTTCAAAAGATCGCAGCGGGCGAGGAAGCGGTCTATGGCATCAACACCGGGTTCGGCAAGTTGGCCCAGGCCAGGATCAGCAAGGCGGATCTTTCCAAATTGCAGGAAAACCTGGTGGTCTCCCATGCCGCCGGCGTGGGCGATCCGTTAAGCGCTCCTATCGTGCGCCTGACAATTGTTCTGAAAATCGCGAGCCTCTGCCAGGGTGCTTCCGGTGTGCGCTGGGAGGTGATCGAGCGCCTGCACGCACTTCTGGACCAAGATTGCTTGCCGCTGGTTCCGGCTCAGGGGTCTGTCGGGGCGTGCGGTGATCTTGCGCCCTTGGCCCATGTGACTGCGGGCATGATCGGGGTGGGCGAGGTGTTTCTCAAGGGCGAGCGGATGGCCGCGAGCGATGCCTTGGCCCAACTTGATATGGACCCGTTGCGGCTTGAGGCCAAGGAAGGCCTGGCGTTGCTTAACGGCACGCAGGTCTCCACGGCCCTGGCGTTGGCCGGGTTGTTTGAGATCGAGCGCGTCTTCCAGGCTGCGCTCATCACGGGCGCATTGTCGGTTGATGCGGCCCTGGGCTCTGACGTGCCGTTCGATGCGCGCATCCATGAACTGCGTGGTCATGAAGGGCAAAAGAACGTCGCCGCCGCGCTGAAGGAGTTGATCGATGGCTCTCAGATCCGCGGCAGCCATGTGGATTGCGGCAAGGTGCAAGATCCCTATTCGTTGCGCTGCCAGCCGCAGGTGATGGGGGCGGTGCTGGATCTTATGCGTCACGCGGCCACAACTCTGGTGGTGGAAGCCAATGGGGTTACTGATAACCCGTTGGTGTTTGCTGACACCGGCGAGGTTCTGTCGGGCGGCAACTTCCATGCCGAACCTGTGGCCTTTGCCGCCGATCAGCTCGCGCTCGCCGTTGCGGAGATCGGCGCCCTCTCAGAGCGGCGCATTGCGATGCTCACCGATGGAACGATTTCCGGCCTGCCCGCCTTCCTCTCCGCCAATCCCGGCCTGAACTCCGGCTTCATGCTGGCACATGTGACGGCGGCTGCCTTGGCATCGGAAAACAAGCAGAGGGCAACGCCCGCTTCGGTGGATTCCCTGCCCACCTCGGCCAACCAGGAAGACCATGTCTCCATGGCCACTCACGGTGCCAGGCGCCTTTTGGAGATGGCGGCCAACTCGGCCCGCATTGTCGCCATTGAGTGGCTCGCGGCCGCGCAAGGCATTCACTTTCACCGGCCGCTGGTTTCCAGTGCCCCGCTGGAAAAGGTGCGTGATCTCCTGCGCACCCGGATTACGCCGATGAACGAAGACAGGTTTCTCGCCCCCGACATCGCTGCTGCCGAAGCGCTGGTCCGGTCGGGCGCCATGCAGGCTGAAGCGAATGCCTGCCTCACTTCAGTGGAGCTGTGACGCACATGAACACCCGTTTGGACAATGAACGCATCATCAAGAGCCCCCATGGAACCGCGCTTAGCGCCAAGTCTTGGGTGACGGAAGCGCCCTTGAGGATGTTGATGAACAACCTGGACGCGGAGGTGGCCGAACGTCCTCAGGAACTGGTGGTCTATGGCGGCATCGGCCGCGCCGCGCGCGACTGGGAGAGCTTTGATCGGATCGCCGCGAGCCTCAAAGCTCTAGAGGAAGATGAAACCTTGCTGGTCCAGTCGGGCAAGCCGGTGGGCGTGTTCCGCACACATCCGGATGCGCCCAGAGTGCTGATCGCCAACTCCAATATCGTGGCGCATTGGGCCAACCTGGATCACTTTAACGATTTAGACCGCGCAGGCCTCATGATGTACGGCCAAATGACGGCGGGCTCGTGGATCTACATCGGCTCGCAAGGCATCGTTCAGGGCACCTATGAGACCTTTGTTGAGGCTGGCCGTCAGCATTATGACGGAGATCTCAGCGGCAGGTGGATCCTCACCGCCGGCCTTGGCGGGATGGGCGGTGCCCAGCCCTTGGCGGCCACGATGGCGGGCGCGTCCATGTTGGCCATCGAGTGCCAGCCAAGCCGCATCGAGATGCGTCTGAAGACCGGATATCTCGACGAGATGGCCACAGACTTGGACGAGGCGTTGAAGATCATCGAGACGGCGTGCGCTGAAAAGAAGGCGGTGTCGGTGGGCCTGCTCGGCAATGCGGCTGAGCTGTTCCCGGAACTGGTGCGCCGGGGCGTGCGTCCGGACATGGTGACCGATCAGACCTCCGCCCACGATCCGGTGAACGGCTATTTGCCGATCGGTTGGACCCTGGATCAATGGGAACGGGCGCGCGAGAGTGACCCGAAATCGGTGGAAGCGGCCTCGAAGAAATCCATGCGCACCCATGTGGAGGCCATGCTGGCGTTTTGGAACGATGGTATTCCCACACTGGATTACGGCAACAATATCCGCCAGATGGCCCAGGATGAGGGGCTGGAGAACGCCTTCGACTTCCCCGGTTTCGTGCCCGCTTACATTCGGCCGCTGTTCTGCCGCGGCATTGGCCCGTTCCGTTGGGCGGCGCTTTCTGGTGATCCTGAAGATATCTACCGAACCGATGAGAAGGTCAAAGAGCTCATCCCGGACAATCCGCATTTGCACAACTGGTTGGACATGGCTCGTGAGCGGATTCACTTCCAGGGCTTACCGGCGCGCATCTGCTGGGTTGGACTTGGCGAGCGTCACCGGTTGGGCCTGGCGTTCAACGAAATGGTGGCCAATGGCGAGTTAAAGGCGCCGATTGTGATTGGCCGCGATCATCTGGACTCCGGCTCGGTGGCCAGCCCCAACCGGGAGACCGAGGCCATGAAGGACGGCTCGGACGCGGTGGCTGACTGGCCTTTGCTGAACGCGCTGCTCAACACCGCATCGGGTGCAACCTGGGTGTCGATCCACCATGGCGGGGGTGTGGGGATCGGCTTTTCCCAACATTCCGGCATGGTGATTTGCTGCGATGGGAGCGCGGATGCGGCCCGGCGGATCGAGCGGGTTTTGTGGAACGATCCGGCCACAGGCGTCATGCGCCATGCCGATGCAGGATACGGTATTGCCGTGGAGTGCGCACGCGAACAGGGCCTGAACCTTCCGTTCCTAAAATAAGATGATGCAACTCAGCACTTGGCAAAAGCCGCCCCGTGGTATCAAATGGCACGGTTGGCTTTGCCTTTGGGGGTGATCTAGGGCACGGCCAACCCAATGGGAGGGGAAGGACGATGTCAGGCTACCGGCTCATCATCGCGGATGACCATCCACTGGTGCGCGATGCGCTCAGCCAGACTTTTGCCACGTCCTATCCAGACGGCCAAATCGACGCCGCAGGGACCCTGGACGAGGTGGTCGCCTGCATCGATAAGGACAATCCCCCCGATCTGATCTTGCTTGATCTGAAGATGCCGGGGGTGCAGGGCTTTTCAGGCTTGAGCTTCCTGCGCGCGCAATATCCGGATGTGCCGGTGGCTGTTGTGTCGGCCACCGAAGATCCCGCGGTGATCCGCCGGGCGATCAGTTTTGGAGCGTCCGGGTTCATTCCCAAATCGGTTCCCGTGGATCAAATGCGCGGGGCCGTGGAGCAGATTTTTCAAGGCGAGATTTGGGTGCCGGAGACGGTGGACCTATCGTCGGATGAAGACGGCGAGATTGAACAACTGATCCAACGCTTCGCCACATTGACCCCCCAGCAGGTGCGGGTGTTGATGATGCTGCGCGAGGGCCTGTTGAACAAACAGATCGCTTACGAGCTCACCGTGTCGGAGGCCACAGTGAAGGCCCACGTCTCGGCCATCCTACAGAAGCTCGGGGTGGATAGCCGCACCCAGGCGGTGATCGCCGCATCGCGCATTGATGAGGGGCAGATTGCGTCTGACGGGTAGCGCGGCATAGGCGCCTACTCCGCCGCGGCCAACTGGATCCGGCTGCGCACCAGCAGCGCCCTGAGGGCGGCCGGCTTTAGCGGCTTGCGGAGAAGGTGCACGTCTGCTTGAGCGGCCTTGTCGCGCAAATCCGACGATTGATCTGCAGTGATCAGCACGGCCGGAAGGTCGCTCCCGGTTTCGGTGCGCACCTGAAGGATGAGATCAAGACCGTTCTGCTGATCATCCAGGTGATAGTCCGCAATGATCACGTCGGCACCGCCTTCAGCATTGATCAGGGCCGATTGGTAATCGTGCGCCGTGCCCACAATACAGCCCCAGCCGCTCAAAAGGGTGGTCATGCCGTCGAGGATCTTGGGCTCGTTGTCGATGCACAGAACCCTGAGGCCTCTCAGATCATTGCCGCCCCGCGGCGCCGGAGCGCTCTTGGCCGTCTGGATGGCCAAGGCCTCGGTGGTGGGCAAGACGAGCGTGAAGACAGATCCCTTGCCGGGCTCTGAGCGCAGCTCCAAGGAGTGGCCCAGCATGGTGGCCATGCGGTCGACGATGGACAGGCCGAGGCCCAAGCCCTGTTCGGCTCCCTTGGCCGTGGACAGGCGGTGGAACTCCTTGAACACGGACTTTTGTTGGTCGGGCGCAATTCCAGGCCCTGTGTCATAAACCTCTACGACGATGTTGTCTCCGCGGCGCCGGCACCCCATCAAGACACGTCCTTCGGGCGTGTACTTTATGGCGTTGGACAGAAGGTTCTGCAAAATGCGCCGCACGAGCCTGCGGTCCGAATAGACCGTGGCCGAACAGGACACCACGGAAAGCCGCAAGCCCTTGTCGTGGGCCAACGCACCGAACTCGATCTCCAAGGCTTTCAGGATCTCGTCGATTTTGAAGGGGATCTTCTCCGCTTTTAGGGCGCCCGCATCCAGCTTGGAAATGTCGAGCAGGGCAGACAGAATCTCCTCCACCGCCTCAAGGGAGGCATCGATATTGCCCACCAGTTCAGCCTGGCGCTTGTCGGCTGGAAGGTCCTCACGAAGGCTGGTGGTGAACAGGCGCGCCGCGTTGAGCGGTTGCAGAATGTCGTGGCTTGCCGCCGCGATAAAGCTGGTTTTGCCCAGGTTCGCCGCATCTGCTTCCGCCTTGGCTCGGGCCAGCGCCGTGTTGAGGCTGGTGAGCTCGGCGGTGCGCTCTTCGACCCGGCGCTCCAGGCCTTCATTGGCGCGCTTCAGAGCTTCAGCCGCTTCCACGCGTTCGGTGATATCGGTGAAGGTGATCACGATGCCACCGTCGGGCAAGCTGTCCGATTTAACATCCAGATGCCGGCCCGACCGGGCGATGAATTCCTGATAGGGCTGCATGGAGACGATGAGCTTGTCGATCCGGTCTGAAACCGCTGCGTCCAGGTCCGCCTCGCCCAGCCCGGTCGTCTCGGCAATCGTGTTGACCACCTCATGCAGAGGCACACCTACCCGGCCGATGTCGGGTGAAAGCCGCAATAGATGGCGGAACTGCTGGTTCCAGCAGGTCAGATTCAGGTCCTTGTCAAACACCGCGATGCCTTGGCGGACGTGGTCAATGGCCGACTGCAGCAGTTCCCTGTTGTATTGAATGGCCGCTGAGGCATCATCAAGCAGCTTCATGGCGCCGCGTGAGTTGCGGCTGTGCCGCTCCAGCAGCAGGGCCACCACCAGACGCGAGGACGCCGCGCCGACGGCGCTGGCCAGAAGATGTTCGGCAAACCGCAGGAGCCGGATATCGGCCTCGGCCTCATTGTCCAGCACCAAGCCGCGCGATTGGGCAAACTCGGCAAAGGAACGCTCGGTACGCGCTTCGCCGAGATAGCGGGCTACGGTTTCCTTCAGGTCGCCCACAAAGATCGCCGTGCGCCACAAGCGGAAGCTGGGCGCGGCGGCCGGGCCGTCCACGCTGGAAAAGGCGCTGGCCTGGAGGCGTTCGATAGGCTTGGGCTGCCATAACAACGAAAACGCCACGTAGGCGGCCAGATTTGTGATCAGGCTCCACAGAACACCGTGGGTCAACGGATCGAACTCCAGCCCGAACAGGACGCGCGGGCGGAACAGGCTCAACCCAAAGGGGCCTTCAGAGAGCAGGGATGCGCTGAACCAGCCTGCATCGATGAACGTGGGCAGGAGCAGCGTGTAGACCCACATGAAGGAGCCCACGAGGATGCCGGCCATGGCCCCTGCCGCAGTGGCGCGCCGCCAGATCATGCCGCCAAAGAAGGCCGGGGCGAACTGGGCGATGGCGGCAAACGAGATGAGCCCGGTTTGCACCAGAGCCGCACTGTCGCTGACCATCCAGTAATAGCTGTAGGCCAGCGCGACGATGGCGAAGATGGAGATCCGGCGGACCCGCAGCAGAAACTTGCCCATGTCCTTGTGGGTATGGCCTTGGAGCTTATTGCGCAGGACGAAGGGGACAACCAGGTCGTTACACACCATGATCGACAGGGCCATTGTGGCCACGATCACCATGGCGGTTGCCGCCGACAGACCGCCCAGGAAGACAATCATGGCCACCAGGGGCTGGTTGTCGTTGATCGGCAGGGCGAGCACGAAGGTGTCGGCATCCACCGTGCCGGGCGAGAAGGTCACAAGGCCGGCGATGGCAATCGGCACAACGAAGAGGTTGATGGCCACCAGGTAGAGCGGGAAGAGCCAGCGTGCCGTTTTCAGATGGCGCACATCGTCATTCTCCACCACAGTCACATGAAACTGCCGCGGCAGAAGGATGATGGCGAACATGGAGAGCAAAGTGAGGGTGAGCCAGCGACCGCCATCCACATCCCGGGTGAAGAGGCCGCCGATCTCCGGGCGCGATTCCATGATCTGGAACATGCCGGAAAAGCCTCCAAGCACTCCGTAGGTGGCAAACAGGCCCACCACCAGGAACGCCAGAAGCTTGACGATGGATTCCACGGCAACCGCGGTCATCAGACCGTCCTGGTGCTCGGTGGCATCAATGTGCCGGGTGCCGAAGAGCACCGTGAAGATCCCCATGGCAATCGCCACCAGCAAAGCGAGATCGTTCACCATGGGCACCAGAGAGCTGATCTCGTTGCCCGTTCCCGACGCGGCCAGCATGGCCTCCAGCGAGAAGGTGGTGGCTTTGAGCTGGAGCGAAATGTAGGGTAGGGTGCCGATCACCGCGATGACCGCCACCGTGGCGCCCAACGCCTGGCTCTTGCCGTAGCGGGCGGCGATGAAGTCGGCGATGGAAGTGATGTTATGCTGCTTGGATAGCTCCACCACCCGGCGGATCACCGGCCAGCCGACAATGAACATCAAAATCGGCCCAATGTAGATCGGCAGAAAGTCGAGCCCGGTATGGGCTGCAACGCCCACAGATCCGAAGAATGTCCAGGAGGTGCAGTAAACCCCGAAGCTCAAGGTATAGACGAGCGGGCGCATGTAATTGGCCCGGCCGGTTGCCATGCGCTGGCGCCGCATCTGGTTGTCGGCGTAGCTGGCCACCACGAACAGGACGCCCAGATAGAAGAGCGCCACGCCTATGATGGTGAAATTATTGAGCATCGCTCCAGTACGCCAACCTTACTTCATTCCCCTCGGGCCAGGCTTGGAGCTTACCAGAAGACGCAGCCAAGTGTCTTGTGTCCCGCTCAGCGCTCTTGCCGGGGCGTCAGCATAGCCTTAAATGTGAAATCTTGACAGTGGACGAAAGGGGGACGGATGCCGGACAACCACATTCTGGCCGAACGGGACCGCGAGGTGCTTCGGATCATCTTGAACCGGCCCGATAAGGCCAATGCGCTGACCCGGGAGATGATCGGTGAGCTTACGGAGCTGTTCGATCTGGCCAGCGAAGATGATGATCTCAGAGTGCTCACCATTGAAGGCGCTGGAGGCCGGGTGTTTTGCGGCGGCGCGGATCTGGCGCAGTTCATCGAGGATGGCCGCAGCGGTGACGATGAGCTCTGGGAGGATATGTCTGAGGCTTTGAGCGCGGTGCCTTTCCTCACCATCGCCAAGATCAACGGCGCGTGTATTGGCGGCTCGCTCACGCTGGCGCTGGGGTGCGATGTGCGCCTTGCGGTGCCCACTGCAGCATTTGGATACCCCGTGCTTCGCAATGGCGTCTTTCCCACCTCCCAGGATGGCCGTAAGCTTGATGCGTTGGTTGGACCAGGCCGCAAGGCCCTGTTCCTGCTGGGAGGCAGCCGGGTTGAGGCGGACGAAGCGCTGGGCTGGGGGTTGGTGGACCGGATCGTTGCATCCGATGGGCTGGATAAGGCCACGGCGGAGCTGAGCCAGGCGGCGCTTGCCGCCCCGCCGGACCATCTCCAAGCGCTCAAAGCCTATTGCCGCGAGACCAGCATCCTGGGTTGACGGGATTGCTGCCCGCCGCACAGACGAACCGTTTGCACAAAGCGCCAATCTGCTTATTGTCTGCATTGAGGCCAAAAAGTGGGGAGCGAGGATGAGCGGTGCGGCCATGGTGGCACAAGGCAAACGCCTGACCCGGGCCGTGGTGTGCCAGGGCGGCGGAATGACCGCTCTGCAATCGTGCCCGGTCCCGGATCCGGGGGAAGGCGAATTGCTTTTGCGCCTGAGGTTGGCCGGCCTCAGCGGCACGGATCTGATCAAGCTGAGTACACAGGGAGCGTTGCCCGGCACCGTGCTGGGGCACGAACTGGTGGGCACCATTGAGGCCATCGGTCCGGGCGTGGAAGACTTTGAGTTGGGCGAGAGAGTGGTCGCCGCTCCGCGCGTGGCCTGCGGTGTCTGCGCCTTTTGCCGGGCCGGCAATGAAACCATGTGTGAGGCGTTCAAAGAGAACCTGCTCTATCCGGGTGGCTATTCGGACTTTGTGCTTGTTTCGCGCCGGGCAGTGGAAGAGGCCACCTTTGTGTTGCCGGACCATGTGTCTGATGAGCAGGCTGTGTTCCTTGAGCCGGCGGCCTGCGTGCTTCGCGGTATTGAGCGCTCCGGACTGGCACGGCGCGCGAGCGTTGCGGTGCTGGGCTGCGGCACTATGGGGTTGTTGCATCTTCTGGTGCTGAGGGCAGCATTTCCCGGTGCCAGAGTGGTCATGGTGGACCCAGATGTGGAGCGGCTGGAAATGGCCAAGCGCTTGGGCGCGGATGGCGTTGGGGTTCCCGGCCCTGGCGTGGAGATCGTGGTTCAGGAGCTGGCGGGCGGGCTTGGAGCAGATGTGGTGTTTGATACCGTCGGTGGGGCCGCATCTTTGGAAGAGGGGATCGGCCTCAGCCGCTCCGGCGGCACGGTTGTTCTGTTCTCACATGCCCCGGAGCACATGACCGCCAGCTTTGACCTCAACAGCCTCTTCACCCAGGAACGGCGCGTGATCGGCACCTACAACAGCGCCCTTAAGGAGCAGGTGCGGGTGTTTCAGCTGATCTGCGAAGGCGCACTGGACGCTGCGCCCCTGGTGACCCATCGGTATGGTCTTGAAGATTTCGGAATGGGTGCCGCGTTCGCCAAACGCCAGAAGGCGCTCAAAGTGGTGTTCACGCCCTCTCAAGGGGCAGCGCAGGGAGGAAGCGGCAATGACTGAACGGGAAGAAAGCCTATTGGCGGCCCACGAGGCCCGGATCGCTGCCCTGGTCGCGGGTGATCTTGAGGCCCTGGCAAAGGTGGTTGGCGAGGACCTGGTGTTCGTGAACGCTCAGGGCAAAGTCTCGCGGCGCCCGGAAATCATCGCAGCGTTTCAAGGCGGCACCATGAAGGTGGAGCGGATCGATGCGGACAATGTTGAAACCAGGTTTTACGGCGATACGGCGCTGCTGAGCTACCGGGCCCACACCACGGTGCGCGACGGGGACAGTGTGATCGACGGTCTGACGCAGAACACCTGCGTGTTCGTTCATCGCGACGGGCGCTGGCAGATGGTCAACCAACACCAGTGTGCGATTGCACCCGGCTAGACTTTAGGAGCCCGCAAGGGCACGATGCCAAGGATCGTCGTCCGGAACTTCGATGGTAGCGATCCCTCCCGCATGGCTGGAGAGCCCTTGGGTGGTGCCTTGCAGGATTGCGCGGGCAATATCCGGTGCCGGAGTGCCATGCGTGTTGTAGATGCCTGATCCATAAAGACAGAGGCGCACGACAGCCAGATCGGGCACGTCTTTCGGCTTTTGAAGCTCATTATAGGTGGCTGCCGTCAGCGCGATGGTTTCCGCAAGGGTGCTGATTGCGCCCAAAAAGAGCTCTTCGGTGGCGAAATTGCCACCGAAGGGCGAGGCCACATAGATCATGCCGGCATTTTCCGCCACGCCGTTCGGCTGGAGCCCGGGGCCGAACATGTCCACGAAGCACAGGCCGTCATGGGCTTGGGAGCGATCTGTAAGTGGCCGGTCTGCATTGAGCAAGCTGAAAGCGGTCGGGTTCTTGTTGTCATACGCCATGTGGGTTTCACCGCCGCCGCGCACGTGCTGTACTAGGGCTTTATGGCGCGTTTCGTAGGCGCTGAGGGTTTGACCGGCAAGTGCCCGTGCAAAGCCGCCATTGATGCCGCCACCGCCCACATAGAGGTCTTCAGAGTTGCCTGCATTGACCGATGCCATGGCCGCGCCTGCGCCGGGCGCCTCATAGAAGATCGGCGCAAATCCGCTGGGCGCTTTGGCAATCAGCGCAATTTCAACGTCCGTGCCCGGCAGTTTTGTCATGCGGCCTTGGTCTATTAGGCCAGGTTCGCCTTGTTAGGGTGCTTGAAGAAGGCGCTCATGGCCGGATCGGAGATCACGTTGCCAAGATAGCCGAAGGTGCCCTCGGTGGCGAGCTTTTCAGCCGCCTGGTGAAGGGTGGCGTAGCAGGCACGCGCCATGCTGCCGCCGGTGCTGATGCGCCTGACCCCCATATCCTCAAGCTGACGGACGGTGTATTGCGGGCCGTCCCACTCTGAGACCACGCTGATGGGGGCATCTATCTCCTTGACCAGCCCTTCAATGATCTCCGGAGTGTTGCCGCCGGGCAGAAACAGGCAGTCGGCGCCGGCTTCCCGGTAGAGATTGGCCCGTTTGATGGCCTCGCTATACTTGTTCTCCACGTCGAAATAGAAGATCTCGCAGCGCGCCGTGAGCGTGAAGGGGAAGTCTGCCTCGTCAGCCGCCACACGGGCCGCACGAATGCGCTCAGCCGCCAGCGGTAACTCGTAAAGCGGTTTGGCGGGATCTCCGGTAAAGTCCTCAATGCCACCGCCCACCATGCCGAGTTGGGCAGCCCGGCGGATGGTTTCGGCCACCTTTTCCGGTTCGGTGGCATATCCGTCTTCCAGATCCCCGCTCACCGGCAGGTCCACACAGTCAGCCACGCGCCCATAGGCTTCCAGCATCTCATCGGCGGGCACCGCATAAACGTAATCTTCGCGGCCGCGGGCCCAGTTCACGCCGCCGCTGGTGGTGGCGAGCGCAGGAAAACCCTGGGCGGCGAGAAACTTGGCGCTGCCCTCATCCCAAGCATTGGGCATGACGAAGATACCCTCGCGGGTGTGGAGATCTGCAAACAGCTTCGCTTTGTCTAGGAGAGAGGGGCTCATTGGGGGGCCTCGAATATGCCTGTGGGTTTGCCATCAATGCTCATCTGGTTCTTGCGGGCCCAATAGGCCTCAATGCCCTCTTCGCCCATCTTGGCAAAGAACGGCTCCAGCTCGGTTTCGCCGCGCGGGCCTTTGTAGTCGTAGAAGGGGATGCCGGAGCCGCAGGAGGTCTGCACGGCCTTGATGGTCACGTCATAGATCTGGCGCGAGCCCGCCAATTTGGGAAAGAGGCCGGAGAGTTCCGCCCATTGCGGGTCGCGTGGGTGATAGGTCTCTGCCTCACCATAGACCCGCAAAATCATCGGCCGGCCTTCAAAGGCGCAGAACATCAGGGTGATGCGGTTGGCCACGCGCAGGTGAGCCGCGGTTTCGTTGCCACTGCCGGACAGAGATAACCACACAATTCGGGTGGGAGACAGAACGCGGAGTGTGTCCAAGCCCTTTGGGGAGAGGTTCACATGTCCATCCGGTGCGGCGGTGGCCACGAAGAACATGTGCTGGCTTTCAATGAACTGAACGAAGCGGGAGCTGAGTTCGGTGGGAAGGTCTGGCATTCAGGGCCTCATCTGATCTGTCTGATTGGTGCCGATCCTAGCAACAGGCTGCTGTCAGCATGGTGTCAGGAAAGAGATTCCAGGCCCGTCTTATCTGAACAGACAAATGGGTTTGTTCAGAAAAGCCTCAGATTCGTTCAGATTCAGGGGTGGTTGCAAAAAAATTGCAAAAATTTTCAAAAAATTTTCAACGTGAAATCAATCGGTTAGTCGAAAAACCGGGTCAAATTACAAACATGAACGGTAGCTGAACGGCACATTCAGCGTCCATTCGACGATGCTCTGACATAGTGCAGTCATCGTCAAACGACGAACCCACAATCTCCTGCCACAGAGCAACCTGGCAGGTCGTTGAAAAGAGTGAAACGGGAGTGACGGCAATGAGCAATACGAAATTGATCGCAGGGACTTTAGCCCTCGGGCTGACGGCCGCCGCCATGATCACATTGGCGCCGGTAGAACCCAGCCGAGCTGCAGTATTGGCCTCAGAGGCAACTGAGCGCAGTGTCGTCGTTCACAAAACCGATCACGGGCCTTCCACGGCGGAAATCGTCGCAGCGGCCTGCCAGTTTGGAGGGTGTCAGGACATCTAAGGGCATTCCTCCCAACCTTTCCCCGGCTTCCAGGTCTATTTCATCGCGACGGCAAAGCGGATTTGGAAGACGGCTGGAGGGCTCGGGAGACAGTTTGAAACTCGGTATCACCATCCGCCCCCTCTCGGATATCGTTTTTTCGGATTGTCTCCCGCAGTTCCCTCAAACGAACGAAACGAAACAGAACGTAGAAGAGACAAAGGAAAACCAGAGATAGAGCCGCCAGCTTAGCTTCAAGTGAGGCGCGACCCATCCGCCCCCTCTCGCAGCGCCCCTTGAGGCCGGCTGGCGGCTCTAATCAGACCCCAAATGAAGGTCCACCCAACCTTCATTTCCGCAACGAGGGCCCGCCCCAAGGCCCTCGACCCCAAAGAGCCTACCCCTCGGCTCGCTCAAGGCCCGCTTCCCCGCCCCAGGGAAGCGGGCCGTTTTGCTTGCACCCCTGCGAAAGCAGGGGCCCATAGCTCTCCCCTCTTTCCTTGCTCAGAAGATCCCTGCTTTCGCAGGGATGCGGCCGCCAAAATGAACACTATATGAATACCGGGTTCAGGCCCGGTTCCGGCGCCCTATGGCATTGTCTCTTCAACACTAGAGATACCCCCTCGCATAGGGCACGGAACCATGACGAAGACAGTTTTGACAGCACTCACCGCAGCCATCGCATTGGCCGCCATCACCGCGCACGCCAATGCGGCAGCGCGCACGTACTTCAAGCCTAATGTGGACGGCGACCGGGTGTCCGCTTGCCTGAGCACGGGCAATTCCTGCGGCAAGCCGGTTGCGGATCGTCTGTGCATCGCGCGCGGCTTTGAGCGCGCGCTGACATTCAAGCTGGATCCTGCACCCGCCACGGCTCGGGGCCTGCGCACCGTCGACAACGAACTGGTGCGGGCTGAAGGTCTGAAGGCCTTTGCTTTCGTGAAGTGCTACAAGCCCAACGATAAGCCTTCCACGGTCACCTTCAACCAACCGGCGACGGAAACCGGCAGAGCAGCGTTTCGCCTGGCATCTGCCAGTTGCTCAGAAGGCGACGACCACTGCACCCGCGATGCGGCTGATCGGTGGTGCCAGCAGCGTGGTTTTGGCCTTGGTGCACGGACCTATGCTGTGAAGCTGGACCTGGGTTTGACCAATGACACCCTGTTTGGTGCTGCGAGCGCCGATGAGGTGGACCTGGTGTCCTCGTTCTCCACCATCACCTGCAAGGCACGCTAACCCTCCTCAACTGGGTGCGGTTGTCGGACACATTTGGTTATGACCGATTAATCGCTGCATTGCTGCAGAAATAACGGGCATACTTGCCGTTGAAACTGTCGGCAATGAGAGAGCCCATTTTGAACTCAGCGATTTTCGGGATCATTCTAACGTTGGCGTTTGTGACGTTGGAATCGATGCAGTTTGTCTACTTCGGCGGACTGTTCCAGCGCATGAGCTCGTTTCACTTCGGCGCCTTGGTGTTTGGCTCCATGATCGTGCTGTTCGTCGGCGGCACTGCACTGCGTGATCGCCAGGTCCTGCGGAACGCCTGGAGAAATCCTCGCCCGGTCATTGCCGTTAATCTCTGTGTCCTGTTCGCACTTGGCGCCTATTTGCTCTCGGTCCAACTGGTTGAGCCTGCGGTCACCTACGCGATCTCGTCTGCGGCCATGCCCGTCACCACCTACGTGCTCTTCCGGTTGGGCGTGCAGGAAGGCGAGGGGGTGCGAAACCTGGCGGAGGGTATCGGCACGTTTGGCTTGTTCCTCAGCATCCTCTATCTGGGGTACATCACCATATCCGGCCAATCCGGCTTCATTCGAGGTGGCGGCGCGTTGGCCGCGTTCGCAGGCGCGGGCCTTGCGATTGTTGATGGGGTGCTGTTCACCTGGGTTCTGGTGATCTCAAAGCGGCTCAACACTGTGGGCATAGGACCGGGGGCCGTTCTTGGTCTGCGGTTGCCGCTCTATGTTCTGGCGGCCAGTGCGTTGACGGTTGCCGGCGTCGATGCCCGCGCGCCTTTGCCGATGACCGACATCGCTGTTTTCGTGTTGCTCGGGTTGCTGCTCACCGTGCCGCCGCTCTACGCGTTGCAAAAGGCCGTTTCCTTGGTCTCAACCTTGACCATCAGCTCGCTCACCGCCCTGGGGCCTTTCGTGATTTTCGCCCTGCAGATCATGGAGGGCCGGGTTGAGTATTCGCAAGCGACCTTGATCGGCCTAGGCCTCTATTCGATTGCCTCGCTGCTCTCAGCGCTCGGAGCGGTTCGTGCTGCAACGCAAGCGGGTTAGAGCTAGCCAAACAAAAACCGCTCCCGGCGACGGGCAATCGACGGGAGCGGTCCTTGTGCTGGTGGTCAGATCGAACGCGATTAGAGGTATCTCGTCCGGCACCCGGCGACGTTTTTCACATAGTAACGCTCAGCTTGTCTGATCCGAACCCGGTCGCCATTGGCCTTGCGAACGGTGTGGTTGTAGGCCCTGAGAGCGGCCTTCTTGCAGCGCTGGAAGTTCTTTTGCGCAATTTGCTGCTGGCGCTGTTCGAGGCGCCCGGAGGTGGGGTCGTTTGCAGCCGACGCAGAGGTTGTGGCTACGGTGATGGCCGGCAGCGCGCCCAAGAGCAACGCGGCCAGGGTGAGGGTTTTGGTGAGTTTCATTTTGTTTGTTCCTTTGTTGTGGTTTCACAGAAGTGATTGCCACAACAATAGCTTCTGCCTGTTTCGGTCGTTTTTCTGCGCAGACGACTTTTGGTTTCCGTTGTTTCGGCGCGGTTTCAATTTGGCGCTGTTTGCTGCTGATCACGCCAAACAGTTGCAATTGGCCTGCAGAGCTCCGATTGTTGGGCCATGACAAAGAACGCCCAATACACAGATGCCACCCGCGAAAGTCTGCAACGTATCTTCGGCAAGGGGTTCACCTCCCCTGGGGGCCGCGAGGAGATGGCGAGATTGCTGAACGGCCTGGACCTTGCCGGTCAGACTGTAATGGATCTGGGCTGTGGGCTCGGCGGCGACAGCCTGCTTCTGGGCGGAGCCTTTGGCGCCGGCAAGGTGGTGAGCGTCGATGTGGACCCGGGCAATCTTGAGGTGACGGGTGAGGCCGTGCGGGAGGCGGGCCTTAAAGATGTGGTCACGCCCACTCTGGTGGAGCCTGGACCTATGCCTTTTCCTGACGCATCCTTCGATGCGGTCCACAGCAAGGCCATGATCTGCCATATCGAAGACAAGGCGGCTTTGTTCAGCGAGGTCTGCAGGGTATTGCGGCCCGGCGGCACCTTTGTAGCGGCCGACTGGATGGCCGGCCCTGCTCAGCAGCTTTCCAAGAGCTACCATGATTTCGCCAATGATCTGGCCGACGCGGGTTTGAGCTTCTTCTTTCAAACAGCCGTGCAGCACAGGGAGGCCCTGAAGGCTGCGGGATTTGCGCAGATAGATCTTGAGGACGCTTCGCCTCACATTCTGGGCTACGCCCAAGAGCTTTTGGACCGCGTGACCGGTGAGGCTGAGGCCGATTTGCGCGACACGCTCGGTGAGGAGGGCTATGCAGGCATCTTGCGGCGCAGCCAGGGGCGGGTTGATGCGTTGGCGAGCGGGGATCTGCAGTTTCAATACATGCGGGCGAAAACCAGCGCCTAGAGCAGTTCTTTGTCATATGGAACCGCTTGATGGAGTCAAATCAGCCCATATCCAAGGCGCGAAGCGCAGTGCGATGTGGTGCATCGGACGAGCTTCGCAACGTAGGAGATGGGCTGATTTGGCCCACCGAAGGCCGGGTTTTCGCGCCCGCTGAGCGTCGTTGCGGGCCGCTTGTGGTCGGCCAGACCA
>JANQOW010000083.1 GCA_028285595.1 Hyphomicrobiales bacterium
AAGACGCAAGACATCCTCATCTGAATGACGCTTCCGGGCCATAACCAACTCCTCCTGAACTAACTTAACTATGGCCCAGTTTTAGGGGGGAAGGACACAACAACGGACACTCAGATCAGCGAGGAAGTGCGGCCATCATCCGCGTGCCTTTCTGCAGAAGTTGTATGAAACAAACGGTGGCAAGTTGTTGTGCTGGTTCGATGCGCCTGCGACGGAGGACTTGCCAATAGTCGCGGCGTTCGGTTCTCCACGCAATATATACCAAGGGTCATGGCCAGAGTGGGCGCCGTCATCAAATTTAATCGTATTGCCAGCAGTCAGTGGTTTGCCCCTGGTAAGGCTGTTCACATTGGCAACGAGTAGGTGATGGTGGGCAGGCATCTGAGCAGGAGAAAGTGCAACTTGTTCCTCGCCCCCCGTTTGGCCTAACCTATATTCCGACAAACCATTAATTTTGTTTGGGTTTGCGCCAACAATAAACCTTCCTGCAGCAGCTCTCTCAACTATCCAGCCGCTTGGGCACATCCCAGAGAACGCAACAATTGCACCGACCGGAAATTCCGCGTTTGAACCTGGTTGTCCACTTCGCCCGGCCGGCCCGACCTTGCCCGGATCACCTTTTTCTCCCTTTGGGCCTTGTGGCCCGGCATCACCCTTCAGGCCTTTAGCGCCTGGCTCACCACGTATTTCGTCCGCATGTGCATCAACAAGCCGCTTTGCAACAGCGCTTGCAATATCGGCCTTAGCAAGGACAGCTTCCACTTGCGACTCTACAAAACCTCTAAAAGCAACATAACCCGCAACTCCGCCAGCGGCACCGCTGACAATCAATGAGCCAGCTACGACTAAGGGGTGAAGTTTTAAGAATGTCATCCAATCGAAATTTTCTTCGGATGTGTTATTTTCATGAGTCATCTTTCATCGTTCCCACTTAGTAAAGATATACTTTCAATTCATCTGCTCGAATGTTAGCAGCGGTTTCAACTCAAATAAAACTGATTTCACCATTCACTCCAACGTAATGTTGACTGCAACCTATCTTGTTGAAAGTCTCATATGCGTCTGACTACTGCCAAACCTAGGACGGCAATGATTAATGATTTTTGGAAGCTCTGAGCGGCCCAAAGCTGGCCTTCACGCTTGCCATCAGCGTTGTGGCGCACGAACAGCAATGCGGACATTTCTGATCGTCAGCTTATTAGAACATCGTTTGTGGGCATATCAATATAAAGTTTTGACTGATAGACTCCATCGAATTATTATTGTATTGTAGTCACAAAATAATAAAACTTATACACAACAATTTTGTATTGGGAGGATAAATTGACACAAGTTCAATTAAGAGATGCCACTGAGCGCGATATAAAGGAATTTCAAAATCTACCCCAACCTACTAGTTGCCGTTTGATTGATTTCGAAAATTGGATGGTCGTCCCGGGAATCGTGAACGGGACATTCTTTCTAATTGTTTCAGGTATTAAGCCTTGGATACAAATGGAAATTTCATTGAGACCGTACATTTATATTCGGCAACCCGAGTATTGGGGCATTGAAGTTGTGGGGTGTCTAGGCGGGATTGGCAATCCGACGCAGACCCCGTATGTCACTGACTTGGAGGTCACTCATTATCTTGGTACCAAGGGAATCGAGCTGATCGGTGCGACGAAGAGAGAGACGTTCCCGGCACCCTAGTCATTCATTCAATCGTCTGCATCTTCTGCTTATGGATGTCCGCTGTATAAGCGGCCCAAAGCTGCCGTTCAACCTGCTCCAGCATTATGGGATAGACTGGTCTCGAAGCAGCCAGTCGAGTTTTGCCTTTGAAGGCGGCGACCTAGATCGCCCGTCCCGGATTGGGCGAAGTCAACACCGTCTAGCGCATATCAAATTTCATTAAGAATTTCTCTGAACTTCCATTGTAGGACCGCTTCCATCTGCATGCTGTGGTGCCGACCACTACAGAAGCGGATGCAAAAGTCTGAATAACTCTGCTTGGCCGCTGATCCGGCACCTGGCGTAGATTTGCTTCCTGAACACGCGCACTGTGTGGATGCTAAGTCCCAATATAAGCGCAATGGAAGCTGAAGAATGTCCCTTCAGAACCAAGAGAGCAACCTCTGCCTGCCTCTTTGTCAGTGAAACGCCGTGGGCCCGCTCCAATTTCTCCGCCAGCAGGCGATGCAACTCCTGTGCTTCGGTGCCTCCGCCACTTCCTGTGAGGTCCTTCCAATGCAACTCTGCCAGGGCTGCGGCTGTTGGAGTGATCTCTTTTATCGTGCGCACTTCCTTGAGCGAGAACCGCCTCGGCGCCGCACGATGGCGACTTAGGCTGATAACAATTGTTGTGCCGGCCTTGGGCGCAGCCACCATACCGATCTCGTCGATGGTTCCGGTGTGTTGATAGTAAGACGTGAAATATTCGGTGCGGCGAAACTGGTCAGGACAGATATCAGACAGTCTATATGCCCCCGGCGGAAAGCTCTTGGCATGAATCTCAAACATTGGATCAAGCTTATAGGCCCCGGTCAAATAGGTGGATTCGATCAGGCTGTGCGTTTCATCGCAATCAGCCTCCAGTATCAACGCCTCCGGTCTTCCATCGGCAAAATAGGCGATCGCCGTGACGCTGTTCAGGTCTACGCAGCTCTCGAGCCATCGAACATAGGACGTCTCGAACGCCTCCGTGCCAATCGCCCGGAGAGCGCCAGCGAGCAACTGAAAGGAGCCACTGGTTACCATCGTCAGATACCTCAATCGGGTTATATACCCCACAAAGAAGCAGTTATAGGATTTACGTCCATTTCTTTAGGTATATTTGAAGAGGCAGAACGATGCAGCAGTCAGACAGCAATCAGTTCAATGAATGGACCGTTGACTGGCGCCCGGATGACCGCGCCGTGGAGCGCGTGCGTGCGAACCCCTTCAGCGAGGAGCTTCCCGTCACGCCCGACCACATCTCAACCTACAAGGAACACGGCGTGGTGTGTTTACCCGGCGCGTTTGCGAGTTGGGTTGAGCCCTTGCGGACCGGACTTGACCGCATCCTGGAGGCACCCACTTCATACGCATTTCCATGCGAAAGCACTGGAGCCAACGAGCCTGGTCGATTTTTTGATTCTTATTGCAACTGGCATAGGGTGCCGGAGTTTCTCGCCTTTTTCTCCGAATCTCCTGCTGCCGCATTGGCCGGCCAATTGATGGAGGCCAGCTCGGTACAGTTGTTCCATGAACATGTCTTCGCCAAAGAACCGGGAACCGCGAAAGCCACGCCGTGGCATCAGGATATGCCCTACTATTGTGTCGACGGGCCGTTGACTGCATCGGTCTACATCGCGCTTGATGATACACCGCCTGACGTGGCCGTCCAGTTCGTTGCCGGATCCCACCTTTGGGGCAAATTGTTCTTCCCGCGTGTCTTTGCAGGCGGCGAAGATTTCAACGTTCATGACCAGACCATGGAACCGGCCCCCGACATTGCCGGCAACCCTGACAACTTTGACATTGTGAGCTGGTCCTTGAAGGCCGGTGATTGCTTGGTTTTTGACTACCGCACTCTACACGGGACGACCGCTGGCGAGTTGAAGGATAGGAGGCGCGCATTCTCAGCACGCTTCCTGGGGGATGGTGCCCACTATTTGTTGCGCCCTGGTGAACTTTCTCCGCCACTCACTGATATAGGCCTCTCCTCGGGAGATGCACTGCCTGAGGCATGGTTCCCAGTATCATGGAAGGCGGAAGCGGCAGAGTGACCAGTCAGGATATCTGCGCTTTACTCGGCTGCGGGTGATCACCGACATAGTAAGCTACGGGCCTGTTGTAGCCACCCGTCAAAGCAGATGTTGCTGCAGCGCACGCCCCAACCAGCCCACGTAAATGCAGGTGTCTAGCCCCCAGGGTTCCAGGCCATCGTTAAGTCGGCTCAGAAGGCGCTGGCTATGGCACGGAAGCTCCCCCGGGAGAAACGCTGCGGTTCGGCCCGAAGCTGCCGTTCGAGCGTCATTCTGTTCCTGCACTGCGGTATCCAATAGCTGACATTCACTCAAGCTAACGAGTAGCGGTCCCCGGAAGGAAGGTGTCTCGCGCTTAGAGATGCCCCATTCCGGTAATCTGGATGACCTGGCTTGTTTCTCCTGCACCCTTAAAAACTGCCGTCGGAACTCGGCTGAGTACGTGCCCGTTTTTGCCGCCTTAACCGTCGGTGGCCTTGTGCGATGGCCTTGTCATTTGTGCGACGAGATTACCTTGTTGACGGCGTTAGTAACTTATGCCGATCAACAGCTTGGCACGACGGTCTTCATTGGTGGTTGTGGTCCCGCACAGTTTTAAGTGTTTCTCGTACCCTTCCCCGCTGAACGCGCTGGGGTGATGCGAGATCCGCGTTACAGTGATGCCTTCGATAGACCCTTTAATAGGTGTCAAGGACAGCACGAAAAATGATGCAGTTTTTCCTGCAACTAAATTACTAGCAACATGCTCGACATAACAGTTTCCATCAACACCAACTGGATTCAAAGTATTGATTGGCCAGTCCCCCGGCTGACATGCTTGACCAGTGCAGACAAACAGTGACGTTGTCGCATCATAGGTTCTAGAAGGCTTGGGAAAATTACTCGGTCCATTTGTAGATGGAAACAGGATCGGATAAATGTTCCAGACGGCGACGATTGTTGCTACCAACCCACCAACAACCCACGAAATTAGTTCACGATTATTCCTATTTAGGATAAACTTCCATAGTTTTCGCATGTTCGAGAAATCCGCAGCTTCTAACAATTTCCAAATGCCTACACTCACCAAACATTTCTTGCAATATACCTAGCTACGGATTGTTTTTAGATGTCACGCTCGGGTCAAAATCACGAATGAAGGGCGTCGCCAGACCTGCCAATTCTCCCACAAAACCTGCCAATTGTCGGATATCAGTGAATAGCGGTTTGCGAAAACTCCGAACGGCCCTAAGGAGACCTTCAAGTTGCTCGGTCACTGCGGGATGCGACGGTCTGGAAGTGGCCATTCAGATTTCGCTTCGCAGAATGCCCACTTGGTCTTGAAACCGGGCGTCAAAAGCTGCAGCATCGGCCTAAGCCATTGAAGTCAAGCTGACGGCGATCATGGTTTGCGCAGTGCCGTGTCCAAGTTCTTGACCTGCGGCTCAGCGTGGGCGGGGCGAATGTGCGTCAGTTGTTTGCTGCTGCTTGGGAATTGCCCTCTTCAGCTTCTTGCTTTTCCTCGATCAGTTCGAGAACCCCAGAGTAGAAATCGTCGTCGCGGTCGAAGTGTGGCAGTCCCCTGGCGGCTGCGCTCAAGCCGCTGTCTACATTTTGCGCTGTGATTGGCTCCTTGGGGCCATGGTCAGTCCTTTTTCTAGAGTAGTCATAGAGGCTGTCGGCTGTGGCGCGAAGCACTGCAAGATCATAGAGTTTTTCTTTCATCTCAGCTCCTATGATCTCCCTGTTTCCACGTCCGCGATTGAACAGAAAGTCTCTGAGACGGGCGTTGTGGACTTGGTACTCGTAGGAGAGCCCTCTCACTCTTTCGGATGCGGCTTCATCGATGTCGATCATCAGTTCGCGCAGTTCTTTCATTACCTCATCCGGGGGCGGCGGCTGGCTGTTTGTGTTTGGATCCCTGAGAACGTCGTGCACCTGCTCTGTGTATCTAGCTATGGCGCTGAGATTGTCGGCCATCATGGCACGTGCCTGGTTCGCTTTAGATTTTGCCCGCTCGATTTCGATCCTGCGCTGTTCGTTGTACTGCTGAACAGACGGCCGCAACGAGAAGAAGGCCGTGGCCGAGGCGATGATCGCAGCGATCAGCGTCTGCCAATCCTTTGCCAGATCATAGATTGTTGCCAAGAATGTTGGATCTTTTTCGACCATGATCATGCTCCCCGTTCTTGACTGCACAGCACCTAGAGCTCGTATGCGAAATAGCTCAATTGCCAACCCACGCTGCCGACACTCCGCCAGACATGGGCCCAAATTCGATGAGGGCAACGTTGATTTATGGCATATTGCACACGCACAGCAGAAATTTCATTGCGTCGGCTTTTGCCCCCAAGCCGACTTGTGGCGCCGAGGATAAATTTCAACCTCCATCATCGTCCCAAATGCCTGCTTCCGGTGCAACTGCCCATGCATTTCGCGCCCGCAGCGAAAGTCGACATTCCGCCCATCATACCATCTCGGACCATGTCCAGATTTGGCCCGTTTATCCGCATAGCGGACATTGCGCGGCAAAGCCGGTGGCCTCGCCCGCAAGCGCTACCGCACCCTGGGCGGCGGCGGGTGGGTGTCGGTGAGCTTCTCGAGCCTGTTCTCTCATTATCTTTCATTGTCCGCATGAAAGCGGCGGTCCAAGGCCGCACGCGCCGGATGTTGCCGCTCCTGGGTCCCGGATATTTGCTTTGCAAATTCCGGGATGACGAAATTGAGTGCTCACCCCACCCCCGAAATTGAGTGCTCACCCCACCCCCTCCGTCCTCCCCGCTCCCCCCTCCGTCATCCCCGCGAACGCGGGGACCCAGGGCTGGGGACGCCGCATGTGGCCGCGCCAGAGCCTAATCTTCCGAACGGCCCTCACGGGTGCGGTTGCGCGCATAGCAGGTCGTGCCGGGGAACTCCGGAAGCCAGCCCTCCCGCCGCACCATCCACAGCTCATAGGTGGGCGTAAACCGGTCCGGCTCATCCAGAGCACCCAGGTGCAGCTCGATCTCGTCATCGCTGCGCGCGAACACAGAGGACCCGCAGCTTGGACAAAAGAACCGGCCCTGATACTCACCCACCTCCCCTTCAATGCGCACCGCGCTCTCAGGGAACACCGCGGCGGCATAGAACAGCGCGCCATGATGCTTGCGGCACTCCAGGCAGTGGCAGATGCCCACCCGGTAGGGCGCGCCGACCGCTTCGAAGCGGACCTTGCCGCATTGGCAGCCTCCGGTCACCTTCTCCACCCTCCGCGTCTCCTTGTGTAAGACCAAAACATCTGCTCCCCAAAACCTTAGAGCTCTGGCATCATATCGGAACTTGCCAGCGGGCAGCAGGGGTGATGATGACGTCCAATGCCACACTCTTAGGTGTTGCGGCCATGGTGACGGCCACGGCCCTGATGCCCTTGTCGGACGCTCTGGCAAAATCACTGGTGGCAGAGTTCTCCGCCGAGCAGGTCTCCTTTGTGAGAAACGCAACGCATGCCGCCCTTTTGGCGCCTGTGGTCCTCCTCACCTCAGGCGGGCGCGCCGTTCTGGCTCAGCTCACCTGGCTCCAGATGCTGCGGGCGCTCTGCTTCGTGCTCATGACCACCTGCTATGTGGCCGGGCTGCGCACCACCCCGCTGGCCGAGGCCATGGCGACCGTGTTTGCGTTCCCGTGTCTGGTGCTGGCCGGATCGGCATTGTTTCTGGGCGAACAGGTGGGGCCCAGGCGTTGGGGGGCCGCGCTGGCGGGCTTTGCCGGGGTGGCAATCGTGGCCAATGCCAGCTTTGCTGCGGCGGGCACCGGGCTGATCTGGGTCATTGCCGCCGCCGTCTTCACAGCCGCCTATATGGTGCTCACCAAGGCGGCCACCTCAAAAGGACCGATCTTGGTGATGGGCTTAATGCCGGCGCTGATCGGGTCCGTGTTGCTGCTCGGACCGGGCCTGGCCTCGTGGAAGCCGCCCAGCTTTGAGAGCGCGGGGCTCATGATCATGGTGGGCTGCGTGGCAGCGAGCGCGCATCTGTTGATCGTTCTGGCCTACGCCAAAGCGGAAGCGAGCCTGATTGCGCCGCTGGCCTATTTGCAGATCGTCTCAGCGACGTTTCTTGGCTTTATGCTGTTCGGCGATTTGCCCGCCCTCTCTGCCTGGGTGGGCATCGCCATCATCATCGCCAGCGGCGCGTTCATTGCCTTCCGCGAGCGCAAAGTGCCCACGGGAGCCGCGGGCCGGCGCTGAGCGGACATGCCTTCTGCGTGTTGTGCGGCCGGGCGTCATTTCAATCCGTTCGGAGCCCTTTTGCGTATTGGTTGTAGCCTCGCCATCACAAACTATTGAGCGAGGGTGCTTTGCTGGCGTCATCTTTCAGTGGGACAGTAGGGACAGCTCCAGCGAATTATAACTCACATTTCGAACCCACACTTCAAACCCACATGGAGGATCATCCCATGGTTACCACGACACGGCGGACGGTCGTACTTTCTGCAGCCGCAACAGCAGCACTCGGGCTTTCGGGGCCCTTGGAATTTCTCCCCAAAGCCAACGCCATGGACATGCGCAAGAAAGGCTTCATCAAATACAAGGTGGGCGATATTGAGTGCATCTCCCTCTATGACGGGATCTGGCAGAAGAAGCATGCGGACAACTTCATCCGCAACGCCTCGGTGGACGACACCAAGGCCGCCCTGACGAAGGCAGGATTGTCGGCCGACTTCGTGCCCATCGAATTCACCCAGACCGTGGTGAAGAGCGGCGGCAAAACCATCTTGATCGATGCCGGGACCGGCGGCCAGTTGGCGCCCACCGCCGGCATGACCATGAAGCACATGGCGGCAGCCGGCATTGATGCGGGCAAAGTGGACACGGTGGTGATCTCTCACTTCCATCCCGATCACATCTTCGGGCTGATGGCCAAGGACACCAATGCGCAGATCTTTCCGGATGCGGAGATCATTGTTCCGGAGGCGGAGTATAAATACTGGACCGACCCGGCCGTGATGGCCACCTTGTCTGAACGCCGTCAGGGTCTGGCCAAGCGCATTCAGGCCACCTTCCCCACCTGGAAGAATGTGCGCCAGATCGGCGCGGACACTGAAGTCGCTCCAGGCTTGCGCAGCGTGGCAGCCTATGGCCACACCGCCGGGCACACGGCGTTCCACGTGGCTTCCGGCAGCGATGAGCTCCTGGTGGTGGGCGATGCCGCCAACGTGCCGGCGCTGTTTGTGGCAAACCCCACCTGGCAGGCCGTGTTCGACGGTGATCCGCAGATGGCCACCGAATCCCGCATCAAGCTGTTCGACCGGGCGATTGCGGATAAGGCGGTGATCGCCGGCTATCACTTCGGTTTCCCCAACGCGGGTACCATCTCCAAGGACGGCAACGGCTACGTGTTCCAGCCGGCTTAAGGCGGTGAACGTCATCCCGGACGTTTGCTTCTGCAGAAGCTCCGGGATGACGAGCTGGCTTTAGGGGCCAATGCCACCAAATGTGTGCTTATTTTCTTGAAAATTATCCTTGACGCGCAAACGCGTGTTCTCTATATGTTCTTCACCCTTCCTGGGCATTATGCCCTTGACTGCACAAACGTCAGTTACTATATTGATTCCAATAGGAGTTTCCGACGATGTGCGATCTTTCAAACCCGATCTTTCATAACGAAGACAAAGCCCGCAAGTTTCTGGAAAAACAGCGCTGGGCCGATGGTGTCTACTGCCCGTTCTGTGAGCAAACCGATACGGTCAAGCCGTATGCAATGAAGTCCAAGAGCGGCAAGCTCGTGAAGGGCTGGCATCACTGCCGTTCATGCCGCAAGAAGTTCACCGTTCGCGTCGGAACGCTCTATGAGCGCTCGCATATCCCTTTGCACAAATGGCTCATGGCCACTCACCTGATGTGCTCCAGCAAGAAAGGCATTTCCGCCCTTCAGCTTCAGCGCAACCTTGGCCTTGGCTCCTATAAGTCTGCCTGGTTCATGGCGCACCGTATTCGCGAAGCCATGAAGCCCTCAGAAGATGAGCCTCCTATGGGCGGTGACGGTAAGACCATCGAAGCTGACGAGACGTTTCTCGGCAACAAGAAGGCCAACCGCTTTGAAGACGTCTACACCAACGAAAAAGGTTGGGTGAAGCGCGGCGGCTCCAAAGAGCAATTCAAGATCGTTTCTCTTGTTGAGCGTGACGGGCGCGCCCGCTCTGTTCATGTGCCTCGCTTAACCGCAAACAAGGTGCGCGAAGTGCTGGTTACCAACGCAGACCGCAAGTCCGATCTCGTCACCGATGAAGCTCCGGCCTACAAGGGTGTCGGCAAAGAGTTTGCTTCTCACCAGTCCGTCAATCACTCCAAATACGAGTGGGGCCGCGGCACCGTCCACACCAACACCATTGAAGGCTTCTTCGGCATCTTCAAGCGCGGCATGCGCGGTATCTACCAGCACTGCGGAGAACAACACCTGAAGCGCTATCTGGTAGAATTCGACTTCAGGTACTCAAACCGCAAGGCCACCGATCTGGAGCGCACCCTAGCGGCCTTGAAGGGCTTTGAAGGCAAGCGTCTTACCTATCGGCGGATTGACGCTCAAGCTTACGCTTAAACAACGCGCCAGACGCTTCAAGATGTGGCGTCCACAGGCGTGAACAAACACAGCACATGATTCGAATTGCGCAGTGATTTCTGCTATATAGCGATTCGATGGCCGCCGGCCACCTTACCCTCCCCAGGTACGCCTTCGAGCGCGGGCCACTGCCCGGGAAAGGAAAGGTAGCAAATGGCTTGTAAGAAAGTCGTGCGCAAGGTGCGCAAGACCCCTAAGCCTGGGCCGAAACCTGTAAGGGTGAAACCTCACAGGCGTTCGCCCCCGTCAAAGAAGTGTTAGTTGCTAGCTGACTTCTTTGGCTGACGCGAAGGTCGGCGGCTGTCACCCTTTTTGCTTTTAACGCTTGATTCGTTAACCTGAACTTTCGACCCACGCGGCTTTGGCGGCGTTTTCAGAAACCGATCCACGACCCGCATGAACCTGGGGTCATCTTCTGGCTTCTGTTTTTCTTTTTTGGTGTCTGACATGGCTAAATCAACTCGATCAGATCGTATACGTGCCAAGCGCCAAGAGCGCATAACCGTCACCACGGTGTCTGACGAGCAAGGGCGTTTTATGAACGCCTATGGTTCCTTTTTCGCTATCTGGAACAGCTTCGAAATAGTGGTTGAAATTCTCATTAGACGGCAACTTCGCACATCCTACCAGCAAACTTCAATCATCTGTGCCAGCTTAGGCTTCGGAGCCAAAATCAACATTCTATGTTCCCTGCTGCATGACAAGCGCGGTAACGAGAAGGGAATCAAGCTACTGCGCGATGCTCAAAACATTGCCGCTAGAAATAGCTTTGCGCACGGTTTCATAATAGACAATCAACACACCGGACGATTTGATCTAATCAAACGTGACGTCAAAGATAGATACAAGATATCGAAAAAGTCCCTCTCATCGATCGCGATGGGATATCACACCATAAGCTTTAGCGAAGCGTTCTCCGCTGTTACTGAACATTTCAACGTCTCTCATGATCAGATCGACCGATACGCACACTCGATTGCAAAGCAAACGTAAGGCGCTCAAGCTCGGGGAATGCGCCGTCCTGAATCTCGCTCCAGTTACGGGACATCCAATCAATAACGATATCTTCGACCACATCCTTGGAAAGAGTGATCTCAGCACCGGCCTGTCGGGCGGAATCTAAGCCTTTTTCATTCTGTGCAGTCAAGTACATAATCCCCCCCTTCCTCATCCGAGGGCATCAACCATGGTGGTACCAGGAGGTGGAGGAAGGGCGACGGTGCCCTGCTCAGTATGGTGTAACTCCCCGAAAGGCAGGGACCGCGGTGTAGAGACTAGGCTGTGGAAGCTCTTCACAGGGCCCGTGCTAGGCCCTTAGAGGGACTACAGAGTTGCTGAAAAAGCGCGCAGCCCCGGTGGGTAGCGCCCCTCATATGGTCTGACAAACCAGCTCGAGGACAAACCGGGGTAATCACTGTCAGACACCGGGTTAAGACACTGTCGCGCAGGCTGGGTTTTGGCTGAAGAGACAAAACACAACTTTGATCAAGCTCACATCCTTGAGAAAGGATGTTCTATGGCCATAGAGAAACGGCCAAAAACTCCAGTCTGCGCACCCCTCGGATCACTTTGAGGCCGACGCGCCCGCACGCGCGCCGTCATCCCGGAATTGCGCGCTTCCCTCCCCCCGTCATCCCGGAATTTTGCGCCAGCAAAATATCCGGGACCCAGGAGCCGCAAACCGCAGAGCCAACGGCTCTGGGTCCCCGCGTTCGCGGGAAAGACGGAAGAGAGCGGGGAAGACGGAAGAGAGCGGAGATGACAAAAGAAGGCCAGAACATTCACCCCGCGCGCGCGCCGTCATCCCGGAATTTCGCGCTTCCCTCCCCCCCGTCATCCCGGAATTTTGCGCCAGCAAAATATCCGGGACCCAGGAG
>JANQOW010000097.1 GCA_028285595.1 Hyphomicrobiales bacterium
ACCCCCTCTGGGCGCGTTGAAAGACTATGACAGTCGCGGCGAACTGGTGGATGAGCTGAAACGCGCGCTTGCCGGTGCAGGTGGTGCCCGGCCAAACGCAATCGTTATCGGCGCTCTCGGGCGTTCAGGCCGCGGGGCCGTCAGTCTGTTTGAAGAGCTCGGCATTGAAGCCACGAAGTGGGACATGGCGGAAACCCAATCCGGCGGACCGTTTGGGGAAATCTTGGACCATGACCTCTTCATCAACTGCGTGCTGCTGACCCCCGGCTGCCCAGCATTCATTACATCCAACATGGTGGGTGCTGGTGAGCGCCGCCTCTCGGTGATCTCCGATGTGAGTTGCGATCCAGGCAGCCCACATAATCCGTTGCCCATTTACGAAGCCTGCACGGACTTCGCCAACCCCACGACCCGGGTCTTGGCGGGACCGCCTCCGCTCGACCTGATCGCTATCGATCACCTGCCCTCAATGCTGCCCTTGGAATCCAGCGAGGACTATTCAAGTCAACTGATCAGTGCCCTCTTGACCCTGGACAAGCCGGATGAAGGCGTTTGGGCGAGAGCACTGCAGGAATACAACAAACACATAAATTCGGTTTAGGGAGAAAAGCCAGATGGCACGCATTCATTGGATAGGCACCGGTCTGTCGACGGTTCCAGGCATCCGCCGCTTGATCAGCAACGGCCACACGATCACCTTGTGGAACCGCACAGTGTCTAAAGCCGAGGAGGCTGCATCGGGCCTAACCGGTGATTTCGACGTCCGTGAGTTCTCCATGGACGCGCTGAAGTCGGCGCTTCAGCCGGGAGACGTGGGCATTTCCATGTTGCCGGGCGATTTCCATGTGCCCGTGGCCACAGCGTGTCTGGAGGCCGGGGCTCATTTTGTCTCCAGCTCTTATATCTCGCCGGAAATGCGCGGGCTGGACGCAACCGGTAAAGCCAAAGGACTGTGCCTGGTGAACGAGGTCGGGCTCGATCCGGGTATTGATCATTTGATGGCCCACGTGCTGATGGACGATTACCGCAACAGCCCGGCCTTCTCTGCAGACAACCGACTGCAGTTCCGCTCCTATTGCGGCGGGGTGCCCAAGATCCCAAATCCCTTCCGCTACAAATTCAGTTGGTCGCCGCTTGGGGTGCTGAAAGCGCTCAAGTCGCCCTCTAAGAGCATTCAGAACGGCAAAGTGATTGAAACCACTGCGCCCTGGGATGCCCTTTCGAGCTATGAGGCCCTGCTGCCAGATGGGGCGGAGAGCTTTGAGGTCTATCCCAACCGGGATTCCCTGCCCTTCATGGAGGACTATGGCTTTGATCCGGCTTGGCCGGTGGACCAATTCGTCCGCGGCACCCTGCGCCTTAACGGCTGGGCGGACGCGTGGGATGAGATCTTCAAGACGGTGGGCGACATGTCGGCTGACGATCTGGCCGCTTTGAGTGCGCGCCTGGAAGCAGAGAACACCTATGAGGAGGGAGAACCCGACCGTGTGGTGCTCTGCGTCGATCTGCAGGCCCAACGCGCCGGAGAAGATGTGTTCTCCAAAAGCTACGTGCTGGACGCGGCGGGTGACGCAACGCACACTGCCATGGCCCGCCTCGTCTCCATTCCGGTGAGCTTTGCGGTGGAAGCGGTGCTCAACGGCGAGTTGCCCGCTGGCGTCTCGGCTGCTCCCAGCGATCCGGCTCTGGCGCGCAAGTGGCTTGCGGCATTGCGCGAGCGGGGCGAACCCATGGAGCTTGTGGATCGGCTCGGTTGAAGGTCACGCCCAGATGCAAGCTCATGATGGCGCAACAATCCGTTTCCAGCCCCGCATCCGAAAAGGGGCGTTCTTCGATGCGTCCTGGCGCTACGGCTGCCGCAACTTCTCGGTCTACAATCGCACCTACATCTCCAGCACATTCTCCGATCCGCTCGAAGAATACTGGCATGTGATCAACCACGTGGCCCTGTGGCCGGTGATGGGCGAGCGGCAGGTGGAGATCTCCGGACCTGACGCGGCACGCTTCACCCAATACCTGACGCCCCGCAATCTGGACAAATGTGCGGTCGGCCAGTGCAAGTACGCTCTGATCACGGCGGGCGATGGGGGCATTGTGTGCGACCCTATCCTTCTGAGGCCCGATGAGAACCGGTTCTGGCTCTCCACCTCCGACTGCGATTTGGAACTGTGGACCCGGGCGGTGGCCGATCACGCGGGCATGGATGTTGCGGTGCGTGATGCGGATGTCTCGGTGATCCAGGTTCAGGGGCCCAAGTCGCCGGGCCTCATGGTGAACCTGGTGGGTGAAGAGATCCTGGATCTGAAATACTACTGGCTCATGCGGGCGCCGTTCGAGAACACCGAACTGATCATCTCGCGCACCGGGTGGAGCGGCGAGTTCGGCTATGAGATCTATCTGGACACGCCGGAGTTGGGCGACCGGCTTTTCGATGCCCTGATGGAGGCCGGCAAGCGGTTCAATGTTGCGCCTGGCGCGGTGAACCATGTGCGGCGGATTGAATCGGGCATCCAGTCTTGGGGGCTCGACATGACCCTTCAGCATACGCCCTACGAGGTGGGGCTTGGCCGGCTGGTGGATCTGGACATGCCCCATCCGTTCATAGGGCGCGCCGCATTGGAGCGGCTGAAAGATCAACCATTGACCAAGGCGCTTGTGGGACTGGACGTTGAAGGGGACGCGCTGAGGCCCAATGAGGATATCTGGCCGGTCTATTCAGACGGTGCGCCCGTGGGCACGTTGACCAGCCTTGCCTACTCACCGCGGCTGGAGCGCAACATTGCCTTGGCCACGGTGGACGCAGGCTTGAGCTCGCCGGGAACGGAGCTTCAAGTGGACACCTGGGACGGCATGCGTGGGGCCGTTGTCACACCAATGCCCTTCCTGCCCAAGCGCCAGTCTACGGATGCGCGCAGCCTTTATGCGGAGCTTTGTGGGTAGTGCTTGGTTTGCAACCCGATTTTAAGGTTGAATTGGCAAGTTGGGTGGGATATGCACCGCAGCCATCACCTTGGTGCGCGAGCCCGTAGCTCAGCTGGTAGAGCAACTGACTTTTAATCAGTAGGTCCACGGTTCGAACCCGTGCGGGCTCACCAAAGTGTTTCAAGGGGTTAGCGTAACACGCGCATCGTGCCGTTTCGTAAAGATTGCGAGCCGACCGGGCCGCAAGCGCCCACAAGCCAAGCCTGCCAGCTTCAGACCAGTTTGGACAGATTGCGCATCGTGCCAAGGGCGCAGTGCTGTATCGCAGATAACAACAAAGAACATCGACGAACGGGCGGCCGTCAAATTGCTGGCCATGCGGCGCGGCATTTGTTAGGGGATGCGGGCAGCGGCTGCCCAGCCAGCCCTTAATCTATTGCCAAAAGACGCCACCGAGCCCCCCAACATGACAAATGCCGCGGACACCCAAACCAGCTACGTCCAAGACGTCACATTCGGTTCGGACTATGTGCAGGCGTTGCAGCCGGCACTGTTGAGCTATGTTGCTGCTGCGTCCGGATTTGAGGCGCCGGATGCTTCGGGCGCATTCTCATACTTGGAGCTGGGGTGCAGCGACGGCAAAACGCTCAATGGTCTGGCGGCCTCAAATCCAGACAGTCGTTTTGTGGGGATCGACTTCAACGCGCACCATATCGAGCTCGCGAGAGCAGACGCCCAGTCCGCCAATCTCCAAAATGTTGAGTACCACCAGGCAGACTTCCGAGACTTTGGAAAGCTTGGCCTGGCACGCTTCGATTTTGCCGCCATCAATGGCGCCTACTCGTGGTTAGACCCAGGGGCAGAGAATGCCGTTCATACGATCATCGATACTTGCCTGAACGATAACGGGTTGTTTTTCGTGGACTACATGTCGCTTCCAGGAAAAGCACCGCTCGCTCCCATGTGGCATCTGATGCGGACCGTAACCGATGCGCAGTACGACAGTTCGGCGGCCCGGGCGAGCGAAGGCTTCGGTTTCCTGACGGCTCTTGTGGGCCAGAACGCTCAGTATTTTACCAGCAATCCCCATGTTAAGAGCGTTCACGACAACTGGAAGTCGGCCCTTGAAAGCCGCCCCACAGTCGCGTCACAGCTTGCACACAATGCGCTGACAGAACACTGGTGCCCCAAGTACTTTACAGAGGTCTGTGAGGCGTTCGGCGCGTTCGGGCTCTCATTCGCGGGAAGCACCGACTTGGATTGGAACGATTTGGAGCTTACGCTCCCACACGCTCTCCAGTCCGTGAACGGCCGCCGGTTGGATAGGGCCAAATTGGAAACTGTGAAAGACTTCTTCCACTATACCCAGCAGCGAACAGACGTGTTTGTACGGTCGGGGAAGACACCAGAGCCAGATGACGGTCTTATGACCTCAAGCACTCATGTGTCACCTATTTGGCCGCACAGCCGCCCTGTGTGGGAGTTCAACGACGCGAACAAGCGTCCGGTTAAGGTCAACCCCTCGCTGTTTGACCGCGCATTCTCGATGATCAACGAAGGCACGACTGGCGCCAAGGACATTGTTGAGGCACTGATCCGCGAGGGCCATTCCCGCGAGGATGCCGCCCAAACTGTCCGCCGTGTTCTGCTCGTCCAAGACTTTCGCGTGTTTGCCCGCGCGCCTCATAGCGTTGATCAAGCCTCCTTGCGCCAGGTCAAGCCACGCAACGGCTACAACGCGTTCGCACTGGCCAAGTACGTTCAAACCGGCCAGACGTTGCTTTTGTCGGCAGATCGCCTGGGCGCGTGCATCAGCCTTCCAGAGCTGGTGTCTGTGGTCACCGCCGCGTTCGTGGGGCCCCAGATCGAAGAGCTGAGTGTCGATGAAGTGGTGGGCTTTGTGCGCAAGGTTCCCGGTGCCTACAGAACCGGTCAGGGCCGACAAGTGGCCGGTGCTGACATCACCCGCGAGATGATCGCGCCCGCCTGCGATCTTGTGAAAGCGGTGGTTCTTCCCGGCTTGGTGAGTGCCGGTGCGCTCGAAGCTGTCTAGGCCCCATTGGCCATGTACATGGGCTGATGGCGCGCCCTGATCGCCAGCGCCAGATCCGCCTCCCCTTCCGGTCGCAGAAAGTGATAGCGCCCCTCATCCATTTCCACCCAAACGCCCATATGGCGTTTGAACACGCACAGCCAAAAAACGCACTCGCGCAATGGTATGTGGAGCTCCTCAGCCAGTTGATGCACCGAACGGGTGCGTTCCATACCGCGCCACACTCCTGCGGCCACATGCGACACCTCACCGGCGAGCAGATCATCCCAGCTTCCGTCCACGTTCACCAGTGAGAACCTGTGGGATTCAATCTCCTCAGCTTCAATTCGCTTAATCAGCTTGGACTCTTGCCGTTCACGCTCCGTCTCCGCGCGCCTGCGCCTGTAGGCTTTGGAGTACTTTGTCCATTGCTCCGATGGACCGGCAGTGCTTCTGGCCAGATGCCCGGCGAGGTTGGGGCAAGCACGGGCCGAAACCGCAGTTTCGTCGGCGTGGTTCATGCCATTCGCCGCTGTGGATTGACAGGGCTCTTGGGTTCGGTAAGAATTGTGGCTCCCGTTGAGCGCTTCAACCCCATTAAGATCATGGGTTTCATGGAGCCCGTTCAGCTTGCCTCCGCCGCATTCCGGGGTTTGGGGTTCAGACCTGACGCCATTCTGCTTAAACGGCCGCGCCTTGCGACGCTTGACGCTTCGGCGCCCGCGCACTGGCGTGCTCTCTGCTGGTGGCGCTTCGGGCTCATCATGAAAGTCAATCGCGGTCGCGCCTTCCGACTGATCTTCGTCCAACGAAAGCTCTTTCTGGATTTCGTTGAAGGTTTCCTGGTCGGTCTGGTGGTGGGTCGTGAACATGTTGAAGGGGCCATGTTTGACCTTGATGCGCACAACGCCGAAATGGTCAAAGCCGAAAAACACCCTGTCGCCGCGATAAAGGTGCTCCAGCACCTGAATGACTAGCCGCCTGTCCATTTACTCAGCACCAAACAATGAGCTTGAAAAATGCGATCACCACAAAAGGAATGCAGACCCAAGGGGCCATGCTCCGATTACGCAACGAACGCAACCTACAAACTATTGATTACCCAGCCACATTTTTTCAGCTATACGCGTCGCCTCTAACCTTCAACTATATTTTGTGCCCTTTCTCAGAGTGACGCAAATAGTTGTGACTTTTTCATGTCAGCGGAAAAGCTTGGGGATAAGATGAAATGGCGGAGAGAGAGGGATTCGAACCCTCGGAACGCTTGCGCGCTCAACGGTTTTCGAGACCGCCCCGTTCGACCACTCCGGCACCTCTCCGCGAGGAAATGATGGGGCATTCCGAGGCGCTAGATAGCCTTCCTTGGCGCCGCTGCCAAGAGGTCAAGCTTGAGCAGATGAAAAACGTACCAAATCCCCGGCCATCAGCCGCTTGACAGCAAGACTTTTGCGGCTATATTGCGCCGCCGAATGCGCGGGTGGCGGAAAATCGCTGCACCGCGCTTAATGCGCTGCCCGAGGCAAAGCCTCAACGCTTTATCAAAAGTCCGCACTCTCTATGCGGCGCCGAAGGGCGCGGGAACAAAAGGAATGGTTGAGAGCCATGTATGCAGTGATCCGCACTGGCGGCAAACAGTATAAAGTTGCCGAAGACGAAATCATCTACGTTGAAAAGCTCGCCGGTGAAAAAGGCGAATCTGTCGTGTTCAGCGACGTGCTGATGGTGGGCGGCACCGATGCCCCCAAGATCGGCACCCCCCTGGTGGACGGCGCAAGCGTCGCCGGCGAGGTGATTGAACAGACCCGCGGTGACAAGGTCATCGTCTTCAAAAAGAACCGCCGCCAGGGATACCGGCGCAAGAAAGGCCACCGCCAGTTGCTCACCTGCGTGCGCATCACCGGCATCGGGACAGACGGCAAGGCGCCTGCCAAGAAGGCTGCTGCGAAGAAGCCGGAACCTAAGGCAGAGGAAAAGCCGGCGGCTGAAGAGGCCAAGGCTGCTCCCGCCAAGGAAGAAAAGCCCGCCGCGGAAGCCAAAGCAAAGAAGGCCGATGATGCGGCTAAGGACGATCTTTCGCAAATCAGTGGCGTTGGTCCCGTTCTTGTCAAGAAGTTGTCAGACTTGGGCTATACCACTCTCCAGCAGATAGCTGACTTGACACCTGAGCAGATTGAAGAGATCGACGAAAAGCTGAATTTTAAAGGTCGCATCGAGCGCGAAGAATGGGTGAAGCAGGCAAAAGAGATCATTGCCGGCAAATAACCTTTGCGCAACGGTTGACCAATAGGGTGCCCTTAGGGCAAAAGACACAACTCAGATTCAAGAAAGCTAGAGTTTAGCTATGGCACATAAGAAAGCAGGCGGTTCCTCCCGTAACGGGCGCGATACAGCGGGCCGTCGTCTCGGCATCAAAAAGTTCGGCGGTGAGGCTGTTCTCGCCGGCAATATTATTGCGCGTCAACGCGGCACCAAATGGCACCCCGGTCTCAACACCGGTATGGGCAAAGATCATACGATTTTTGCCACCTGTGCTGGGACCGTTGCGTTTAAACGCTCGCGCGGCAACCGCACGTACGTATCGGTCGTACCGATGGTGGCAGCGGAAAGTTAGCGGCAGATAGGAAAATTCCCACCTGCCGGCATCTCGTCAAACCGGCAGTCCAAGGGAGACAGTAAAAGCCGGGAGATGGGATGCCATCTCCCGGTTTTTTTGTTGTCCTTGGAAGGAGTTTTGTTATGAACGCACTTTGCACCGAAGATCCAGCAACCTTGGCTGACCAGGCGGTGGCGAATGCTGCTGCAGAAATCCGTACCGGACGATTGGTTCTCAAATCGCCCGTCCGCGTGGATGCCGCAACAGTGGCCGCGTTGGCGAATAACAAGGCGATCGCAGAAAACCTGGCGACGATGCCCTACCCTTACGCAGAGCAGGACGCGCTGGAATGGTTTGCCGGCAAGACGGAGTCCCGCGTGGGCGGACGCCCGTTCTCCATCCATCTGGACATTCCAGGCGAGAAATTCATCGGCACCATCGGTTATGGCCCCATGCAAGAGGGCGGCAACCCGGAGATCGGCTATTGGATCGGCGAACCCTATTGGGGATTTGGCTATGCCACCGAGGCCGCTAAAGCCGTGGTCGATTATGCCTTTGAGGAAGATGAGATCACGATCCTTGAAGGAGGCGCCAGGATCACCAATGCATCCTCGCGCCGGGTGCTTGAGAAATGCGGATTTGAGTATCAGGGCTTCGGCAAAACCTATTGCCGGGCGCTCGATGAAGAGGTCCCCGTGGATCGCTTCGCTCTGACCCGCCCCCGCTATCAGGGGCTCAAATGGAGACGGCGCACGCGCGGTTAAACGCGCGCGCCCACTTGTTCTTGGCCGCAAAAGCGATAAAAGCCCTGTCATGAAGTTTTTAGATCAAGCCAGGGTTTTTATCCGCTCCGGGGACGGGGGCGCGGGATGCGTGTCGTTCCGCCGGGAAAAGTATGTGGAGTTCGGCGGACCGGATGGCGGCGACGGCGGCAGTGGCGGAGATGTCTGGGTGGAGTGCGTTGAAGGCCTCAACACCCTGATTGACTACCGCTACCGGCAACACTTCAAAGCCAAAACCGGCACCCACGGTATGGGCAAGAACCGCACCGGCGCGGCCGGCGCGGATGTGATGCTGAAGGTGCCCGTGGGCACCCAAGTCCTGGAAGAAGACAATGAAACCCTGATTGCCGATCTCACCGAAGTGGGTCAGCGGGTGCGTCTTGAGCGCGGCGGCAATGGCGGCTTCGGCAACGCGCGTTTCAAATCCTCCACCAATCGGGCCCCTCGCCACGCCAACCCCGGCGAAGAAGGAAGCGAACGCTGGATATGGCTGCGCTTGAAGCTGATCGCAGATGCCGGGCTTGTGGGGCTGCCCAACGCGGGTAAGTCCACCCTGCTCGCCGCCGTGTCTGCGGCAAAGCCGAAGATTGCCGATTATCCCTTCACAACGCTCAACCCGGGCTTGGGCGTGGTCAAGCTGGACACCTCCTCATTCGTGCTGGCCGATATTCCTGGTCTCATTGAGGGTGCTCACGAGGGCGCCGGGATTGGCGACAGGTTCTTGGGCCATATCGAACGCTGCGCTGTGTTGCTGCATCTGGTGGACGCCACTTTGGAAGACCCGGCCGCAGCCTATAAGACCATCCGCGGCGAACTGGACGCTTACGGCAATGGGCTTGAAAGCAAGGCAGAACTGGTGGCGCTGACCAAGGCCGACGCGCTCGGTGAGGAAGAGCTGACCGAGAAGGCCTCTGCTCTGGAGAAGGTGAGCGCTCGCCCTCCCCTGATCATCTCCGGCGTTTCCGGCCAAGGCGTTCGCGAGACCATGGGTGCCTTGTACGCCGTGATCGAGGCCCACCGCGCTGAGGAGGCGAACGAAGAGACGGCCGATGCCGCAACCGGGTGGCGGCCCTGACGTCCATGTCTTTTGAACTCAAAATCGAAACGGCCAAACGGGTCGTCGTGAAGATTGGCTCCGCTCTTTTGGTGGATATGTCCACAGGCACATTGCGCGAGGATTGGCTCAACTCGCTTGCGAGCGATCTTGCGGCCTTGAAGGCGGGCGGCGCGGACGTGCTGATTGTCTCCTCCGGTGCCATTGCGCTGGGGCGCCGGGTTCTGGGCTTCAAGCAGACCCGTCTTAAGCTGGAAGAAAGCCAGGCGGCAGCCGCCGTGGGCCAAGTGGCGCTGGCCCATGCCTGGCAAAAAGCTCTGGACACGCAGAAGCTGATTGCCGCCCAGGTTTTGCTGACCCTTAACGACACGGAAGAGCGCCGACGCTATCTCAATGCGCGCAGCACCATTACCGCTCTCCTGGCGCGTGGTGCCGTGCCCGTCATCAATGAGAACGACACGGTGGCCACCACGGAGATCAGGTATGGCGACAATGACCGGCTCGCCGCCCGGGTGGCCAGTATGATTTCCGCGGACTGCCTCGTCGTGCTTTCGGATGTGGATGGGCTCTACACCAAGGCGCCGGATGCGGAAGGCGCTCAGCATATTGGCCATGTGACTGAGATTACGCCTGCCATTGCAGGCATGGCCGGTCAGTCCGCCACCGATGTTGGCACAGGAGGCATGGAAACCAAGGTAAAAGCGGCGCGGATTGCCATGGAGGCCGGCGCGGCTATGGTGATCGCCTCAGGCCGGGTGCACAATCCAATCGCTCAGGTCATTGGCGGCGCGCGTTGCACCTGGTTCCAGCCGGGTGCGAGCCCGCAAGCCGCCCGCAAGCGCTGGATCGCCGGCACGCTCGATCCCTTGGGGCGCCTTACCGTCGATGATGGCGCTTTCAAAGCGCTTACGGCCGGGCGCAGTTTATTGCCAGCAGGCGTGGTCCGCGTAGAGGGCCGGTTCGCCAAAGGTGATGCTGTGGCCATCGTCAATGGCGCCAATGAAGAGATTGCCCGCGGGCTGGTGGCCTATGATGTGGAGGACGCCGCCAAGATTGCTGGGCGCAAGAGTGCTGAAATTGAAGCTGTTCTGGGTTACCGTGGGCGCGATGAGCTGATCCACCGGGATGACCTGGTGTTGAAGGGGACATAAGATGAGTGCGGTTTATGAGTTGGAAGGTGATCTGGCAGCCGAGATGAGCTTGCTGGGCAAACGGGCCCGCGAAGCGGCTAAGGTCCTTGCTAATGCAGGCACTGAGGCCAAAAACACCGCTCTTGCCGCGATGGCGGCTGCGGTGCGGGCCAATGTGGAGACGATCCTTGGCGCCAATGCCAAAGACTTGGAGGCAGCCCGCAACGCAAACTTGCGCGCCTCGTTCATCGACCGGCTGACCTTGACCCCGGACCGCGTTGAGGCGATGGCCAAGGGACTGGACGATATCGCCGCCCTGCCCGACCCCGTGGGCGAAACCCTGTCGAGCTGGGAGCGGCCCAATGGCCTGAAGATCTCTCGCGTGCGCACTCCGATCGGCGTGATCGGCATCATCTATGAAAGCCGCCCGAATGTGACGGCAGACGCCGGCGCACTTTCCATGAAGGCAGGCAATGCGGCGATCTTGCGTGGTGGTTCGGACAGCTACCATTCCAGCGGCGCCATTCTAGCGTGCCTGCAAGAGGGTTTGAGGGCGGCCGGCCTTCCGGAAACGGTGATCCAGGCGGTGCCCACCACGGACCGGGCGGCTGTGGGCATGATGCTGAGCGGATTGGACGGCGCCATCGATGTAATCGTGCCGCGCGGCGGCAAAGGCCTTGTCGGCCGCGTGGAGGCAGAAGCAAGAGTGCCGGTGTTTAGCCATCTTGAAGGGATCTGTCATGTCTATGTGGACAAAGGCGCAGAGACCCAAATGGCCGTGGACATCGCCGTGAACGCGAAGATGCGGCGCACCGGCATTTGCGGGGCGGCCGAGACCATCCTGGTGGATGAAGCCGGTGCCGGCGATCATCTGAAAGCGCTTATCGACAATCTGATTGAGGCGGGCTGCACTGTGCGCGGTGATGCGGCGGTTCAGGCCGCAGATGGTCGTGTGGAGGCTGCGAGCGAGGAAGATTGGTCAACCGAATATCTGGACACCATTGTCTCCATGGCCGTCGTGGACGGGGTGGATGCGGCCATGGACCATATCCGCACCTATGGTTCCAACCACACCGAAGCGATCGTGACCTCTGACGAGGCCACGGCCGAGAAGTTTCTGAGCGAATTGGACAGCGCGATCGTCCTGCACAATGCCTCCACCCAATTCGCGGATGGTGGGGAGTTTGGCATGGGCGCTGAAATCGGGATCGCCACCGGCAAGATGCATGCCCGGGGGCCCGTTGGCCTGGAGCAACTCACGAGCTTCAAGTACACGGTGCGCGGGTCCGGTCACACGCGGCCAGGTTAGGCGCCAGAGCGCATCATCCGTGCTTCGTCTTCCTGCATTTTCGCCTGGCCAACGCATTGGTCTGTTTGGCGGCTCGTTCAATCCGGCCCACGCGGGCCATTTGGCGACGGCGTCTGCAGCGCTCAAGCGCTTGCAGCTGGATGCAATCTGGTGGCTGGTCTCGCCTCAGAACCCCCTAAAGCGTGCTGATGACACCGCAGACTTCTCCAAGCGCATCTCAGAGACGAAAGCGCTGGTGCGCCATCCCAGGATGATGGTGAGCGATGTGGAGCAGCAACTGGGCTCAACCTGCACCGCAGAGACATTGGACGGCATGGCCCATGTGCTTCAGAGAGGCCGCTTCGTGTGGATCATGGGGGCGGATTCGTTTGCCGAACTCCACCGCTGGTATGCCTGGAAAGGTCTACCGGCAGCCCTGCCCTTATGTGTTTTCGACCGGCCCGGCCATGGTCTTAAGGCGCTGACGAGCCCAGCCGCCCTCACCTATGCGAGCGCCCGCATAGATGCTGCCGATGCGTCCCTTCTGGCCGGCAGCCCCAGGCCGGCCTGGGCATTTATCACCTGGCCGCTGCGGCCGGAGAGTTCCACCGCACTGAGGGACGCTCATGCCTCTTGAGGCGATCAGATGACCTGGTCAAAGTCGTCTGTGAGGGTTGGGTCGCGGTAAGGGTTGTCATAGCCCTCCAGATACAAGCCTGCGTCAATTGCCTGGAGGTCTTCACCCTCACCAAGGGTTAGGACGTTCGTCGCCCCCGTGGCGACGTTGACATCGCTGTCGATCAAGTCCGAAGCGTTGCCGTTTGCATCCTGTTCGCTGAAGTCGAAGGCATCGGCGTCTCTGAAGATGATCGTGTAGTCACCTGCAGGCAGATGGTCGAACCGATAGGTTCCATCGTGATCGGATTGCGCTTCATTGATGAGCCGGCCGTCCGCGTTCTTCAACTGGACCCTCACATGCATGATGCCGGCATCTATGTTGTCGCGCAGTCCGTTATTGTTATCATCGACCCACACCATGCCGCTGATTGAGCCCAGATTGGCATTGGGGTCGGGTTGTGGAATATCCACATAGATGATGCCCGCATTTATGGCGTCGTCGTGGGGACCGTTTCCAAGCGTAACCCGGGTCCCGCTTTGGACCACATTCACATCACTGTCGATCTGATCCGGCGCATTTCCGGCAACATGTTTCTCGGTAAAGTAGTCATTGCCGGTGAACATGAACCAGATGCCATACTCTCCTGCATCCAATCCGGTGAACTGATAGTTTCCGTCTGCATCTGAAACGGTTTCCGCAACCAGGTTGCCCGTATCATCCGTCAGTTGAACCGCGAAACCTGAATATCCACCTTCGTCATTGTCCATAACGCCGTTTTGATTGTCGTCAAACCACACCTTACCGCCAACCGAGGCGAGTTCCGGCTCCGCAAACAGATAGGACGTATCGACTGTCTTGTCGTCAAATTGAAGTTGGACGTTGGCCGGAAGGATCTCAAAGCTCGCATCGTTCCAGACCACAACCCCTTGACCGTCTTCGGTGACATCCCACCCCCAATCAGAAGAGCTGCCCGTGAGCTGATGAGCTGAAGAGCCTCCAAACAGGATGGAGGTATCTACCGTCCGGTCAGAGAACTCCAGCTGAACATTTGCCGGCAGAATCTGGAACCCTTCATCATTCCAGACCACAACACCCGTACCGTCTTCTGTCACCGACCAGCCCCAATCAGATGAGGCGCCGGAGAGCTGATGGACGGCCGTGTTGCCGAAGAGGCTCGATGTGTCGATGGTTTGATCGGAAAACACCAGCTTGACGCTGGCTGGCAGGATCTGAAACCCATCATCGTTCCAGATGACGATCCCTGCACCGTCTTCAGTCAGGCCCCAGCCGTAATCAGACGCATTACCGTTGATTGTGTACTCCAGGCCGTCTCCAGAAATGTTTGCAATATCGGTCATTCACTCGCTCCTAAAAGTGGCAACTTCTGTTCGCTCGTCGTGGCAAATGATCCGAGTTCTGCACGGATCCGGTACTTGCTCGCGCAAGTTGCAGAACTGATGCAATCTTCGTTCCAGTTTCAAATGCGGGCGCCGTGCGTCTTGGTTGAGCGAGGTTATGCGCGCTAACGCCCGGCCAAACGTCACGCTGGCGCCCTTCTGTGCTCAATAGTTTTACTAAGATTTTGCGTGTTGAAACTGTCACAGTGTCCGGGGTAAACTCCGAGTCGCAAAGAGAGGAACGAAGGAAGCGGATTTACACCCTTGCAACCTTTAGGTAATTTGCACGTCCAACCGGCAGTCGAGCGATATCCGCTACGGCTGCCTTTTTGTGAAAGGAACTCAAACCCTGACGGATAAACCCAAGTCGAGCACCGCCAAGAAGAAGGCTGCTCCCAAGGACCCTGCCGCTGAAGCGCGCAAGGCGTCCAAAAAACTCCTGAAGACCATTAAAACCTGCCTGGAAGACGCAAAGGCCGAAGATGTCATCGCAATCGACGTTGGCAACAAGACCTCTGTGGCCGACCACATGGTGATTGCCTCTGGCCGCTCTCAGCGCCATGTGAGCGCCATTACGGACCAGTTGTCGCGGTCGCTCAAAAAGGCGGGGGTCAAAGGAGCTCACTCTGAAGGCACACCCCATTGCGACTGGGTGCTGATTGATGCTGGCGACGTGGTGGTTCACCTGTTCCGCCCGGAAGTGCGCAGCTTCTACAATCTGGAAAAACTCTGGTCGCCTCAGGCGCCTGACGAGAAGATCGCCGTTTAAGACCGGCGCCGACCGCTTAAGAACTGCCTGACACCATGCGCATCACCGTCTGCGCCGTGGGCCGCCTGAAACGTGCGCCCGAAGCCGAGCTCTCCGCCGACTACCAAGCGCGCGCAGAAAAGCTCGGTCGCCAAGTGGGGCTCTCAAAGCTGGATATCATTGAGGTGGCCGAAGCCCAAGAGTCCCAAAGCGCCGCGCGCAAAGCCCGTGAAGCGGACGCGTTAACCTCGAAGCTCTCCGCCGGCGCGCAAGTCATCTGCTTGGATGAGAACGGGCAAAACGTTGATTCAAAAGAATTTTCAAAGATCATCAAGACTGCAGCCGACAGTGGCACCAGTGAGCTGGCATTCCTTTTGGGCGGACCGGACGGGCTCAGTCCGGATGTTTTGGCCTCTGCCACAAGAACGCTCTGTTTCGGACGTATGACCTGGCCCCACAGATTGGCGCGCGTAATGCTTTTAGAGCAAATTTACCGAGCCGTTACACTTATGGTGAATCATCCCTATCATCGCGTATGAAAGGCGCAGATGGGACGACCCTCGTTCAAACATAAGCAGCGCAAAGCGCTCACGGTTCTGACGGCTGCCGGGCTCGCCCTGTGCGCGGCCAGCTATGCCTATGCGGTGGACGATCAGGCCGAGGAGAAGGCCATCAAAGCCGGCACCGGTGAATTGAAAGGGCTTGAGGACAAGCTTAAAGCCACCAAAGCCCGCGAAAAATCGCTTAGCGCCGAAATCTCCGCCTTGGAGCGGGAAGCCCAAGTGCTTTCAGAGCGCCTTATCTCCATGGCGGCCCGGGTCCAGGCCCGTGAGGCCAAGATCACCGCCGGGGAAGAACGACTGGGCCAACTGGATCTGGAAGAGCGCGCGCTCAAAGACCAACTGCGGCGGCGCCGCAAGACACTGGCTGATCTTCTTGCCGGACTGCAACGGCTGGAGCAGAACCCGCCCCCTGCCCTCATTGTGAAGCCTGACGATGCACTGTCCGCCCTGCGCAGCGCCATGTTGCTGGGGGCGATTGTGCCGGAGCTGAAGTCAGAGGCCACCGCCATTTCGCGCAACCTCTCGCGGCTGGTCGAATTGCGTTCGGCTATCAACCGTGAGCGCGAGGGGTTGGAAGCCAACATCGCTCGCCTTGGAACAGAGCGCGAAGAGATTGAAACGCTGCTGGCGCAAAAACAGGCCGTCGCGACAAAAACTCGCGGCGAGCAGAAGGAATACCATCGTCTTGCGCAGTCTTTGGCCAAACACGCGCGCAACCTTCGCAGTTTGATTTCAGCGCTTGAGAAGAAGCGCAAAACCCGCCAAGAGGCCGAACGCAAACTTGCCGAGAAGCTCGCCAAGCAGGAGCTTGAGGCCGAAGAACGCCGAAAACTTGAAGAAAAGCGCCGTCTGGCAGTGCTTAACGCCCCGAGAGTGCGCTTCTCAAGGAGCCGCAGCAAGATCGGTTATCCGGCTCAAGGTGAGAAACTCTACACCTATGGCGATAAGAAACCGGACGGCAAAATCTCTAAGGGAATTGCTCTGGCCACCCGAAGTAACGCACAGGTGACTGCCCCTGCGGACGGGACAGTGGTATATGCTGAAGAGTTCAGGAGCTACGGCAAACTCTTGATCATCAATGCCGGAGAAGGGTATCATCTTCTTTTAGCCGGCCTTGGCTCCCTGACGGTGACTGCAGGACAGACGGTCCGCGCAGGTGAGCCGATCGGGACAATGGGAATAGAGGCTGCTTCGGGAGTTGTAGGATCAGGGGCGCCGACTAATCGCCCGGTTTTGTATGTAGAATTTCGCAGGAACGGAAAGTCAATCGATTCACGGCCCTGGTGGGCTGGATCAAGCAGTAAGGTACGCGGATAATGCGCAAACAATTGCTCTCTAATGCTGGATTTTTGGCCATCGGCGCCGTAGCGGCCACTGTGGGTTGGCACATTATCGGTCCGATGTCCGCGGTTGGTGGCTCCAATGCCGATACTTACCGACAACTCAACCTGTTCGGCGATGTCTTCGACCGTATCCGCTCAGATTATGTGGAAGTGCCGGACGACGAAAAGCTCGTGGACAGCGCCATCAGCGGCATGCTGGCCTCCCTGGACCCCCATTCCAGCTACATGAACGCCAAGCGGTTCCAGGACATGCAGGTTCAGACTCGCGGCGAATTTGGCGGTCTCGGCATCGAAGTCACCATGGAAAACGGTGTGGTGAAGGTTGTGGCCCCGATTGACGACACCCCGGCGGCGAAAGCTGGTGTTCTTGCGGGCGATCTGATCACCCATCTGGACGGCGAGCAGATCCACGGTCTGACCTTGTCCCAAGCGGTCGACAAGATGCGCGGCAAGGTGAACAGCCCGATCACAATCACCGTGGTCCGCAAAGGCCAGGCCGAGCCTCTGGAAATCCGCATCGTGCGCGCGATTATCCGCATCCGCTCAGTGCGCTTTAACGAAGAAGACGATTTGGGGTATGTGCGGATCACAACCTTCAACGAGCAGACCCAGGAAGGCCTCAACCGGGCGCTTCGGACCTTGAATGAAAAGATGGGTGACAAGCTGAAAGGCTATGTCATTGACCTGCGCAACAATCCGGGTGGACTGCTTGATCAAGCGATCTCCGTGTCCGACACCTTCCTGGAACGCGGTGAGATCGTCTCCACACGGGGTCGTAACGCTGAAGAGACCCAGCGCTTCAACGCCCAGGCGGGTGATCTGACGAACGGCAAGCCTCTTGTGGTGCTGATCAATGGCGGGTCCGCATCGGCCTCAGAAATCGTGGCCGGCGCCCTGCAAGACCATCAGCGTGCAACCATCTTGGGCACACGGTCGTTCGGCAAAGGCTCGGTGCAGACCATCATTCCGCTCGGGTCATATGGTGCGATGCGTCTCACCACCGCCCGCTACTACACACCGGCAGGCTCGTCCATCCAGGCCAAAGGCATTACGCCTGACGTGAAGGTGGAGCAAGAATTGCCCGAAGAGCTTAAAGGCAAGGCGCCTAAGCCCCGCGGCGAAGCTCACCTGCGCGGTCACCTGGAGCACGAGAAGAAGAAAGAAGAAGAGAAGGAAGACAGCGGTTCATCTGCTTACGTCCCGGCCGACAAGGCAAAGGACCAGCAGTTGCAGTATGCTTTCAACCTTCTTCGCGGTATCAAGGTGAATGAAAACAAAGCCACCGAAGAGCCGGGCAAGACGGATGAAAAGGCCACGGCAAACTAGCCAAACGCCTTAAAACTGAGATTAGTAGAAAACCCCGGTTCTGCCGGGGTTTTTTAATCGTCGTAAACAAAGTGTTAAGGCGCGTGTCCGTAACTGTACGTTGTATGGCAAACCAGCGAATCACATAGCGTACGCCGCGAGCATGATTGACGAAGATCTCAGAACGCCGCTCCAGCGCCAGCACCTCAAACGCCGTTTGGGCCTCTCGTCCATTTCGGCGCTTCAGGTGGCGACTTTCTGTGTGGTCTCAGCCGCGATTGGCCTCGTGGGCTGGCTCAGCTTGAACCATGACCCTCTTGGCGGCGAGCCCGTGGTAACGGTGAAGATGCTGCCGGGGGATCCTGTGATTATTGCGGCCGCCAACGAAGAACGGCCTAATGCGCCCAAAGAAGGCATGGTTAGGGTCTATGGCAGCGGCGATGCCCCCATTGAGATGCAGGCCGGGGTGACCACGATCTCCCCAGGCACCACTTCCAAAGTGACCCGCATCGAAGGCTCTGCGGAACTGACCGCGCTCGATCGCCAATTCGCCGTGCCGCCGGAAGGAGCACCTGAAGAGGATGTCATCATCACCGGGGCCATCGGTGCCAGCACGCCGCGGGCGATCCGCTTAAGGCGCGCGCCGATCGGGCGCCTGGTTGAGAAAACACCATTTGGACCGCTGCCTAAGGTTTCCGGCAAGCTCACACCCGCCAAGGCCTATGCACGCCCGGTGAACAACAAGGCGCTGGCCAAGTCGCGGGGCAAGATCGCCATAGTCATTGGCGGCATGGGACTTTCCTCAGAGGCAACAGGCGCGGCGGTCCGCGCCCTTCCCGGCCCTGTCACCTTGGCTTTCGCGCCCTATGGCCAGGGCCTTCAGCGCTGGATCGGCAAGGCCCGCAGGCGCGGCCACGAGGTGCTGTTGCAATTGCCGATGGAGCCTTTCAATTATCCGGCCACCAATCCGGGCCCAGATCCGCTGCTGACGACCCTTCACCCTGAAGAAAATCTGAGGCGCCTTAGAACTTACATGGGCCGCTTCACGGGCTATACCGGCGTAACCAATTATATGGGGGCCAAGTTCACGAGCGAGCCGGCGGTCCTTGCCCCTGTGATGAGTGAACTGAAGCGGCGCGGGCTCACCTACCTGGATGATGGCACCTCCGGGCGTAGCAAGACCGGCGAAGTGGGCCGGCGGCTCAACCTAGGTGTGGCGCGCGCCCACAAGGTGATCGACCGGGTGCAAGATCCCGTTCAGATCCGGGCGAACCTGGAAAAACTCGAGAAAATAGCCTTAAAACGCGGAATCGCGGTTGCGGTGGGCAGCGGTTTGCCTGAAACCATCACGGAAGTCAGCCAGTGGGCCAACACCCTGGCAGACAAGGGGATTGCCTTGATCCCCGTGAGCGCAGTTTACGGAAGATAAGAGCCCATGGCGAAACCTGACCGGGAGAGCATGCCTTACCGCGCATGTGTCGGTGTTATATTGCTGAACACGGACGGCAAGGCCTGGATCGGCAAGCGCATTCCCAAGTGGGAGGGGGATGGCTCGGCCCATCTTTGGCAGATGCCTCAAGGAGGGATCGATGAAGGTGAAACCGCGGAAGAAGCCGCATGGCGCGAGCTTGCCGAAGAGACCGGTGCTACCAAGGCAACCCTACTCGGCCAGACGAAAGAGTGGCTCTACTACGACCTTCCTGATGATGCGCTGGGCATAGCCCTTAAGGGGCGGTTTCGTGGCCAGAAGCAGCATTGGTTTGTGATGCGCTTCGAAGGCCAGGATGCGGACATAAACATTGCGCCGGATGATCATAAGCCGGAATTCAGCACGTGGAGATGGGAAGCGCTGGAGGCCCTGCCCGATCTGGTTGTCCCGTTTAAACGGGGGCTGTACACGGAATTGGTCAAACAATTTCAGGAACTTGCAAAGCCGGCCTGAGCAACCCCAACTTGCAGGACTTGAGCGGACCCAATAAGCTTAAGTTCTGGATGCAACGGGTGGCAGGATGAACAAGCGATCTGTCCATGTTGGGCGGCAGTCACGCAACTTGACGCTGAGTGCCCTGGTCTTGCTGCTTGCAGCAGCACTGAACTTTTCCGCCGGGCCGCCTGCCTTCTCCAAAGTGATCGGCAAGGACGACCGCATCAGCGCTATTCCTTTTCCGTTTTCCAAGACCAAGGAGAGCCTTGGCATCTTAAGCGTTCGGGGAGCCGGCGGCTGCACCGCATTCTGCGTTGCTCCAGACATTGTCGCCACAAGCGCCCACTGCCTGCTGAAAGAAAACGGCTCCTGGCGGCAGAAGAACATGCGCATGGTGTTCACCCAGTTTCTAAGCGGCAGAAAGTCCCGGACATTCCTGCCTGCCAACAGCCCGCAGTCGACGAGACTGAAAGTGGTTCTTGGCACCAGAATTCAAGCCACGCGCGCCCGCACCTGGGTGCCCACGCGCAGGGAAGACTGGGCGTTGGTGCGGTTCAACAAACGCGTGTGCGCGAGAGTGGTTCCGATCAAGGCGCTCAGGAACTTGCCCGAGGCCACAAAATCCAACGAGATTGGCATGCCGTCAAAGCTCTATCTGAGCGAGCAGGCGGCGAAGTCAGACACGATATCGATCCTTTATTCCACGAAGTGCAAATTCACCCGCAACGTGCCGGGCCTGCCATCGCGCTATCAGCGTGACTTCCGCCGTCGCGTTGGCAACAAACTGAATGGCCTGCACACTTGCGACACACAAAATGGCCAATCCGGGAGCCCCATATTGAGGCGCCTGAAGGATGGCTCCGTTGAGGCCGTGGCGATCCATTCAGGCCATGCCACCTGGTGCGTGAACCGAAAGAAGCGCAGGACGTGCTACCCGTTTGCGTTGTCCGCGCAGCTCACCACCATGGTGGGCGCCCTTCAGCGGCTCAAGAGCGAAACCGTCGTGGATGATCGGTCTCTCAAGGTCATCCAGCGGGCATTGGCTAAACGCAGGCTCTATCGGGGCAAGATCGATGGTGTGTTCGGGCCGGCCACCCGCCGCGCGATCCACAAGTATGAGCGCTCGGCAAAACTCGCCTTTCTTGGACTTCCCACCAAGCAACTGATGACAAAGATGGGGCTGAAACCTCCCCCTCCGCCCCCAAAACCGGAAGATCTGCTCACCGGCGCCGATTGGTCGAAGGGGGTCATCCGCACCAGCTCGGACGGCGCCATCATTGGGGAAGACAACCGGACACAACGTGTGCGCATCGCGCTTGCCGATGCCATTTCAAGCGTCGGGACACTGGCCTACTCCAGCTCGTTCTGTACCGGATTTTGTGTCGCCCCTAACGTCGTCGCCACCGACGCAAGCTGCTTGGTGGACGATCGGGGAAAATGGCGGAACAACTGGAACAATTTCAAGTTTATGCTGAACTTCAGCGGGCGTCCCCTATCGAGCCGGGTACGGGGGCAAGATGACCTTACGCGCGAACGCAATATTGCTCTTGGCCGCCTCACCGTGAGAGCCGCTGCGGAGGGATACCGCCTTGATGCTCAGGACTGGGCGCTTTTTCGCGTCGCGCGTGATGTGTGCAAGGAATTCCTGCCGCTGTCCGACGCCGGCACGGTCCAGACCGGCCCAGTTGCGATGCTCTCGTCACGCGCGAAAAAGGCTTTGAAAAGCTCCCGGCCCCGCAGTCTATTTTCAGACGCTTGTGCGCTGGTCAGCTCTATTCCACAGCTTCAGTCCCCAGCGCGGCAACAGGTCGAACGGCTGGCACAGAAGAGTGGCCGGCTTCTTCATACGTGCGATTCAATCGCCGATCAGTCCGGCAGCCCCATCCTTCAAATCCGGCCCGACGGGACATACGTCGCCAACGGCATCAATTCCGGCAAGGTCACTTGGGAGCATACGACGAAGGACGGTCACCGGGTGCAGTTCTCTGCCAACGCGGCGGTGCCCGCCCGGGCTCTGGCGGCCTCGCTGAAGCGGTTTCAGACCGAGGACGTGCTGAACTACACCAACGATGTGCAGCGCCTCCAAGAGGCTCTGAAGGCTCGCAATCTCCACACGGGACGCACTGATGGCATATTCGACCTTGAGACCCGCAATGCCATCCTCAAATTTGAGGACGCACAGAAGCTGCCCCGGCTTGGCCTGCCGACCCAGCGCATGTTGGAGATGTTGACCAAGAACTGATCCGAGCGACGGTCAGGAACCGGTTTTCGTCGTCAATCAAGGCGCCAGGCGGTACAGTGACGCTCATGAAGAGCACGCCTTTGACAGCGCTGGATGTAAGCCATGTGAGCCATGCCTATGGCCCGCGGAAGGCGCTGGATGATGTGAGCTTGACGGTTGGTACAGCCGCATTCTGCGGTCTGCTGGGACTCAATGGCGCCGGCAAGACCACTTTGTTTTCCCTGATCACGCGCCTCTTCGACAATACAAGCGGGCAGGTGCGCGTTATGGGGCATGATGTCCGGCGCGCCCCGAAGCTCGCATTGCAAAACCTCGGCGTGGTCTTTCAAAGCCGCACTCTGGACCCGGACCTCACGGTCATGCAGAACATGACCTACCATGCGGCCCTGCACGGTATCGCCCGGCGCGACGCGCATGAGCGGGCAATCGCCGAGTTGGCACGCGCGGGCCTCAAGGACCGGCTGAACGACACGGTGCGCACGCTTTCCGGGGGCCAGACCCGGCGGGTGGAGATCGCTCGTGCGTTGTTGCACCACCCCAAGCTGCTTCTGCTGGATGAACCCACCGTGGGCCTTGATGTGGGCGCCAGACGGGACATTCTCTCCCATGTCCGCACGTTGGTGGACGATGGTGGCCTGAGCGTGCTTTGGGCCACGCACTTGATGGAAGAAATCGAAAATGAAGACGCGGTGGTTGTGCTCCACCAAGGCAAGGTGATCGAAAACGGCAGCGCCAGCGAGATTGTCGCCCGGCAAAATGCGGACAGCCTCAAAGACGCCTTCAACACCCTCACAGGCCTTGCCAAGGATAAAGCGGCATGACGCATGGCGTGGCGCACTACGGGCTGCCCGGTTATCTGCGGTGCATGATGGGCATTGTGTGGCGTGAAGCCCTGCGCTTTTTTCAGCAGCGCGGCCGGTTCATCGCCGCCCTGGTGCGTCCGTTGGTGTGGCTCTTCATCTTTGCGGCCGGCTTCCGCTCTGTGTTGGGCGGATCGGTTGTTGAGCCTTATGAGAGCGCCGTACCCTACGAGGTCTATATCGCGCCGGGCCTTGTGGCCATGATCCAACTCTTCAACGGCATGCAGTCTTCCCTGTCGATGGTCTATGACCGGGAGATGGGCACCATGCGGACCCTTCTGGTAAGCCCCTTCCCCCGCTGGTTCTTACTGAGCTGCAAACTGCTGGCCGGCACTGTTGTCTCCATTGCGCAAGTGTACGTGTTCCTGGCCATCGCCTGGTTCTGGGCCATCACGCCACCGTTGGGGGGCTATGTGGCCGTCCTACCGGCCCTGGTTCTCTCCGGCCTGATGCTCGGCTCGCTTGGGCTGCTGTTGTCCTCGGTGATCCGCCAGTTGGAGAACTTTGCAGGGATCATGAATTTCGTCATCTTCCCGATGTTCTTCATGTCATCGGCGCTTTATCCCCTCTCTCGCATGGCAGACGCCAATCCCCTGCTCTATCACCTGTGCTCGCTAAACCCGTTCACCCATGCGGTGGAACTCATCCGCCATGCGCTTTATGTGCAGTTTAATCTGCCCGCGGCGTTGATCACAGTAGGGTGCACACTCTTGTTCGTGACAATGGCCGTTGTTGCGTACAACCCGTCCAAAGGCCTTATTGCCCGCCGCGGCGGTCCTCGTGGATAGCCCAAGGATCGCGCTCATCACCGATTGCTGATGCAATGTTATTGGCCTTCCCTCGCACGCCGGTCAAAATGCACCGTGAACGAATTTTTCTTGCGAAAGGCCCTTCTCATGGCTCCGGCACTTGGCTCTCTCTCCCGCGTCCTCTGGTTTGCATCATTATTTGCGCTTTTGGTGTTGCCGCTCGATACGGCACGCGCCGAAACTGCAAAGCAACTCCCAGACTATGTGATTGAGAAGTTCGGCAAGCCGCCGGCCATTCCGGACGGGCCTCTTTCCAAAGATCTCGCAAACGCCGTGAAAATGGCCTTCATTGACAGCACGACCAACTCTACCTGGGGCCGCGACCAGACCATTGCGCTGGCTGAGGTGGCTGACTCAAAAGACCCGCGACTGGCTTGGATCATCGGCGATATGATGCGCTTTATCACCAGCCACGAGCTCAACGCCGCACTCACAAATGCTGCGGTCAAACTGCTCGGCATCGAGTTTCCCAGGGTCAATCAATGGGGCATTGTCACGGACCACCTGATTGCCTGGGACATCCCTGCCCCGCCAGACTATCTGAAGGTGAAACGGGCCATTTTCACCACTTTTGTGCCCGGCTGGGAGAAGATTTTCGTGGAAGGCAATATTGACTGGCGCCACGTCTCTTGGGGCGGGGTGCCGATCGATGATCGCAAGTATGACACCACCGACACCCTGTGCAACTGCATCCCCGCGGCCGACAATCCGAAGGTTACCAGTGCCGCAGAGGCCACCTGGCTCAAAGACGACGACATTGTGTTCGGCATTGAAGTGAACGGTGAGTACCGGGCCTATCCGCGACAGATCATGGAAGTGCGCGAGATGGTCAACGACACGCTCGGCGGCCGGGACCTGGGCATTCCCTACTGCACCTTGTGCGGGGCGGCCCAGGCCTACTTCACCGATCGTTTGCCGGAAGGCGTCGATCGGCCGGTGCTGCGCACCTCAGGCCTGCTGATCCGCTCCAATAAGGTGATGTACGATGTGAAAACCTTCTCCGTGTTCGATACGTTTCTGGGCACCGCGGTAACCGGACCTCTGGCGGAGAAGAAGATCCAACTTCAGCAGGCCAGCGTTGTGACCACCGACTGGGGCACCTGGAAGAAGGCTCATCCTGAAACCACCGTCCTGGTCGAGGCGCTCGCCTTGGGACGAAACTTTGATTTCCGCAACGGGCGCGATGCCAACGGCCCGATCTTCCCGATCGGCGATTTGGACCCGCGCTTGTCGGTTCACGAGGATGTAATCGGCGTCATCACCGCATCGGGCAAACCTGTTGCGTTCCAACGTTCCAAGGCATTTGCCGCTTTGAAGAAGGGCGAGAAAATCACCTTTGAGAATGTGCATCTCAAACTCGATGCCGGCGGCATCAAGGCAGTTGATGCAAGCGGCGCGGACCTGGGCAGCCATCAGGCGTTCTGGTTCGCCTGGTCTCAATTCCACCCCAAAACAGCGCTGTGGCCGGGGCAAAGTTGAGTGCGTGCCCGTTGATTGGCGAACGGCAAATCGGGTGAGCGCCCGGTTTGTCAGCTCACGGTAAACTGCCCCATCATGCCGTGGTCTTCGTGTTCGAGAATATGGCAGTGGTACATGTACGGATAGGCCTTGGTCGCCAAGTGATCAAACCGTACGACGATTTCCGACCAGTCGTCGTCGTCTAGAACAACCATATCCTTCCAGCCCTGCTGGTCCGGCGTGACCGGAGCGCCCTCCATCTGCTCTATCAAGAATGAGCAGCCGTGCACATGAAACGGATGCGCCCCTTGATCGGCGCGGATGCGCCAGCGCTCCCACTCGCCGCGTTTGACCTCTTCGTTGATGACACTCATATCCATCACCGCGCCGTTGATGGTCATGCTCATGGCGCCGTGTCCCGCGTGCCCGGCATGGCCGCCCCCCTTTCCGCCATCCATCTCCAGCATGAAGTCCCGCGTGCGGACGATCTCTGACGGCTTTGGCCGCACGATCTCCGCCATTTTCCCTGGGAGAGGCGCAGTGTGCGCCGGCAGGGCTTTGTCAGGTGTGAGTGTCAAAGAGGGCTGTGGTGCAGGCCTGTCGGCGCTGAGGAACCGGTCCAGCAGAGTGCTGAGCACCCCCTCCTCCTCATCATCAAACTGATCCTCAAACAAAGTCAGCAGACCGGCAGGCGCCCCATCGGCCAAGTCCACAACGATCTCGCAGCGTTCGCCCGGCGCCATTTCCATGGCCGTCATCTCCACTGGCTCGCTCAACAGTCCCCCGTCGCATGCGATTTTGTGAAACGTCCGCTTGTCAGCAAAGGTGACAATGTAAAACCGGGCGTTCGCCCCATTGAGCAGCCGGAGCCGGACCTTTCCAGCCGGAACTCTTGCGACCGGTGAAATGGCCCCGTTGATAATGACCGTTTCCCCGAGCCAGCCGTCTTCATCAGCATCTTTGAGCGAATACACCAGGTGACCTTTCGCATCGAAAGTCCGGTCCTGAATGATGACCGGCAGATCATCAACGCCGTATGTGCGGGGAAGCGGTAAGTCATCGCTCATGTCATCATCGATGATCATCATGCCAGCAAGCCCCCGGTAGACATGTTCGCCCGTCTTGCCGTGCGTATGGGAATGGTACCAACAGGTGGCCGCCGGCTGTACAATTGATAATGTCGGCTGCCAGCGCTGCGATGGAGCGATTTCCAGCTGCGGCCCGCCATCCACCTCCCCCGGCACATGCAAGCCATGCCCGTGAACGGAGACGCCCTCGTTCAGGGTGTTGTGGTAATTGAGGTTCAACTCGCTGTTCCGCCGGGTCCGGATCGTGGGCCCCAGATAATCCTGGTTAATCCCCAGCGTTGGTGTTGCAACACCGGGCATAAATGACCAGAGACCTTTGCGGATCGTCAAGTTGAGCGGTTCCCCGCTCGTGCCATCCACAAGCTTCGGGATGGGCAAGCTCACTGGCGCAGCCTTTGCCCATGCCGGGGCCACAAACCGTGTTCCCACTAGGGCCGCTCCACCGGCAACGAAGCTTCGCCGATTGAGGGTGAAGGGCATGGCTGATCTCCGATAAAGTTGTCAATTGATACTGACGGTCAACGTGCGCGTGACTCAACGTTTGGTCCATCGGACATATGCCCGATTTCGCAGCCGGCCCATCGGGCATAAGGTCAATTTTGGCCCTCACACAGGGGAATTCCCCTATTGTGAAGAGCCACGTGTTTTTGTGAGGGAACGGTCATGTTTGACACGATAGGACAGCTGCCATATCGGCGGTTTGTGTTTGCCTTTTTCGTGCTGTTTGTTTTTGCCACCAGCATCATGGAAATCATCGATGAATTTGATGATGGCGAAACCCTCGCCATGATGGCCGATGATGTGAGCAAGTTCATTTTAAGCGCGATCGTGCTGGCGGTGTTTGGGTTCGAATACGTTTCCCAACAACGCGCTCTGGCAGATTTGAGAGGCCAACTTGAAAAGGCGCGCGGACGCCTGGCTAAGGTTTATCCCCAATCTCGGAAACTGGCGAGCCAGTACCGCGCGGTGATGCAGGACCAGTTTGATGCTTGGCATCTCACAGAAAGTGAACAGGACGTGGTGATCATGCTGCTAAAGGGGCTGTCGTTTCGCGAGATTGCAGACTTGCGGGAGACCCGTGAGAAGACCGTTCGCCAGCAGGCCTCCAGTGTTTATCGCAAGGCTGGCGTGGCCAGTCGTAACGAGCTGGCCGCCTGGTTCTTTGAGGATATGCTGGATCCGCCGCCGGTCGAGGCGCAGTCGTGAACGGTGAGGCGTTGCGGCACCCCAAAATGGGCGCCAAAGTTCATGAGAACGGCCGTATCCGGGCCCTTTCACAAAAGTGAGAGATACACGAAACGCAGAACAAATGCTTTGACAGCTAAGTCCCCAGATCCTACATTTTGCCTGCACCAATCGATTTGGAGTGAAGGCCATGAAAACCTGGACCAAACCTGTTACCACGAGCGTAGAAGCCGGCTTCGAGATTTCTCGTTACCTGCCTGCAGAACTCGGCGCCTGCAAGCGTTAATTGCTTGAATTGCGGGGCTTTCTGGGCCCCTCTATTCAGCGGACGTATGATCCGCGTAGACCCGGCTTGAGGTCGCGGTGCGATGGGCGCACCTCGCCCTGTGGCCGGGTTTAGTTTTTTGGCTCCAAGACGGACCCTGTCACCGGTTGAGGCGTAAGGTATGCTCAGTCCAGATGAGCTGGAACACAGATTAAGGACGGTTGGCGAACAGCGCTACCATATCCACCACCCCTTCCATAAGCTGATGAATGCGGGCGAGCTCACCAAAGCCCAGATGCAGGCCTGGGCACTCAATCGTTACTGCTACCAGGCGATAATCCCCAAAAAGGACGCGATCATCCTCAGCAAGGCGGACGATCCTGCCTTCCGCCGGGAGTGGCGCAAACGCATTATAGATCATGACGGCGAAGACGATGCGCCCGGTGGCATGGCAAAATGGATCCACCTGGCGACGAGCTTGGGATTAGATGCAGATGTGGTCGCGTCCAAGAAGCTCGCCCTGCCCGCCACCAGGTTTGCTGTGAACGCCTATGTGGAGCTGGTGCGCGATGAGCCGCTGATGATCGGCATTGCCTCTTCACTGACCGAGCTGTTCTCGCCGGTGGCCATAGGTGAGCGGGTGCCCGCCATGTTGAAACGCTACGATTACATCACTGAGGACACGCTTGCCTATTTCAAGCCGCGCCTTCACCAAGCGCCACGGGATGCAGACTTTGCGCTGTCACTGGTCAAGACCTGGGCCACCACCGAAGAGCGCCAAGACGCTGCAGTTCAGGCCCTGTTGACCAAGTGTGATATCCTCTGGGCGCAGCTGGATGCCCTCTACCATGCCTATGTGAGCCCGGGACACATTCCCCCAGGCGCATTCCAGCCGGCCACCGAAGGCTAGAGAGGGCACATGCAGACCCGCGTCCAGTTGCATTCTGGCTCTATGCCCGCCCTGCCCCCACATGTTCGCCTGCAGTTTGATGAGTTGCGGCAAAAGTGGGTGGTGCTCGCGCCCGAGCGCGTTCTGTGGCCGGACGATGTGAGTGTTGACATCATCAAGCTATGCGATGGTTCGCGCACCCTTGATCAGATTGTCGATAAGCTTGCAGACGATTACGGCGCCCCACGCGCAGAAATCAACGCTGATGTGGGTGAGTTTTTGCAGGGCTGGGCTGACCAGCGTCTGTTGACCACGGAACAGTGAGCCCCATGGCAGCGCCCGGCCCCCCCATAGGTATCCTGGCTGAACTGACACACCGCTGTCCGTTGCAATGCCCTTATTGCTCCAATCCGGTGGCGCTTTTGAAGGCCAACACGGAGCTCTCCACGGAAACCTGGATCGATGTGTTCTCGCAGGCCGCGGATCTGGGTGTGTTGCAGGTCCACATGTCAGGCGGCGAGCCGACCCTGCGCAAGGACTTGGAAGAGTTGGTGCGCACCCTGGCCGAGCGCCGCGTCTATACCAACCTTATTAC
>JANQOW010000113.1 GCA_028285595.1 Hyphomicrobiales bacterium
TGAACATCAAAACCACATACGCCTGCATCAGCTCTGCGGGAAACGTCGCCGAAAGCTCGGCAAACGGATTGCTGAACATGAAACCGCTCTCCTCTCCTCCCAGATGCGCGTTTCGAGCGAACGCACTTTATCCAAATTCCCACCAGTGGAGGCTGCCTGGCAGCTAAACCGATGGTGCGTAAAAGTGGATTGGCCAAATTTAATCGACCGCCGGATCAACGTGTGTCCGCTAGCTGACAGCGGCGGTAAATCTCCGCAAAGGCACGCACCGGGGAGCATTGAGGCCCTGTAGACGACCAGGCTCGTTGGATTGCGGTATGCCGATCAATTGGCGCAGCAGCGACCGTGCGTTTCGGTCAGACCGCTTCAGCCGTGATGCCCTCAGTGCCGCTGTCGGCCAGTTCCGCGCGCACCCGGCGCGGTCCGGAGAACAGCTCGCCCTGGCCGAACTCCACACCCGTGACCAGATTGGCCACTTCGGCTTCTGTGCTGAGATCTGTGGCGATGGCCTGAACACCGGCCTGACGGCAGCTGGCGAGCAAAGCCATGCATTCAGTATCGCGCTGGGGATCGGTGCGGCTGAAGAAGTAACTCTGCGCTCGGATCATGGTGAACCCTGCGCGGCGCAGGATCTCCGGCTTGGCGTCCAAATCGCGCAACCGGTCCATCACAAAGCTGAAGCCCAGATCGTTCAGGTTGGCCAAAGTCTCCAGGGCCGAAGTGGAGACCACCGCCAGGTCATTCTGCGCAATGGCCGGATGCAGAGCCCCGGCCAGATCCCGGCGAACAGACAAGGTCTCGGACAGATAGATCAGAAAATCTTCATCGAAGTAAGAGCGCTCGTGGAAGCGGCAGATGACCGCTGCATTGCGCCCCCGGTTGCGGAAATGGGTGGCCACGCGCACCGCCTTGTCGAGCAGCATGCGGTCCAGATGAACTTCCAGGTTTTCCCGGCGCAGAACCTCCTTCACCGAGCGCTCGTCAAACGGCGTGCCATTGGGGCCAATAAGCTGCAAGGTTGCTTCGTAGGCCATGGTGCGGCGCGAGGTGATGGTCACCACGGGCTGAAGATAGAGCCCCTCAGAGCCGGATCCCAAGGCGTCATCCACCAAAGCGGGTGTGGCTGTCATGGGAAACTTCGAAGGCGGGCCGGACGAGATCTGACGCTGAGCCCCGATCAGGTTTGACAAGGCAGGCTTGCGCGGCGGCATGGCGGTCATGCGCTCTTCGATCTGCTGGAACTTCTCTTCCATGGCGCCGACCTTCTGGAGCACGTGCTCATACTCTTCGGCGGTCTCAGGATCTGAGCCGCCCGCCAATTCGTCGAGGCGGCGATGCAGTTGCTGGATTTTCTTGCTGAGCGCGGCGTTGGCTTTGATCAGGTCGGCCAGTTCGCCCGGGTTGCGCACCTTGCGCTCCGATGAATTGATCCAGCCGGGAATTTGCGAGGCGGCCACAAACAAGATAGCGGCGGCGAGCATGGCTTCGGTCGCCTTAAAGACCGAGAAGGCGTAAAGCGCGTAGGCAGCTCCGCCAATGGCCACAATCAGACAAAGATAGGCTGCTTTCTTTTCCCAGCCGCTGCCCCGCCGCATTTTCATCGAACCGTCTGTCTTGCTGCTCAACGGCTCCCCCTCACCTTAGAAGCCAACCGTCCCCGTGGATATGCCCAAAACTCTCACAAACGACGAATTTATCAACCCCTGATGGCAGGGGTGAGTCTTTCAGCTTATGGCCCGTTCTGGGGTGATTCGTGAACCATATTTGCGCACCGCTTGAGCGCCCGGTCCATCAATGGTTGTGGCCATAACCTTGCACGGTCCAGCTCTCAGACCCGTCCAGAAATCTCATTCCATTTGTCTGACAATCTTAGGTTTCTAAATCTTAATCCATTTGGGGAGGCCAGCAAGTGTTTGCACTGGCGGCATAAAAACGCTTTAATCGCGCCTTCACTGCTCAGTCCAATGAAAACAGGGAGAGGATTAGCATGCAGAAGTTTTTGAAAGGGACAACCGTCGCGCTGGCACTCGGTATGGGGCTTATGACGGCTGGCGCGGCCAACGCGGCCGACCAGAAGTTTGTCTCGATCGGCACCGGCGGGGTCACCGGCGTTTACTATCCAACCGGCGGCGCCATTTGCCGTCTGGTGAACAAGGGGCGCAAGGATCATGGGATCCGTTGCTCTGCTGAATCAACCGGTGGCTCGATCTACAACATCAACACCATTCGCGCAGGCGAGCTTGAGTTCGGCGTGGCCCAGTCCGACTGGCAGTACCATGCCTTCAACGGCACGTCGAAATTTGCCGACAAAGGCAAGTTTGACAAGCTGCGGGCTGTGTTCTCGGTTCATGCTGAGCCGGTGACCATCATTGCCTCTGAAGCAGCCGGTGTGAAAAACATCACCGACCTCAAAGGCAAGCGCCTGAACATCGGCAACCCGGGTTCTGGTACCCGCGGCACCTGGGAAGTGCTTGAAGAAGCCCTTGGCTGGCAGCGCAGCGACCTGAAGCTGGCGTCTGAAATGAAGTCGGCTGAGACCGGTCAAGCTGTTTGCGACGGCAAAATCGATGCATACTTCTGGCTGGTCGGCCATCCGTCCGCGTTGACCCAAGAGTCGCTCGCCACTTGTGCCGCCAACCTGGTGAACGCAACCGGCCCGGCCATCGACAAGCTGGTCGCCGACAACCCGTACTACCGCACGGCCACCATTCCGGCCGGCATGTACAACAACAAAGAAGACATCACCACGTTTGGCGTGGGCGCCACCTTTGTTTCCAGCGCTGATGTGCCGGACGATGTGGTTTACACCATCGTGAAAGCTGTCTTTGAGAACTTCGATCAGTTCAAGAAGCTGCACCCGGCCTTTGCCAACCTGAAGGAAACCGAGATGATCAAGGATGGTCTGTCGGCTCCTCTGCATCCGGGTGCTGAAAAGTACTACAAAGAAAAAGGCTGGATGTAATAAGCCAACCACATATCGGGCGGGCCTCCCAGGGGCCCGCCCGAAGTGTTTTAGGGCAGTTTTAGAGTTTTGACGCGCGCCACAGCGGGGAAGCAGCGGCGCGCGGAGGGGAGATATCAAATGGCCAGAGAAGTACAGAGCGCTGAAGAGCTCGTCGCCCAGGTGGATACCGGCGGGCGCGATCCGGTGGGCTGGCAACACAAGCTTATCCTGATAATCGCGTTTGTTTGGGCCTGCTATCAGCTGTACATTGCTTCAAACCTGCCGTTCTTTCTCACGGACCTGACCGGCATCAGTCTCATACTGCCCTCCAGTGAGGCCCGCAGGATCCATCTGGCGTTTGCGATTTTCCTCGCAGCCATGGTGTTCCCCCTCTTCAAGTCGTCGCCCAAGAACACCATCCCTTGGTATGACTGGGCCTTGGCGTTCACCGGCATTGGGGTGTGCCTGTGGGCGATCATCGATAAGACGGCGATTGCCGGACGGGCCGGCCTGCCCACCACCACCGATATGGTGGTTTCGGCTGTTGGTCTGTTCGTTCTGGGCGTCTCTATCTACCGCTCGCTTGGCTTGCCATTGGTGATCATTTCTTCGATCTTCATGGCTTATGTGTTCTTCGGCCATGCGGCCTGGCTGCCCGACGTGATCCAGTGGAAGGGGGCCTCATTCGGCAAGGCCACCTGGCATTACTGGATGCAGGATGAAGGGGTGTTCGGGGTCGCCCTCAAGGTCTCCACCGAGCTGATCTTCCTGTTCGTCCTGTTCGGCGCCATTCTGGAGAAGGCGGGTGCCGGCAACTATTTCATCAAGATCGCTTTTGCCCTGCTTGGCCATCTGCGTGGCGGCCCGGCCAAGGCGGCGGTTGTGGCTTCGGCCATGAGCGGGCTCTATTCGGGCTCCTCGATCGCCAACACGGTGACCACGGGCACGTTCACCATTCCGCTGATGAAGCGCACCGGCTTCTCGCCGGAAAAGGCGGGCGCGGTTGAGGTGGCCTCGTCCACCAACGGCCAGCTCACACCGCCGGTGATGGGGGCCGCTGCGTTCCTGATCGCCGAGTTCACCGGCATCGCCTATACCGACATTCTGAAACACGCCCTGGTGCCGGCGCTGGTGAGCTATATCGCGCTTGTCTACATCGTGCACCTTGAGGCTATGAAGCTTGGCCTGCAGGGTCTTCCCAAGCCGCCATCAGAGCGCACGCTCGCCCAGAAAATGCTGGGCGTTCTGACCGGGGCCCTCGGCACGGCGCTGCTGCTGTGGATCGTCTATCAGATCCTGGCCGTGGTGAAGGCCGCTGCCCCTGATATGTCGTTCCTCACCGTGGCCGTACTGTCCGGCATCGCCTATCTGGTGCTCTTGTGGTTCGCCTCGCGTGTGCCCGATCTTGTTGTGGATGCGCCGGATGCCCCGATCACCGAGCTGCCCAAAGCCGGCGCTACGGCCATCACCGGGCTCTACTACATCCTGCCGATCGTCATTCTGATCTGGTGCATTCTGCCCACGCCTGAGCGCCTGTCGCCCTCGCTGGCCGCGTTCTGGGCGGTGGTGGCCATGACCATCGTGGCAATCACCCACCGGCCTCTGAAGGCGATTATGCGCGGCGAAAGCGACGTGGTGAACGGCTTCAAGCAAGGCGTCGCCGAGTGGGTCGAAGGCATGATTTCCGGCTCGCGAAACATGATCTCCATCGGCATCGCCACGGGCGCTGCCGGCATCATCATCGGATCAATCTCACTGACCGGCGCACACCAGGTGATTGGCGAGTTCGTGGAATTCCTCTCCGGCGGCAGCCTGCTACTAATGCTGATCCTGGTGGCGGTGATGAGCCTGATCCTCGGCATGGGTCTGCCCACCACGGCAAACTACATCGTGGTGTCCTCGCTGATGGCTCCGGTGATCGTGGCGCTGGGCGCAAAGAGCGGACTGATCGTGCCGATCATCGCGGTGCACCTGTTCGTGTTCTATTTCGGCATCTTGGCGGATGATACGCCGCCCGTGGGGCTTGCCGCCTTTGCGGCGGCGGCCATATCGGGCGGGGATCCTATCAAGACCGGTCTTCAGGGCTTTGCCTATGACATCCGCACCGCGCTGCTGCCGTTCCTCTTCATCTTCAACACCGAGCTGTTGTTGATAAATGTGGGCTTCGGCAAGGCGATCTTCGTCTTTGTGGTGGCGACTATAGCGATGATGTTATTCGCCTCAGCCACCCAGAGCTGGTTCCTGACCCGCAATAAGATCTGGGAATCTGTGGCGTTGCTTCTGGTGGCCTTCACGCTCTTCAGGCCCGGGTTCTGGCTCGACCGCGTGCACCCGCCGTATGAGATCATACCGCCCGCGCAGATCATGGAAGTGGTGGGCGAGGTCCCGCCGTCCGGCACCATGACGGTGGTGGTCAAGGGTCCGAACTTCGACACCGGCGAGACGGACAGCACCACGCTGCTCATCCCGCTGGGCAAGCCGGCGGAAGCTGTGAAGCGACTGCAGGATGCAGGCCTTACGGTGAATGTGGAAGATGGCTTGGCCAAGATCGAAGAGCCCCTGCCGCAAACCCCGTTCTTTGAGAAGATCGGCAAGAGCTTCGACTATTACGCCGACGATCCGGTGGTGATCTCCGAGATCAAGAAGGAAGCCGAGCGTCTGCCCAAAGAGGTTTTCTACATCCCGGCACTCTTGCTACTCGGCTTGGTGGTGCTGATGCAGATGAGACGCCGCCGTCAGGAAGAGCCGGCGACGGCCGCGGCGGCTTAAGGCCCGCTTCCCTGCGAAAGCAGGGACCTTATCAGCCAGGGGACTGCCCTGCGCCATGGGCCCCTGCTGTCGCAGGGGCTCACGATCAACGTGCAGCAACAGCCTGATCGATGGAGCGGGCGAGCTTGTCGGCAAGCTCATCCAACTGGGCATCGGTGACTATGAAAGGCGGTGCGAGCATCACGTGATCGCCCTTGATCCCGTCAATGGTGCCGGAGCCCGGATAGCACACCAGGCCGTTCTCCAGAGCGAGCGGGCGAACCTTGCCGCCAACCCCGCGTGAGGGATCAAACGGTGCATTGGTCTCCCGGTCCTCCACCAGCTCCAGCCCCATGAAGAGGCCGCGACCGCGAATGTCGCCCACATGGGGGTGGTCGGCGAACTTCTCCTGCAGCACCGTGCGCAATTTGACGCCCATGGCGGCGCTCCTGGCCACCAACTGCTCGTCCTCAAACACCTTCTGAACCTCAAGGCCGGCGGCGCAGGCCGTGGGGTGGCCCACATACGTGTGGCCATGCTGGAAGAAGCCGCTGCCGGTCTCGATGACCTCCGCCAGTTCCTCGCGCACCATGACCGCGCCGATGGGCTGGTAGCCGGCGCCAAGGCCTTTGGCGAGGGTAATCATATCGGGCACCACACCGTCCTGCTCACAGGCAAACAAGGTCCCCGTGCGGCCCATGCCGCTCATCACCTCATCAAGGATCATCAAAGCGCCGCTCTCATCACAGATCCGCCGGATCTCTTTGAAGTAACCCGGCACGGGAGGCACCGCGCCCAAGGTCGCGCCCACCACGGTCTCTGAGATAAAGGAAACCGCCCTCCCCTCTCCCAGTTCGTCAATGTGGCTGGCCAGGGAGCCCGCCGCTCTCAGGCCATACTCCTCGTCGCTTTCACCGTCCTGGCGGTGGCGGAAGGCGAAGCACGGTTCGGCATGGCGCACATTGGGCAAAAGCACCGGCTGGAACGTCGCCCGCCTGGCCAGGTTGCCGGAGACCGAAAGTGCTCCCAGCGTGTTGCCGTGATAGCTCATGCGGCGTGCCAGGAAGGTGTCCCGGCCGGTCTCGCCACGCTCCACATGGATTTGCCGGGCGAGCTTCAACGCTGCTTCATTGGCTTCTGACCCGCCGGAGAGGAAATAGACCCGCCAGGCTCCACCCGGCGCCTTGGCGCTGAGGATCTCGGCCAGCTCTTCGGCCGCTTCATTGGTGAAGAAGCCGGTGTGGGCAAAAGCCATTTGATCGAGCTGCGCCTTGATGGCGGCAATAATGCGCGGGTGACCGTGGCCCAGGCACGACACGGCGGCGCCGCCTGAGGCATCAAGATACTGTTTTCCCGTCTTGTCTGTGATATAGGCGCCTGCTCCGGAGCCCACTGTGGCGTATTCGGTCTTAAGGTGCCGGTAGAAAACCCGGCTGCGGTTGGTCTGTGCCATGGTCTTGGTGAGCCCTGATAGGAAGATTGAGCGTGTTGAGAAAATGACCGAAGACCCAAAATCCTTTTTGCGCAAGCTCTTTGATGTCGCGGTGGACGCCGCCCAACCCAGCCTGCGCGTGCCCGGCTTCCTGCCAGAGCCGCCCAGCGGCCGCACAATTGTCGCCGGCGCCGGCAAGGCCGGGGCTGCCATGGTGCAAGCCGTGGAGGCCAATTGGGCCGGTCCGCTGGAGGGCCTCGTGATCACCCGCTACGGGCACGGGCTGCCCACTGAGCAGGTTGAAGTGGTGGAAGCCTCGCACCCGGTTCCCGACGCCGCCGGATTTGCGGCAGCGCAACGGGTGAACCAGATCGTGCAGGGCTTAAGCGAAGACGACCTGGTGTTGTTTCTGATCTCCGGTGGCGGCTCGGCGCTTATGACCGCGCCCGCGGAAGGTGTGTCCCTGGAGGACAAGCAGGCCGTGAACAAGGCCCTGCTGGCGTGCGGCGCGCATATTGGCGAGATCAATTGCGTGCGCAAACACCTCTCCGCCATCAAAGGCGGACGGCTGGCTGCACACGCCTATCCCGCACGCCGTGTCGCGCTGATGATCTCCGATGTGCCCGGCGATGATCCTTCAGTGATCGCTTCAGGGCCCACGGTGGTTGACCCGTCCACGCGCCAGGATGCCCTGGACATCATTGCGAAGTACGCCCTGAATGTCCCGGCCGCCATCACGGAATATCTGGCCTCGCCCTCCTCAGAGACCCCCAAGCCCGGCGACACGCGCCTGGCAGGTGTGGAGAACCATGTCATCGCCGCCCCATCCCAATCCCTGGCTGCGGCGAAGGTGGTGGCGGAGCAGGCCGGCGTTAGAGTGATCGACCTCGGCGATCTTGTGGAAGGGGAAGCGCGGGAGGTCGGTGCGGAGCATGCGCGTGCGGCCCTGGAGATCGCGGCCGGCGACCACCCTCCAACACTTATCCTGTCGGGCGGTGAATGCACGGTGACGATCGCCGGCACCGGCAAGGGTGGACCCAACACCGAATACCTCATGGGGATGGCTCTTGAGCTGAACGGTGCTGAGGGCATTCATGCTCTGGCCTGTGATACGGATGGGATTGACGGCGCTATGGACAATGCCGGGGCCACCATCGATCCCACCACCCTGGCCCGGGCGGCCGCTGCCGGGCTGGACACCGCGGCGATGCTCGCCGACAACGACGCCCACGCCTATTTCCTGAAGCTCAACGATCTGGTGCTTTCAGGCCCGACCCACACCAACGTCAACGATTTTCGGGCGATCTTAATCCTCTAGACGCTCAGAGCGGGAAGTGGATGCCGGCCCGGAACGACCCGCCGAACAGGGCCAGGTCTTCGCTGTCCCCATCGCCGATCACGCCGCCGCTCCAGCCCTGGGCTTCGCCGGCGCCGCGCACATAGACGCGCCCGCCATCACCAAACTTCCAAAGCGTCGCCTCTGCCCCCACCTGCACCTCTGTGGTGGTGAAGAACAGCTCTGTCACGGGCGCTCCATTGTCCAATCCCTTGGAGGCGAACTGCATGGACGCGCGGCCCTTTCCGAAGATGGAGATATAGTCGTTGAACATGTGGGTCAGCTCAAGCCCAACTACCAAACCGTTGCTGTTGCGCATCTGATCAGGGGTGCCGTTGCTGAACTCCCGGTAATCGGCATAGCGGTAGCCGCCGCTGGCGACGGCCGTCACGCTGCCCAGATTTATCTTCTTGGTCAGCTCCACATCCAGTGTCTCAACATCCAAGCTGGCAATGACGGCGCCGGCGCCCAGATTGTTGCGTTCAGCCTGGTCCCACTGGAACCATCGGACCCGCGCGCCCAAACCATCCGCGCTCTCAAGGCCGGCCACCACTCTGGCTGCAGGTTCAAACTCAAATCCCGGCGTTTCGCCCTCTGAGTGAAAGGGTCTCACCACCACCGCCTCGCCTTCGATGAAGGCGCGAACTTCGCTCTCCTCATCCGCCGCTAAGAGGCCGGCGCTTGCAGCAGCTTCGCTCTCGCCTTGCGCCAACGGCACATGGAAGCCGGCCAACACGGTGCCGCCAAAGAGCCCGAGATCTTCCTGGTCGCCATCGCCTATCGTTCCACCGCTCCAGCTCTGGGCTTCCGCCGCGCCGCGCACGAACACACGTCCGCCACCGTCAAAACGCCAGAGGGTTGCCTCTGCGCCAAGCTGGAGCTCAGCCGTTGTGAAGAACAAGTTGGACCTGGGCGTGCCGGTCTCAGTGCCCTTGGACGCATATTGCAGGGAGTATCGGCCCTTGCCGAAGAGCAGGATGTCGTCGGTGAAACGGTGAGCCAGCTCAAGCCCCACGACCAGGCCGTTGCTGTTGCGCATGTCATCTGCATCAAAGAACCCGAACTCCCTGTAATCTGCATACCGGTAGCCGGCACTCGCCACGCCGGAGAGATTTCCGCGTGCGAAGGATTGGGTCAGCTCCACATCGATGGTTTCCAACGAGATCCGCTCGATAAAGGGCGGCTGAGCCACATTGTTGGGATTGAACGCGGACCAGTCGAACCAGCGGAACCGGATGCCCAGCCCATCATCGTTCACAAGACCGGCAATTACGCGCGGCGCAGCTTCGGCGTCAAAGCCCGGCGCTTCGCCTTCAGATTGATAGGGTCGCAGAATCACCGCTTCGCCGGCGATGAAAGCGCCGGCGCCACCTTGGGATGATGGCCCGGAGGAGGTGTTGTGCCCGGCTGTGGTCAGTCCGCGGGCGACACCTTGTGCCCCCAAGGGCACATCCACGCCGGCCTGGACGGTTCCGCCGAACAGCCCCACATCTTCGCTGTCCCCGTCGCCGATCACTCCGCCCGACCAGGCCTGGGCCTCAACGGCGCCGCGCAGGAACACCCGCCCGCCATTGTCAAACATCCAAAGGTTGGCTTCGGCCCCAAGCTGAAACTCCGCGGTGGTGAAAAACTGGTGGGTCACCGGTGTGCCATTGTCGAGCCCGCGCCGGGCCGCCTGCAATGAGCCGCGGGCTTTGCCGAACACGGCAAAGTAGTCTGTCAGCATGTGGGACAGTTCAAGGCTGAGGGTCAGACCATGACCGTGGCGCATTTGGTCTGCATCGGTGAGGCCAAACTCCCGATAATCCGCATAACGGTAACCGGCGCTCGCGGTGGCCGCCACATTGGCAAAGTGGAACCGCTTGGTCACTTCAGCATCGAATGTCTCCACATTGATGCGTTCGATGAAGGCACCGGCATTGCCGGCGTTTGAGCCGTTCCACTCAAACCAGCGAAAACGCACGCCCAGCCCGTCCTTGCCGTTAAGGCCGCCCACGACCCGCACGCCGGCTTCGGTGCCAAACCCAGGGGTTTCACCCTCTGCCTGGAAGGGTTTGAGAAAGACCGCCTCTCCGCTCAGATAAACGCCCCAATCGCTGGCCCCGGCCGGCGCAAAGGCATTGTCTTTGGCCGCCAGGGCGGGCGAACAGACGCACAAACACGCGAACACGGATGCACGCAGCCGCAGAACTCTACGCAACGTCCTGACCATTCACCTTCCCCGTTGACGGGCCGTTACACACACACCGCCGCACGCTTGGAGTGCGCTTTCTTTTCGTAAGGACGGATTTCGCCGATCAGACTAGCGCGGCGAAGGAGCCCTGTACACTCAAGAAAAATCACCCCAATTGTGGCATATGGCACATTAGATCTCTAACAACCTTGCTAGTGTCCGCGCGGTCACTGAATGCAGGTCGTATTGCCCATGATGGATATACTTTTGAGCGCGGATGTTCTTAACATCGTGGGGATTGCGGGTGTTGCCCTCTATCTTGGATCTTATGCGGCTCTGCAGCTTGGGTTCCTGGGCGGGCAGGGCTTTCTCTATCCTACGCTGAACTTGATGGCGGCGGCTTGCGTCCTGGCCAGCCTTTTTCACGCCTTCAATTTATCATCAGCCATTATCCAGGTTGCCTGGATCACCATCAGTCTGGTTGGTATCACCCGCATGGCCTTCGTCAATTTGCGGCTCCGGTTCACCGACGATGAACGAACTTTTGTTGAAGATATGCTCAAAGGTTTGCCGCTGGCCCAGGCCCGTTCGCTTTTGGACACCGGTTTTTGGGTGGGAGCAGAACGAGGCAGCGTGCTCACGGTTCAGGGCAAACCTGTGGACCACCTGTGCTACATGGCCAGTGGCAAAGCTGAGGTGCTGGTAGATGGTAAACTGGTTGCTCAATGCGGGACCGGCGCCATGATTGGCGAGGTTACCTACTTAACCGGTGAGCCGGCCTCGGCCACCGTCCGCACCGCGGAAACTATGCGGTGCCTGCGCTTCCAGGCCGCCCACTTGCGCGAGTTTCTTTCAAAAAACCCCGAGATCCGAGCTGTCTTGGAGCAGAACATGGCAAACCACCTGCGCACAAAGCTTGTAGACGCCTCCACACAGGTGTCTACGGCCGGTTCCGCCGTGGCGGAGGTGAAGGCGGCTTAACCCCATTCATGATCAGTGTGGTCTAGATCAGGAGCTCAAACAGCGCCACTAAGCGGTTAGCTCCGGGATGTTCTTAAACAGGTCCAGCGCCTCCGGATTGGCCAGCGCCTCTTTGTTTTTCACCTCGCGGCCATGCACCACGTCGCGCACCGCCAGCTCTGTGATCTTGCCTGATTTCGTGCGCGGGATATCGTCCACCGCCACAACCACACCCGGAACATGGCGAGGTGAAGCCCCGGTACGGATCTGGGTTTTGATCTGTTTGATCAAACCCTCGTCCAAAGTCACGCCCTCCGCCAGGCGCACAAACAGGACGATGCGCGTGTCATCATCCCAACTCTGGCCGATGCAAAGGCCTTCGATCACTTCCGGCAGCTTCTCCACCTGCGCATAGATCTCGGAGGTGCCAATGCGCACGCCGCCGGGGTTCAAGGTGGCATCGGAGCGACCATGGATGATCATGCCCCCGTGCTCGGTCCACTCGGCAAAGTCACCATGACACCACACATTGTCGAAGCGGTCGAAATAGGCGGCGTGATACTTGGCGCCGTCCGGGTCATTCCAAAACATCAGCGGCATGGAGGGAAAGGCTCTATCACAGACCAGCTCACCCTTCACACCCGGCGGACACGGGTTGCCCTCATCGTCATACACATTGGTGCCCATGCCCAATCCATTGGCCTGGATCTCAGAGCGGTAGACCGGGCCCATGGGGTTGCCGGAGACGAAGCAGCCGCAAATGTCCGTTCCGCCGGACATTGAGGCCAAGTGGATGTCTGATTTGATGCTGTCATAGACAAAATCAAAGCTCTCAGGCGCGAGCGTCGAGCCGGTGGAGCACATCATGCGCACCGTTTCCAGGGAGTGGGTTGTCTTGGGCTCCCAGCCGGTCTTCTTCACCGCATCGATGTATTTCGCCGACGTTCCAAAGATGGTCATGCCTGTCTCATCGGCGAAGTCAAAGATGACCTTTTCGTTGGGGTAGAAGGGCGAGCCATCATAAAGCAGCATGGTGCACCCGGTGGCGAGCGCAGAGACCAGCCAGTTCCACATCATCCACCCGCAGGTGGTGAAATAGAAGAGCTTGTCGTCCTCCTTCAAATCCGTGTGCAGGGTTTGCTCCACCATATGCTTGAGCAGCGCGGCGCCTTGTGTGTGGACGATACATTTGGGCACGCCCGTGGTGCCAGAGGAGAACAGAATATAGATCGGATGATCAAAGGGCAGTTGGGCAAATGCGATCTCGCCGGCCGCATGAGGGGCCAGGAACGCTTCTAAGGTCACGGCCTTGTCTATGCTGGCGGCGACAGCCTCGGCCTGACCGATGTAATCGATCACCACCACTTGCTCCACGGTCGGCAGTTGAGACGCGATCTCGCGCACCTTATCGGCCAGGTTGTGGGTCTTGCCGTTGTAGTAATAGCCATCGCACACCACCAGCACCCGCGGCTCCACCTGGCCGAACCGGTCCAGCACGCCTTGCACGCCAAAATCGGGCGAGCAGGACGACCATGTTCCCCCCAGGGAAACGGCGCCAAGGAACGCCACAATGGTCTCCGGCATATTGGGCGTGATGCCGCATACCCGGTCGCCGGCTTGAAGGCCGAACGCTTGAAGGGCTGCATGCATGCGCGACACATCATCATGGAGTTCGCGGGCGGTGACCTCCTGGTGCACTTTGTCTTCGCCGCGGAAAATGAGAGTGACTTTATCGTCGCGGCGCCGGAGCATGTTTTCCGCATAGTTCAGGCGTGAGTCCGGGAAGTATCGCGCGCCTGGCATCTTGTCGCCATTTTCGATTACGCGATCGCCCCGGATTTCAGCCTTAACGTCACAAAAATCCCATATATCTGCCCAAAACATCTCTTGCTGCGAGACCGAATACGCATGCAGGGCGTCATATGTTGCGATACCAGAGCCATGACGATCGTTCACAAACGTCATAAACTTGGCGATATTGGTGGACGCTTTGCGCTCTTCGGACGGTTGCCAAAGCAGTTTGGACATGGGCTGCCTACCTCGTAATTCCATCGCAGCACTGGTGCGAATGGTCAGGGTTGTGTATTCCGCTCATATGGCTACTCGATTTCGGTCGGGCTGCAAACCAGGCAAGGACAAAGAATCGTCATTCTGTTCGGCGAGTTTGAACCAGGGAGTGGTCGATGAAACTCATACTGCGCGTGCTGTTGGCATTGGTTGTGGTGGTGGTTGTGGCCGTTGTCGCTGTGCCCTTCCTTCTGCCGTCGGGCTGGATCGCGGAAAAGGTGGCCGAGCAGGTTAAGGCCCAGACGGGACGCACCCTCGCCTTCAGCCAGGACACTTCCCTGTCGTTCTTTCCCGACATTGCGTTGACCTTGAAAAACGCGCAACTGTCGAACCCGCCAGATATGCCTGAGGGCAATGTGGCCTCCATGGAGGCGATGCGGCTGAAAGTGGCATTGCAGCCTCTGTTTTCGCGCAAGGTGGAGGTGCAGGAGTTCCGACTGGTCAAGCCCGTGGTCAACCTGCTGGTGACCGCCGACGGCAAGTCCAATTGGCGCCTGCCGGAGACACAACCGGGCGCGGGCCAGAGCGATAGTGCGACAGGCGGGCAATCGGGCCAATCGTTTGCGCCCACAGACATCACGCTCGGTCCCCTCAACATTGAGGGCGGCAAGCTGCGCTATTTGGATGAGCGCTCCGGGACCGCCCTGAAGATCGACGATATCAACGCCGCGATCTCGCTGCCCAAGCTAGATGGCCCTGTGGCTATCAAAGGCGATCTGGTGTGGAACGGAGAGAAGGTTGCGCTCGATTTCAAAGCCGATGAGCCGTCAGCCCTGGCTGAAGACCGGGCCAGCTCAGTGAGTTTTACGCTGGCCGCCAAGCCACTGGCGATGGGATATGCAGGCAAGATCTCTCTGCAGCAGGGCTTGAACCTGGCCGGCGGGGTGAACGTGAAGACCCCAAGTCTGCGCGGCCTTGCGCGCTGGGCGGGCTCGCCCTTGGCGCCCGGCAAGGGGCTTGGGCCATTCTCGGTTAAATCTTCACTGTCCTATTCCAAGGACAAGATCTCGCTGCAAAAGGCCACACTTCAACTCGACGGCATGAACGCCCGCGGCGATCTGGCGGTGGACCTGAAAGGGGCCGTGCCGTTTGTCAGCGGCCGGCTTGGCGTCGATAAGATTGATGTGAATGCCTATACCGGCTCAAGCGCCGAGGGCGGCGGCAGCGGCGGTGGTGGTGGTGGCAGCGCGGCCAGCGGCGCGTGGAGTACGGCCAAGATTGACATGTCCGGCCTGAAGGCGGTGAACGCCAATCTTTCCCTGAACGCTGGAAACATCCTCTACAAAAAGACCACACTGACCAAGGCGGCTGTGGCCCTGACCCTCAAGGGCGGGGTTCTGGATGCCAAGCTCACCAATGTTGGGCTTTATGGGGGCTCTGCGGCCGGGGCGTTGCGCCTCAACGGCGCCCGGCAAGTGCCATCGCTGGCCGGATCTTTACGCACCCAGGGCGTGAAGGCCTATCCCCTGCTGAAGGACTTCGCCGGATTTGAATGGCTGGAAGGGGCAACCGCCATCACCGCGCAGGTCAGCGCGGTAGGCCGCAGTCAGGCCGACATGGTGTCCACCCTGGGCGGAAAGCTGAACATCACGTTCAGCGATGGCGCCATCCGCGGCGTCAACATTGCCAAGATGATCCGCGGCGCCACTAAGAACATATTGAGCGGCTGGGAGAATGAGCCCGCCGAGAAGACGGACTTCTCGGTTTTCGCCGCCAATTTCAACATCGCCAAGGGCATTGCGACCACCAACGATCTAAAGCTGAACGGCCCTCTGGTCCGGCTCACCGGCAAGGGCTCGGTGTCCATGCCGCCCAAACGGTTGAGCTTTCTGATCTCGCCCAAGGTGGTGGCTTCTTTGAAAGGGCAAGGCGGCCTGGACGATCTCTCCGGCGTCACCGTTCCCTTTAAGGTGGAAGGGCCATGGGCCGATCCCAAGATCTACCCGGACATTGAAGGAATTCTGCAAAACCCGGAAGCCGCCTTCCAGGCGTTTAACAATCTTCTGGGCGGCAAGAACGGCATCAAGGCGCTGGACAGCAAAGCGCTTGAAAAAGTGGTGAAGGAAAAGACCGTCAAGAAGGTCACCAAGGAGGTCGAGAAGGTGCTGGGTGAAGACACCACCAAGCAGTTGGAAGAGATCGGCGGCGGGCTGTTAAAAGACCTCTTCAAGAAGAAGAACTAGCCGATGATCAAGGTACAGGCCGAGCCCTTTGATGTCGCTGCAGAGCTGGCGGCCCTGAAGAGAGGCAACCTCAAGATCGGCGCGACTGTGACGTTCACCGGCACCGTGCGCGATCTAAACAATGAGGCCGATGTGAGCTCTATGACCTTAGAGCACTATCCCGGAATGACCGAGAAGGCTCTGGAGGAGATCGAGCGCGAGGCCAACGCGCGCTGGCCGCTTGAAGCCAGTCTGGTCATCCATCGCTACGGCAGGCTCGATCCGGGTGAAGACATCGTTCTCGTGATCACCTGTTCGGCCCACCGGCAGGCGGCTTTTGAGGCTGCAGAGTACCTTATGGATTGGCTGAAAACCAAGGCGCCCTTCTGGAAGCTGGAGGAAGGCGATCAGGGTGGCACCTGGGTGGACGCACGCGAGAGCGACGAAGCCGCCGCCGCACGCTGGGCCGAGAAAACCTCGTAAAATTCGGGCGGCAGGGACATGATCCGTCGCTGGCTGAGAAGCTCCAGACGCCTTGTGGATCTACTTGTGCTGGCCATGCTCGTGATGATGGCCGCTTATGGCGCATCGCTGTTGCCCGGCGGAGAGTTTGGCGGCACGGCCAAGGTCATTGATGGGGACAGCTTGATGGTCGCCGGCACTGAGGTACGGCTCTACGGCATCGATGCCCCGGAAGGCCGGCAGGTGTGCGCGGACAAAACCGGCAGCGCCTATAAATGTGGGCGCGAGGCCACCCGAGCGCTCCGCCGGCTCATCGCCGGGCGTGAGGTGACCTGTGAGGTGGAGACGCTGGACCGCTACGGACGCTCGGTCTCTTTGTGCCGGGCGGGCGACGTGAATTTGAACCGGGAGATGGTGGCCTCCGGCTGGGCTGTTGCTTACCGGAGCCACGCCCACGATTTTGCAGATGCCGAAGAGACCGCCAGAATGGCGCGCAAGGGGCTCTGGCAGGGCCTCTTTGACCGGCCCAGCGACTGGCGCCGTACGAAAGCGGCGGCGGCTGATGCGGCGGGGGCGGGCACGCCTGATGATTGAGCCTTAGAGCGGGGCCTATTCGTTCATCAATTGTGTGCGGGCAGCGTCCAGGCGGGCTAATTCCTCATCGCTGAGCGTCGGGTATTGTAAATCCAAGCCGGTCAGGGTTTGAACGATGACATGGCCCACCAGCGCCCGCATCACCGGCTTATGGTCTGCCGGGATGATGTACCAAGGCGCGTGTTCCGTGCTCGTGGCCGCAAGCATGTCCTGGTAGGCGGTGTCATATATCTCCCAGTTGCCGCGCACTCTTAGGTCGCTGGTAGAGAATTTCCAGTTTTTCTCCGGCTCATTCAGCCGATCCAGAAAGCGCTGTTTCTGTTCGTCCTTGGAGACATGCAGGAAGAACTTCAAGATCACCGTGCCATTGCGCACCATGTGGCGCTCAAAGGCGTTGATGTCTTCATAACGCTCAGCCCAAATGTGTTCGTCCACATGCTCGTCAGGAAGCTTCTGCCCCTCCAGGATGGCCGGGTTGACGCGCACCACCAGCACCTCTTCATAGTAGGAGCGGTTGAATATGCCGATGCGTCCACGCTCAGGCAGATCTTTCCAGCAGCGCCAAAGGTAATTGTGGTCCAGTTCCTCCTTGGAGGGTGCTTTGAACGAGTGAACCTGACAGCCTTGCGGGTTCACGCCCGACATCACATGTTTGATCGTGCTGTCTTTGCCGGCTGCATCACGCGCTTGGAAGATCAGCAAAAGCGAATATCGGTCGTCCGCATAGAGCCGTTCCTGAGCGTCAGCCAGCTCACTTACTCGGGCTTTCAGAAACTTCTTTGCGCTTTTTTTCAGCTTGCGCTCGGACAGCGCGGCCATGGCCGGGGTTCCTGCCCAATCGGTGGCGCGTTCGGCGAGATCAATCCGCGCGCCTGGAGCCACGCGGAATTGAGATATGGGGATATCAGACCCGTTATTTTCAAAGCTCATGTGCGCATTCTAGCCGGTGGGCCAGACCGGTCAAATGGAGAGATCATCTCACTTTGGACCAGCCTTGCCCCATGATAGGCTTGCCACGATCATGTAATGGGAGCTTTGCCATGACCACCACCGTCCAACAGCTTCACCCACAACAGTTTTCAGACGAGGAATGGCAGATCCGGGTGGATCTCGCGGCTCTTCACCGGCTCTATGTGAAATATGGCTGGACCGATCTTATCTACACCCATCTGACGGCCCGCGCGCCGGACAATTCGGAGCATTACCTGATCAAGCCTGATCACCTGCTGATGGACGAGGTGTGTGCGTCAAACCTGATTAAGGTGGATATGGACGGCAACCTGGTGGCCGGCGACAGCCCGCCCAACCAAGCGGGGCATCTGATCCACACTGCGGTGCTTCAGGCCCGCCCGGAGATCAACTTTGCCGCTCACACCCACTCGCGGGCCGGAGCCGCGGTAAGCTGCATGAAATGTGGGCTCTTGCCGCTTTCCCAACATGCCAACATGATCCTGCCAGCCGTGGCCCTGCACGAGTATCAGGATGTCACAAATGCTGAGGATGAGTGCGCCGCAATAGCCCGCGACCTGGGCGACAAGTTCGCACTGATCATGAACAATCACGGCCTCCTGGCCTGCGGGCGCACCATCGCGGAATGCTTCTATTACCTCTACTATCTGGAAATGGCCTGCAAGATACAGGTGGATGTGCTGGCCAGCGGCCAGGATCCGCTCCTTGTTTCGCAAGAGATCGTGGATGGCCTTTACACCGACGGAGGTGTACCGGACGCCGAGCCACCCGGAGTGCGCGTATGGCCCAGCATGCTCAGAATGCTCGACCGCATGGATGAAAGTTATAGACACTGAATTTATTTGTAGCGACACAAATATTAAATTGGCATAATGCCCTTGCGATTCGTTAGCGCAATGCGCGCTAACGTGCATTCTTAGATGTAAGGGCAGGAAAATGCATAGAGCCGATCCCTTCATGTTGGATGACGACATCGCAGCAGACGATGACGTCCCTCCAAAAAAACCTACCACGACCACACCGGTCCAGACACGCGCCCCGGACCCTGCGCCACCATCTCCGCCGGTGGTCAAAGCATCACCACCAGAGCCGCCTAAAGCCAAAGCGAAAGCAAAGCGCGGCCGCCCGAAATCCGACAATCCCAAGCGTCAGATCACGCTTCGTCTCGATGCGGAAATTGTTGAGCACTTTAAAGGCAGCGGCCGGGGATGGCAGACGCGGATCAACGGTGCGCTGCGCGAAGCGGTCGGGTTAAAAAAGTAGTGTCAAAAATAAAAACATGAGTCGCATCTGCGCTTTAGTAGTGCTGGCTCATTCATAACCTGAGGCCAGAATAATGTCGGTACGCTACGGCACAGTCGAGGCCCCCGGCGCGGATGTGCGCTACATGCAACAAGGCCAAGGTCCGGACGTGGTCTGGGTACCGGCGGGCGACCAAACGCACGATGTCTATCAGGCCCAGTTCGATGCCCTGAGCGCGCGATACCGCTGCACCGCATTCGACCCGCGCGAGGCTGGCAAGACCGTGGCACATGATCCGGCGCCCTGGCCGATCGAACAGTTTGCCAGCGATTGCGCTGCCTTGATTGCCGCAGTGTGTGAGCCGCCTGTGGTGGTGATCGGGCTCTCGCTGGGCGCGCTGATCACCCAGGAAATGTGTCTGGGCTATCCGGAGTTGGTGCGCCTCGGCATCCCCATGGGCACCATGGCCCGCAAAACCGGCTATGCGCTGGAGTGGGAGCGCGCTGAGATCGACATGGCGGCGAAGGGGCTTTCTCTGCCCGCCGACTTTTCGGTGATCCACTATGCGGCCCTTTCCTATCCTGCTGAGGTTTTGGGCGATGATGCGCTCTGGGACCGGTGCCGGCCCTTTGTGGCGAGCGCCTATGAAGATCGCGACCCGCGCATGCTGGCTGCCCAATGGCAGGCATGCCTGGAGTATGACAGCCTGGAGCGTCTACCGAACTGCCAAGTGCCGATCCACGTGATTGCGTTCGAGCAGGACCTGCAAACCCCGCCCGCCAGGGGTAAGGCAGTGGCGGATGCTGCTGCCGACGGTCACTTTCACCTTTTGGAGGGAATGGGCCACTTTTCCATCTTTGGGCATCGTCCGGAGGAGGTGACGGCCTGCATCGATGAGATACTGCGCCGGTACGAGCGATAAATCCGCGCGTCAGAAGGCCAATCTTAACCTTTCAGAAGGGATAATCCCGGTAAGGTTCTGATTAACCACTTGTTAGGCTGAGCGCCATTCTGCTGCCCTGATTTCAGGCTAAAAGATCGGCTCATAAGCCTCTCAGGCAAAAAGAAAATCAAGCGTCAAATCGAGATAAGACAGGTGCCGAGCGCCGGATGAGCCGGTTTGTTTGAACCGGATCTCCGATCCATTTGTTTGTTGAGTAACGCGTGAGTACCTAGAATGATCACCACTTCCAAATACAACGAGCTTTTGGCCGGATGCGCGTTTGCACTGGGTCTGGCGCTGGCTTGCGCCGCATTCACCCAGAAGGCTTCTGCGGAAGCGAACGATAACTCCTATCGCGCGCCAGCCAAATCCTTTTCCACCTCCAGTTCTTATCGCACGGCGGCCTACACGCCGAAGGAAGAGTATCCGGCCCAAACCTATACGCCCGATGAAATCGTAGCCGCAGGGCATGAGTTCTTCGGAAAGACCACAGGCGGTCTGGCCAAGGTCGTTCAACACTCCTTCGGTTATGAAGGGTCCCCCACGGGCTACATTGTCGGCGAAGAAGCTGCGGGGGCCTTCTTCGGTGGCCTCAGATATGGCGAAGGCATTTTGCACATGAAGGGCCAGCCAAAGCGCAAGGTCTACTGGCAGGGCCCCTCGCTTGGTCTTGATGTGGGCGGCAACGGCTCGCGCACCATGGTTTTGATCTACCATATGCACAGGCCTGAACAGCTCTTTCAGCGCTATACCGGAATTGAGGGCTCGGCCTACATTGTGGGCGGTGCCGGGGTCAATTTCCAGAGATCAACCGACGTGGTTCTAGCGCCCATTCGCACCGGCATCGGCGCCCGGTTGGGAGCGAACATCGGATACCTCAAGTATACCGAAACACCCACTTGGAACCCGTTCTAAGGCGATCCCCCAGAACAGCTTAGGGCGCGCTCTACAGCGCGCCTTAAGCCTTGTTTTGCGTCCATTTTTTGTTTTGCCAGTTCTGGTTACATGAACCATTGTGTTCGCGTTTCTCTCTCACAATTTATTGAGAGACATTAACTTTTCTTACAATTTTCTGAAAATTTGTTGTGTAGTGTGCGAATGCGCACTTCACTAATGACGCTCGGTGCCTGTATGTTAGCCTACGGGGATGAAAGCTGAGACCACCAATGCTGCTGGCGAACCTTTGGATTGAGTGCGCTTAGAGCTGGCATAGCGTTTGCGATCCGGCCAGCATGGTTGGCAACAAATTAGGTGAGTGGTGCGTATGTCTCAAATAGAGACGATCATGCTCTTTGCGCTGGGTTTCATCCTGGCTGCGCTGATAGCAATGTTTCTCGGCCGTGGGCTTTGGAACTACGGCGTCAAAATAGGTCAACGGCGGATGCAGAAACTGTCGCCGCTCTCCATCACGGAGGTGCAGGCGGACAGAGATCGGCTGCGTGCAGAATACGCCGTGATGACCCGCAAGCTTGAGCTCAGGCTGGACGATTTGAAAGACCGCATGGCCGAGCAGATGGCCGAGGTTTCGCGCAACAAAACCCGCATTGAAGACCTACATGCCGAAATCGATGAACGCGATCAGCTTCTGGCCGAACGCGAGGCGGAATCGGCGGCCATGAAATCGAAGTTTGAACCGCTGGAAACCGAACTGGCCTCGCGCACGGCCTCCATCCAGCAGCTCAAAGAGCAGCTCCGCAACAAATCCGAACAGGCTGAAAACGCACAGCGCGAGGTGGTTCAGATGCGCGTGCGGCTTGAGGAGAAAGACAACCTCATTGCAGAATTGGAAACAAATGCGGCCGCGGCGCTGCACAAAAGCGAGATCGACAAGGCCATCACCGACAAGGTGGCGCACCTCTCCAAGCTGACCGAGACCATTCAAGAGCACAAAAACAATCTGAACACGCAACAAGAAGAAATCCGCTCATTGGAAACAAGCCTCAAGGACGCCGAAAAGAAGACGGATCAGGCAGCCAGCGCGAAAAACACCAAGCGGCTCTCTGAAAACGCAGGCGCGCTTGAGAAATCAATGTCAGAGGCCGAGCAAGAGGCCCAAAAGCTGCACAATGAGCTGGAAGAGCTGGACAAGGTTTGGGAAGAGCGGAGCAAGAAGGCGGACGCTCCGAAAAAGGCTGCTGAAGAGACCAAATCCGAACCACGCAAGAGCGCAACGGTGACACCTCTGCGCAAGCCCGGCGCGGCGGCCGCAAAAGCTGCTGACAGCAAGAGTGCGAGCGAAGCCGACAACAAGGCTGAGGAAGAGAAAACAGTCGCCCCGAAATCCGTGGCTGCCAAGATGATCGCCGCTGCAAAGTCCAGTGCCAGCGACAAGACACAGCCTGAGGAAAAGGCCAAAGACGAGACCGTAGAAGCCGAGGTGAAGGCGGCCGCGCCTGCCAAGAACGGGACAAACGGAGCGGCCAACGGGGCCGGCGGCACCAAGGTGCAGAAAGTGCTCTCGCTGGCACAGCGCATCAGAGCTCTGCAGAACGAGATCTCCAATTAGGTGTCAGAGACCGGTCAGCCCATCCCAGATCAGCTTGAACGAGACGATCAGCACCGCTGAGTAGGTGATGGCGTAGAATGTGTCCTGCGGGGTGATCTTCACCAGCTTTACGCCGGCCAAGGTCGCCAGCGGCGCAAGGGGCAGCAAAATCGCCGATGTGGCCAGGTTTTCCGCATTGAACTGCCCCAGATAGAAGTAAGGCACCACCTTCACCAGATTGACGACGGAAAAGAAGATTATGGCCGTGCCCGCGAACAACTTGCTGTCCATGCGCAACGGTAACGTATACATCTGGTAGGGCGGTCCGCCCGCGTGAGAGACAAAGCTGGTGAAGCCGGCCACCGCGCCCCAAAACAGCCCCTTTGGCCAGGAGTGCGGACGCGATTCCTTCGACTTGGCGCCTCCCAGAAAATAGCTGGCAGAAAAAGCCAGTGCCACACACCCCACAATCAGGCGGATGTGGGCGTCGGTCACGTAAGCCGCTGTGAGCCAGCCCAGAACGATGCCCACAATGGCCGCCGGGATCATGATGATGAGTGTCTTCTTGTTGTAGGTGCCGCGCCAGGCCCACAGCCCCACCATATCCATGCAGATCAAGATCGGCAGCATGATGCCTGCGGCTTGAATGGGCGGGATCCTGAGCGAAAGCAGAGGCACAGCCAAAAGAGCAATGGCACCGCCAAAGCCGCCCTTTGACAGGCCAATCAGCAGAACAGCCGGGATCGCAGCGGCGTAAAACAGCGGATCTTCGATCATGTTACCAGGAAGCACCAAGATGTGGTCGAACCAAGAGCTAATGCCATAGTCTTAGCCACGACCACTTGCAATCTCTGCTGAGCGGTGGGAAACCAATTGTGGGAACATTAGTGGGCGCGCATCAAGCTGCAGCCCTTTGCTGCAGGAGGCGGAAGAATGAGCCAGTATCATGCAACCTACGAGGCGTGGAAGACCGACCCGGAAAGCTTCTGGGAAGAGGCGGCGCGCGAGATCAGCTGGAGCAAACCAGCAGATAAGGTCTATGAGGCCGTGGACGGACTGGACCGCTGGTTCGTGGGAGCGGAGTGCAACACTTGCTACAACTGCCTGGATCGCCATGTGGAAGATGGACGCGCTGATCAGCTCGCCGTGATCTATGACAGCCCCATCACTGGCAAGAAGGCGACATTCACCTACCAGGAGCTGCTGCACGAAGTGGCGACACTCGCCGCGGTCTTGAAAGCACAAGGGGTTGAGAAAGGCGACCGGGTGATCTGCTACATGCCCATGATCCCCGAAGCCACATTCGCCATGCTGGCCTGCGCACGTATTGGCGCGGTGCACTCGGTGGTTTTTGGCGGTTTTGCCCCCAAGGAGCTGGCGACGCGGATTGACGATGCCAAGCCGAAGCTCATCGTTACCGCGTCCTGCGGCATCGAGCCGGGCCGGATCGTGGAGTACAAGCCTTTGCTCGATGAGGCGATTGACATCTCAGCGCACAAACCTGAGGGCTGCATTCTGCTTCAGCGCCCAGAGGCCGAAGCCTCCATGATCGATGGCCGCGACAAGGACTGGGCCGAGTTGGTCAGCGCGGCAAAGGCTGCCGGCGAGACAGCGGAGTGTGTGCCGGTCGCCGCGACCGACCCGCTCTATATCCTCTATACCTCGGGCACTACGGGCGTGCCCAAGGGCGTGGTGCGCGACAATGGGGGCCATATGGTCGCTCTCAAGTGGACCATGTGGAATATGTACGGCGTCTCGCCTGGAGACATCTGGTGGACTGCGTCCGATGTGGGCTGGGTTGTGGGCCATTCTTACATCGTTTACGCCCCCCTGCTGCACGGCTGCACCACCATCGTGTTTGAAGGAAAACCGGTGGGAACGCCGGATGCCGGCACGTTCTGGCGGGTGATTTCCGAACATGGCGTCAACGCGCTCTTCACCGCGCCCACCGCGTTCCGGGCCATTAAGAAAGAAGATCCCAAAGGTGAAATGATCGGCAATTACGACATGTCGAGCTTCAAGACCTTGTTCCTGGCCGGCGAGCGGGCTGATCCCGACACGCTGCAATGGGCCGAGGAGAAGTTGCAGGTGCCGGTGATCGATCATTGGTGGCAGACAGAGACCGGCTGGACCATTGCCGGCAACCCGGTGGGTCTTGGCGTTCTTCCGGTCAAGCATGGCTCCTCCACCGTGCCGATGCCGGGCTATCACATGCGCATTCTGGATGATGAAGGCAATGAGGTGAAGCGCGGCGATATTGGCGCGATTTGCGTGAAGCTGCCGCTGCCGCCCGGCTGTCTGCCCACCCTGTGGCAGGACGATGAGCGCTTCCAGGAGAGCTACATGTCCGCTTTCCCCGGCCACTATGAGACCTCTGATGCAGGCTATATGGATGAGGACGGCTACATCTACATCATGGCCCGCACGGACGACATCATCAACGTGGCCGGCCACCGGCTGTCCACGGGCGGCATGGAAGAGGTTCTGGCCTCGCACCCGGATGTGGCCGAGTGCGCCGTTTTGGGGATCGCAGACACCCTCAAGGGGCAGATTCCGGCTGGATTCATTGTGCTGAACTCCGGAGTTGACCGCGCTGCCGATGAAATTGAGCGCGAATGTGTGGGGCTCGTGCGACAGAAGATCGGTCCTGTCGCAGCGTTCAAGACCGCTGTCACCGTGGCACGGCTGCCCAAAACCCGGTCAGGCAAGATCTTGCGCGGCACCATGCGTAAAATTGCCGACGGTGAAGACTGGTCCATGCCAGCCACCATCGATGATCCGGCCATTCTCGATGAAATAACGGATGCAATGAAGGATCGGGGCCTGGTGGGCTGAGGCCCAAGCGTGACTTGAAACTCTCTCTGCGCCCCGCCAAATTGCCACCAGGTGTTTCTGTTCACGTCATCAATCTTGGGGCATGCGCAAAAAAAGGCGAATTCCACTGTCAACGCTGCTCACCGGGTCGGTCGGCATCCTGGTGACCGTGACGGTTGTGTTGGTGCTGTTCCTGTCGGCAGCAGCGAACGTGCGCAACACGTTCGATCTTATGCGGTTTGCTGCCGAGCAGGCCATGGATGCGCTGGATGAGGATATCCGGGCCCATCTAAATCCGGCCGCATCCCTCATCAATCAATTGCGCGCCCGCGTGGACCAAGGCCGAATCGAGCCGTCTGACAGCGAGGCGATCTCGAGATTTGCGAGCGGGGCGATGGCCGCAGCGCCGCAGATTGCAGGTCTGGTGGTTTGGGACGAGACGCTCCAGGAAATAGAAGTGTTGCGGAACACTGCGCGCGGAGTCGACATCAAGGTGGGCTCCGGCGATGATCCGGAAGGGGTCAAAGTGTTGGCGTCCCAACTGCGCGCGTTGAGCGGGCCCTTGTGGGGTGAGCCGTTTTTCGATGACGGCGTCACCTATGTGAACATTCTCTCTCCGCTTTCCCGGAAGGGCAAGTTTATGGGGATGGCCGCCAGCGGCGTTACGATCTCCGACCTTTCCGCATTTTTGGCAAGTGGATCAACGCGTTACAAGGTGACGCCATTTATTCTCTATGATGGGCAGCATGTTCTTGCCCACCCAAAACTGGCGCAGAGAACCGCTCAGACGCAAGAAGAAACAACGGTCAAAGGGCTCATACCAATAGGCCAGTTTCCTGACAAAGTGGTGAGCCGGTTTCATGACGCAGAGAAAATCCAAACGCCTGAAAGCATGACCATCTCGATGAGATCAGTAGAGATCGGCGATGAGGAGTATTTCTTCCTCTCACGCGAGCTCTCCGGTTACAGCGACAAACCATGGATTATCGGGGTTTATGCCCAAGAAGGCCGCTTCGACGAACAGTTTGACCGGCTTGGGCTCTCCATCCTTATGGGCTTTGTGCTATTGGCAATCTCGATCTTGGTCGCCTGGTATTTGGGGCGCCGCCTTGCGGCTCCTGTGAGCCAAATCTCCGAAGCCGCTGAGCTGGTGAGTGCGCTGGATCTCTCCAAGATCCCCAAGCTCAAGTCCTCCCGCGTGAAGGAACTGGACACCCAAGCCGACGCCTTCAACCGCATGACATCAGCCTTGCGTCTGTTTGAGACCTACGTGCCCAAAAGCCTGGTGACGCGCATGTTGAGGGATACCCGACCTGGTGCGGCCAAACCTCATGAGCAGATCTTGACCGTGATGTTTGTGGACGTGATCGGGTTCACGGCCGCGTCCGAGCACATGTCACCAGGCGAAGTGGCGCAGATGCTCAACGCCTATTTCACCGTGGTCAACCGCTGCATCGATGCGGAAGGGGGAACGGTGGACAAGTATATCGGCGATGCGGTGATGGCATTCTGGGGGGCGCCGGAAGCCCAGGACGACCATGCGGCCCGCGCTTGCCGCGCCGCGTTGGCCATCGCCGAAGCTGCCGAGAAAGACCCGGAGTTCCCCGACATTCGCCTGAAAGTTGCTATTCACACCGGCCCCTTGCTGGTGGGCGACATCGGGGCCCCCGGGCGTATCAACTTTACAGTGATCGGGGATACGGTGAACACATGCTCGCGGATTGAATCCCTGGGCTCCCAAATCGATGATGGCAGCCGGGTGTTGGCCATGGCGAGCCGGGAAACGGTAGATGCGGCGGGTGGTGGCTTCGAGACCCGCAAGCTGGGCGCTTTCAGCGTGAAAGGGCGGGCGCAGAAGGTGGAAGTGCTCCTGTTGAGCGGGCGGGCGTAAATCAAAACAATTCGTGATGCGCCACAGTGACCGCTTGCGGCTTTTGTCACAACAGGTCAAACAGTTGCGCTGACAACCAAACCTGTAACCAGGGAGCGCCATGCGCGTCCAAAACGTTAAATCAATCGCCGACTATGCCGAGCCGCAATCGGCCCGTTGGGGCGCTTTAGAGGCGACGGACGTGGAGATGGTGCCTGCGCCTTTGGGGCTGCAGCCTAACGAGTATGTTCAAGTCTCGTGGGAGGATCGGCCTTATGGGCTGCTGGAGCAGGCTAGCCTGCGCGCAGTCCATGATGGCGCAAAGATTGCGGTTCAACTGAGCTGGGCTGATGCTCAACCCTCCACTGGTGCAGGCGAAGGCTTCCCGGATGGAGCAGCCCTGGCGTTCCCCGTGCGTGGAGAGCCAGAGCTTATGCTGATGGGATCGCCGGAAGCGCCCATGCAGTTTGTGCAGTGGCAGGCGTCCAAGAAGGAGGCCCGTTCGGTGCTGGCCAAAGGTATCGGCTCCAGCCTGCCCGGCGCGCCGGTGGGCGAAACCGCCAATGCATCCTGGTCCGGTGGACGTTGGACCGTGGTGTTCACCCGGAGCCTTGCCGGCTCCGGTGAGAGCGCCAGCCTTGTGCCCGGCGGCACAAGTCAGATAGGAGTTGCCGTGTGGAATGGCAGCAATGAAGAACGTGCCGGCATCAAAGCGGTGTCCCCGGACTGGACCGCGCTTTCTCTTGACCCTTAACAGTATTCTGAAGGACCTGAGGATAAGATGACAAGCAAACGCCAAGTAGCCATGGTCATTGATCTCAACAAGTGTATCGGGTGCCAGACCTGCACCATCGCCTGCAAAACACAGTGGACCAACCGGGAAGGCATGGAGGGCATGTGGTGGAACACGGTGTCCACCGCGCCCGGCGAAGGCACACCAAAAGGCTGGGAGAAGATGGGCGGCGGCTTCCGCAAGGGCAAAGCTCAACCTGGCAAACTGCCCAAGCAAGGCGAGTTTGGCACCGCCTGGAACTTCAACACCGATGCGGCCCTCTTCCAGGGCGACACTCACAACACCCTCGGCCCCATCACCGGTGATCCTGATTGGGGCACCAACTGGGACGAAGATGTGGGCGGCGGGGAATACCCCAACTCGTTCCAGTTCTATATTCCACGCATTTGCAACCATTGCACCAAGCCGGCCTGCATGGAGGCCTGCCCGCGCGGGGCGATCTTCAAGCGCGAAGAAGACGGGATCGTGGTGATCAATGAAGATCATTGCCGGGGCTTCCGGTTCTGCCAGGAAGCCTGCCCCTACAAGGAGATCTATTACAACACCGTCACCGGTGTCTCCCAGAAGTGCATCATGTGTGCCCCACGCCTGGAAGAAGGCGTGCCCACGGCCTGTTCGCGCCAGTGCCCGGGCCGCGTGCGGTTCTTGGGGTTCCTGGACGACGAAGACGGGCCGATCCACAAGCTGGTCTACAAATACAAGGTGGCCCTGGCGCTGCACCCGGAATATGAGACCGAGCCCAACGTGTTCTACATTCCCCCGCTCGCCCCGCCCTCTTTTGACGAAGAGGGCAACCCGATCGATGAAGACCGGATCCCTCTGGACTATCTGGAATCTCTGTTCGGCAAAGAGGTGGGTCCGGCCGTTGAGCTTTTGAAGGCCGAGAAGGCCAAGAAGAAAGCAGGCGGCGAATCCGATCTGATGGACACGCTCATCGCGCGCAATTGGATGGACATGTTCGGCCCCTTCACCACCAACCCGAAGGATGTGGCCAGAACCCTCGAACAACGCGTTCAGAACCGGCAAGGGTGAGCATGAGCAAGGGCGTTACGCGAAGAAGTTTCCTCAAAGCCGGCGCGCTCACCGCCGCCAGCCTGGCCATGCCCAACTTCCTGGCGCGATCGGGCGGGTCGCTCCAGGCACTGGCGGCAGAAGCGCCGCCTGATTTCAACTCAGCGCTGGATGTCTACCGCAAGGCCTGGACCTGGGACAAAACGGTGCGCGGCACCCACATGATCAACTGCTGGTACCAGGCGCATTGCGCGTTCGATGTGTACGTGAAGGACGGCATTGTGTTCCGGGAGGAGCAGGCCGCTGAGTATCAGCAGCTGAACCCGGACGTGCCGGATATGAACCCGCGCGGCTGCCAGAAAGGCTGCAGTTTCTCCCACCGGATGTATGAGCACAACCGCATCAAGCATCCCATGCGCCGGGCCGGCGGTCGCGGCAGCGGCAAGTGGGAACAGGTGAGCTGGGACGACGCGCTGAACGCCATTGCCGATGCGTTTATTGACACGATGATCGAAGAGGGCACGGATCGGGTGATCTGGGATCTGGGTCCGGACATCAACATTGGCGCGGCCAATGCCGCCCAGGCGCGCCTGGCGCAACTCACTCACTCCATCTGCCTTGATTCCAACTCAAGCAATGGCGATGGTCACCGCGGCGCCTTCGAGACCTTCGGCAACGTTTATATCGAGCGCTCGCTTGAGGATTACTTCTACTCCGACGTGATCATCATCTGGGGCGCCAACCCGATCTTCACGTCCATCCCCAACGCCCACTTCTTCACCGAAGCGCGCTACAACGGCACAGAGATCGTCTGCATCGCCCCTGACTACAGCGCCTCGGCCACGAAAGCGGATCTCTGGGTGCCGGTGAAACCTGGTACCGATGCCGCGCTGGCGCTCGCCATTTGCTGGCAGATTGTCGAGGGCGGCCACGTCAATGAGGCCTTTGTGTCAGAACAGTCTGACCTGCCTCTGCTGGTACGCACCGATACGGGTAAGTTCCTCACCGAGAAGGATGTGGATGGCGGTCTGGAAAGCAGCTTCTACATGGCAGCAAGCGGCGGCGAGCTGCGCGAGGTGGATCGCAAAGATCTGGATCTGGATGGCTTCACGCCCGATCTTGAGGCAGCCTTTGAGGTGCCGCTTGAAGACGGCACCAAGGTTCAGGTCCGCACGGTGTTCTCGCTGCTGAAGGAGCGTCTGTCTGCCTATACGCCCGAGGCGGCGTCTGAAATGTGCGGCACGTCGCCAGGGTTGATCCGGCGGCTCTCCAAAATGGTGATTGAGGCCAAGGCGCTGTCTAACGTCTCTGGCAGCAGCATGAACAAGTATTTCCACGGCAACCTCACCGAGCGCGCCATGATCTTGATTTGGGTGCTGCTGGGCCAAATGGGCCGGAAGGGCGCGGGCTATTCGGCCTTCGGGTTCCTCGCCAATGATGGCTGGGAGGACTATGTGTCCGGCCTGCGCATGAAAGACCGGTTCACGTTCGGCACGGAGATCGGCCTTGATCTTGTGTGGGATTGGATGAAGGGCGAGACCTCGGAGCAGTTCTTCAAGAAGCTCTCCACGAGCCAGTTCATCGATCCGGGCGGCAACCTGCCGGTTTGGACTTCAAGTGCGCTGTTCTGGCATGTGCATGGCGGTGTGGCCGAGCTGGCCGAGCAGGCGGACCAATGGGTCCCGAACCTGAAGAAGCCGGTGAAAGAAGCGCTGCACGAGAGCTTGGAGCAGAAATGGCTGCCCTTGCAGCCGCCGGCGGACAAGACCCCGCGCATCATGTTCCATTATTGCTCAAATCCGCTGCGGAGCGTGCGTGGCAGCCAGAAGCTGCTGGAGGTGTTGTGGCCAAAGCTCAAGTTATCGGTGGCGATCGACTTCCGCATGTCGTCCACCGCGCTGCAGGCAGACTATGTGTTGCCGGCCGCGGCCTGGTATGAGGTCACCGACCACAAATGGGTGACCCCACTGGTGCCCTACAACCACGTGACCAACAAAGCCGTAGAGCCGCTTGGGGAAGCCAAGCCAGACTTCTGGATCTTCACCATGCTGGCCAAGCACATGGAAGCACGGGCCAAGGCGCGCGGGCTGGATTTTGTCGAGAGCCATCTGGGCAAAGAGATCCGTCTCGCCAACCTCTATCAAGACATGACCATGGATGGACGGTTTGGCGAGGACGACGGGGATGCGGCTGCCGGAGCCATCCTGGAGCAGTCGAGCAACCTCTCCCACGTGAGCTGGGAGGAGCAGAAAGAGACCGGCTTTGTCCGCTATGACGGGATCGGCCTCAGCCCGCTGTCCATCGGCAATGCGGGCGAATTGAAAGAGGGTGAACCGTTCATTCCCCTCACCTACCACATTGACGACAAGCAGCCCTACCCCACCCAAACCCGGCGCATTCAGTTCTATCTGGACCATCCGCTCTACCTTGAACATGACGAGCACCTGCCCCGGTTCAAGGCCCCGCCCAGCATTGGCGGCGACTATCCGCTCACCATGACCGGCGGCCACACCCGCTGGTCGGTGCACAGCGTGTGGCGCGACAATGCGCTGATGCAGCGGCTCAACCGGGGCCAGCCCTACATTGTTGTGGGTCAAAAGGATGCCGAGGCGCGCTCCATCGCCGACGGAGATTGGGTGAGATGCTACAACGATGTGGGTGAGTTCTTCGTGCGCGCCAAGGTGATCACCGGCGCCATGCCCGGCCAGACCATTATGTACCATTCCTGGGAGAACTATCAGTTTGCCGGATCGGGTGATGCCCGCAGTGTCTCCCCCTCGCCGATCAACCCGGTGGAGTTGGCTGGGGACCATGCCCATTTGAAGATCGGCATGCTGGAAGGCCAGCCAGGTTGCTTTGATCGGGACACGCGCATTGAAATCGAAAAGATCAGCCCTGAGGACCGCGCCCGTCTTGGCAAGGGCTAGGCTGAGATGAGCACCGAGGCTTCTCTCACCGCGCTTGAGCGCAGTGTGTTCTATCGCGGTCTGGCCGAAGCGTTCCGCAGTCCGTCAGGCGGAACAAACGTCTTGGATGAAAGCTGGATCCCGGCACCATCGCCAAACGCGAAAACAGAATTCTTAGAAGCGTTCGAGCCGTCCGTCTCCAAGACGGCCTGTTCGCTCTATGAAAGCGCCCATTCAAGCCGCGATCAAACCGCGCTGTTTGAGGAATTGATCCGCTGGTACGACCACTTCGGACTGCAGCGCAAAGCCAAGGCGGAGCTGCCCGACCACATTTCGGTCGAATTGGAGTTCATGCACTTTCTGTGTTACCGCGAGCACCTTTCAGAGGGCGATGAAGCCGCCCTGGGAGCCTTGCGCCGGGCCCAGAAAGATTTTCTTAACAACCATTTACATCCTCTTAGCATATCCATTCTAGGCTACAGCCAATCTTTCGCGAATCGGTTCAAAGTGCTTTGTGGCAATTGCGAACAGTTTTTGCGGGAACACACATTGGTGCTGGACAACGGATGATCCGTCTCTGGAAGGCCTAACAAACGCCTTTCGCGGGTCACCAAGTCGCCACTAAATGGGTGAGAATTATGCGCTGTGTATCAGCGCATAACCTGGTGCTTAGCACCTGCTAGATGAGTCTTTTCGGTTAGTGCGCGTGCTTGGAGTGAGCGGGATCGGCCTGTTTACGCTCAATGTGTGTTGGGCACCGATCGGGGAGATTGCTCTTGTATTTAATCGATCAAGATGCCGGGTTTCCGGCGATCGATCCGGACGACATGAACGGGCGGACGCGGACATTCCTCATTCTGCAGGGACCGCCAAGCTCATTCTTTCGCCGCCTGTCGCGCAAAATCGAAGCGCAGGGCGGGCGGACGATCAAGATAAACTTCAATGCAAGCGACTGGCTTTATTCGCTTGGCATGAACACGGTCAATTTCCGTCGCTCAGCAACAGTTTGGCCGGGCTGGGTGCGCGAGTTCGCACGCGCAAATCAGGTCACCGACGTGATCGTTTATGGCGATTGCCGCGAATACCACAAGGTGGCCATCAGCACACTGCGCCCCATGGGGGTGATGATCCACGTGCTGGAAGAAGGCTATGTACGCCCCGCCTGGATCACCTATGAACGCAACGGCGTAAACGGCCACTCCAGACTGGCGGACATGTCGTTGACCGACATTGACACCGAGAAAGTCCTAGCGGCCGAAGCCGACGAGACAAACAACATTGAAGGCACCATGTGGTCCTACGTGCTGAGCGGCATGTTCTACTATGCCGCCGCCTACTGGATGCGTCCGTTGTTTCCGTTTTACAGAAGTCACCGGCCCCAAGGCACGGTTGAAGAGGCCTGGATGTGGCTCAAGCGGTTACCGCATTTGCCCAAAAGCCGGATGGACGCAAAACTGCGTGGCGGACAAATTACCCGTGGCAGCACGCCCTACTTCCTGGTGCTGCTGCAATTGGCCGGCGATTCCCAGATGCGCGAGCACAGCGGCTTTCAATCAATTTCAGAGTTCATTGAACTGTGCATACGTTCTTTTTCCGCAGCCGCGGGGCCTGACGAACACTTGGTGTTCAAAAGTCATCCGTTGGATTCGAACGCGCCGTACTTGCGCAACGAGATCAAGCTTCTGGCAGAGCGCTACGGACTGGCCGGGCGCTGCGAGCTGATCGACGGCGGCAAGTTGGCCTACCTTGCTGACAATGCGCGGGGCGTGGTGTCGATAAACTCGACCGCTTGCCAGGTGTCTATCCGGCGCGGGATCCCCACAAAGGTTCTGGGCCGGGCCATCTACAATCACAGTTCACTGGCGGCGAGCGGCTCACTGGAAGAGTTCTTCCGCAGCCCCGAAGCTCCGGACATTGAGTCCTACAAGCTGTTTCACCGGTTTCTGCTGCTGACCGTGCAGATCAAGGGAAGTTTCTATTCACAGGAAGGAATTGAGCTGGCGCTGGATCCGTTAGTTGAAAAGATATTCGCCAAGATTGACCCCACGGACGCGTACGTGCGCGTCCGCCCACCCGCAGTGGTGGAAGCTGGCGCTCTGAAATACGGCTCCTGATTTTTCGTGGTTTGGTTGAGTACGTTTGGGACCTTCAAAAGTGGGCATTTGGGAAAAAGGTAAGAACCTTGCGCTGTTGCCGTTCTGGGGGCTGCAGGTGTTTGGCATGTCCAAATCCTTTTCGGCAAACCCTGTGATCGGGAGTTCGGCGCTGAACCGGATGGGGCTGCATGCCGGCCGGGTCGCGCTGGCCCATGCCATGACGAAGCTGCGCTGGGCGTTTCTGGCCTGGCAGGTGCCGGCTGAACTGAGGAAGTCGTTTCAGGCCCAAGGGTTCGTTGTTATTCCCAATCTCTTGCCGGAGAGCCAGTTCGATGCCCTGCGCCAACAGCTCGCCACTCAAAACAATTGCGAGGTGCGCGAGTGCATCCAGGGCGACACGCTGACCCACAGGGTGCTCTTGGATGACGGCACCCTTGAGCGACTGCCGCTTCTGCGCAGCCTCTTAAACCATCGGCTGTTTGAGCCACTGCTCACCTATTGCGGTGCGCACCGCAAACGGCCGTTGCACTATATTCAAAGCATCAAGAACGGCGCCGCCGACGGCAAGGCGGATCCGCAGAAGTCACTGCACGCCGACACGTTCCACCCCACAATGAAAGCCTGGTTCTTTCTGGACGATGTGGATCCCGAACGGGGACCGTTCACCTATGTGCCCGGCTCCAACCGATGCACGCGTGAGCGGCTCGCCTGGGAATACCGCCGCAGCCTAACCGCCAAGTCCGACCCGGACGGCTATTCAGAGCGCGGCTCGCTCCGGGTTGCCCCTGAGGACCTGCGCGCCCTTGGCCTGCCCGATCCCATGGCGCTGCCGGTGAAGAAAAACACGCTGGTGGTGGCCAACACCTGCGGGTTCCACTGCCGCGGCCCAGCAAAGGCCGGCATGAACCGCCTGGAAATCTGGTCGTTCAGCCGCACCAATCCGTTCAATCCGTTTCCAGGCTTTGGCTCCAAGCTGGCCAGCCGGCTCGAACACCGTGCGGCGAAGGCCCTTTGGAAATGGCGAGACAAGCAAGCTGAGGCAAAAGGGGTTTTGTCCAGCTGGCATCCGGTTTCAGATCACGTGATGTCCAACCGGCCGTTAACTGAGTGAAGTTGGGGAAAGACGTAACAGTATGCGTAAACTTATGCGTTCTTGGGGTCGATCATTGTGTGCGGAAACCGTGCGTTTTGGGCTTGGCGCGGTGCGCCGGATCGTCTGGACCGCTTTGCTTGCGCTGGGTCTAAGTGCCTGTGCAACGGTTCCAGCCGACGGACCTGAGACGGGCTCGGTAACGGCTCAGAACGAAGCGGTTGATCTGGAGATCTATACAATAGACCGGGAAGTCGCCTCCATCGTCGCGCGGGAGCACCGGCCCAGCCTGTTGACGCGGCTGGGACGCAGCCGCCGGTCCGTCACGCCGGTTTTGGGCGCGGGCGATGTGGTGGGCGTGACGGTCTGGGAATCGGTAGATGGCGGTCTCTTTGCCGGTGGTGCGCAGGGTGGACGCAGCGCCGCGCTGGATGACATCCTGATCGATCGCAAGGGCATGGCGTTTATCCCCTATGCGGGCCGCCTACGCCTGGGCGGGAAGACGGTTGAAGGGGCCCGCAGGCTTATTCAAGACAGCCTCGCCAAGGAAACCCTTAAGCCTCAAGTGGAAGTCAGGCTGAAGTCCGACAAGAAACACCGGGTGGCCGTAACCGGTCTGGTGGGCAAGCCGGGTCTGTACCAGCTAAACCTGGCAGATGGCTCAGGCCAGCTTATTGAGACCATTGCCATGGCCGGCGGTGTGAAGGGCAAACCTCACCGCACGGTGGTGCGCGTGGTGCGCGGCGAGCGGCAAGGGGCAATCACGCTTGGCCGGCTCCACTCCAGCCCTGGCTATGACATCAACCTGTTGCCGGGCGACAAGGTGATCGTTGCCGACAAGCCGAAGACCTTCTCCATTCTTGGAGCTGTGAACAAGTCGTCTGAGCACGAGTTCACCAAATGGAACTTCATGCTGGTGGACGCCTTGGCTGTGGCGGGCGGGCTGGCCGATACGCGGGCTGACAGAACCGGGGTCTTCCTGTTCCGGTTTGAAAGCGGCCGGGTGGTCAACGCCCTGCGCCGGCTCGTGGGCAAGCCGGAGACCGAAGCCCGGCGCGTGCCAATCGTTTATCAACTGAACCTCATGGAGGGCCAATCGGTGTTCGATGCCAAAGCGTTCCAAATGCAGGACCAGGACACAATCTTAGTGACGAACGCCCCGCTTCACCAGTGGAACAAGGTGCTGACGTCGGTGAGCAAGGCCGTCTTCCTGGCCCGCTCCGGCATCTCTTTCGCCGACTAGTGCTCGCCTGAAGGTGCCAGTCTCAACCGCATATTCGCCGCACATTCCTCTGAGCCAGAGCGAAAACTGCTCTAGAATGGCAGCGATGCGCGGTGTGGACTTTCTTGATTCGGATGGCTCTGGCCTCAGCATAGGTCTGTGCTCGTTGGGCCTGATGCGGCTGAAGATGTTGCCTCAGTTCCTGGGCCTCACGAAGGCTCGCTTCCGCTATGCCTTCACGGGCGATTGGAGAGACCACGATATTTTCATCGGCTGGGGACGCAAGCCAAGCGGCCAGAAGGCCGTGCAGCAGGCAGAGGCGCAAGGCAAGCCCTTCCTCCTGTTGGAAGACGGGTTTCTGCGCTCCGTTTACCCCAACAGTGTCCAGAGCTCGGCGGCCTTGAGCTTGGCCGTGGATGACAGAGGCATCTACTACGACGCGCACCACCCCTCGCGGCTGGAAGATCTGATCTCCCAGGGCGCTCAAGCCCAAGACGGTGCGCGGATCATTCAAACCCTTAAACACCATCGCCTGGGCAAATACAACGACACTCAGAACGCGGGAGCCCGGGAGCTTGAGGGTCAGGACCACGTGCTCGTGATCGATCAGACCGCGGGAGACCTCTCCGTACAAGGTGCCCTTGCAGACGGCCGGGATTTTGACGCCATGCTGGAGGCAGCCAGAGATGAAAATCCCGGCGCAAAGATTGTTATCAAGTCTCACCCTGAAACCATTGCCGGCACCCGAAAGGGCTATCTATCTGGCGCACAGGGATGCCAGATCCTCACCCATCCCATCAATCCCTGGGACCTGTTTGCCAAGGTGAGCCGGGTCTACACGGTGTCCAGCCAACTGGGCTTCGATGCCCTGATGGCCGGCAAGCCCCTGCGCTGCTTCGGTATGCCCTTCTATGCCGGCTGGGGCCTCAGTGAAGACGAGAAACCCTGCCCGCGCCGCACGGCGCGGCCCACCGTTGAGCAACTGGCCGGCGCTGCCTATGGCGCGTATTGCCGGTATGTTGACCCCTATACGGCGGCGCGCACCAGTTTTGATCAGACGGCGCAAACCTTGGTGACCCTCCGCGATGCGGCCCGGCAGGGCCGCGATCTCGGACCCTTTTTGAACATCTACCCCTGGAACAGGAACGCAATGCGCGCCATGTTCCAACTGCCAGCCCACGGCAAACGCTTCTTTTCCTCACCCAAAAAGGCCATCGCGCAGGCCCGCGCGGTCGCCGGCCCCGTCACCACCTGGGCCACACGGGCCCAATCCGGGCTCGCTGAAGACTGTGCGGCTGCAGGAGTTGATCTTTACCGCATCGAAGACGGGTTTGTCCGCTCGGTAGGCCTTGGCTCCAACTTCCATCAACCCATGTCGCTGGTGCTGGACAGGACAGGCATCTATTACGACTCAAGCAAACCCAGCGATTTGGAAACTCTTCTGGCCAGCCACGCGTTCGATGAGGCCCTGCTGCAGCGCGCGCGGGAGTTGATCGACTGGCTCACCTCAAATGACATCACGAAGTACAATCTTGCAAACACAGGCACGGTTGAGCACCTGCCGTCCGGCAAACTGAAGATCTTGGTGCCCGGGCAGGTGGAGGATGATGCTTCGGTTCTGCACTCCGGGAGCACGCTCAAATCCTCCACCCAACTGCTCGCCGCCGTGCGGGCCGCACATCCGGACGCTTTCATCATGTTCAAGCCCCATCCAGATGTGGTGTCCGGCCAACGCATCGGGCTCTGGCGCAAGGGGGATGCGGAGGGCTTGGCGGATCTCTTCTTGGAAGACGTCCCGATTGTTGAGGCCATCGCCGCCTGCGACGAGGTGCATGTCCTCACCTCTTTGGCCGGCTTTGAGGGAGTGCTCCGCGGCAAACGGGTGACGTGTTATGGCCTGCCCTTCTATGCCGGTTGGGGGCTGACGACAGACAGACTGCACGCAGACAGGCGCGGCCGGAAGCTAACACTTGAACAGCTCGTGGCAGGCAGTATGATTCTTTACCCGAATTATCTTGACCCGGTGACGCTGCTGCCCTGCGGCCCGGAAACGGCTATCACGCGTATCTTAGAGAGTAAGTCAACGCCCGGACGGCGAAGTGCATTGGTCGTCTCCCGGGAACTGCTTGCGGCCTGCCGGCGGACCCTGCGGGCGCTTAAATCCTGAACGGAGCAACCAGACAGACGCTTATGAAATCTGCCCTGATCACAAATCAGCTTACGCGCGGCTTTCAGATACAGCGCTCGGTGGTGTTTGCCCTCTTCATGAAGGAGTACCGGGCAAAGCTGGCCGGCAGCCGGTTCGGGCTACTCTGGTCGCTGGCCGAACCGCCCGCCTATATGCTCATCTTGTCCTTCGTCTGGTTGGCCATTGGCCGCGAAGAGATCCTCGGCGTGCCGGTTTTTCTGTTCATCGCGTTGGGCATGCTGGCGTTGAAACTCTTTCAGTCGGGCATCAACACCGTGAGTTCGGCGGTGCGTCAGAACCTGAACCTACTGGACTATCCAAACGTCAAACCCATCGATGCCTTCTACGCGCGTTATATGGCGGAGGTCATGGTCCTTGCCATTTCCGGGGTTGGGCTGATTGGTGGACTCTATTGGATTTTGGGATACGAGATCGCCCCCCGCGATGTCCCTTTGTTGCTCGTGACCATCATTCTGGCCCTGCTGAACGCACTGGGCCTGAGCATCTTTCTGGGCGTCTACAAGACCAAGTCGGAATCTTTCCAACGGGCGGTGACCATTGCGGCTCAGCCGCTCCTTTTCATCTCGGCGGTGTTCTATCCCTTATCGATCATTCCGCTGGAGGGGCAATACTGGCTGAGTTGGAACCCCATTGTGCAGGTCAACGAGCTTGTCCGGGTGGCCATGTTCGGCTGGACCCCGGCCAACACGGTCAGCCTTGAATATCTGTTTTTGTGCACTCTGGTTTCGCTGTTCCTGGCCTATCTGGCCTACTTTGCGAATCGGTTTACGCTTTTAAAGAAATAAGTATGAGCCGCTTTCTCAACATATCCTCAGCGGGCCTGTTCCTCCTGCTCTTCCTTTTGCCAGTCGCGGCGGTTTCCCTTTACCATGCGCTCTATTCCACCGACCGGTATGAGAGCGTGGCCTCAGCCATTATCACCGAGCAGAAGCCGTCTGCCACATCGTTGGATTTGTCGCTGATCGGCCTGCCCTCAACAGCTTCAGACCATGATGCCCATGTGGTGGAGCAACTCATCTTGTCACGGGATATGATGGCCTATCTGGATGAGAAGATCGGTCTTCGCAAACACCTGTCCAGCCCGGAGATCGATTACTTCTCCCGCCTTGCAGAAGATGCGACCTATGAGGAGTTTCTGGAGCTCTACAGGGACTACATCACCGTTGACTACAACATCGAGACCAAGATCCTCACCATCGCCGTGCAGGCCTTTGAGCGCGATTATGCCCAGAACACCTTGAAACTCATTCTGGCCCGGTCCGATGAGTTCATTGATGCCCTCAACAACAGAATGAGCCAGGAACAGGTGCGGTTCTTCCTGCAGGAGGAAAAGAAGCGCAAGAAGGAGATGCTGGACGCCAAAGAGAAGCTGCTGGCGTTTCAACAAGCCAACAAGATTTTCAGCACAGAGGCGGAAGCCCAAACCATTTTCACCACGATTGGAGCGCTGGAAACCCTGGCGGCGCAAAAACAATCCGAGCTTGATAGCAGGGCGAAGATCCTCTCCAAGAACTCCGCGATTTTGCAGGAGCTGAAGGCCCAAATTGCCTCGCTTCAACGGCAGATCACCGCAGAAAAGGCAAGGCTCGCCGGCGGCGAGGGCCGAGACATCAGCGAAATCCAGTCGGATTTTGCCGCGGTCCAACTTGAAGTGGAGTTGGCCACCACGGCATTCAAGTCCACGCTGGCCACGCTGGAACAGGTGCGCGTGGAGGCCGCCCGGAAGCTGAAGTTCCTGATCGTTGTCACCGAACCCAGCTTGGCGGACGACTCAGAATTTCCACGCCGCTGGTACATTGTCTTCTCTACCATGATGATTGCTCTGATGGTCTATGTGGTGGCATCGCTTGTCATGGCAATCGTGCGAGAGCATGCTTAAGCAAAGCGTTCACCGGCGTAAGGTCTTTTACATCAGCGGATTTGACCCTAAGGGCCCGTCTCACTATCACGCCCTATATGCCGAGGAAGCCGCTAAGCAGACGCCTCTCAATGGTCTTGCCATCACACTGGGCGCAACCAGGCGCAAGGGTCGCGTGACCACCGCCTGGTCTCTCACCGGCCGCATGGAGGCCATACGCATTGAGGCCGACTATGAAGTTCTGCGCTGGGACGACATTATGCGGCAGCGCATGCGCATGGGCTCGCTTGAGTTCGCGCAAACCGTGCTGCGCACCTACTGGCACTTTGTGCGCACCGGTGCCCTGTGGCAAATCCTGAAAACCTCCTATCCGCCCTTTCTGGCGGGGGTTTATCCCATCGCTCTCCTCTGTGCGCTTTTAGGCCTTGCAGCGCTTGCCGGGATTGTTGTGTACATGAGTGCACCCTCGTTGGTTTCCATCCCAGCCGGTCTCGGTGCGGCCGTTCTGACGCTTTACTTTGGCAGACGGCTCGAGCGCCGGGTCCCGATTTTCTGGCCGCTGCATATTTTTGCCTTTGCCGCCGACCACATGGCCGGGCGCATACCGGAGATGGATGAGCGCATCGCCCTTTTTGCCGATGAAATCGCACGCCACGCAGCCACCTCCCCAGACGATGAAATCCTGATCGCCAGCCACAGCAACGGCACCGTGATCGCGGCATTGGCGCTAGCGGCAGCTCTGAAGGTTGACCCGCACCTTCTCAGACGGGGCCCGGTGGTGTCTTTCCTGACGCTCGGCCACAGCATTCCCATGTGCAGCTTATTGCCCGAGGCAAAGGCCTTGCGGCAGGCTCTTAGGACCATTGCGGATGACGATGGCGTTGCCTGGATCGACATCAGCGCCGCGCGCGACGGCGCCTGCTTTGCCCTGACGGACCCTTTAAGCGCATCAGGCCTGGAGCCGGCCAAGCCCGCCGCAGCAAAGCCGAAACTGCTCTCCCTGCCCATAGGCGAGCTGTTTACGCCAGAGACCTTCCGCAGCACACTGCGCCACCGTTGGCTGCGCCTTCACTTTCAATATCTCATGGCCACGGAGCGCCCGACGCCGTTGGACTACTTCTTGATCACCGCCGGCCCCCTCACCCTGGCGGAACGATTTTCGGCCTTTGTCTCGCGTGAAGGCTTTGCCAAGTTCCGCCTCTTCTCGGCAGGTTCAGTCACATAAAGCCCTTAATTATCAACCATAAAGTGGCCTTGCGAAACCTATCGCCCGTGGCGCCGCACGTGCCCTGGTTACCGTTCCTTAACCATGGCGGGACAATGGTGCAGTCACCGGTGAGTAACTTGTATGCGTTGTTAGTGTCCCATGATCGTGTTCGACAATGTCACGAAGTATTTTCCCACCAAGCATGGGCGAAAATACATTCTGCGGGACGTGTCGCTCACCCTCAAAACAGGCGAGAACGTTGGCGTGATCGGTCCCAATGGGGCCGGCAAGACCACCATGATGCGGCTCATTTGCGGCGTGGACATCCCCAATGCCGGGCGGATAGACACCACATATTTCCTCTCTTGGCCCATGGGGCTCGCCGGCGGTCTGCAGGGGGCCATGAGCGGGCGCGAGAACGCCAAGTTCGTCTGCCGCATTCTCGGCGAACCGGAAGACCGCCTGGCAGAGAAACTGGCGTTCATTCAAGACTTCGCCGAGATTGGATCTGACTTCGATCTGCCGGTGCAAAACTATTCAAACGGCATGCGCGCCAGGCTGAACTTTGCCATCTCCATGGGCTTCAAATTCGACTGCTATGTGGTCGACGAACTCACCGCGGTTGGCGATCAGCGGTTTCGGGAGAAGAGCGCCAAGTTCTTCAAGGACAAGCGTGATGAAGCCTGCTTCATCAAGGTGTCCCATAATCTGAAAGAGCTGGAGGATGAGTGCGACAGCGCGCTCTTCATCATGGATGGCAAGCTGTACTATTTTCCCGAGATCCGCGAGGGAATCCAATCCTACAAAGATGTGCTGAACGGCAGCACTCCGCCGACGTTGAACACTCACCTGGTCAGCAAACGCCAGCATGTTTCCGGTTCAGGCAAAAGCTGGCTTGGCGCCCTGGCGTCTGTGAACCTCAAAGCACCGCTCTTTAAACGTAAACCTAAGGGCCATGTGCTGATCCGCGAGCCCGAACGCGCAAAACAGCCCGCTGTGCCCCTCACCAGTCCAGCTCCGAAACCCTCCATGCCGGAGCCGTCCATGCCTCCTCCGGCGCCTCGTGAGCTGGTATGTTCTCCACAGGTGGAAGAAAAACCTAAACTTGATCGTTTCGCCCATTGCACAGACATTCTAGAACGAATGTTGGACGTGAGAAAATAAATCCCCCTGGGTGATCATCAATGGACGCTTTGCTCTCCGTGGAGAACTGGTTCACGCTGGCAATGCTTGTGCTTTTGCAAGCCGTGCTCGGTTTCGACAACCTCCTTTACATATCAATTGAATCAAAGCGGGTGCCGCCCGAACGCCAAGCGTTTGTGAGGCGGATCGGCATCGCGCTGGCGATTATCCTCAGGATCATCTTGTTGTTCGTGCTGGTTCAAGCAATCCAGTACTTCCAGGACCCGTTTTTCAAAATTGATTGGCCGGGTTGGATCAAGATCGATGCGAACGTTCACAGCTTCATCGTCCTGTTTGGCGGCGCATTCATCATTTACACCGCTGTCAAAGAGATCTTTCATATGCTGGCAGCGGATGATCTGGAGGCTGACGGCACCGCAAGCCGAACGGTGGGCAGCGCCATCTTCTGGATTGTGGCCATGAACCTCATCTTTTCGTTTGATTCCATTCTCAGCGCCATGGCGCTTACCGAAGTGTTCTGGGTCATGGCCACAGCCATCATCATCAGTGGGGTGATGATGATCTGGCTGTCTGATCATGTGGCTGAGTTCCTCGACCGCAACCGGATGTATGAGGTTTTGGGACTGTTTATCTTGTTCATCGTCGGCATTCTGCTGGTGTCCGAAGGCGGACACCTGGCGCATCTTTCGCTCTTCGGGCATCCCATCGAGCCCATGGCAAAGAGCACGTTCTACTTTGTCATCTTCGTGCTGGTGGTGGTCGACCTGGTGCAGGGTCGCTACCAGCGCAAACTCACCCAAAGAAAGATGCGGCGCGAACAAAGGCAGGCGCAATGAGGGCGGTTTGCACCCCCTTCTAGGTGCTGCCGTAACGTAAGGTATTCCCTCATTTTATGGGTAATAGGAAACCGGAAGTTTACCTTTATGGCACAACTTAGATCCCTAATGGGGAAGGGATGGAGTTGTTGCGATGACGGCGCGAACGGAGATTTCGCCGTTGGTGCAAGCATGCGTTAGCACGGCGCAGGCTGCACCTTCGGCGAGCACGATCTCAACCGACGCACTGCATCATTGCGAGCGTTTGGTTCACGAACTGCCCGCTATGATCATGTCGGTGAACGGCCACGGCTATATCACCGGGGCCAATCAAAGATGGCTTGAGTTCTGGGGATATGACGCCCACGAGCTTTCAAGCCTGCATGTGCGCGCGCTGCTGACCGCTGAATCGTTCAGATACCTGGTCGAAACAGTTTATCCGGATTTCTTCAGATCCGGCGTCTGCCGAAACGTCAACGTCACCTGCGTCTTGAAGGACGGCGCTCGGCGCAACGGCCTGATGTCGTGCCTGGGCGAATTCGATGAAACCGGGCGCATCAAAAACACCATCGTGATGATGCAGGACGTGACCCGGGAAAAGGCCACCGAGGCTGCCTTGCGCCAGAGCGAAGAACGCTTTCGCGGATCCTTTACCGCCGCCGGTCACGGCATGGCGCTCGCCTCGCCCGATGGGCGCCTGATGGCTGCAAACCCTGTGCTCTGCACCATGCTGCGCACCGATGAGAAGAGCTTGAAACGGGAAAGCCTTCAGGATCTGGTGGATCCGGCTGACCGACCAATCTTGTTGAACAATGTGGGGCGTATTTTGGCCGGCGAGCTGGAGTCGGCCCAGATGGAGCTGCGGTTTCCGTGTTGCGGCAGTGATCTGGTTTGGGGTTTGACCAGCATCTCAATCGTCCGGGACACCAGCGGTATCGTTGCCCACTTTGTGGTTCAGGTCGTGGACCTCACTTTGCGGCGGAAGACCGAGGAGCGCCTGAAGAACGCCCGCAAGATGGAAGCCATCGGCCAATTGACCGGCGGCATCTCCCATGATTTCAATAACCTGTTGCAGGTGATCATCGGTAACCTGCAATTGGTGCAAGACGACCTCACCACAGAGGCTTCAAGATCATGCGCCCAAGAGGCTCTGGAGGCGGCAGGGCGCGGCGTTGAGTTGACCAAGCAGCTACTGGCTTTCTCAAGGCGCCAATCCCTGGAACCTGAAACGGTCTCGATCAATCAGATGATCAAGTCCATGAGCAGCATCATCCAGCGTACGGTGGGCGAAACCATCCAGTTTAAGGCCGACTTGATGGAGGTGGATGCTGCGATCTCCGTGGATTTATCGCAGCTGGAATCGACGCTTTTGAACCTTACGATCAATTGCCGGGATGCCATGCCAACCGGCGGACGCCTGACGGTGCAAACCCGCTCGGTCTACCTGAACGAGACCTATGCCGCGCGCCACCAGGACGTGACACCGGGCCATTACGTGCTGATCACGGTGGAAGATACTGGAACAGGCATTCCGGCAGATATGTTGGAGAATGTGCTGGAGCCCTTCTTCACCACCAAAGACAACGCGCAAGCCACCGGCCTTGGGCTCTCAATGGCCTACGGGTTCATTCGCCAATCGGGCGGACACATTGATGTGGCAAGCGAAATGGGCCAGGGCACGTCGATCAAGCTGTATCTGCCGCGCATCGACGTTGACCCTCTCACGGGCACAGTTGAGAGCGATGCCGACAGTGATGAGCCATCGCCCAAGACTGTCCTGGTGGTGGAAGACCAGGAGGACGTCCGCAAGGTGGCCGTTGGGTTCCTGAAAAGCTTTGGATACCGCGTGCTCGAGGCCGAAGACGGCATTATCGCCATGGGCATTTTGCAGGAGCAGCCGGACATTGATTTGCTGTTCACCGACATTGTCATGCCGGGCGGCATGAATGGGCTGGACCTGTCCCAGGCGGCATGCGCGCTCAATCCCGATTTGAAGGTGATCCACGCCTCCGGCTATCCCCAGGGCGTGCTGCCCGCCGAGCAAATAGAGCAGATCGGCGACAGCCTTTTGATGAAGCCTTATCACAAAGACCAGTTGCTGAATGCCTTGGAGCAGGTGCTCTGCGACGCCAAAGCAGCCTGAAGCTGACGCTCGCCTGCCAATGCGAGAACCTTACCGCGCCTAGGCCTCGGCCCGCTCGAACTGGGACGCCGCCCAATGGTGGAAGCAGTGGGTAGCTTCGTCCATCACCGGTGAGAACTTGCCGCCGTCGAAGCGGGCCGCGCTGCGGCCTTTCTGCATGCCCTCCACCACGAAGATATCTTCCACGAAGATCTCCTTCCACTGGGCGGCGTTGCGCTGGCGCAGAGTTTCCATCTCAGAACCGGCGTCGGCTTCGCAGGTGTAGAAGATCTCGATGTGCTCGACAGTGCGGTCGTGGGACTTCGGTTCAAGCATGATGGCGAAGGTATGGTCGCGGTGTACCCCCAGCAGCACATTGGGGAACAGCGCGATATACTCCGCGCCGGTGTCCCATTTGCTGCTCAGGTCCTCAAAATCGCTGAAGGTTTTGCCTTCGTCTTCCAGGGTGGGATTGTAGACGACAGTGCCCTGTCCTGAGAACTTGCCTGGCTCCACGATGTTGTAGTGGTCTTCCAGGCGCGAATAGCTGTTAAGGCCCGGGTGGATCCACGGCAGGTGGTAGCTTTCGCAATAATTCTCCACAGCAAGCTTCCAATTGCAGGCCACCTCAAGCTTGAAGGAGGATGTGGGTCCGCCATGGTGAAGGGAGCGGTCGGAAAACTCCGCCCAGCGCTCCACCAGAGCGCCGGCATACTGTTCGAAGGGGTCCGCCCGGCCGGAGAGGTTCACGAACACCATCTCCATCCACACATGAGAGCGGATTTCATTGAGGCCCAGATCTTCGCGCTTCAACGCATCGTGACGATTGTGGCCCGGCCCGCCCACATGAGGCGTGGTGCGCAGGCTGCCGTCGAGCCCATAGCACCAGGAATGATAAGGACAACGGATGATGCCGTTTGTGCGGGTCGGCTTGTCGATGAGGATCATACCACGGTGGCGGCAGACATTTTCAAACACCCGAACCGCGCCATCCTGGCCACGCACAATCGCATAAGGCTGACCGAGAAACTCGATGGGCTTCACGTCCCCCGCGTTGGGCACATCGCTGGCAAAGCCGATGCAGGCCCAATTGGCAGCGAACACGGCGCGCTTCTCCGCATCGAACACTTCGGCATCGGCGTAGAATGCATTGGGAAGGCCGCGCGCTGTGGCAACCGGTTCGCGGACCTGTTCCAGATGTTTGGCATCGAACATATTCATGACTGTGCTCCACCCAAGAGGCGTTGAATGTCGCAAGATAATCTCAGCCAAGGCCGGGTGCAAAGAACACAAACGGCATCCGTTGGTGCGTTCGCGTCATGCTCAGGCGCCCCAGTTTCCGTCCACATAATCGTCAATGTAGCATTTGACGATCTCGTCCAGGCTCTTTTCCAACGGCAGATCGAGCATAGAGGCCCGGTCGAAATAGGTGTCGGTCGGCCAGCTTTGCACGATCTCCTCAATGAACGGGTCCACGTCCACCGTGATCTCACCCAACGTGCGCCCGCGGGCCACCCGCTTCAGCGCCTCGATCATCTCCTGGACGGAGACCGTGTGAGAGGGCAGCAGCACCGCCCTGTCCCGGCCCAGACGCGCGCCGTCCAATTCGTGGAGGGCGATCAGGCAGGCCACGATGGATCTGTAGCCGATCACCGGCATCACCGTCTCCGTGGGCACTGGCAGCACCATCGGCTCGCCGTTCAATGGCTCACGAAAGAGGCCTGACACGAAAGAGGAGGCCGCAGCATTGGGCTTGCCCGGACGGATGATCACGGTGGGCAGGCGCGCGGTGCGGCCGTCGAAGAAGCCTTTGCGGGTGTAGTCATTGACCAATAGCTCGCAAGCCGCCTTTGTGATGCCGTACGTGGTTTGCGGGTTCTGCTTGGTGAAATCGCCCACATTGTCGGGCATCCCGTCGCCGCCATAAACCGCAAGCGTGCTGGAGAACACGAGCCGGGGAAGCCCTTTCAACGCCCGGGTGGCTTCAAAGATGTGCAAACCCCCGTTGAGATTGACCCGCAGTGCCAGGTTGAAGTCCTTCTCCCCACCGCCGGAGACCACGGAGGCCAGGTGGAACACCGACATGTCGTCACGGTCGAACAGCGCGTCCACGGTGGCCTTGTCGGAAATGTCGCCCGCCTCGATCTTCACCTTATCGGTGCACCAACCCGGCCGTTTCTTCGGCTTGGCTTGGTCGAAAAGAACGATTTCATCGATCTCCGTTTGCTCGCCGCCCGGTCCCGTCAAGGTGCCCCGTTCCAACAGCTCAGCCGCCAGCCGCTGACCGATAAACCCCATACCGCCGGTAATCAAAACTTTCATCCCGCTCTCCCTTTTGCCTACGTCCATGCGCGGCTTGGTAAAAGTGTAATCCGGCTTTTCTTCGGCCACAAGAAAGGCTTATGCGGAAAGTGCCGTCCATCCACGGTGAAAAAACGTGACCCACAGCAATGTCGTTTTTGGTGGTAACGCGTCCGATTGGTGGGCAAACTCTTCCCGTGAGCCGAATAGAGTGAGCAGCGCAAACAAACGAAGGCGTACCACTGGCATGTCTGACCGCACGCGGCGACGCAGATCTTCCTCCCGGCGGGAGACCTCCCGGGACGCACCCTCCTCCAGCCTGCTTGATCGTCAACGCCCCTACAGCGTGATCCGCAATAAGTTTCCCCCGCTTGATCCCATGTCTGAGGAGCAGCTGGAGAAGATCCACCACATGTCCATGCGCATCCTGGAAGAGCAGGGCCTGAAGGTTCTGAGCGCCGATGCGCGCAAGCGCTTGGCCGCCGCCGGCGCGGATGTGGATGACGGCGAGCAGATGGTCAAGATGGACCGCGCTCTGGTGATGGATCTTGTTTCAAAGTCTCCTGCCAAATTCACCCTCACCCCGCGCAATCCGAACCATGCGCTGGAACTTGGCGGCAACACGCTCAACTTCGGGATGGTGTCCGGCCCACCCAACGTGCACGACATGGTGCGCGGTCGCCGCCAGGGGAATTTCTCCGACTATTGTGAGCTGGTGAAGCTGGCCCAGTGCTTCAACATCATTACATTCTACGGCAACCAGACCATCGCGCCGGTGGATCTGCCCGTGAACACCCGGCATTTGGACACCTACCTGGCGTGCATCAAATATAACGACAAGGTGTTCTCCAGCATGTCGATCGGCAGCGGGCGGGTGCGCGACGCTGCGCAGATGCTGGCAATTGCCCGGGGCGTCAGTATGGAGGAATTGGCCGCTTCGCCGAGCGCCATCACCAATATCTCCGTCAACTCACCCCGGCTGCTGGATGAGGAGATGTCAGACGCCGCCACGACCCTGGCTGAGCTGGGCCAGGCGGTGATTGTCACACCCTTCACCCTCATGGGCGCCATGACACCGGTGACCGTGCCGGCCGCCTTGGCCCAGCAGAATGCGGAAGCCTTGCTGACCATCGCCCTCATCCAATCTGCCAACCCAGGCGCGCCGGTCGTCTATGGCAGCTTCACCTCCAACGTGGACATGCGCTCCGGCGCGCCGGCCTTCGGCACGCCGGAGAACACCTGGGCCAATCTTGCCGGAGGGCAGCTCGCCCGCCGTTACAACCTGCCTCATCGGACCAGTGCATGTAACGCGTCCAACATTGTCGATGCCCAGGCGACCTATGAAACCCAGATGGCCCTGTGGAGCGCCTGTCTGTGCCACGGCAACCTGATCTACCATGCCGCCGGCTGGATGGAAGGCGGTCTGGTGGCGTCCTATGAGAAGTTCATCGTGGATGTGGAAATGCTCCAGATGATGGCAAAGTTCTTTGAGCCTGTCTCCTTTTCGGACGACGAGTTCGCTCTTGAGGCCATCGACGAGGTGGGCCCCGGCGGGCACTTTTTCGGCTGCGACCACACCATGCAGCGCTACCGCACGGCGTTTCATGAGCCGCTGCTCAGCGATTGGCAAAATCACGAGAACTGGCAGTTGGCGGGCTCGAAAACCGCGACCGAACGGGCCACAGAGCTCTGGCAACAGGCTCTTAAAGAGTATGAACAGCCCCCACTTTCCGAAGACCGGATGGAAGAGCTGGAAGCCTACATCGCCCGGCGCAAAGAAGAGATCGGCGACGGCGAGCCCTGAGCACTGGCATACTCCTTGCACGGAATAGTCCGCTCACGACTTTGTGAGGATTGCGTGAGCGGGCAACATCTTCTGTCGTACGGAGGCGGCTATGAGCGTAGCTGGAACACGTGAACGGGGGCGTTTGACTTTTAAACCAGGCCAAGAGCAATCCTTTGGGAAAGGGCTGTCTCAATGCCGGCACGACTTTGCCGACAGCGGCCTGTTCAGCGATGACACGTTGGCCGCGCTGATCGACCGGTATCCGCGCGAGTACTACATGATCACCACCACGACCCAGTCCGCCGATGGATTGGAATGGCACAATGGCGATCTAAATGGTGCATCAGGCGCCTTCGTGCTGAAAGCTGTGCGCGAGGGCCGGCTTTGGTTGTGCCTTCGCCGGCTGGATTTGGTGGCACCTGAATATGAGGCTCTGGTGAACGGAGCTTTTGAGGAAATTGAGACCCGCAACCCAGCCTGTGCCTCGCGGCGCAGAACGTCAAGCCTGCTGATTTCATCTCCCGGCGCTCGGGTGCTTTACCATGCCGATATTCCCATGGTGGCGTTGTGGCATGTGCGCGGACGTAAACGTTTCTGGCTTTATGATGCCGACAGTCCGAAGCACCTGCCGGATCAGGTTTTGGAAGGTGTGGTGCTGCGAGAGAGCGAAGAAGAAATCGCTTATGATCCCGCCTGGGATGCAGAGGCACGCATTATCGATCTGGAACCGGGCGATGCTGTGAGCTGGCCGCAAAACGCGCCGCACAGGGTCGACAATCTGGATGGGCTGAATGTTTCGATCACCACGGATTATTTCACGCCGGAAGCCGAGCGCAAATATGGTGTCTACTACGCCAATGGGCTGATGCGCAGGCTCTTAGGCGTTGAGCCGCGCTGCACCGCCACACACGGACCGCTCGCGCTGGCCAAGTGCGTGATTGCTCTGGCGCTCAAGAAACTCGGAATCCACCGGGTGCAAGAGCGGGACATGCTGCAATCGTTTCTGCTGGACCCTAAACGTCCAGGAGGCACGGTTCACTTGCCCCGCGAAGAGTGGCGCCCCATCCTTCAAGCCTGATGGGCCTCTGCGGTTGCGATGATCTCGCTGATCAGATCGCTCAAAGCCTGCGGCGCTTCCAGGGGCGGCATGTGGCCCACCTCCGGGAGAAAGTGAAGCCCGATCTGCGGAGGGGCATTCAGCGCGTGTTGCCAGGGGATAAGGCTGTCGTGCTTACCCCAGATGATTTTGCTGGGGACGGACACTTTGTTCATATGCTCCGAGACGTCAATGTCCTGAACACTGGCTGGGAAGAACATCCGGCCGATCGCGAGTTGCGCTTGAATCCGTTCCGGGTCATCGCGCTTTTCGGCGATCAACTCGGCCAGGCCATCAGGTAGTTGGAAAGATCGGCCGACGATGCGTTGCAGCCAGGCCTTGATCACGGCCGGGTCCGTGGCGGTGACGTACTCATCGATGAAGGCACCATCCACTTCCCGATCGAGACCGGCCGGCGCCACAGCCGTGAGCGATTGCACTTTGCCGGCCATATGCTCTGAGAGAGCAAAAGCCACTGCACCCCCGAGCGAATGGCCCACCAGATGGAAACGTTCAAAGCCCTCAGCGGCCAGAGCGTCCGCCACCATTTCCACAAAGTGAGAGAAGCTTGTCGGTGCAATCACCGGCGAGGTGCCGTGGCAGGGTAGGTCAATGGAGTAGACTTTACGGCCTTGCGCCAGCAGCGGGGCCACCAGGCGCCAGGATTGGCTGTCGCCGGTATAGCCGTGCACCAGCAGAACCGGTGTGCCGTCGCCCTCGCCGGCTTCTAAGAAATTCAGTTTTGCTCGTGCCATGATCGCGTCCCCTTAACTCTTGATCACCATCTCGCACGGGATCTCAGAGAGCTTCTCACACCCCGTCTCGGTGACCACGATCGATTCTGAAAAGCCGATGCCATACTCGCGGTACTTCAAGCAGAGCGGCGGCATATGGAAGGTCATGCCGGGCTGGAGCGGCCGATGTTCTTCTTGGCGCAGCGAGATGATTTCCCCCTCCCCCCAGTCGGGAGGATAGCTGACGCCGATGGAATAGCCGAGCCGGTTGCGGTGATACTCCCCGAAGCCGGCGCGCTGGGTCACAGCCCGAGCGGCGGTGTCTGCCTCATGGGGCGTTGCCCCCGGTTTGATGGTGTCCATGGCCGCAGCCACGGCGCCAATCACCGCATCGGCCGCGCGGCGCCACTCATCGCTAGGTGTGCCAATGAAGATCGTGCGCATCAAGGCCGCCGTGTAACGGTGCTTGGAGGCGGAGATCTCAAAATACATCAGATCATCTTTGGCCAACCGGTTGGCACCGCCTGTTTGATGCGGAAGGCAGGTGCGCTCGCCCGCGAGTATGAAGGGCGGCAGGCCCATATACTCCCCGCCGTTCTCCAACAAGGTCTTGTTGACGATCGCGCCCACCTGATCTGCGCTGGCCCCAGGCTCTGCCGCCTCCCAACCTGCGTACATGGCCAGGTCCACCAACCGCGCTGACTTGCGCATGACCTCAACCTCTTCAGCGGACTTGATCATGCGGGCATCCCAGAGGATCTGTGTGGCATCCACATAGTCGTTGCCCGGCAAATCCCGCAGCAAGGTCTCGTGTTCATCGACGGTATAGAAGAAGCCCTGCTTCTCCACGCCGATGCGCTTGCCCTCGCTCAGGCCCAGTTGATGGAGCACATTGACCGTCACGCTGGGCGGGTGGTCCCAGTCGAACACCTTTGCGATCTTCGTGCTCCACGCGAACTCCGGCGAGTTGATCCACTCAAAGTCGCGCACCAAGAACACCGGCTCACCATCCTTGGGCACCACCACACAGTGATACTTGTAGTAGCCCGGCGTTTCATAGCCGCTGAGATAGGTGATGTTCTCCGGCCCGCGCACGAGCACGGCGTCCAGGCCGTCCCGGGCCATGGCGGCCTGAATCACATCGTAACGGCGCACATACTCTTCCGGGCTGAAGGCCAGGCGGTCATGCACGATCATGGGAAGATTGTATCCGGTGGCCGTGGGCCGGTCGGTCTTCTGGAAGGTCACGTGCTCGGTATGATCCGCCACATCAAAGATTTCGCGGTCCTGGTCCAACATGTCTCCTGCCTCCCTCAAGCGTAGATGTAACCGCCGGAGACGATGATGTTCTCTCCGGTCATGTATGTGTTGCGCGGCCCCCCGGCCATAAGCACCCATTCTGCCATTTCAGCAGGTTCGGCAGCCCGGTTGAGCGGGTTCGCCGCCGCCAACTCGTCCAGAAAGCCGGCCGCCTTGGCCTTCTCCGTGGCTATGCCCGCCGGCGCCACAGAGTTCACCAGGATCTGATCGGCGGCAAATTCATGAGCGAATGATCTGGTGAGGCTGACCACGGCTGCCTTGGTGGCCGCGTAGTGAGCATTCTGCGGATGTGCCTTGAAGGCATCCACCGAGGAGATATTGACGATGCGCCCGGCAATGGTGGGTGGGTCCACATACTGCTTCATATGCTTCACCGCGGCCACCATCAGATGATAGGTGCCCTTGATGTTGAGCGCGCTCTCAGCATCCCATTCGTCGTCCGTGATCTCCAGCAAGGCTTTTCGCGGATAGATGGCCGCCAGATTGACGAGGGTATCGATCCGTCCCAGGCTGCCGGCCAGTTCCTCAAACGCACCGTGCGCCCCTTCCGCCAAGCTGATATCGGCAATGGCCATAGCCGTTTCGGCGCCGAAATCCTTGCACGTCTTCAGGACCTCCAGCGCGCCGCTCATGTTCACGTCGATAATCCCGACGCCCGCCGCTCCGCGCTCCGCCGCGAGCTCGGCAACCTTCGCGCCGAGCCCGCCGCTGCCGCCCGCAAGGACGATGTTCATACCCTCCATGCCATGTCCCTTCATGCGGCCAGTGGTCTTGAGCTTGGTCCGAACGCCTTGATGCCGCCCAGTTCCTTGTCGATCAGCGGGATCACCTCCGCGCCGAAGCGCTCAAGAGAGCGCCGCGCCCTCTCCCCGCTCAAGCCGCCAAATTGCGCAAACACCGCATAGTGGGCGGGACGGTTGGCCTTGATTTCCGCCACGATCTGTTCGGCCACCCGTTCCGGGCCGCCGATCGGCATGTTTGCAATGATCTGCTCTATGGTGGGCTCTTCGGCAAAGGGAATGGGCTGCACCTCGATGCCCTCCAACTGTTCGTAACGCCCCCGGAACGACATCACCAACCGTGCAGTGTACAAGACCCGCTCAGCCGCATCGCGCGCCTCGTCCTTGCTATCGGTGACGTGGATCATGCGGCTGATGGCGAGCGGCAGGTTGTCATCACTGATGCCCTCTTGGGCATAATGCTTCGCGACGTGAGAGCGCACGGCAAGCTGCGCCTCCACGGGCGCCGGCCCTACCGTGATGATGGGCTGATACCCCCTGCGCGCAGACCTGTAGAGATACTCTGCCTGATTGCCCGCTATGATAACCCTTGGCGAGGCTTGAACCATGGGCACCGCCACATGGGTCTCGGGGATCTGAAAATATTGCCCCTGATACTCAACCCGCCCATGGTCGAACGCCATTTCCAGGATATCCATGATCTCATGAGTGACCGCCCAGTTTTCTTCCAGAGGAACACCGAAGCGATTGAACTCGAAATTCTGATAGCCTGACCCGAAGCCGACGATGAGCCTTCCGCCGGAAAGCTGATCCACCATGCCCAATTCGCCAAGCACGCGCATGGGATGATAGAGCGGCAACACCAGAACGGCCGGGCCAATATGGATCCGGCTGGTGATGCCGGCCAGGTGCGAAGCCAGCACCAACGGCGAGGGACACATGCTGTAATTGCCGAAATGGTGTTCTGCGAGCCAGGCCACATCAAAGCCGATCTCTTCGGCCATGCGCACCATGTCGATGGTGTCGGCATAGACCTGGCCGGCGCCCACGGAGATATCGCGCTGGGGCAAAAGCGAAAACAAACCAAGTTCCATGAGCCCTCCAATTTGCGTTGACTTATTGCAGGATGGCCAGATAGTTGGCCGGTACGGTGATGTGGAAGTCTATATGTTTGGCCTCAACTCCTCCAATAAGAAACTTGCGCGCGGTTACGACTACATCATCGTGGGCGCCGGGTCGGCCGGTGCCGTGCTGGCCAACCGCTTAAGCGCCGACGAGACCTGCCAGGTGCTGTTGGTGGAGGCCGGCCCTGAAGACGGGAGCTGGCAGCTTTCCATGCCGGCCGCCCTCACCTATCCGCTGCGGGGCACACGCTTCAACTGGGCCTATGAGACAGAGCCGGAACCGGAGCTCAACGGGCGCACCTTGTTCTGGCCGCGCGGCCGGGTGCTGGGCGGGTCGTCCTCGATCAATGGCATGGTGTGGATTAGAGGGCATGCGTCCGACTATGACAATTGGCAGCGCCAGGGCTTGCCGGGCTGGGCCTATTGCGAGGTGCTGCCCTATTTCAAGAAGCTGGAACGCCGCCGCGAAGGCGCAGATGCCTACCGCGGGGGCGAGGGGCCGGTGGGGGTGATCCGCGGCGATTACCCGAACCCTATCTTTGAGGCCTATATCGAGAGCGGCGCTGAGGCGGGGTTCCCTGTGTCGGAGGATTTCAACGGCCATCAGTTTGAGGGCTTCGGACGCTTCGACATGAACATCTGGAAGGGCGTGCGGCAAAGCTCTTCAGAGACGCACCTGAAGCCGGTGCGGGCGCGGACCAACCTGACCGTGGCCACGGGCGCCCTGGTGTCGCGCATCGTGATTGAGCATGGCCGGGCGGTGGGGGTGGAGCTCATCGTGGGGTCAGAGCGCCGCATCGTCAGCGCGCAAAATGACGTGCTGATCTGCGGCGGCGCGATCAACTCGCCTCAGCTTCTCATGCTTTCCGGTCTTGGCCCGGCAGCGCATCTCAAGCAGCACGACATTCCTGTGGTGGGGGATCTGCCCGGCGTCGGAGAAAACCTGCAGGACCATCTCAACACATCCCTCAAATGGGAATGCAAGCAGCCGGTGAGCCTTTATGGGGCTGATCGGTTCCCCAAGAACGTGATGATCGGGCTGGAGTACTTCCTGTTCAAGACGGGTGCCGGCGCCACCATGCACACAGAGGCCGGATGCTTCATCAAATCGCGCCCGGATGTGGCCGTGCCGGATCTGCAGCACCATTTCGTGCCCATCCTGGTCTATGACAATGGGCGCACGCCCCCCGACCGCCACGGCTTCCAATGCCACGTGTGCCCGCTTCGGCCGGAGAGCCGGGGCCGGGTGAGCTTGCGCTCCAACGATCCCAGCCAGCGGGTCCGCATCGAAGCCAACTGCATGAGCACGGATGGGGACCTGCGCATGATGATCGATGCCATCAAGCGGACCCGCGAAGGCATCAGCGGGAAGGCCATGGACCCGTTCCGGGGCAAGGAGCTTTTTCCAGGCTCGGACGTGAACAGCGACAGCGAGATTACGGACTATCTGCGCCAATCCTCGGTCACCTGCTATCACCCGTCCGGCACCTGCAAGATGGGCACCGATGAGGCGGCCGTTGTGGACCACCGGCTAAAAGTACACGGCGTTGAAGGGCTGCGCGTGGTGGATGCCTCGGTGATGCCCGAGGTGGTGAGCGGCAACACCAACGCGCCGATCATGATGATGGCGGAGAAGATCGCTGATGACATTCTGGGCCGGCCCGCTCTTGCGCCCATCGATGTTCCCCTGGCAGATTACAAGCCCATCCATTCCAACGAGCTTGGCGTCTCATGAGCTCTGCCCCCGATGTCTCCCGCCTGAAGGAAGAGCTGGCCCGCCTGGTCGGCTTCGACACCCAAAACCCGCCTGGCCGCGAGCGGGACGCTGCACACTTTGTCCTCGGCCTCATGCAACAGATGGGCTGCCGGGCCGAGGTGATCGATCTCGGCGATGACCGGACCAATGTGGTGGGCTCATTTGAGAACGGGCCGGGGCCGTCCTTTGCCTTCAACACCCATATGGATGTGGTGCTTGCCGGCGACGGCTGGACAAGCGATCCGTTCACCTTGCGTGAGGAGGGCGGCCGGCTCTATGGGCGCGGGGCCTGCGATGCCAAAGGCCCCTTGGTGGCCATGCTGGAGGCCATGCGCGGGCTGATTGCCGGCCGGGACAGTTGGTCGGGAACGCTGCTGGGCGTGTTTGTGGCCGATGAGGAAGTGGGGAGCCTCGGCGCCAAAAACTACGTGAAGACCGCGCCGAAGATCGACTATTGCATGATCGGCGAGCCCACCTCCTGCACCACGGTGACGGCGCACAAAGGCAGCATGCGTCCTCTCGTGCGGGTCTACGGCAAGACCGCCCATTCCGGCATGCCGGACCTTGGGGTCAACGCCATTTTGAAGTCGGCCCGGCTCTTGGACAGGGTGGTTGAGGAACACAAGCGCGTGGCCGCCACATCCCATCCGCTCTGCGGCAACGCCAGCCTCACCCTCACCCGGGCCCATGGCGGGCATGCGGACAATGTGGTGCCGGAACACTGCGACTTCCTGCTCGACCGGCGCATGGTGCCCGGCGAGGACGAAGAGGCCGTCAAGCGGGCCATCGCCGAGCTGGTGGAGGCGGCAGGCCGCGAAGCGGGCACCCGGGCGGAAATCATCGACTATGTGCCCACCACGGGTGGGGCCAGCGAGACCGATGCGAGCCATCCAATTGTGCACGCCTGTCAGGCCGCCTGCCTTGCCCACAATGGCGTCGCCTCCGACATTAGCGGCTTTCAGGGCGGCTGCGACCTGGTGCACTTCCGCTCCGTGGGCGCTGAGGGTGTTGTGCTGGGACCGGGTGAGCTGTCGGTCGCGCACCAGCCCGATGAATATGTGCCGGTGGATGATTTGGTGCGCGCCGTGATGATCTATGAGGACACCGCCCTCACGATGCTAGGCGGAGGCCGCCTGACCAATTTGGAGACCTGATATGGCTGACCTGGACACGGTTGTGGAACAAGGCATTGAGGCAGCGTTCTCCAAGGCCGAACTGGAGGGGCGCCAGGCCGCTGCACGCCAGGCACTGGCGGCAAAGAATATCGACGTGATGATCGTCACCGGTCCGGAGAACATCTTCTATCTCACCGGACAGCAGACCCCCGGCTATTACACCTATCAGGCGTTGCTGTTGCCGGTGGACGGAGAGCCAGTGGCCATCGTGCGCCAGCTGGAGCTGAACAATCTGGTGGCCAACAGCTATTTGGATCACATCCGGCCTTATCTGGACGGGGACGATCCTATCGATGTCACCGTCGGCGCGATCAAGGATCTCGGCTGGGACACCCGAAAGTTCGCCATTGATGAGCGCGGCTGGTTCTTGCCCATCGCGGTCTATAAGGCCCTTGTGGAGAAGATCGGGGAGATGGCGGATGCATCCGGCGTGATTGAGGCACTCAGGGCCGTTAAGTCACCGGAAGAGATCGCCAAGATCGAGACGGCCGCAACTTATGTGGACGCAGGCATGAGCGCCGGGTTCGCTGCGATTAAGGCCGGCGCCTCGGAGAACGATATTGTGGGCGCCATGATGGGCGCGGCGATTGCGGCCGGCAGCGAATATGTGGGTATGGAGCCTCTTATGGCCTGTGGGGCCCGCTGCGGCATCCCCCATGGCACCTGGCGGCGCAATGTGATCGGGGCGAACGACCCGGTGTTCCTGGAACAGGCCGGCGCCCACGACCGGTACCATGCCACCCTGATGCGCAGCGCCTGGGTGGGCACACCGCCGGATGAGGCAAAGCGCATGATGGCCTGCTGCCTGGAGGCGCTGCAGGCGGCGCTGGACACGCTGAAGCCGGGCGCGCGCTGTTCTGACGTGCACCGGGCCTGTCAGGGCGTGGTGGATGCTCACGGCTTCACCGAGGCGTTTAAGAAGCGCACCGGATATTCGGTGGGCATTTCGTTCGCGCCAGATTGGGGCGAAGGCAATGTGCTCAGCCTTTATGACGGCGTGGAGACCGAGATTGTGCCCGGCATGGTGTTCCACATGCCGCCGGCCTTGCGCATTTATGGGCAGTTCACTGTGGGCGTGAGCGAGACCGCTGTGGTGACCGACGCGGGGTGCCGTACGCTCTCCACATTGGCCCGCGACATGGCCCTCTATTAGGAGAACGACCGCATGGCCAACACCGGCCCATTACTCAGGATATTTGAGGTCAGGGTTAAACCGGGGTGCGCCTCCACATTGCTGGAGAATTTCGCCACCACATCTGCCGGTGTGGTCAAAGACAATCCGGAGAACCGCGGCTACTTCTTTGGCGAGTGCGTTCAGGGCAGCGACGACACGGTGATGTTCGTTTCGGTCTGGTCAGGTCTTGATGCGGTGAAGGCGCATTTTGGTGACGATTGGGAAAGCTCCTACATGCCGCCGGGGTATGAGGACCTGATCGATGAATGCTCCGTGCGGCACTTCGATATGGCGTCGGGGTGGCATGTGAAGGGTCTGTGAGGAGACGCTCGTTTCGCCCATAGCCGCCGCGTCCCTGCGAAAGCAGGGGTGCGGAACCACACACCGTCATCCCGGAATTTTGCGTCAGCAAAATATCCGGGACCCAGCAGCGGCCCGGCTCTGCGGCCTCTGGTTCCCCGCGTTCGCGGGGATGACGAAGGGTGGCGGTTCACAGCTCTCACTTTTCCTTTGGCTTAGAAGGTCCCTGCCTTCGCAGGGGAACGGGAGATTAAACCCCGCGTCCCTGCGAAAGCAGGGACCTTCTGAGCCAAGGGAAAGATGCGAGCTATGGGTCCCTGCTTTCGCATGGATGACGGAGGGTGGAGGGCAAGGGTGCTTAGTGGCCGGTGTGGCCCATCTGTCTTGAAACCGCCTTCGCGCTGGCGGACACCGCCTCTGCATAGCGCATAGCGTCTTCCAGCCGGAACATCGGGACGGAGACGCTGATCGCCCCGAGGGGTCTGGCCCGGTGATCGCGCACCGGCGCTCCAAAGCAGACGATGCCGGGCTCGTTCTCCTGGTCTTCACGCGCAAAGCCCTGCTTGCGCGCTTCGCCAACTTGAGCTTTGAGAGCCTCCGCCTCCGTCACCGTGAACGCGGTGAGCGCTGGCCGGTCGAGCCGGTCAATCATGGCCGCAGCCTCTTCCGGCGGGAGCGCGCTGAGGTAGGCCTTGCCCACGCTGGTGGAATAGAAGGGGATTTGCGTGCCGATGGTGGACATCATGCGCACCACCTCGCGGCTTTCAATCTTGTCGATATAAACCATCACATCACCGCTCGGCACGGCCAGGTGGACGGTCTCCCCGGTGACGTCGCGCAGGCGTTCCAGTTCAGGAGCAGCCTCTTGGCGCAGATCGCTTTGAGAGAGCGCGGTTCGCGCCAGCGCGACCAGCCGGGCGCCCAGCCGGTAGCTGTTCTGGCCGCAGGCCTCAACCAGCCCTTCCGCCTCCAGCGAGGCGATGATCCGGTACAGCGTCGGGCGCGTGAGATCGCTCATCTCCGCAAGGTCCACCCGGCTGAGCGGGCGTCCCGCATCGGCGATAAGCTGAAGCACTTGAATGGAACGGCCAAAACTCTGCGCGCCCTGAACGCTTGCTGCCATGGGTCCTCTCTCAGCCGCAGCCTGTTGACATTGCCGCCAGACTGTCGCATTGTCCATTTAATGGATATTAGTCCATAATATGGATATACACAAGAGCGAATACCCTTAGATGAACGATCAATCTTCTGCCTCCGTGCTGGTCACCGGGGCCACCAGCGGGATCGGCCAGGCCATCGCCCGCGGCTTTGCCGATGACGGCCAGAGCGTTTTGGCTGTGGGCCTCGGGGAACTGCCGCCTGAGGAGGCAAACCTCAGCTATGGCGAGCTGGATGTGCGCGATGAGGCCGCCGTGCGCGAGACGGTGCGTGCCCTGCCCGGCTTGAAAGTGGTGATCAACGCTGCAGGGATCATCAATCGCGGAGCCGAACACGACCCGGCCGTTTTCGAGAAAGTGGTGGACATCAATCTCAACGGCACCATGCGCGTCTGCGCCGACGCCCGGCCCACCCTTGCGGCGAACAAAGGGGCCATCATCAACATCGCCTCTATGCTGAGCTATTTCGGCGGCGGCCTTGTGCCGGGCTATGCGGCGTCCAAAGGCGGTGTCATGCAGCTCACCAAGTCACTGGCGATTGCCTATGCAACCGACGGCATCCGCGTGAACGCCCTGGCGCCCGGCTGGATCGCCACACCGCTGACCGACGGGTTGCGCAGCGATAGCGAACGCTCCGCAGCGATCCTTGGGCGCACACCTATGGGCCGCTGGGGGGCGCCGGAAGATCTGATTGGGCCGGCCCTGTTTCTGGCGAGCCCCGCGGCCGGTTTTGTCACCGGCGCCTGTTTGAATGTCGATGGCGGCTACGCCGTCATGTAACCTTCGCGAAAGGACCTCTTAAATGCCTGTGGTTGAACCTGATCTTGATCCCCGCACGCCCTATCAGTTGGCGATGCCGCCCGATGCCCTGCCGGAGATCGTCGTCCCCGACGCCATGGCAGCAGAAGACGACCGGCTCTGGGTGCCCCAGGCGGAGAACGTGTTCTTCCGCCCGCTCTGTCTGAATGTGAGCCAGGGCTATTGGATGAACCTCCTTAAGGTCACCAAATCCGGTGTCCTCTCGCGCCACCGCCACGCCAATGCGGTGCATGGCTTTGTGCTGAAGGGCCGCTGGTTCTATCTGGAACACGATTGGGTGGCCGAGGAAGGTGGCTATGTGTTTGAGCCGCCGGGCGAAACACACACGCTTGTGGTGCCCGACGATGTGGACGAGATGATCACCTACTTCCAGGTCAACGGTGTGATGTACTACGTGGACCCTTACGGCAAGCATTTGGGCTACGAGGACGTGTTCACCAAAATCGATATGTGCCGCGAGCACTTTGAGAAGGTCGGGCTGGGCGCGGACTACGTGAAAACGTTCATCCGCTAGGGTTTGCCCTTGCAAAACGTCGCCGGCTCTGATTTACAGACGCCCGGTTTCATCCCTTGAACAGGACGCTCCGTTTTGCCGTCATAGACACCGGTCTCACCAGTTCACCTTCACGTGCCGGGTAACGCTCACCTGCGTTGCCGGATGACTATTCATGTGTTTGTCGAGGTGGCGGTTTGAGACCGGTATGGCGTCCTGACCCCCTCACATACGCATGGTGCCTGGCCTTTTAGGCCTGATCTTTACTGTTCCACTGCCAGACCGCGCCCGGCTCCGGGCTCTCAAATCACACTCTCGACGGACTTCCAGTTGGAAGAAACCCCGAGATGTCCGGAATCTTGTCCGTCCAATGGACCGTAACTCCCCTCACTGCGCCTGAACCCATCTTCTCCTGCCCTGGCTGCGGCAACCCATGTGCGTTCCGCTCCAGCGGCAAGTTCCGCCTCAATGCCAACAGCAAACAGCTCGATGCCTGGTTGATTTACAGATGCACAAGCTGCGGCACCACATGGAACCGGCCGGTGTTTGAGCGGATGGCCGTGCGGAAGATCGATCCGGCGACTTTGCAGGCGCTGCAGTCGAATGACCCGAAGCACGCTGAGGCGGTCGCCTTCGATCTTCATCAACTGCGCCGCCACACGCCCAAGGTGAAGGTGGTTGCGGATGTGCATGTGGACAAACAGGTGTTGCGCGACGACTGCAGCGCCTGGAGCCGCATGGACATTCTGTTCACCGTGCCCGTTCCAACGTCCATGCGCGCGGATCGGCTGCTTGCCCAGGAGCTGGAGATCCCGCGCGCCAAGGTGCTGGAGCTGGCAAGCATCAAACATCTGCGCGCGGGGGCCAAAACCCGGCGTCAACTGCGCAGACCTGTGCGCGACGGCCTGTGTGTCACCATCGCGCGGCAGGCCCTGATGCGCTCAAATCAGAACTGAAGGCTCGCGTGGGGTTGAGAGGTGGCGGCCGCCTCCGGCTTTGTCCGCTCCTCCAGAATGACCATCAATGTGGCGGTGACGCTTGCCGGCGTTGCCGTCCCATCCACGGTCTCCAGAAGACCATTTGCCTGGTAATGGTCAAGGATGGGGAGCGTTTGCTCGGTGTAGACTTCGATGCGGTTTTTCAGCGTCGCGGCATTGTCATCTGCGCGGGCCGTGCCGGCGGCGCGGGCCCGTGCCTCGATCCGGTCAAACAGAACGTCCGTGGGAACGTCCAGATTGATCGCCACATCCAGGGTAATGCCGAGCTTCTTCAGCATGTTGTCCAGCGCATGGGCCTGGCCGATCGTTCTGGGAAAGCCGTCAAGGATAAAGCCGTTCGCACAATCGGGCATCTGAATGCGCTCTGCAATGATGCCCAGCACGAGCTCATCGGGCACCAGGTCGCCGCGTTCCATGGTTTGCTTGGCAAGGATGCCCAGTTCGTTTCCTTCAGCAACTGCTGCACGCAACATATCGCCTGTGGACAATTGAGGGATCTGAAACTGATCAACCAGGAATTCAGCTTGCGTTCCTTTGCCCGCACCCGGCGGGCCCATCAGGATAAATCTCATTCTAGCACCGTCCTTCTTCAATAGTTGTCTGCAGCAATGTTGCGCCGCAACATGAAATCCACCCCATCAAACCCTTAAAGTCAATTACTTTGTGCATTGCACCATAGTATATATTGCGCTGCACAATAAAAGCGCGTAGGGTGCGGAGCAGTATCGGCGGTCTGGAGGAACAGACCTTAAACTGCCAGTGAAAGGACACGTCATGAATGCAACGATGAACAAAGCGGCCGAAGAGGCCCTCAAGGCTTTTCAGAATGGCGAAGCCACGAAGTTTGTTAAAGACGCCATGCTGGAAGGCGTGAGCAAGTCTCAGGAAGCCAGCACCGTCTGGGCCACATTCTACAAAGACATGGGCAAGACATACGAAGGCTTGTTCATGAAAGCGGCGGCCAATGCTCGCACGATCAACGAGAAAGTGCTGGAAAACGCGACGGCAAACGCAAAATCCATGTTCGATCATGCTGCCAAATCCGTTGAAGCCGGCGACATGAAAGCCGCCGCCACCAGCCAGATGGAGTTTGTCGGCGCGCAAACGGCCGTCCTTAATGAGCAACAGGTTGAGCTGTTTGACCTGACCAATGCCATCGCCAAGGACATGTTCGAAGCCAGCTCCGCCGCGGCGCAGGCCACAGCAGAGCGGGTCAAGGCGTCAGCCTGACGGAACTCCGTCTGAACCTATCGTTTTTCTCTCCCGAAACTCGGTCCGTATCCGCTCTGGATGCGGGCCGTTTTTTTGTTTCGCCGGCCAATCCAAAATTTTTTTCATTTTTTTTCGCCCCTGTGACGCGCGTCACTGCCGCCTGCCCTCCCCGCCTCTAAAACAGTCTCAACGCAAACGAGATCTGCACGGGGCAGATCGTGCAGACACCCCAGAGGGACAAGGAACCAAAACAATGATCCGTAAAGCACTTTTCGCCATCGCAGCCGTCGCCACCATCGCCAGCGCGGCCGCCGCCACCACCACAACCGCAGAGGCCGGCTCTTACGGCTACGGCGGCTACAGCCACGGCTACACGAGCTATGATGTCTATAAGCCGCGCTTCCGCTACATCCGCAAATGCCACCGGGTGAAAGTGGGCCACCGCAAGGTCTGGGACCACTATTCCTATGGCTACCGCTATAGAGCCGTCTACAAGCGCCGCTGCCACCGGGTGAAGGTGCACTACTAAGAGCTGGAAAACAGCCAAGCCTAACAACAGGAAAGCGGCTCCCCCGGGGGCCGCTTTTCTTTTGCGTGCACGCCGCCCGCCGGACTAGACTTCCCCGAAAGAAGCGAGAAGGACGGGCGTGATGAAAGAGGCTGATTTTCTGATTGTGGGGGCCGGCATTGGCGGCACGTCGTGCGCCAATTGGCTGTCGGAGCATCACTCGGTGATCGTTCTGGAAATGGAAAGCCAGCCCGGATACCACACGACGGGCCGTTCCGTGGCGGTCTACACCGAAGCCTACGGACCGCGCATCATCAGGGCGCTTGCCAAATCAGGTTTTGGCTTTCTCACCCAGCCGCCGGAAAGCTTCAGCGATATCCCGCTCAGCCGGCCTCACGGCCTCTTCTTCATCGCGCGCGAGGATCAGATGGACGCGCTGGAGACCGGCCTGAAAGACGTTCAAGAGCTCTCCCCGGAGATCCAACTGATCAGCGCAGACGAGGCGGTGGCGCAAATTCCGGTCCTGCGCCGGGATTACCTGGCCGCCGCCTTCCTGGACCCCAACGCCCTGGCGCTTGATGTGAACGCCATCCACCAGGGCTATATGCGCGGCCTTAGGCGCAATGGCAGCGAGATTGTCTGCAATGCGGAGATCCAGGGCCTGGAGCGTAAGGGGGGCAAGTGGCATGTGAGCACACCGGCCGGCGAGTTTGCCGCGCCGGTTCTGGTCAATGCGGCAGGCGCCTGGGCCGATCAGGTGGGCCGGATGGCCGGTGCCCGCACGATCGGACTGCAGCCGAAACGGCGCACCGTGATTGCCTTCACCCCGCCAAACGCGCAAGTGGATGATCACTGGCCGGTGGTGATCGACTGCCAGGAGGAATTCTATTTCAAGGTGGACGCCGGCACGGTCCTGGGCTCACCGGCCGATGAGACCCCGGTGGAGCCGCAGGATGTGCAGCCTGAAGAGATCGATATCGCCTACACCATCGACCGGCTGCAGACGGCCACCACCATGGAAATAACCAAGCTGCAGCGCACCTGGGCGGGCCTGCGAAGCTTCGTGCCAGACGGCATACCGGTTGCCGGCTATGATCCGGACGCAGAAGGCTTTTGCTGGTGCGCCGGGCAAGGCGGCTACGGCATTGGGACCTCGGTCGGCATGGGCCGGGCCAGCGCGGCTCTGGCGCGCGGTGAGGATTTGCCGGACGATATCCAGGCGTTGGGTGTGAGCGCGGCTGATCTTTCACCGGAGCGGTTTTAGAGCACCTCCCCGCGCCCTTGCCTACGCGAGGGCCCATAGCTCGGCACTTTTCCCTTGGCTGAGAAGGTCCCTGCTTTCGCAGGGACGCGGGGGGGGGAGGGGTGTGTTTGCTCTCCTACCGCTCCCCTGCGAAAGCAGGGGTCCATAGCTCTTGCCTTTCCCTTGGCTGGGAAGGCCCTCGCTTTCGCAAGGGCGCGGGAAGGGGCAAGGGCGCGCGGGGGAGCTATTCCCCCTCCAGCACCGTCTCGATCAGTTGCTGGAGGCTTGCGCGGGTGAACGGCTTTTCGATCACCGGCGCATCGGTCTCCTTGAGGAAGCGGCTGGCGCCTGGGCTCAGACTGTCGCCGGTGAAGAACCCGAACTTGCGCTGAATGCCCGGCCAGCGCTCCTGCGCCTGGGCATAAAGGGCCGGGCCATCCATATCCGGCATCCTTAAGTCGCTTAAAACCGCATCGAAGCTGGCGTCCGCCAACTGCTCCAGGGCACCGGTTCCGCCATTGGCGATCTCGCAGTGATAGCCGGCGATCACCAGGTGATCGGCAATCGTCTCGGCCACATCCTCTTCGTCATCCACCACCAGAATGTGCAGCCGCTTGGCGGGCGCCTGCCGGCTCGCCTGAGCGTCCGCCAGCGCGGCGGCGCCGGTGGGCGCATGCACGGGCAGGCGCAGCTCAAAGGTTGCCCCGCCCAGATCAGGCTCCTCCGCCAGACTAAGCTCACCCTCATGGGCCGCCACAATGTTGTGCGCAATGGCGAGGCCGATGCCTGTTCCGGAGCCTTCTTCCTTGGTGGTGAAGAAGGGCTCGAACACCTTGTCGCGAATGGCGTCCGGGACACCCGGGCCATTGTCTGAGATGCGATAGATGACCTCATCGCCGGCCTGCGACGTGGTGACCTGAAACGTCGCCCGGCGCGGCGGTGGGCATTCGGTCAGCGCCTGCTGGGCATTGATCAGCAGGTTGGCGAGAACCTGGCCGATCTGACCCCCATCGCCGAACAGCAGCGGCAAATCATCATCGATCTCAACGGAGAACTCTATGCCGCTGGTCCGAAAGCCGTAGTCCACAAGCTCCAAACACTCCCGCGCCGGAGCGGCGGCCGCAAAAGGCAGGCTTTCCGGCGGCTTTTGCCGCGCGGCTGCAAGAAAGCTTTTGACAATGCGGGCGCATTTGTCCGCTGCGGTCTTGATGCGCCCGGCCCGGGCCAGCACGGCCTCATCGGCGATCGTTTCGTTGAGGATGTCAGCCTGGCCAATCACCACCGCCAGGGGATTGTTCAACTCATGGGCCACATTGGCGAGCAATGAGCCGAGCGCGCCCATCTTTTCCGTCTGGGTGATGGAGATCTGCATGCGCTTGGTCTCGGTCAAGTCGCGCAGATACGCCACATAAAGCCGCTGCCCGGCGCTGGAAGCCTCCACCACGGCCAGCTCGGTGGGAATGCGCAAACCCTCTTTGTGCTTGGTCTCAATCTCCACCCGGCGGCCTTCCTCCCAGCCCGGCTGAGTTTGGCGCAGGAAAGCCTCCAGGCCGCCTGAGCCCGGCTCCCTGTCCGCATCCGGGATGATGAGGTCAGCCACCTGGCGGCCGGCCGCTTCTGCGGCGGTGTACCCGAACATGTGTTCGGCGGCCGGATTGAAGTCGCGGATATGGCCATCGCCGTCGAAGGTGATGATCGCATCGAGTGCTCCGTTGACGATGGCCAGCCGCTCCTGGGAGCTTTCCGCTAGCGCCAACTCGGCCTGTTTCTCCGCTGTGATGTCGCGTCCGTCGGACTGGTAGCCCACGATCTTGCCGGTCTCATCGAACAAAGCCCGATCGATCCACGACTGCCACTGCTGAGACCCATCCACCACATATTCCTTGAGCACTGTTCGGATGATCGGGTCTTCCGGGGTCAGCGCGCGCATGCGCTCGGCATACTCACGGCGCACATCTTCATCGGCGATGAAGGTGAGGATATTGCGCCCGATGACGCTCTCCGTGCTGGGGTCCTTCACATAGGTCTTCTGATACGCCGCATTGGCAAAGGTGAGATTGAAGTCTGCATCCAGACGGCTGATGAGCTCCGTCTGGTCCTCCAGGATCGCCCGATAACGGGCCTCGCTGTCGCGCAGCGCCTGCTCGGAGGCCACACGGTCTGTGATGTCAACATAGGTGGAAATGAGGAAGCCATCCTCCGTGCGCCGCCGGCGTACGTCCACCACCCGGCCGTCGTCCAGGGTTTCCCGTTTGGCCCGTTCCAGGCCGCCCACTTCTTCGGTGATGTCGCGGTTGCGGGTTTCCACCGCCTCTTCCAGCGCTTTGCCCTTCAGGCCCTGCAGGGTTTCCAGGCGAAAGCGGCTGAACGCGGCAATGGGTGTGCCGGGCTTATTCAGCCAGTCCGGAAAACCATACATATCCAGGAAGCCCTGGTTGCAGAGCACCAAGGCGTTTTCGCCGTCGAATATGCTCACCCCCTCGGCCATGGTCTGCAGGATCAGCGCCATCTGCTCCATTTGCTGCGTAAGGAGCTGGGCGTGACCGGCCGGTGGGAGCGGATCGTTCATGGGCTCACGTGCCATCCGGCGAGTAGATGTAGCCAACGCCCCTTATTGTCTTGATGTAGCGCGGGTAAGAGGGGTCTTCCTCGATCTTCTTGCGCAGCCGGGTGACGCGCACATCGATAGACCGGTCGAACGGGTCCCAATCGCGGCCATGGGCCACCTCCAGCAAGGCGTCGCGGGACAATACCCGGCCCGGACGCTCGGCAAACGCCTTGATGAGATCATACTCCATGGGCGAGAGCGCAATGGTCTCACCGCTCTCGGTCTCCAGATAGCGGCTGTTGGGATTGACCTTGAACGGGCCGAACGCAAAGGACTTGGCGTCCGTGTCTTGAGAGGCCTGGGCGATCACCTGGCGTTCCACCGGCGCTGCCCGCCTGAGAACCGAGCGCACCCGGGCAAGCACTTCGCGCAGTTCGAAGGGCTTGGCGATATAGTCGTCCGCGCCCACCTCCAGGCCGATCACCCGGTCGATACTGTCACCGGAGCCGGTGAGCATAACCACGCCCATATCGGTGGTTTCCCGCAAAAAGCGGCACAGGCTGAGACCATCCTCGCCCGGCATTTTCAGATCCAAAAGGCAGAGATCGAATTTCTGCGTCGCAACGGCGGCGCGCAAGGCAGTGCCGTCTTCGGCCTCGGTCACCTGAAAGCCGTTGCCCACAAAATAGGTGTGCAAGGTCTCCCGGATATCCGGGTCATCATCGACCACAATGATCGAAGGCTGATCAGACATGCCGACCGCTCCCCTGTTCCTCAGCTCGCCCAATGGGAAGCATAATACACCATCTGCACGCAATCGAGAGGGCCGAAGGTCATGAGCCCGGTGCCTCCACCGCAAACACCCGCCATGGCCCGGGCACGCCTCTGAGCTCGGTCTCTCCGCGGTCCTTGAACGCGAAGTCGGAGCCCAGAACCAGGTCCCGCACGGTGCTGGTCACCAAGATCTCCCCAGGTCCGGCAAGCCCGGATATGCGCGCGGCCAGATGCACCGCTATCCCGGCAAGATCATCATCGCGCAACTCACATTCGCCCGTGTGCATGCCGGCACGCACCTGGATCTCCAGCCGCTCCACTCCCTTCACGATCGCTCTGGCGCTTTTGAGCGCCCGGCCCGGCCCCTCAAAGGCCGCCAGGAAACCGTCCCCAAGCGTCTTCACTTCAAGCCCGCCGCTGGCCGCGATGGATTTGCGGACAATGGCATGGTGTTCCGCCAAAAGCTCAGCCCAGGCCTTGTCGCCCAGCTCGGTGGCGAGCCGTGTTGAATCCACAATGTCGGTGAACAAGACGCTCAGCAGAACCCGTTCTGACGTGGAACCATTGCGGGCCCGGCGCGCAAACTCTTCCAGGGCGCTGCCGCCCTGTTCGGGCACCGCCTGCGTTACCCGGCGCAATACCGAGCGCACGCGCGCCAGAAGCTCGCGGGGCTGGAACGGTTTGGAGACGTAATCATCGGCCCCCACTTCCAGGCCGACCACCCGGTCCACCTCATCGCCGGAGCCGGTGAGGATGATCAGGCCCATGTTTGTGGTTTCGCGCAAATGACGGCACAGGCTGATGCCATCCTCGCCCGGCAAGCCCAGATCCAAGATGGCCAGATCAAAGTTTTGGGACGCCACCTGGGCCCGGCAAGATGGACCGTCTTCAGCTTCTGCAACGGTGTAGCCGCGTGACGTGAGAAAATAGCTGACAGTCTCCCGGATATCCGGGTCGTCATCGACCACCAGAATTGAGCCCGACTGCTCCACGTCACCCATTACCCTTTTGGTGGCTTCGTTGTAATCCAGCTCGCGCTCTGAAACAAACGGATAACAAATGAAACCAAGAACGAAATCACCCTGATACGCGGACACGTCATTTTAGCCTCAACACCTGTCGGGCCAACCGGCGCGATGAACTCGTTACTGGAGGAAATTGAAATGTCCCGCTCTATTACTCAAAAGGGCCGCTTTGCCGCCGCCGTTTTAGCCGCAGCCACGGCCATTTTGGCTGCCACGTCTGGCGCATCCGCCGGCAAGATTGCCGACCTGACCTCAGGCGCCTGGACCGGAGGGGCCTTCACCAACGCCCACACCGGCACCTTCTCCCATTGTGCCGTCAACGCCAAGTATCGCAGCGGCGTTGCCCTCTACTTTGCGGTGACCGGCGCACGGCAATGGTCCATGGCCTTCTCTGCCAAGCATTGGCGCTTTGAGCGGGGCCAGAAATACCCCCTGCACTATCAGGTGGATGAGGGGCCGGTGATCCAGGCCAGCGGTGTGGCCAAGAGCGCCGCGCTGATGCAGGTGCACCTTCCGGTCAACGGGCGGATCTTCAGCCGCTTCCAGCACGGCACCACGCTCAAAGTGGCGGCCGGGCGCAAGGTGATGCGCTTTGCGCTGACCGGTGCCGGGCCCATGCTGACCAAGCTGGTGCGCTGCGCCAGCCACCATGCGGGTGCGGCGGAAAGCGTGCCCCATTCCAGCAGCCGCAAAGCGCCTGCGGCCCGGACCGGTGGGCGGCTGATCGATGTGTCTTATCGGTGATTTTGCCACTAAATAGCTGATTTCATGCCCATATTGCCACAAAAGATGTTAGTATCCGAACGAACCCATTTTCGCGTAAGCCCCTGAGAGCATTGATAAATTAGCGCTATTTGGCCTTGATGGTTGAGTTTCTCGCGTGCGCAAGGGCGCGAGGACGCCTGGGAAATAATTGCCCCCCAGCGCCAGCGGCGCTAGCCTGGGTGATCATCCGTTGGAGACAAGAACCATGGCCGCAGACACTCCCGCTTCAACCTATGTGGACGTCGACGATATCCCCTGGCAACAGACACGCTGGCCGGGGATTGAGATCAAAGTGCTCATGCAGGACGAGACGACCGGCATGATGACCTCGCTCACCCGCATGGCCCCGGGCACCACCCTGCCCGATCATATGCATGTGGGGATCGAGCAGAGCTATGTGCTGGAAGGCGCGCTTGTGGATCATGAGGGGGCCTGCACCGCAGGCAACTTCGTCTGGCGCAAGGCCGGCAGCCGTCATGAGGCTCATGCGCCGGATGGCTGCCTGGTGCTTGGCATGTTCCAGAAGCCCAATAAGTTCTTCGACGAAGACGCCTAACCTCAGGCGCTGGCGCGAAACTCGGCAGCGGCAATCCGTTTTTGCCGCTTCAACAGCCCCACAAACTCGTTGCGGTGAACCGCAGGCGAGAAGAGATAGCCCTGGAACTCCCGGCAGTCATGGCGCTGCAGCCAGTTCAGTTGCTCCTCGGTCTCAACCCCCTCGGCCACCGGCTTGACCTTCAGAAGCCGGCATAAAGACATGATCAGCTTCATCACCGCATGATTGGTGCCGATGTTGGCGATGAACGAGCGGTCGATCTTCAAGCTGGTCACCGGGTAGTGCTGAATGTAGGCGAGGTTCGAATAGCCCGTGCCGAAATCATCAATGGCGATGCCAAAACCGCGTTCCTTGAAGGTGGAGAGAATCTCCGTGACGATCTTGTCGCTGCTCATCAGGGTGGTTTCGGTGATCTCCAGCTCGATGCGCTTGGGGTTGCAGCCCGTGCGATCCTGGAGCGACAGCACGTTGGAGTAGAGGTTTGAGGATTCAAACTGCCGGGGCGAAATGTTGATCGAAATGTTGATGGGAAAGCCTTCGCGCTCCAGTTGATGCTGTTCGATGGCTGCCCGGGTCATGACCCAGTCGCCAATCTCCACAATCAACCCCATTTGCTCGGCCGTTTCGATGAAACATCCCGGCGCGAGCAGCCCGCGGGTCGGATGGTTCCACCGTAGCAGCGCCTCACCGCCCAAGATCTTGTTGGTGAACGTGTCCACCCGAGGCTGGTAGAACAGCTCAAACTGCTCTTCTTTCAGCGCCTCGCGCAGATCGCGCTCCAAGGTGAGTTGCTCTTCGATCTTGTTGCGCAGGGAAATGTTGAAGCAGCTATAGGTGTTTCGGCCTTCTTCCTTGGCTTTGTAGAGGGCCACATCGGCGTATTTCAGGAGCGTGTGAAGGTCCTCGCCGTCTTCGGGAAACTGGCTCACACCAATGCTGAGCGTGGAGACGAACTCGCCGCCTTCCAGTTCGAACGTGGTCTGGAATTCCTGCACCAGTTTCTCGCAGAAGCGGTCGATCTGATCGCGGTCCTGCACATCGCTCAAACAAATCAGGAATTCATCGCCCCCAAGCCTGGCCACCATCCCTGCATCGCCGGTCACAGCCGGCAGCCTTGCCGCCACCTGGATCAGGAGTTCATCCCCCGCGGCATGGCCAAGGGTGTCGTTTATGGCTTTGAAGCGGTCAAGGTCGATGATCAGGAAGGCCAGCTTTTCCCCAATCGATGCGGCCGCCTTAAGCTTGGGCGGAAGCTTTGACTGCACATAGTTGCGGTTGGGCAGCCCGGTTAAGGTGTCATGATCGGCCAGATACTGGGCGCGGCGCTCAGCTTCCTTCAGATCGGTGATATCGGTCTCGCTCAGCAACAGGGCGGATTGCCCGGTCACCGCGTCGGTGCATTCGCGTGCGGTGATTTCATGCCAGCGAATGCCCTTGGCGGTCTGCATTCTGGCCGATCGGCGGCAGCCGCCGTGCAGCGCAACCTGGCTGAGCAGGTTCTCATAGTCGGCTGCTTTCACAAAGCGCTCTTTCAGCCGCAGCTCACCTTCAGGCTGAAGCGCGCGGGCGGCGGGGTTGCAATAGAGGGCGCAGCCGTCCCCATCGTAAAGCGAGATGATCACCGAGGTGTGGAGCAGCGCTTCAGAACTGCGCAAACCCTCCGGCGTATCAGTCCGCTGGGACTTGGCCTCGCACCACATGCCGACGCGCCCGTCTTCGAAGCGAAACCCTTTGAACGCCACGTCCAGAGTGGTCGGGACACCGGCCGGGTAGAGGGTCCAGACTTCCGCGAACGAGGCGTTCGATGTGATGAAATCTTCCTGATACTGCTTCAAACGCTGGGCGACGGAAATGGACATGTCTTCGGACATATCCCTTGCCCTAAGCTCATCCAGGCTCTCGGCATTCCAGATCGCAACCGCCGCTTTGTTGGCCCACGCCACTCTGGAGAAGTCGATGTCGAAAATCCACACGGCGGTGTTTAGGTCGTTCAGCCGCTCCAAGGCGACTTTCTGGAGCTCTTGAGCTGGATCGACACTGTAAGAGACGGGGTACAACGGCATACACGGGGCCTCGCCCGCCACCTGCGAGCTCACAAGATAAACACTGTTCTGAAAGACATGTCGGATATCCGACGAGAAGCAGCGATGCATCATGCGAGACGGGCGGGCTGTCCCTGCTGCCTGTCTTCTGTTTTTAAGTGGCAGTTGTGAAGCCGCAGTTAACCGTCAGACGGTTGTTCCAGATCCTGTGGGCGGGGGGTGGAAATGATATTGTAACCCGCATCCACAAAATGCACCTCACCGGTAACCCCACCGGAGAGTTCGCTGAGCAAATAGAGCGCAGAGCCTCCCACTTCATCCAAGCTCACCGGTCTGCGCAAGGGCGAATGGCGGCGTTGGAAGGCAAACATGGCCCGCGCATCGGAAATCCCGGCTCCGGCCAAGGTGCGCATGGGACCGGCCGAAATGGCATTGACGCGGATATTGTCGGCCCCGTAATCGGAGGCCAGATACCGGACCGACGATTCAAGGCCTGCCTTGGCCACGCCCATCACATTGTAATTCGGCATAACGCGGGTGGCACCGCCATAGGTCAGGGTCAGAAGCGAGCCGCCATCGGGCATCATGGCCGCCGCCCGCTTGGCGATTTCGGTGAACGAGAAGCAGGAAATCACCATGGTGCGAATGAAGTTGTCGCGGGTGGTGTCGGCATAGCGGCCCTGCAGTTCGTCCTTATCGGAGAAGGCAATGGCGTGGACCACGAAATCGATCGTGCCCCATTCGTCTTTCAGCCGGTCGAACACCGCATCCACCGTGGCCACGTCTTCCACATCGCACGGCACCACGATGTTCGAGCCCACGCTCTCGGCCAACGGTTGAACCCGGCGTCCGAAGGCTTCGCCCTGATAGGTGAAGGCCAGTTCCGCCTGATGCGCCGCGAGCGCCCGGGCCACACCCCACGCAATGGAATGGTTGTTGGCAACCCCCATGATCAGCCCGCGCTTGCCCTTCAAGAGAGCTCCTGGCGCAGGAAACTCTGTTTCTGCCATCGTCGAATAGTTCCGCTAAGATTTAGAAGTGGCTGGCGTTAGCCGTTATAGCGTTGAAACGCAAGGGTCGCGTTCGTTCCGCCGAAGCCAAAGCTGTTGGACAAGACCACATTCAGCTCTGCATTGTCCTGGCGCTCACGCACGATCGGGATATCTGCGAACTCCGGGTCGAGGTCGGTTATGTGCGCGCTTTCTGCGATGTAACCGTTCTGCATCATCAAGATGGAATAGATGGATTCTTGAACGCCCGCTGCGCCCAAGCTGTGGCCGGTCAGGGATTTTGTGGCCGAAATCGGCGGGATATCCTCGCCGAACACCTCGCGCAGGGCTTCAATCTCGCGCACATCGCCAATCGGCGTCGCCGTGGCGTGGGGGTTAATGTAATCCACCTTCTCGTTCACGGTGGCCAAAGCCTGCAGCATGCAGCGCACAGCGCCCTCTCCGGACGGCTGCACCATGTCCACCCCGTCGGACGTGGCGCCATAGCCAACCAGTTCGCAATAGATCTTGGCGCCGCGGGCCTTGGCGTGTTCAAGCTCTTCCATCACCAGGGTGCCGCCGCCACCGGCGATCACAAAGCCATCGCGCGAGGCATCGTAGGCGCGGCTTGCGGTGGCCGGTGTGTCATTGTGCTTGGACGACATGGCGCCCATGGCATCGAACAGGACCGACAGGGTCCAGTCCAGTTCTTCACCGCCGCCGGCGAAGATGATGTCCTGTTTGCCCCACTGAATGAGTTCGGCCGCGTTGCCGATGCAGTGGGACGAGGTGGCACAAGCCGATGAGATGGAATAGTTGACACCCTTGATGCCGAACGGCGTGGCCAAGGTGGCGGAGTTGGTGCTCCCCATGGAGGCCGGTACGGCGAACGGGCCAACCCGCTTGGGCCCGCGCTCGCGGGCGGTATCGGCCGAGGCCACGATCACCCGGGTGGACGGGCCGCCGGAGCCCATGATCAGCCCGGTCCGCTCGTTCACAATGTCGGCCTCTTCCAGGCCGGCATCGGCGATCGCCTGTTCCATGGCCACGTAGTTCCAGGCCGCCCCATCGCCCATGAAGCGGCGCACGCGGCGATCCATGACCTCGTCCAAGTCAATGTCCGGCGCGCCGTGCACGTGGCAGCGGAAGCCCAGTTCTTCGTACTTTTCCGCCTTACTGATCCCCGAACGCGCACCATGCAGGGCGGCGTTCACTTCTTGCGCGTTATTACCGATGGAGGAGACAATCCCCATTCCTGTAACGACAACACGCCTCATAGGCGAAATCCTTATTCTGCGGCCAGCGTTGCGGCTGGCGGCCCATTATCCGTCTGCGTCAGGCTTGAAGAGACCGACGCGAAGGTCAGAAGCGGTATATATTGTTTCACCGTCCGCCTTCAACATACCATCTGCAATGCCCAGCACGAGCCGCCGGGCAATCACACGCTTGAACTCCACATGGTACTCCACACGCTTGATCTCCGGCGTCACCATGCCGGTGAACTTCACCTCACCGGTTTGCAGGGCACGGCCTTTACCCTCTAGCCCAAGCCAACCCAGGAAGAACCCCGTCATCTGCCACAAGGCATCCAGACCCAAACACCCGGGCATCACAGGATCGCCCTGGAAATGGCAGGCAAAGAACCAAAGATCCGGCGTCACATCCAGTTCCGCCACAACCTCGCCTTTGCCATGGCTGCCGCCATCTTCGCTGATCGAGGTAATCCGGTCAAACATCAACATGGGGGGCAGCGGCAATTGTGCATTGCCCGGCCCAAACAGCTCGCCGCGTCCACACGACAAAAGCTCTTCATAACTATAACTGGATTGCCGCTCCGCCATTGGCCGCCTCCCGGTCCCGCTTCCCGCTCAATGCGCTTAAGTCCCCGCGCTGTTTAGATGTTTCTAACACACGCGAGGGGGGCGCAGGAAGAGTTGGTTGCCCGTTAATCACGGTGTTAAATGTGTCGGGATGCCGCTGCTACAGGAGATTGCGAACTGTTCGCAAAACGGATATAGTGCGCGGTGGTGGCAAGTGGGCCATCCAGTAGTTTGAGGGATTAAGAAGCGCATGCAGATGAACATGTGTGAGGCCATCAACCGGCTGAGAAATGCCGGCCTTAGGCCAACCCGGCAGAGGCTATCATTGGCAACCATGCTATTTGCCGGTCCTGATCGTCATATTTCGGCGGAAGAACTGCACGAGGAAGCCGTTGCGGCTAACGTGCCCGTTTCGCTGGCCACGGTCTACAACACGCTCAACCAGTTTACCGAGGCTGGTCTCCTGCGTGAGGTGGCGATTGACGGCACGAAGAGCTATTACGACACCAACACGTCGAACCACTATCACTTCTATCTCGAATCAGAAGGCCGTCTGATCGACATTGATTCGAACGATCTCAAAGTTGTCGGACTGCCCGAAGCGCCGGACGGCACCAAGGTGAACCGCATTGACGTGGTCGTGCGCCTTTCGGACGCATAACGCCTCAAAGGTCCCCAAAATCGAGTGATAAAGGATAAGGCGCCTCTGGCGCCTATTCTATTTGTTCGCCTGGATAGACACCCCAAAGGGCGTCTTGCTTGATCCAGCCGCTGAAGTCGTTCACCTGAACATTGCACCATTTGCCGGTGCACCGTTCGATACGGCCCAGAACCCCTGATTCCAGCTTGGCAACAGTGGCTGCGCCCGATGTGGGGTCAGCAAGCAGCGCTGTTTGGCTGCCTTGGCGCCAAGGCGAAACAACCCCTGTGCGCCAACCGGACAAGAGCGAATGATAGACCCAGCCTTCTTCGCCCTCGGAGTCGCGCACCCGGCGCCAATGGTCCGATTCTGCAATGATCTCAACCGGATAGCCCTTGCTGGTGAAGACCCAGGCCACCTTATGCGAGGTGGACGGCCCTTTGCGCACGTTCACCTTGTCGCGCTTCAGGCTCACAAAGCGGGGGATCGGCAGACCGCTGGGGCCGAGGCTGCTTGGGGCCGCTTGGGCTTTTGCGGCCGCTTCGGCTTCACCGCCCGCCGTGGCAGAGTCCTGGAACACCCACAAGCCCGCAGCCGCGACCATGCTGCCAACGGCAACCACGGCGACTGCCGTGATAATAGCGGTGTGCGAACGATCAAACCCCATCAGTTCCCAACTCTTCCGGAACGTGCGTCCCCAACGAACACCTGTTCGATATGGCGTACTCTATCTACTAAACGCAAGAGCAGCAGAAAACCCGTCGCTGCAGAGGAAACCCCTCTTCTTTCGCCAGCAAGTGTCTGCTAGAGAATTTAGGAAAGAGTTTACACAAACAAATTCCAATCGGAAAGAGTGTCGTGCAGGCTCCGGTGTGCAATTCTAATGCTGGCGGTGACGCCGTTTAGTGGAGTTAAGCTGCATGAGCAAGGCAAAACCGCTCGTTGTGATAACCCGCAGATTGCCTGACGTGGTTGAAACGCGCATGCGCGAATTGTTCGACACACAGTTGAACATCGACGACGAACCCAGAACCTCAGCCGAATTGGTGGCTGCCGTTAAAGAAGCGGACGTCTTGGTCCCGACGGTGACCGACCGGATCGACCGCTCCATTATCAGCCAGGCCGGCGATCAACTGAAGCTGATCGCCAACTTTGGAACGGGCGTGGACAATATCGACGTCGAAACCGCCAATTCAAAAGGCATCATCGTCACCAACACGCCCGGTGTGTTGACCGAAGACACGGCCGACATGACCATGGCGCTCATCTTGGATGTGTCGCGTCGGGTGACCGAAGGGGCACAGGTTCTGACCCCTGGAAACGACTGGAAAGGCTGGTCGCCCACGTGGATGCTGGGCCACCGGATTACCGGCAAACGGCTCGGCATTATCGGCATGGGCCGCATTGGTCAGGCCGTGGCGCGCCGGGCCAAGGCGTTTGGGTTGCAGATTCACTATCACAACCGGCGCCGGGTCAATCAGGTGGTGGAAGACGAGTTGGAGGCCACATATTGGGACAGCCTGGACCAAATGTTGGCCCGCATGGACATCATCTCCATCAACTGCCCACACACGCCGGCCACCTATCATCTCTTGTCGGCCCGGCGGCTAAAGCTGGTCAGGCCTGATGCGATTGTCATCAACACGGCCCGCGGCGAGGTGATCGATGAGAATGCGCTTGCCCGCATGCTGGATGCCAACGAGCTTGGCGGGGCCGGGCTTGATGTCTTCGAGCATGAACCGGCGGTCAATCCGCGCCTGGTGAAGTCTGACAAAGTTGTGCTGTTGCCCCATATGGGATCGGCCACCATCGAAGGGCGGATCGACATGGGCGAGAAAGTCATCATCAACATCAAGACATTCGTGGATGGCCATTCCCCGCCCGATCGGGTTTTGCCCTCCATGCTTTAGGGAAGGATATGTGAAGATGGCGAAAGGCTATTGGATCGCACATGTGACCGTGACGGACCCCGAGCAGTACAAACTCTACGTTGAGTCCGCTCCTGAGGCGTTTGAGAAATACAATGCCAAGGTTCTGGCGCGGGCCGGCCAGCACGTGCAACTGGAAGGGGCCGGCAAGGCGCGCAACGTGGTGCTGGAGTTCGACAGCTATGACGATGCGGTGGCGTGCTACAATTCTGAGGAATATCAGGCTGCCCGGAAGTTTCGCGCTGAGGCGGGGGATGCGGATATCGTCATTGTAGAAGGCGTTTAGCCGCGCCGTTCCGCGAACGGCCAGAAGGATAGCCTCATGGCAGAGATGAGATTGGCGGTCATCGGCGCGGCAGGGCGCATGGGCCGCACCTTGGTGCACACGATCAGCGAGACCGAAGGCTGCCGGGTGGCCGGCGGGACCGAGCGCTCGGGGTCTGAGTTTGTCGGCCAGGATCTGGGGCCGCTGGCAGGATTGCCCGAGCTGGGCATCACCATCACCGATGATCCGCTGGAACTGTTTACGCAGATCGAGGGTATTATCGACTTTTCCACGCCGGCAGCCACGTTGGAGCATGCCGAACTGGCCGCCCAGGCGCGGATTGTGCACGTGATCGGCACCACGGGCATGACCGAAGACGATGAGCAAAAGCTTAAAGCGGCCGCGCGCCACTCCCGCATTGTCAAAGCCGGCAATATGAGCCTGGGGGTCAACCTGCTCACCGCACTGGTGCGCAAGGTGGCCGCAGCCTTAGATGAGGATTTCGACATCGAAGTGGTGGAGATGCACCACAAGCACAAGGTGGATGCGCCGTCGGGCACCGCGCTCATGCTGGGCGAAGCGGCCGCTGAGGGCCGCGGCTTGCGCTTGTCGGAACGCGCCGTACGCAGCCGCGATGGCATCACCGGCGCCCGCAACAGCGGCGATATTGGGTTTGCAACCCTGCGCGGCGGCTCGGTGGTGGGGGAGCATTCAGTGATTTTCGCCGGCAATTCAGAGCGCATCGAGATTACGCATAAAGCAGAATCGCGGGCGTTGTTTGCGAACGGCGCGGTTAAGGCGGCCCTCTGGGCTATGGATAAGAAACCCGGCTATTACTCCATGATGGATGTGCTGGGGCTTTAGGCGACGATGTTAGAAAGGTAAAGCCAATGGACCGGCTTCTCGTCCTGGTGCGCCATGGGCAAAGCGAGTGGAATCTGAAGAACCTGTTCACCGGCTGGAAGGACCCCGGCCTGACCGAAAAGGGCGAGCAGGAAGCACAGACCGCCGGACGCCAACTAAAGGCGATGGGCATTCAATTCGATGCCGCATACACCAGCGCGCTCATCCGGGCGCAGAGAACCTGCGCCATGATCCTGGATGAGCTGGGTCAGGCGGATCTGAACACCACCCGCGATCAGGCCCTGAACGAGCGCGACTACGGCGATCTGGCCGGACTGAACAAAGACGATGCCCGGGCCAAGTGGGGCGAAGAGCAGGTGCACATCTGGCGCCGCTCGTTCGACACTCCGCCGCCGGGCGGGGAGAGCCTCAAAGACACGGCCGAGCGCGTTCTGCCTTACTTTGAGGCCAATATCTGGCCGCGTGTGATGGCCGGCGAAAAGATCCTTGTGGCGGCCCATGGCAACTCGCTCCGCGCGCTAGTGATGTCTCTTGAGAAGTTGAGCGGCGAAGAGATCGTGAAGCGTGAAATCGCGACAGGGGTGCCGCTGATCTACCGTTTTGATGAAAGCGGTGAGATCACCAGCAAGGAAATCCTGGAAGGCTAGAGCTTAGCCGTTGGGGCGCTGCACCTGCACGGCCTCCGCGCCGCGCCGGCCAAACATGCGGCGCACAAAGCCGAAGCGCGGCAGGCACCCAAGCAGCGTAGCCAACGCCGGCAAGGGATCGTCCCACCGCCAGATCATGTGCGTATTTGCGCTAAGGGCGCTGCGCGCAATCTTGAAAAGCAAACCGGGCACCTGGGACAGCGAGATGTTCCGGTCCATGAGCGACGTCTTGAGCGCGAGAAGATCGCCGCTGGTCCAAACATATCTGATGTCGCAGCGTCCGAATGTGCAGTCAGTGGATGCCTGATCAGAGCCAGGGCCGGCCTCAGCCAGTTCCACCGCCCAGCGGCTCAGCGGCAGCCCGGCCCGCTCTGGCACAGCATGGCTGCCCGACACTCTGGGGTTCAGTTCCAAGAAGCAGGTATCACCGCTTTGAGGGTCCACAATGAACTGGGCCAGGCCGATCCCTGTGTAGCGGGTGGCGGCCACGAGCCGGCGGGTGCCCTCAAGCAGTTCCGACGTGGGCGCCAAGGTTTGACCATCCACCGCGAGGCCCGTGCCGTCCACGTTGTTTGTGCGGTTGATTTTGGATTCGCTCACGCCGATCAGGCGGCCGCATTCGGCGGCAAAGTAAACATTGTGGCGCGTGCCCTCAGCGAAGCGTTGCAGCAGCAAACGTGCATGCCCCTGCGGCCAGGCCTTCAGCTCTGTGCGCAGTTCGCGCGAATTAGCTAAGATCAGGGCCTTTCGACCAAACAGCCGGGCTGTGGTCCCGAGCGGCCGGATGGTGAGCGGATAGCCTATGGCGGCCGCCTGTGAGATCAGGTCGGCATAGTCCTCAACGATGGCAAACGGCAGGGTGGAGACGCTGAGACGCTTGGCCAATTCCAGAGCCCCCACTTTGTCAGAGAATGTGGTGACCACATCATTGCTCGGAGAGGCGAGCACCACCCCCTCCGGCAAGCTGATGTCTTGGCGCGCAAAGGCGTTGACGAACTCCTCGGTGACCGGGAGGACGCTGGTGATTTGAGGGTTCCGGTGGAGGTAGCCCTTCAACTCAGACTGAAAGGCAACGGTCCGGCTGAGTTCCGGATGGTCCCATGTCTCGCTGACAAAGCGCGAGAACCGCACACCATGTTCCTCGCCCTGAAGGCCCAGCACGATCCGGTAGCCCAGCGGTGCCAAGGCCCGGGCAATGACCACCGCGGGCCGGTAGTTGCCCAGGAGCAGAATGGCGGGTTGGCTTGAACTTTTCGCCATAGCAGCCGCCTTAAGCTTTTGCTTTGGTCAGAATGTTCCAGCCAGCATCAAGATGGAACACGAGCCACATGCTGATGCCCACGAACTTGGCACCATCTTCGGTGATCAAACGCCACAGGTCGTCTGTATGCAGAAACCGATCGATCAGCACGCTGGTGGCCAGCAGGGCAATCGCACCGCCAAAAAGCATGAAACGCTGGGTCAGGATCAGGCGCCAGGATGTGGCCAGGTAACCCATACCGATCAAGGCATAAGCGCCATAGGTCACCGGTTCGGAGACACCGAAGGCGGGCAACACGTTCTCGTGTACCAAGAACAGATCATCAATGCCCAAAAACGCAGTGAAGAGGCCGGCATAGACAAAGAAAGGCACGCTGCCCTTAGGCTTGTGCGCCATGCTGCTGAGGACACCCGCCACAAAAAGAGAAATGGCGGCAGGGGCCATCCAGCCGATGATGCCGAGACTTGAGATGGCACCGTCGTACACCTTGCAGCACGCGGCGCCCTTGAGTTCAGCCACCGCCAGGGGGTCGCGGAACAGGTCGGCCGGATCAGTCCAGGGCTGGAACGCGGCGCCCAAAATCAGGAGCGTCGCCGGAACCAGCGCCAAAACCCAGATAATCGCCGTCGTGGCGTCGAACCATTGAGCAGCACGTTGTTGCGCGACCTGCGCTCTAAATGCTGGAATTGTCTGAATATGTGCCGTCATGGGTGCCGCCGCTGGTTGAGTGCACGCTCGGCAATTCAGGATTTTGGCCTCATCCGGTCAGCCTTGCGCGCATCACTGACTTATGTGCGCTCAGAGAAGCAACACTCGTGCCAACCGGAGGTGTTAACGGTTTAGTTAACCTCAAAAAGCCCCGCCGCGCCTTGGCCTCCGCCAATGCACATGGTCACCACGACGCGCTTGGCACCGCGGCGTTTACCTTCCAGAAGAGCGTGCCCCACAAGGCGTGCGCCGGTCATACCGTAAGGGTGGCCGATGGCGATCGAGCCACCGTTAACGTTAAGCTTCTCGTTGGGAATGCCAAGCTTGTCGCGGCAATACAGCACCTGCACCGCGAACGCCTCGTTCAGCTCCCAAAGGTCGATGTCTTCGACGCTGAGCCCGTGCTGCTTGAGCAGCTTCGGCACGGCGAAGACCGGGCCGATGCCCATTTCATCGGGCTCGCAGCCGGCAACCGCAAAGCCACGGAACGTGCCGAGAGGCTCCAAACCCTTCTGCTCAGCCAATTTCGCCTCCATCACCACGCAAGCCGACGCGCCGTCTGAGAGCTGGGAGGCGTTGCCCGCGGTGATGAAAAAGTCAGGCCCCTGAACGGGCTGAAGGTTGGCCAGGCCGTCCAAATTGGTCTCCGGGCGGTTGCCTTCATCCTTCATCAAGGTGACCGTTTCCAGAAGCTCATCCCCGGTCTCCTTGTTGACGATCTTCTTCACCGTCTCCAAAGGCACGATTTCATCATCGAACAAACCTGCTTCCTGGGCGGCCGCGCAGCGCTGCTGGCTTTGCAGGCCATACTCGTCTTGAACTTCACGGGAGATGTTGTAGCGCTTGGCAACAGTATCGGCGGTGCCGATCATGGGCATGTAGAGTTCACCCTTGTGCTCTAAGATCCACTCTTCCTGGAACTCCAGATTGCGGTTGGGCTGGGTGAGCGTGACGTGCTCAATGCCGCCGGCAAGGCAGATATCGGCTCCATCCACCATGATGTGATGCGCAGCCGAAGCCACCGCCTGCAGCCCGGACGCGCAATAGCGTGAGACCACAAACCCGCCGGCCGTTACCGGAATGCCGGCCTTAATCGCCGAGGCGCGCGCAATGTTGGAGCCGGTGACCCCCTCATGCAGGCCGCAGCCGTAGATCACATCGTCGATCTCGCCTGGGTCAATGCCCGCCCGCTCCACGGCATGTTTGGCCGCGTGGGCCCCAAGGGTGACCGCATGGGTATTGTTGAAGGCGCCCCGGAAGGCCTTGGCGATGGGGGTGCGGGCGGTGGATACGACGACGGCTTCACGCATGTTTGGTCTCTTTCGGTTGGATAAGGTCTCAGCCCTCAGGACAGACTGGCAAATGTTTTGTTTTCATCGGCCAACTGACGCAGCAAGGGGGCCGGCTCCCAGAAATCGTGCTGGGCGTGGAATTCTTCAATGCGGCTCAGGACTTTCGCGGCGCCAAGAGTATCGGCCCAGTGCATGGGCCCTCCGCGGTGGCGCGGGTAGCCGTAGCCGTTGACCCAGGCCACATCAATGTCGCTGGCCCGCTGGGCAATGCCCTCGGCCAGGACCCGCGCGCCCTCGTTTACCACCGTGTAGAAGCAGCGTTCGATGATCTCTTCATCGGAGATCTCGCGGCGCTCGATGTTTGAGGCCTTGGCTTCGGCCGCAATGATCTCATCCACATCCGGGTTCGGCGACGGCCGGCGGGTTTCAGGATCGTATACATAGTAGCCGCGGCCCGTTTTTTGGCCGAACCAGCCGTTCTCGCAGAGACGGTCGGATATGGCGGAATAACGGATGTTGGGATCGCGCGTGGCGGCCGCCGCCTTTCGTTTGGCCCAGCTGATGTCGAGGCCGGCAAGGTCGGCAACCGCGAGCGGGCCCATGGCCATGCCGAACTTGGTGAGCGCACCGTCCACCTGAGAGGGCGTTGCCCCCTCTTCCAGCAGAAACTGCGCCTCGCGCATGTAGCCTTCCAAGGTCCGGTTGGCGATAAAGCCGTGGCAGACGCCAGCCACAACGCTGATTTTGCTCAGCTTCTTGCCGATCGCCAGAGCGGCCTGCAGCACGGCCGGGTCGGTCTTATCGGCGCGGACAACTTCAAGCAGCTTCATAATGTTGGCCGGGCTGAAGAAGTGCATTCCCAGCACATCGGCTTCGCGTCCTCCGGTCACCGAGGCGATCTCGTCAATGTTGAGATAGGACGTGTTGGAGGCGAGGATCGTGCCCGGCGAGGTCAGCTTGCCCAGTTCAGTGAAGATGGATTTTTTCACCTCCATCTCCTCAAACACCGCCTCCACGATCATGTCGGCCTCAGCCGCTTCCGCCAGGGAGGTGACCGTGGTCAAGGCGCCCAGACGGGCATCTTTCTGCGCCTCACTGATGCGTCCTTTTGCGATAGAGCCATCGTAGGTCTTGGCGATTCGATCCTTGGCCCGCGCGAGAGCCTCTTCATTTGTGTCCAGCAAGGTGACCGGGAAACCACCGTCAAGAAAGGCGATGGTGATGCCGGTGCCCATTGTGCCCGAGCCCAACACCGAAATCGTCTCAACCGGACGCGGTTCCACCTTGGCATCGTCTCCTTTGAGACGCGCAGCCTGGCGTTCGGCAAAGAAGATGGCACGCATGGCCTTGGCTTCGTCCGAGGTGACGCAATCCTGGAAAATCTCACGTTCGCGCTTCAAGCCTTCGTCGATGGGCAGCTCTACGGCAGCTTGGAGACAATCAATGCACGCTTGCGGCGCACGGGCCCCGCGGCTTTTGCGGCTCCAGCTCTTGCGCAAGGTTTCAAAGAAATCGGGCGACGGCAGCTCAATGCGCTTTTCATCGTTCGCCGGATGGCCGTCTTTTTGACTGATTTCCGCTGCGAAAGCGACAGCATCGGCGAGAAAGTCCTCACCGACCAGGCGATCCACCAGACCGTATTCCAGGCCCTTCTTGCCGCTGATCGGTTTGCCGGACACCACCATCTCCGCAGCCGCTTCCAAACCGACAACGCGGGGCAGCCGTTGCGTGCCGCCCGCGCCGGGCGGGATGCCTAAGTTCACTTCCGTTTGGCCCATTTGGCAGGTGGGCGTGCTCACCCGATAATGACAGCCAAGCGCCAACTCCAAGCCTCCGCCCAAGGCGTGGGAGCGCAAGAGGGCGACCACAGGCTTTGCGTTCTTGGTGAGCATGGCGATCAGATCGCGCAGGTTTGGTTCGCCTTCCGGCCAGGGCTGGCCTTGGATCCGAATATCGGCCCCACCAAAGATACCGCGGCCACCGCCCGCAAGCACAATGGCCCCGATGGCATCATCCGCATTGGCGTCTTCCAAGGCCGCAACTGCCCCGCCGGGCACGCCGATGCTCATGGCGTTCACTGGTGGATTGTCCAGCGTGATGATCCGAACATTGCCCCGGGTTTCGGTTTTCACAAGGTTTTCTGCACTTTCCGCCATGGCGGCGCGGCCTCCACAATTGTTCTTGGACAGGTGTTCTAGACCCCAGAGCCCGCGCCATAAAGAGGTGATTTTGCACAATTCACCCGAAGAGGCCCGATTGCAATTCGGGGCGAACTGAGATAGATATTATTGAACATTCGTTCAACAAGAGATTTAAGGGCCATGGCTGAGCGAAACCCCAGATATGACATTCTGTTTGAGCCCGTGCCGATCGGGCCGGTGACCGCGCCGAACCGGTTCTACCAGACACCCCATGCCACAGGCATGGGCTATGCCAAGCCCAAGGCGTCCGCTGCCCTGCGCGGCATCAAGGCTGAAGGCGGCTGGGGGGTGGTGTGTACCGAGTACTGTTCGATCCACCCCTCTTCAGAGGACAGTCCTTATGCCTTTGTGAGTTTGTGGGACGAGGATGATGTAAGAGCCCTCTCCGTCACCACCGATGCTATTCACGCCCATGGCAGCCTGGCCGGTGTGGAACTGTGGCATGGCGGCATGCACGTCATGAACAAGCTGATGCGAGAGCCCGCCCTGGCGCCGAGTGAGAGCTCAAGCTACTTCGTTCAGCCACAGCACGTGCGGGCCATGGACCGGGCAGATATTGCCGAATTCCGGCAATGGCAAATCGATGCCGCCCGCCGGGCCGTGCGGGCCGGCTTTGATATTGTCTATGTCTACGCAGGGCATGGCTACCTGCCGTTTCAGTTCCTCTCCCCGCTGACCAACCACCGCACGGACGAATATGGCGGCAGCCTGCAGAACCGCGTGCGATTGCTGCGCGAGATGATCGAGGACACCCTTGATACCGTGGGCGGCCGGTGCGCCGTAGCCGTGCGGCTGGGGGTGGACGAAATGCACGGCGCGGGTGGCATCACATCGGAGGGGGAGGGCCGGGAGATCGTCGAAATGCTGGCCGAATTGCCGGATCTTTGGGACGTGAACCTGGCCGGGGATCTGGGATACGATTCTCGAAGCTCGCGGTTTTCGCCGGAGGGTTACCAGGAAGACTATATCTCGTTCGTCAAATCGGTGACCAGCAAGCCTGTGGTCAGCGTGGGGCGGTTTACGTCGCCGGATACCATGGTGAGCCAAATCAAGCGCGGGGTTCAGGACTTCATTGGCGCAGCACGGCCGTCCATTGCCGATCCGTTCCTGCCGCGAAAGATCAGCGAAGGCCGCGAGGATGAGATCCGCGAATGCATCGGGTGCAACATCTGCCGGGCCTCCAACAATGAGGGCGTGCCGCTGCGCTGTACACAGAACCCCACCATGGGCGAAGAGTGGCGCCGTGGCTGGCATCCTGAGATCATCGTACCGAAAAGCTCTGATGCAAAAGTGTTGGTGGTCGGCGCCGGACCTGCAGGCCTGGAAGCCAGCCTGGCGCTCGGCCGCCGCGGCTATCAGGTGATGCTGGCAGAGGCCGGGCGCGAGCTGGGGGGACGTCTTGTGCACGAAGCCGCCCTGCCCGGGCTCGGCAACTGGATGCGGGTGCGCGATCACCGCGTGCATATGCTGGATAAACTCAGCCCGGTGGAAATCTTCAGGGAAAGCGAGCTCGGCGCTGATGATGTGTTCGAGGTGGGCCCGGATCATGTGGTCTTGGCCACCGGCAGCACCTGGCGGCGCGACGCGGCGGGAACGTTAAACCCCCAAGGGTCCGCGCTTGCCCCGGAATTGGGCGCGTTGACGCCGGATGATCTTTTTGCAGGCGCCGCGGTTGGCCAAACCGTGGTCATCTATGACGATGAGCATTACTTCATGGGCGGCGCCCTGGCTGAACGGCTTGCCATGGCCGGGCACACCGTGACGTTGGCCACGCCGCACACTTTGGTGTCGGCCTGGACAGAGATGACCAATGAGCAGGTCTACATCCAGCATAAGCTCATCGACCTGGGCGTGGAATTCCGCTTTTCCCAAGCGCTCGCCAGCGCTTCACCAGCGGGGTTTGCCTGGCGCTGCACCTATTCCGGCCACGAAACACAGAGCGAGGCCGCAACGCTGGTTTTGGTGACCGGCAGAACGCCCCGTCTGACCCTGTTGAATGCCCTGGAGGCGCGCAAAGAGGAGTGGGCTGGAGCCGGCGTTAAGTCTGTGACACGCATCGGCGATTGCCTTGTTCCGTCAACCATTGCTGATGCCGTCCATCGAGGGCACAAATATGCGCGCGAGTTGGAGGTTTCCCCCTCCAACAGGATTGTCAGGCGCGAACGGCCCAGTCCTGAGCTTCAAGCAGAGGTGATCTGATGACAGCAAGAGTTTCCCGTCGCGGCCGCCGTTCCGGTGCCCGCGATGAGCGCAAAGCGGCTGCGATCGCCCAGCGTCCGTTTCGGCAGATCACCTACCAATATGCCCCCATGGAGCTGATGAGTGCCGACCAAATCGGCCACATTCACACAACGGCGCTGACCATCCTGGAGGAGGTGGGGATGAAGATCCTGGCACCTTCGGCCCGCAAGGTGTTCTCTGAAGCCGGCTTTCAGGTGGACGAGGACAGCATGCTGGTGCGCTTCGATCGGCAAGGACTGGAAACAGCGGTCGCCAAAGCCCCGGCGCAGTTTGAACTGACGGCGCGAAACCCTCAGCACAACCTCATGATGGGCGGCCCCAACGCGGTTTTCACAGCCGTGGGCGGCCCGGCTTACTGCATGGATTTGGACAAGGGACGCCGGGCGGGAACATACGCAGAGATGTGCGATTTCATGCGCTTGATCCAAAGCCTCAACATTGTGCACCAGGAAGGCGGTGGCGGTTTTGAGGCCCTCGACCTGCCCGCCGAAACCAGGCACCTGGACCTGTTCTACGCGGAGATCACCCTCACCGATAAGAACTGGCAACCCTGGGGCATGGGCCGAGCCCAGGCGATGGACGCCATCAACATGGCGGCGATCAGCCTGGGCAAGAGCACTGAGGAGCTCAAAGACATCCCGGTCTTTGCCTGTATCATCAACACCAATTCGCCGCTGCAGCTCGACATTCCCATGGCGGAAGGTCTGATGGCCATGGCGGAACATGGCCAGGCGGCGGTGATCACGCCATTTACCCTGGCCGGCGCCATGTCTCCGGTCACCCTCGCCGGCGCCCTGTCTCAGCAGCATGCTGAGGCCATGGTGGGGATTGCGCTCACCCAGCTCGTGCGCCCCGGCGTGCCGGTGATGTACGGCGGCTTCACCTCCAATGTGGATATGAAAACCGGCGCACCCGCCTTCGGCACCCCGGAGTATGCGCAGGCTGCGCAAGCCTCCGGCCAACTGGCACGCCACATTGGCGTGCCCTTCCGCTCCTCCAATGTCACCTCAGCCAATACGAACGATGCGCAGGCCGCTTACGAGAGCATGATGGCCCTGTGGGGCGCCATGACGGGCCAGGCACATATGATCAACCACGCAGCAGGCTGGCTCTGCGGAGGCCTGGTGGCGTCCTTTGAGAAGCTCATCATAGACGCTGAAATGCTGCAGATGATGGCGGCCTATATGGAGCCGTTCTCCGTTGAAACCTCAGATTTGGCGCTTGAGGCGGTGCGCGATGTGGGCCCGGCTGGTCACTTCTTCGGCACCAGTCATACAATGGAGCGTTACGAGAGTGCGTTTAATGCACCGCTGGTCTCCAACTGGGACAGTTATGAGACCTGGATGGAGCGCGGCAGCAAGACCGCCGAGCAGCGGGCCAACGACATCTGGAAGCAGTTGCTGAGAGATTACGAACAGCCCGCCATTGATGCCGCTATCGATGATGAACTGAAGGATTATGTGGCCCGCGCCAAGCGTGAAGGGCGCGTTGTCCTGGGCTAGCGTGTCAGTCCCATTCGGGTGAGAAGGCGAAGTCGCATATTCTGCTGCCCGCCACTGTAAGCGCGCTGATGGCCGCCATTTCGCTTGCGCTCAGCTCAAAGTCGAAGATGGCCAGGTTCTCCGGAATGCGCGCCGGTGTGCGCGTGCGCGGGATTGCGACAACGCCATCTTGTTGCACATGCCAGCGCAGTATGATCTGCGCCGGAGACTTGCCATGCGCCTCCGCGGCAGCGGCAATCGGTGCGGCCGTGAAGGCATCGCCGCCCCGAAACAGCGGGCAATAGGAGACCATGGCCATGCCATGCCGGCGGCAGGCGCCATGAACTGCGTCTTGGTTGAGCATCGGGTGATATTCCACCTGATTGCACGCCAACGGCTGGGCGGAGAGGCCCACAGCCTCGTCCAAGAGCTTTACCGGAAAGTTTGAGACACCGATATTCTTGGCCCAACCTTCAGCATAACAGGCGTTCAGCGCCTCGATGCTCTCCGCCAATGGCACACCGTTTGAGGAGGGCCAGTGGATCAGGGCAAGATCAACCTGGTCAAACTTGAGACGCTCGAGAGATGCCTGGAGCGATGCCTTCAAATCGGCTGCGGCAAGGTCCGTGTGCCAGATTTTGGTCGTGAGAAAAACCTCGTCACGCGCCAGGCCGCTGGCTCTGATCCCCTCGCCCACCGCGGCCTCATTGCCATACATGGCCGCGGTGTCCACATGCCGGTAGCCGCTCGCCAAAGCTTCAGAGACGAGGCTCTTCGCATCGTCGCCCTCGAGCGTCCACGTGCCAAAGCCAAGGGCGGGAATACCCGCGCCGTTTGCGTCTACCCTGTGCATGGCCTTGGCCCTTTCGGTCGTCGTTAAGCGTCCGCGTTCTCTGCCTGCTCTTGCATGCGCTGCTGATACATGGCGCCGAAATCAATGGGATCGAGCATTAAGGGCGGGAAGCCGCCATTGCGGATCGCGTCAGCCAGAATATGGCGGGCGAACGGGAACAGCATGCGCGGGCATTCGATCAAGACGATCGGATGCATATGCTCTTCGGGGATGTTTTCCAGGCGGAAGATGCCGGCGTACTGCATTTCCGCTTGGAATACGGGGGTTTCGCCGTCCATGGCTTTGACGCCCAACTGCAGCTCAACCTCATAATCCGTAGGAGCCAGCGTCTTGGCGTTCACGTTCACCGAGATATCGATCTGCGGCTGCCCTTCAGGGTTGTTCAGGGACTGGGGCGCGTTCGGGTTCTCAAAAGACAGGTCTTTAAGATACTGGCCCATAATGTTCATGGAAGGTGCAGCACCATTGCCTTGTGCGGCGCCCTCGCCATCAGGATTTGGGACGGATTGCGGTTCTGTGGCCATATTTGATGAGCTTTCTGTTGAAACAGGCCGCAGCGCTGGTGTGTTTTGAGGCTGAAACCGGTTCAAGGATTAGGAAAATCAGGCCGTGGCTATCACGTCTCTGCACGGCCCGCAAGAGCCAGGAAATCGGCCCCTTACTGGCGCCAGGGCGAGTTCGGGTTGCCCGGGCGCGGCGTATCCTCCTTGAGCTCCTCATCGATGATTTCGCCGTCAATCACTGGTCCCGCGCCACCGCGCGGGTGATCGCGTTGCTGGGCCTGTGGGTCCATACCGGGATGGACCACATGCACGTGATCTTTCAGCTTGCTCCAAATACCATAGGCCAATGCCAGCCTGAGCGGGGGAACAAGACAGGCAAAGCCAATGGCATCTGTGAAAAATCCAGGGGTCAGCAGCAAAAGACCGGCAATCAGCAGAAACACCCCGTGGATCACTTGCTCCAAGGGAAACTGAGACTTTTCAAGGGCGCCGCGGGCCTGCATCAACACCTGAAAGCCCTGCATACGCATCAGCCAGGTGCCAATCACCGCGGTGAGCACCACCGAGGCAAGCGTGGGCCACAAGCCGATCAGGCTGTCCACCTGAATGAACAACCAGATCTCAAGGATGGGCACCAAGATAAAAATCAACAGAAAGAAAAAACGCACCAGATACCCTTTGCATCTAAAACAGCCAACGCCATAGGCTAGAAGGCCTTTTTGTCACAACCGCTTGTTGGACTAAGTGTTCTAACTCATATATGGTATCAAATTGACATACGGCAAATGTGGAATCCGAAATCCGCTTGCCGTCACAGATTCACCCACGGGATGGTTTTCTAAGGCTAAGAGGCCTGGTTGACAGTATGAACGAAGCACTCGATCCTCTCAATTTATTGATACTCGCCATTGCGGTGGTGATCTTCTTGCGGCTGCGCAGCGTCCTTGGGCGGCGCACCGGGCATGAGCGCAAACCGTCTGATGCCTTCGGACTGCCCCGGGACCAAGAGTCCAAATCCTCAAACGACAATGTGGTTCCCTTGCCGGGAGCTGAAGACGCAGCCGAACGGGCCGCCGGACGCGAAGTGTCCGAGACCCCAATTTGGGAAGGCCATGCCAAGAAAGGCAGCGCGCTTGCCGAAACTCTGGAAGCCATTCACCAGGCAGACAACAGTTTCCATCCGAAGACGTTCCTGGATGGCGCCCGTCTCGCCTACGAAATGATCGTCACCGCGTTTGCCGACGGCGACAGCAAAACGCTGAAAGGTCTTTTGACCAAGGAAGTCTTTGAAGGCTTCAACAATGCCTTGAAAGAGCGCGAGCGCGCCGGACACGTTCAGGAGTCCAGCTTTGTGGGCATCGACAAAGCCTCCATCATTGAAGCGGTGTTCAGCGATAAGACGGCCAACGTCACCATCAAGTTCGTCAGCAAGCTTATCTCGGCGACACGCGACAAGGAAGGCACCTTGATCGAAGGCGATCCCAAGAAGGTCCGCGAAGTCACCGACATCTGGACGTTTATGCGTGATGTGACCTCCCGCGATCCGAACTGGCGACTGGTGGCCACTGAAGCCGCCAACTGACGATCACCGCGCAAGGTGTCCCGGCGCTCCCGAATTCCGGCAGGCACGATTGGCCTTGCGCTTGCGATTAGCATTTTTGCAGGGCTCCCTGATGCGGCCTCAGCCGCCAGCATCAAGCGCACCCAGTTTTCCGCATTGAACGGCTGGCCCGGCCAGGGCGTTGAGCAGGGGCTGGCGGCCTTTGTGCGCTCGTGCCAGGCCATGCTGGCCGGCAAGGCCAAATGGCCCTCCAAGTCCAAATTTGGCGGCTCGCGGGCCGACTGGCGCACTGCGTGTCAAGCGGCCGTGCGCCTTGGCACCGGGGCCGGCCCGGCGCAAAGCGCTGCGTATTTTGAAAGGTACTTCCAGCCCGTGGTGGTGAGCGGCAGCTCAAGCCTCTTCACCGGATATTTCGAACCAGAGCTTGAAGGATCGCTCCGGCCCAAGCCGGGATATGCCACCGCGCTGCTGCGCAAGCCAAAGGATCTGGGCACCCGGAAGCCTTACTTCACCCGCAAACAGATCGAACAGGGCGCCCTTCAAGGCAGAGGCCTTGAGTTTCTCTGGCTGAAGGACCCGACAGATGCGTTCTTCCTGCATATCCAGGGTTCCGGACGGGTCAAGCTGGATACGGGCGGTGCGCTCCGCGTTGGGTTTGCGGCCAAGAACGGGCGGCCCTACACGCCCATCGGGAAGATCCTGATTGAGCGGGGCGAGATCGCCCGGGAGAACATTTCCATGCAGTCGATCCGGGCCTGGCTGCTGCTCAATCCCGACAAGGCCCAGGAGCTGTTTTGGAAGAACCAATCGTTCATCTTCTTCCGCAAGAGCGCTGCATCCGACCCCAACCTTGGCCCCGCCGGCGCGCAAGGGGTGCAGCTCACGCCCGAGCACAGTCTGGCGGTAGACCGGCGCTTCACCGCCTACGGAACACCTCTGTGGCTCGAAACTCAGGTGCCCACCGGCGCAAACGGTGCCCTGGTTCCCTTTGCCAAGGTCATGGTGGCTCAAGACACAGGCACGGCCATCAAGGGCCCGGTGCGCGGTGATGTGTTTTTCGGGTCCGGCGAAACCGCGGGCTATGCGGCGGGATTGATGCAAAGCCCCGGCCGATTGGTGCTGTTGCTGCCCAAAGCCCTTGCCAGGCGGCTTGCACGATGACAAACAGCCCGGATGGCAAGGGGTAACGGAAAATCTGGCGGCAGCGACGACGATGACGCGCTGTGGGAGAGAGTGACCAAGACGGTGACCCCCATTAAGCGCACCCGTTACACAGAGCACGCCCAGGTGCCCCTCCCCCCTAAACCCAAGGCCCCTCCTCCACCACCGGCAGCCAACAAAAGCAGCCAAAAGCCCGTTCAACCAAGACCGGCTGCGGCCCGGCGCGCACAAGAGCCCGCGCAGCCACCTGCCCTCAGCCAATTTGACCGGCGCACGCGGCAGAAATTCACCCGGGGCAATGTTGAAATTGATGCCAGACTGGATCTGCACGGCCATTCTGCCGAACGCGCACGCGGCGAATTGATGCATTTTATCAGCTCTGCCCATGCTCAGGGGTTCAGAACCGTGCTTGTCATCACCGGGAAGGGGGACTCGCCTTACGCTCGGCACACTTTGCATGGTTCCGACCATTTCCACACGCCGGAACGCCAGGGGCGCCTGCGCCGCCTGATCCCCGAATGGCTGGGAGAAGCGGCGTTTCGGGCCTATGTCTCCGGCTATCAGCCAGCCCACCCGCGCCATGGCGGCGGCGGGGCGTTCTATGTGCGCCTGCGCCGGAACAGGCGCTGAGCCGATGACCCCGTTCGGTGAGAAAATGCGCCAGTTGCGCAAGCGCCAAGGGGTAACCCAGAAGCAGATGGCCGAAGCCTTGGGCGTCTCCAGCGCCTATCTGTCAGCCCTGGAGCATGGCAACCGGAGCCGGCCGAGCTGGTATCTGGTGCAGGGGATCAACCAGTTCTTCAACCTGATCTGGGACGAAGCGGAAGAGATCGAGCGCCTGGCCAACCTCTCGCACCCGCGGGTGGCGATCGACACCAGCGAGCTCAGCGCTGAGGCAACCGAGCTTGCAAACCTGCTCTCAACCAAATTTCGCGAGCTGGATGAGCAGCAAATCCGCACCATCCGAACGTTGGTGTTGGGAGCGGACGAAAAACCCTCAGAGGATGAACTTTGAAAGATCGGCGTTCTTCGCCAGATCGCCCAGGTGCTCTTCCACGTAGGCTTCATCAATCTTGATCTTCTCACCGGGACGATCGGTTGCCGTGAACGAGATCTCGTCCAAAACGCGCTCCATCACGGTTTGCAGGCGCCGAGCTCCGATGTTTTCCACGGTTGAGTTGATGTCTGCGGCAATCGTGGCCAGCGCATCAATGCCATCGTCGGTGAACTCAAGATGCACGTCCTCGGTGCCCATCAACGCCACATATTGCTTGATGAGGCTGGCCTCCGGTTCGGTGAGGATGCGGCGGAAATCTTCCTTGGTAAGGGCGCGCAATTCCACCCGAATGGGCAGTCGGCCCTGCAATTCGGGTAGCAGATCAGATGGTTTGGCCAGATGGAACGCGCCGGAGGCGATGAACAGGATATGGTCCGTGTTCACGGACCCATGCTTGGTGGAGACCACTGTTCCCTCAATCAACGGCAGGAGGTCACGCTGCACCCCTTCCCGGCTCACATCACCGCCGGTACGCTCGGAGCGCGCGCAGATTTTGTCGATCTCATCAAGGAAAACGATGCCGTTATTCTCAACCAGATCAATGGCTTCCTGAACAATTTGGTCATTGTCCAAAAGCTTGTCGGATTCATCCTGCAGCAAAATCTCGTATGAATCCTTTACCGAAAGCCGCCGCGTCTTGGTGCGCCCGCCCATGGCTTTGCCCAGGATGTCGTTGAGATTGATCATCCCCACCGAGGCGCCCGGCATTCCGGGGATCTCAAACTCGCCCATGCCACCGGACGTATCGGAGACTTCAACCTCGATCTCCTTGTCATCCAGCTGGCCTTCGCGCAGCTTCTTGCGGAACGATTGCCGCGTTTTGTCCGAGGCCCCTTCCCCCACCAGGGCATCAAGCACACGCTCTTCGGCGTTCACATGGGCTGCGGCTTGCACTTCCTTGCTTTTCAAGGATTTCACCAACAGGATGCCGGCTTCCACCAGGTCGCGGATCATCTGCTCCACATCCCGGCCCACATAGCCCACCTCAGTAAACTTGGTGGCCTCAACCTTGATAAAGGGCGCATTGGCGAGCTTGGCCAGGCGGCGGGAAATCTCCGTCTTGCCGACGCCGGTCGGGCCGATCATCAGGATGTTCTTGGGCAGCACTTCTTCGCGCAGTCCCTCGTCCAGTTGCTTGCGGCGCCAGCGATTGCGCAAGGCGATGGCCACGGCGCGTTTGGCGTCTTTCTGGCCGATGATGAAGCGGTCAAGCTCGGAAACGATCTCTCGGGGCGAAAAATCAGTCATAAGTCCTCGGGGGGTCTACTTCTACAAAGTCTATTTGGTTTCTGCGTCGAGCGTCTCGACGATCAGGCTGGAATTGGTGAACACGCAGATATCGGCGGCAATGTCCATGGATTTTCGGGCAATCGCCTCGGCATCAGCGTCAGTATCGATCAAAGCCTTGGCGGCGGCCAGGGCATAATTGCCGCCAGATCCAATGGCGGCAAGGCCGTCTTCCGGCTCCAGAACGTCGCCGGTACCGGTCAGCACGAGGGTCACGGATTTGTCGGCCACGATCATCATGGCTTCCAGGCGGCGCAGGAACCTGTCGGTGCGCCAGTCCTTGGCCAACTCCACGCAGGCGCGGGTCAATTGCTGGGGATACTGCTCCAGTTTCGCCTCAAGGCGCTCCAGAAGCGTGAAGGCATCAGCCGTTGCGCCGGCAAACCCGGCAATCACGCTGCCCTCGCCCAGGGGGCGCACTTTGCGGGCATTCGCCTTAATCACCGTATTGCCCAGGCTCACCTGGCCATCGCCGGCCACGACGACCTTGCCGGCCTTGCGCACGGTGACAATGGTGGTGCCATGCCAGGCGCTTGCATCAAAGGGATTGTCAGAAGTCACGAGGGCAATTTCCTTAAAGCCAATGGGTATGCTCACAGTGATTTAATCAAACTCGCGCACAATGCAATGTGTAACCGGACTTGTCGTTACTCTGGCACAATCCGGTCCGGGCTGATAAAAGCCCGCTTTTGAACTTAGGAGCCAGCATCATGCGCACGGCAAAGCTGAAGCGTGAGACCAAGGAAACCAAGATCCAGGTGGAGCTGAACCTGGACGGCACGGGGGCGTATGACGTCTCAACCGGCATCGGGTTCCTGGACCATATGCTCGAACAGTTGAGCCGGCACTCGCTGATGGACCTCAAAGTGCGCGCTGAAGGCGATCTGCATATCGATATGCACCACACCACCGAAGACAGCGGTATTGCGATAGGTCAGGCGGTCGCCCAGGCCCTTGGCGATAAAAAGGGTATCCGCCGCTATGGCAGCCAGCTCTTGCCTATGGATGAGACCTTGACCCGAGTGGCGCTGGACTTTTCCGGGCGGCCTTTCCTGGTGTGGCAGGTGGACTTCTCCCGCCCGAAGCTGGGCGAGATGGACACCGAACTGTTCCGCGAGTGGTTTCAAGCCTTTGCCCAGAATGCGGGCCTCACCCTGCACGTGGAATGCCTGCATGGGGAAAACAATCATCACATCGCCGAAACCTGCTTTAAGGCACTCGCCAGAGCCATGCGCGAGGCCATGGAAATTGACCCGCGGAGCGCGGAAGCTGTTCCCTCAACGAAGGGTGTGCTGTAAGAACAGCCTTTAAGAACGCAGTTTCACACGCAAGGTCTTAGACGAGCCTGGCTCTATGAAAACCTATGCCATCTATCATCCCTCCGGCACCACGGCCGGAACCCTGGCCGATCCGGACAGGGCGGTCTTCATCAAGGAGGGCCCGGCCTGGCCCGCGCTGTTCTTCCCGGTGTTGTGGGGTTTGTGGAACCAACTTTGGATCGTCACCGGCGGAATTCTTGTGCTCCAGCTTGCGGTGGCCGGGTTCGGCTCGGCTCTGTCGCTGCCCGGCAGCACAATGATCCCCATTTCGATCCTCACCAATCTTTTGATTGCGCTTGAGGGCAACGAACTGCGCCGCTGGACCTTGGAGCGCAATGGGTTCGGCCTCTCCGGGTTGGTAACCGCGCCGTCTCCGCACGAGGCTGAGTTGATATTCTTCGAGCGGCTGCTGAACGAAAAGCCCCCAGAACCGCGTACACCGAGCCCGGTCCCGCCTGCTCTGCGGCTCGCCGGCAACCCGGCCGACAACAGCCTGTTTCCGGCAGCTGGAGGCTGAGCGTGAACGTCGCCATCGTGGATTATGGTTCGGGCAACCTGCACTCTGCGTCCAAGGCTTTTGAACGGGCCGCGCGCGAAAAAGGGATCTCCGCGAACATCCAGGTGACCCCTGATCCGGACGTGGTGCGCCGTGCCGAACGTATTGTGCTGCCCGGTGTGGGCGCCTTTGCCGACTGCCGTGATGGCCTGAAAGCGGTGGACGGTATGTGGAAGGCGCTGGAGGACGAGGTGCGCGGCCGTGGCAAGCCATTCTTGGGCATCTGCGTTGGCATGCAGCTCTTGGCCGACAGGGGCCTGGAGTTCGCCACCACAGAAGGCTTTGGCTGGATCGGCGGAGACGTGGCCAAGATCGAGCCGCAAGATGCGGCCTGCAAGATCCCGCATATGGGCTGGAACACGATTGAGAAGGTGCGCGAGCACCCGGTGCTTGAGGGCATCGATACCGGCGAAGACGGCGCTCACGCCTATTTTGTTCACTCGTTTCACCTGGAACCCGGCGATAGAGCCGACGTGGTGGCCTATGCTGATTATGGCGGACCGGTCACCGCCCTGGTGGCGAAAGATAATATTGTGGCTACACAATTCCATCCTGAGAAGAGCCAAACGCTGGGTCTGGCCCTGATTGCGAACTTTTTGGGCTGGGCCCCATGATCCTGTTTCCTGCGATTGATTTGAAGGATGGCCAGTGCGTGCGCCTGGAGTTGGGCGACATGGACAAGGCCACCGTGTTCAACGATGATGCCGGCGCACAGGCTGCCGCCTTTCAGAACCAGGGCTTTGAATGGCTGCACATTGTGGATCTGAACGGTGCGTTCGAAGGCAAGCCGGTGAACGGCCCGGCCGTGGAAGCCATTCTTGCCAACATCACCATCCCGGCGCAACTGGGCGGCGGTATACGGGATCTCAGCACCATCTCCATGTGGCTAGAGCGCGGCATCCGGCGGGTCATCCTCGGAACGGTTGCCGTGCGCGATCCGGATCTGGTGCGCGAGGCCTGCAGAGCTTTTCCAGGCCAGGTGGCGGTTGGGATCGATGCCAAGGGCGGCAAGGTTGCCGTGGAAGGCTGGGCGGAAACCTCAGAACTCAGCGCCATCGATCTCGCCCGCCAGTTTGAGGACGCGGGCGTTTCGGCCATCATTTTCACTGATATTGACCGGGACGGGGTGCTGAAGGGCCTTAATATCTCCTCCACCCTTGCGTTGGCTGAAGCGGTCTCGATCCCGGTGATCGCGTCTGGTGGCCTTGCGTCCATTGCCGACATCGAAAGGCTTCTGGAGCCAGATTGCGCCAAACTTGAAGGGGCCATTTCCGGGCGTGCGCTTTACGACGGACGGCTCGATCCGGCCGAAGCTCTAGCTCTGATCTCAGCAAGCCGAGAGCCGGCCTGATGCTGAAGGCGCGCATCATCCCTTGTCTGGACGTGAAGGATGGCCGTGTGGTGAAGGGCGTCAACTTCGTGGATTTGCGCGATGCGGGCGACCCGGTGGATGCCGCCAAAGCTTACGATGCCGCCGGAGCCGATGAGCTCTGCTTTCTGGACATTACAGCCAGCCACGAAGATCGCGATGTCATCTTTGATGTGGTGACGAAAACAGCCGAACATTGCTTCATGCCGCTCACCGTAGGCGGCGGCGTGCGTTCCACGGATGATATTCGCAAGCTGCTTTTGGCCGGCGCCGACAAGGTGTCCATCAACACCGCCGCGGTCCGCAATCCGCAGTTGGTGGAAGACGCCGCCATTAAGTTCGGTGCCCAGTGCATTGTCGTCGCCATTGATGCAAAACAGGTTTCCGGCGACGGGGAGCCGCTGCGCTGGGAGATCTTCACCCATGGTGGGCGTGAGCCCACGGGCATTGATGCCGTCGCATTCGCCCGCAAGGTGGTGGGGTTGGGCGCCGGGGAAATCCTGCTCACCTCGATGGACCGGGACGGCACGGGCGAAGGCTTCAACATTGCCCTGACCCGGGCAATCTCTGATGCGGTGAATGTGCCCGTGATCGCGTCCGGCGGCGTGGGCACGCTGGATCATATGGTCGAAGGCATCCGCGATGGCGGAGCAACGGCGGTTCTTGCAGCCTCCATTTTCCATTTCGGCACCTTCACCATCAGTGAAACCAAGGCCCATATGGCCGCTGCAGGCATCCCGGTGCGTTTGACATAAGTCTTAGGAGCATCCGGGCGCGGGCTCTGGTAGTGTGGTGAGGTGAGGAAAGGAGTTTGGCAGGATGGCCCTGGCGCACCAAGACAAGCTGAATGTGCTTGCTGAACTGGCGGCCACCATTGCTGCGCGCAGGTCTGCTGGAGCCGGTTCCTCCTACACCGCCTCCCTTTTGGCCGGCGGGATCGAGAAATGCGCCAAGAAATTCGGTGAGGAGGCCGTAGAGCTGCTGCTGGCCGCACCGGCGGGAGACAAGGCCCACAGCGCCGCAGAGGCGGCCGATGTGCTCTATCACCTCCTTGTGCTGCTGGAGGCCTCCGAGGTCCCTCTGGACGATGTGTTGGACACTTTGGCAGCGCGGCAAGGCACAAGTGGCCATGCTGAAAAGGCCTCACGTTCTTCCTAGACGGCTCGACCTATGGACACCCGGCCCCACAGCTCCGACCTTTCCCCGTACCGCAGCTTCACGCGCCAGCAATGGGCCAAGCTGCGCGCCGACACGCCGATGACTTTATCGGAAGAGGAAGTCTCCGAGCTGTCCGGCATCAGCGTCCAGGTGTCGTTGGACGAGGTCGCGGAAATCTATCTGCCGCTGTCGCGGCTGCTCAGTTTCTATGTGGAGGCCACCCAGGAACTCTACCGCCATACTCAAAAGTTCCTGGGCGGGATGAGCGGCAAGGTGCCCTACATTATCGGCATGGGCGGCTCGGTCGCCGTGGGCAAAAGCACCACCGCGCGCATTTTGCGCAAGCTCTTGGCCCGCTGGCCCAATCACCCCAAGGTGGACTTGCTGACCACGGACGGCTTCTTGCACTCCAATGCGGTGCTCGAAGAACGGGGCATCATGAACCGCAAAGGTTTTCCGGAAAGCTATAATGTGAGCCATCTGCTGCGCGTGCTCAGCGATATCAAGGCGGGGCACCGGTATGTGGAAGCTCCGGTCTATTCGCACCTGCACTATGATGTCTCGCCGGTGGAAACCGTGCGCTTCGACCAACCGGACATCCTGATTGTGGAGGGCATCAACGTGCTTCAGGTGGGCACGCCACCGGCGGACGGCGAAGCCATTCCGTTTGTCTCGGATTTCTTCGATTTCTCCGTCTACATCGATGCGGATGCGGAGATCCTGCGCGACTGGTATGTGGAGCGCTTCTTCCGCCTGCGCGAGACCGCCTTCCAGGACCCCGCATCCTACTTCCATCGCTATGGCTCGCTGAGCGATGAGGAAACCCGTGAAACCGCCAACCACATCTGGAATACGATCAACCTGGTCAATCTGCGCGAAAACGTGCAGCCCACCCGCCACAGGGCCGATCTGATCCTTTACAAAGGGATCAATCACGACGTTGAAGAGGTCCTGCTGCGCAAGATATAAGCGGCTGTGCTGCAAAAGAGGCTCGAACACTTATGGACATTGCACTCTCCCCCATGGAATTTGCCCGCCGCGCCCGCCGGCTTTACGCGGACCGTGAAGCGGTGGTCGACGGTGATGTACGGCTGACGTACGGTGAGTTCTTGGGGCGCTGCGACCGCTGGTCGGCTGCGCTGCAGGCCATGGGCGTCGGCCATGGCGACCGGGTGGCCTATATCGCGCCCAACACGCATTCGCACCTTGAAGGCTATTACGCCGTCCCACAAATCGGCGCGGTTCTGGTGCCCATCAATTACCGGCTGCTGCCGGAGGATTTCGAGTACATCATCAACCATTGCGGCGCGAAGGTTGTGTGCGCTCATCCGGACTATTTTGAGGCTGTGGAGAGCATTCGCGGCAAGCTGGAGAATGTTGAGCACTTCGTTGCCCTGGAAGGGGCACAGGATGGCTGGGTGGACTACGAAGCGGCGCTGAAGGCGCAAAGCGAGGACTTCACGCCCGTTGAGATCAACGAGCAGGATCTGCTCACCATCAACTACACCAGCGGCACGACGGCACGGCCGAAGGGCGTGATGATCACCCACCGGAACGCCTACTGCAACATCATGAACACTCTGGCGCACCACCCGCTCAGCGCGGCAGACCGCTACTTGTGGACCCTGCCCATGTTCCACGCCAACGGATGGACCTTCACGTGGATCAACACGGCCCGCGGCATGGCACATGTGTGTTTGCGCAAAGTGGACCCTGAGCTGATCTACAAACTCATTAAAGACGAAGACATCACCATGTTCTGCGCGGCCCCAACGGTGCTGATCAGCATCGCCAACGCACCGGCCGAGTTAAGGGACGGTGTCCCGCGCGGCGTGCGCCTGTTCACCGCCGGCGCTCCGCCCGCTGCGGCGACCATCGAGCTTGTGGAAAGCGAGTTGGGCTGGGAGCTCACCCATGTCTATGGGCTGACGGAGACGGCGCCTCTGATCACCGTCTGTGAAGCGCGGCCCGAGCACCAGAACCTGCCTGTTGCCGAACGGGCGAAAATCAAGGCGCGCCAAGGGGTTGAGCTTGTGGGCTCCGGTGAACTTCGGGTCATAGACGATGAGGGCAACGAAGTGCCGCACGACGGCGAAACGCTGGGCGAGATCACGGTGCGCGGCAATGTGGTGATGAAAGGCTATTATAACGACCCTGACGCCACCAACGCCGCAATCAAGGATGGATGGTTTCATTCCGGCGATGCCGCCGTGGTCCATTCGGATGGCTATGTGGAGATCCGCGACCGCTTCAAGGACGTCATCATCTCGGGCGGCGAGAACATCTCATCGGTTGAGGTGGAGGGCTGCTTGCTCACCCACCCGGCCGTTCAGGAAGCTGCTGTGGTGGGAATGGCGCACGAAAAGTGGGGAGAAGCCCCCCACGCCTTTGTCATCCTGCGCGACGGTGCTGAGGCCAACGAGGATGAGCTGAAGCTCCACGTGCGCAACAATCTGGCCCACTTCAAGACCCCACAATGGGTGTCCGTTGTGGAGGATCTGCCGAAAACGGCCACGGGCAAGGTTCAGAAATTCGTGCTACGCGGCAGCAAGGCGGGTATCGCGCGCCAATAGCCGACCCGCTTGGCAGATCTTAAGCGCGCCTTGCCAGGCTTGATAAAATGCCTGCGGCCGGATTTATCGGCACTTAGCTCAGATCTGGCACACTGCCCGAAACCGTAACGTTAGGGGGCAGCCATGGGCGGCTACATCAAATTGATCTTCGGCGTTGTTTTGGTCCTGTCCAGCGTGGTCGGCGGACTGAACATGGTGATGGGAGGGGCCAAAGAGGCCGCCCAACGCATTGTGGACAATGCCGTGGACACCACGGGCGTGATTGAGCACCGGACCAAACACACCGTCTCGGTGCGTCGGGGCAAGCTCGGCGGACGGGGTAGCTACTACTCCATGACCTACAGTTTCGTCACCGCGGACGGAAAGAAATACGGCAGCGAAATCAACATCTCCGAGGAAGACGCCTACGCGGTACAGGACGGTCAGAAGATTGCCGTTCGCTACAACAAGGCGCAGCCGACGATCAATGCGGCGCTCGGCTTCAAAGACTATTTCAGCCAGGAAGATGTTGAGAATTTGCCCATCGGAACCATGGTCTTCACAATGTTTTTGATGGTTCTGGGCGGGCTCTATCTGTGCTGGTCCGGCTGGCGCTCAGTTGGTCCTTCTCTTGGCGGGTTTTCTCTCGGCACCGGCGGCAGCAACCACGCCGTGCCTCAAAACCGGTTGGACACGCTCAACCGGACCGGCGGCGCTGCCGGTTTCGGCCGGCGCTGACGGGATCTGAGAGACCGTCCTAGCTCGCCAGCCCGTGCTGGCGGGCGAGGTCGGCAAAGGGCGTTTCGGGCCGCGCGCCCACATGGCTGATAATCTCAGAAGCAGCCAAAACCCCCAGCCTGCCACAGGTTTCCAGGTCCCTGGCCTGGGTGTAGCCATAAAGGAAGCCGGCCGCGAACATGTCGCCCGCGCCGGTGGTGTCCACCACCTTGTCCACCGGCACCGCCGGCACATGCGCGGTATGATCGCCGCTCACCACCACGCAGCCCTTCTCAGAACGGGTCAGTGCGGCCAGCTCGCAATCTTGTTTGACGCGCACAGCGGCTTCATCGAAATCATCGACCTGATAAAGGCTCATGATCTCCGCCTCATTGGCGAAGAGAATGTCCACATTGCCCTTCACCAGTTCCATAAAACCATCCCGGTGGCGCTCCACACAAAATGGGTCCGAAAGGGTCAGTGACACTTTCCGGCCTGCCTCGCGGGCAATTCTGGCCGCCTCCCGGAACGCCTGCTTGGCCTCTTCCGGGTCCCACAAATAGCCCTCAAGATAGGTCACTTGCGCAGACGCAATAAGGTCCGCATCAATATCCGACGGGCCCAGATGAACGCAGGCCCCTAGATAGGTGTTCATGGTGCGCTCCCCGTCCGGGGTCACCAGAATGAGGCTGCGGGCTGTAGAGGGGCCGTCTTCGGCCATCGCCGTCTCAAAGGTTACGCCCCCTGCCCGGATATCGTGGCTGAAGACAGAGCCCAGGGTATCGTTCTTCACCTTGCCCACGTAGGCGCCGGAGCCGCCGAACGATCCAACGCCAACGATGGTGTTGGCCGCCGAGCCACCGGAAATCTCGATGCTGGGTCCTGTATCTGCGTAAAGCGCCTCAGCCTGGGCCTCATCGATCAGGTGCATCCCCCCTTTCGCGATGTCATGGCGGGTCAAGAATTCATCTGTGGTCCGGGAAATCACATCGACAATCGCATTACCGATGCCGAGCACATGGTGGCGGGGCTCACTCATGGGACTAATCCTGTGGTTTGAAGGGATTTCAATATGTTGGCTCAACAATTGGGGCGAGAGTATAGCCATGGCGCAAGGCGGTGCAAGCGCCCAAGACTTGTTTTCCGCCAGCCCTGTCCCCATCTGATTTGCAGGGTAAACAGCATATGAAATTGAGGTTCTCGTTAATGATTTCTGCGGCTCTCAAGGCTTTTGAGCAGATGTTTTCTGCACCTTTCCGCAAGGTTCTGTTCAAATCGCTGGGTCTTACGGTGGCGCTTTTCATCACGCTTGCCATCGCGGTTCAGCTCGGGTTGGCCGCGATTACGTTTTCCTCCACGGGGTGGATTGATCTGGCCGCCGGCTGGTTTGCCGGCCTGGGGGCCATTGCTCTCATGCTCGTGGGCGGCTTCTTTCTCATTGGCCCTGTGACGGCCCTGTTTGCCGGCATGTTTCTGGACGAGATCGCCGAGCGCGTCGAATGGATGCACTATCGGGATGACGCGCCGGGACAGCCAATGCCCTTTGTGCTGGGCCTGACCACGGCTATCCAGTTTGCCGCCATTATCCTGCTTGTCCATCTGGCCATGTTGCCAATGCTGATCTTCGGCCTTGGGGCCATCGGCATGGTGCTGGCCAACGCCTATCTGTTGGGCCGGGAATTCTTCCAGATGGTGGGCATGCGCCATTTGCCGGTGGCGGAAGCGCGCGACCTGCGCAAACGCAACGCGGGCCGCGTATTTGCCGCCGGGCTGGTTCCGGCAGCCCTCGCCTTTGTTCCCTTAGGAAATCTGGTGATGCCGCTCTTCACCACGGCCTATATGACACACATCTTCAAGACGGTGCAGCGCGACGAGCAACTTGCTTTGACGGGGCATCCAGCGCGGTAGGGATTTCCTCAGACCGAATAACGGCTGCGCAAAACCTCATTTTTCCAAGTAGAGCAACAAGCCCAGTTTGGTCAGGTTCGACTTGGTTCTCTTGTTCATTTCCTTTGACTTCGTCAGTTCTGTAAGAAGCTCCACCGCGGCTTTTTTTGACCTGGCAACGCCTTTTCCAAGGGCGAGAGAGGTAAACGCCCACGTGCCACCAGTGATCCGAGGCTCGTATTCGGCACTTCTGGCCAACATTCGCCCAAAACCATATGAGATCTTGTGATTCTTCTGCGCGATCGCGCTCCTTAGACACAAACCAACCACCGTCGAGGCCGGCAGTTTTGCACGAAATTCGCGCGCAACAATTTTTTTCCATTTGCTGCTGAGATCAACCATCAGGGCATCCAACCGTTTGCCATACTTCTTGACCTTCGCATAACAATCACGTTTGCACCGGTGCCTCTTCTCAAGTGCCAAAATGTTTGTGTGGAACAAGGCGCAAGCCGCTCCGAGCTTCCGCTCCGTGGCGCGTGGGAGCTTTTCTGACTTTTGAAGCACCCTCTGCTCGATCGCACCGCGCAGCTTCACTACCGTCGAGTTCGCGGCGGCACTGTCCACCAATACAAAAGCGCATAAGATCGTGCAGGCAAACAAGCTGCTGATGTTTTTGAAGCTCACGTGAAGTCCCCCCAATCAAAGCGCCAGCATGCCTCAACGGCACGCCGGCGCTCCATGTCCTAAATTGGACCCTTAAGGGGGAGAGGCAGACGGGTTAAGCCAGCCTCAGCAGGCCGATTTGGCATAGGCGTCAGCCACCGTTCCGCGCCAGGAGCGGCGCAGTTGGTTGGCGCGGCTTCTGGAATGTGGGCCGTCGACAGCGCAGAACCAACCGTTGCGGAAGTTGGGATAATCGTTGGTGTCCACCACAATGACCCCGATGTTGTTGGCGCGGCGCTGGGCGGGTCGGTAGCGCTTGAAACAGCCCAGGACCACATACCAGCCGCACGCTTGCGCCACCTTGACCGGCTCACCGGCTTGTGACGACGGCGTCGGGGCGAAGGTCATCAAACACGCCAGACCTCCAAGGAGCGCAAGTTTATTGAGTGTTCTTTTCATCATATGCCTCTTTTTGTCGCCACTCCGCAAAGAAGGGTGCCGCACGTCTCTCAGTTTAGCAAGCCGTTAATCGCCCCACGGCCGCTCAGTTAGGAGGGTAGTAGAGAAACTCAATCATCAGGCAGCCTTCAGTACTGAAGAACGGCCCATGCGGGACGTGCGGTGGGCGCACGGCATAGGTTCCCGCGGGCAACACCTCTTGTTCACGCTCCGGAGCGCCGATCACGAGCGAGCCGGAAATCAGATAAACCTCCTCGCACCACTCATGTGATACCGGTTCCGCCACGGCCGCGCCGGGTGCCCAACGCGACAGCCGTGTCACCGCACCCCGGTGCTCTTGATGATCGAACGCACCGGATAGGATTTTCTCTTCCACGCCCGCATAGCCGGCCACCGGCTGCCACCCCTCCGGCCCAAGCGCATTGAAGAACTCCCGATGCTCCTTGGCAAAGGCCCCGAAACCCTGAGAACCGGCCATAATCTGCGCCCTCAAGCCGGGGAGAGCACGTGGATCACGCGGTTCGCCAGCTTATCCTTCACCTTGGCCGCGTAGGCCGCCATGTGCGGGGCGGCCGCATGGGCCTTGAGCGCGTCCAGGCTTTCCCATTTCTCCACGACCACAAAGGTGTCGTCCCCAACCTGCGTCTGGATTGGCCCGGCGTCCGGCGTATCCACCGTCGCGCCGTATTCGATGCAGCCGTCTTCTGCGTGCACCGCCGGTACGTTGGCCTGGAATGCCTCCAGAACTTCACCGCGCAAGCCCGGCTTTGCGGTGATCACCGCCACAACATGCACCATTCCCATTTCTCAGCTCCTTTCACTCGTGATTTTGAGGCCAAACTAAGGTGGTTTCCCCGCCAGGGCAACGGAGGGCCCGCGCGTTGACAGGCCCGCCTTAACTCCTATGATCGCCCTTGAAGGAAGACTATGGGCTCACACCTTGTTCACAGCGTCCGTAACGGGATCCGGGGCCCTGAAATCACCTATTCCCTCAGTGATGATGGCTTAAGCTGGCGCGGCGACGGGGCGGCGCAGTTGGTGCCGTTTGCCGAGATCACCGAGCTTACCTTAAGCCTCTATCCCGCCGACATCGCTGATGAGGAGGAGATCCATGGCCAGTTGGTGATCAAAACCGCCACAGGAGAAAGCCTGACCGTACGCTCTCACCATTGCAAGTCTCTGGGATCTTACGAAAACCGGGCTGCCAGCTACGCCCCCTTTGTGCGGGCTCTGTGCCAGGGGGTTGCCGCTGCCAATCCCAAGGCGCGCTTTACAACCGGTTCCGGCCTGATGCGGCTCTTGTGGCTGATCCTCCTGGTGGTGACGGGAGCCGGCAGCGCGCTGCTGATGATCGTGCTCCTTGCCGGAGAGGCAACCCGGGGGCTCTTCTTAATGAGCGCTGTCTGCCTTGGCGCGGCAGCCTTATCCTGGAACATGCTGCGCGCAAACCAGAGGCAGGAGTTCGATGGCTCCGATCCTCCAACCGCCCTCTTGGAGCTTTAAGGCGCGTCCTGGGAGATCAGCGGATCGCTTGAACCCCGGCGCTGCCGGTCGGCAGAGGCGCGGCGCGCTGAAGCTGGTTGCGCATGGTGTCCATGACCTCTGAGTTGGTCTGGCGCTGCTTGGAGCGGGCCTTCTCCAGTTGCTGGTCGGTGTCAGCGAAAATCTGGTCCATGGCGTCCAGCGCTTCCAGGCGGGCTTCAATGGCCCGTCCCTCTTCTTCCAAGGCGTGGATCACCTGGGTGATTTCCCGGTAGCGCACGTCCAGCAACTGGCGCTCTTGCTTGGAAAAATTGGCGTAGGAATGTTCTGACATATCTGCCTCGCTGACGGCTGCACCCGAAGGCCATCCAAATGGTTGAGTTAACCATGGCGGTTTTGCCATGATTCGCAAGGGAAGCGCGCGTCGGATTGCACGGTTATCGGCGGGTTTTATTGGCCTTAACGCGCGATTTCTAAAGGGTCTTGTCCTTAAACTTGCACAAGTCGTGAACCACGCACACCGCACAATCGGGCTTGCGGGCCTTGCACACATAGCGCCCATGCAAAATCAACCAATGGTGGGCGTGAAGCATGAACTCATCTGGTGTGACCTTAAGCAGCTTTTGCTCCACTTCATCCACATTCTTGCCCGGCGCGAGGCCAACCCGGTTGCCGATGCGGAAAATGTGGGTGTCCACCGCCATGGTTTTGTGGCCGAACGCCATGTTCAACACCACGTTTGCGGTTTTACGGCCAACCCCGGCCAGCGCCACCAGGGCATCGCGGTCCTCGGGCACCTGGCTGTTGTGGTTGGCGATCAGCTGCTCTGAGAGCGCGATCACGTTCTTGGCCTTGTTGCGGTAGAGCCCGATTGTCTTAATGCGCTCGCGCACGTGGCTCTCGCCAAGCGCCAGCATCTTCTCCGGTGTGTCGGCCTCTTCGAACAGCAGTTTCGTGGCCTTGTTTACGCCCTCATCGGTGGCTTGAGCCGACAGCACCACAGCCACCAGCAAGGTGTAGGGGTTGGTGTGCTCGAGTTCACCCTTAGGTTCGGGCTTTTGAGCGCGCAGGCGCGAGTAGAACTCATGGATCTCCGCCCGGGTCATCTTTGACAATCGCGCCATGGCGTCTGCTCGGCCCTCTTTGTGAAGGCTCAACAGGTGCCAAGTGCGGCGCTCTGTCAACATTGAGACGGCTTCAGCTTGGGGAAAACTGAGCTATAGTGTCGGTCAACATGACCAGTGTGCCACTGATTCCCCGAGCAGAACGCGGCCCTGAGCCGAGCTACTCTGCTATCCTGCGCCCCCACCGATCCTTGGATCGCCAGGGTTTTCTGGTGCTGATGGCCGCGATCAGTGTGGTGAGTTTTGTGGCCGGCGTTGCCTTCTTGATGATTGGGGCCTGGCCGGTGTTCGGCTTCTTCGGCCTGGATGTGCTGCTCATCTTCTGGGCCTTCAAGGTCAACTATGCTCAGACCCGGAACTATGAATCCATCGAACTCTTCGAGGATGAGCTCATCGTACGCCGCGTGGAAGGGCGTCGCCCACCCAAAGAGTGGCGCCTGCAACCCTATTGGGTGCGCGTTGAGCTGGAAACCAACGAGGATCTGGAAACCTGCGGCCCCCTGTGGCTCACCTCCCACGGCAAGCGGCTTCAGCTCGGCGCCTTTCTGGGGCCGGACCAGCTTCAATCCCTGGCCGGCGAGCTGAAAACCGCGCTTGCGCGGGCACGATGAGGATTTTTCCCGCTCAGCGCAGGAAACGGGTGGATGAGCCGGCCCCGGCGCCATAAGTTTGCCGGCATGACCCAAGCACGCATAGATCACCTGGCCACCGGCGCGCCTGCGCCCAAGGCCTCCACCGCCGGCGAAACCACACGGGACTATGCCCATGTGTGCCGCGCAATCAGCCACCTTTCAGAGAACTGGCGCGAGCAGCCGTCTTTGGACGAACTGGCCCAGCAGGTGAACCTCAGCCCGGCTCATCTGCAGCGCCTCTTCACCCGATGGGCCGGGATCTCGCCCAAAGGCTTCCTGCAAGCCATCACCATCGACCATGCCCGCAGCCTGCTGCGTGACAGCGCATCGGTGCTCGACACCACCTATGAGGTGGGCCTGTCCAGTCCGGGCCGGTTGCACGACCTCTTCGTCTCCCATGAGGCCATGACGCCCGGGGCCTACAAATCGAAGGGCGCAGGACTTGAGATCTTTTACGGGTTTCATGATTGCCCGTTCGGCAAAGTATTACTCATGGTCACCGAACATGGTCTGGCGGGCCTTGCCTTTGCCGATGAAGGCGACGAGCAGGCCGCGTTTGAGGACATGGCCGGACGCTGGCCCAATGCGGAGTATGTGGCCGATCCGAAGCAGACGGCCCCGTTTGCGGAGCGCATCTTCAACCCGGCCTGCTGGCAGGCCAATGACCCGCTGCGCGTGGTGTTGATTGGAACGGAATTTGAGACCAGCGTGTGGAAGACGCTTCTGCGCATCCCCGTAGGCGCTGCCTCCACCTACTCGGACGTGGCGGCCCATATCGGAAAGCCCAACGCGGCCCGGGCAGTGGGCAGCGCGGTGGGCCGCAACCCGATCTCGTTCGTGGTGCCGTGTCACCGGGTGCTCGGCAAGAGCGGCAAGATGTGCGGCTACCACTGGGGGATCACCCGTAAGCGGGCGATCCTGGGCTGGGAAGCCGGCGTTCAGGAACAGGCTGGAGCGGCCTTGGCGAGCTGAGGCAAGCCACGCGTTTGGAAGAGCAAGAGTAAATCCCGCGTCCCTGCGAAAGCAGGGACCTTCTTAGCCAGTGGAGTGGTCAGGGCTATGGGCCCCGGATATTGGCTTGCGCAAATTCCGGGGTGACGAAGGACGGAAGAAACTCAACCATCAAGGCCAAATAGCCCGAATTTCCCCTTGAAATCATTGGCTTATACGAAATTGGGTTCGTTTCGCAGAATCCACCATTAAAGTTTATATATGTAACTACAAAAATAAAACTGTAGTGCCCTCAAACCCGCAACGAACCTAAATGTGGCTCCAAAAGATGGTACACAGCGCTGAGTGCCTTCTCGCGCGGCAGGATCTTCTCGTCCAAACACCATTCCAGCCACAGCCCATCGATCAAAGACACCAGCATGGTGGCCAAGAGCCCGGCATCCACCGCCCGGCCGTCTTCTGCCGCAATCGCCTCAATCATGGCGGCCAACCGTTTGTGATAGGCCAGATATCGGGCCTTGTGGATGGCGGCCAGTTTCGGATTGCTGGCGGTTTCGCCCCACACCGCCAACCAGGCCTTGAGCTGGGTGCGGTCGAAGACTTCAGGATCAAAACTTGCTTCAACAAACGCCCGTAAAGCCTTGCGCGGTGTGACATTATCCAGCCCGAGACGCGCCGCGCCGCGGGCGTCCATATCGTTGGTCATGGCCCCATAGGCCTGCGCCAGCAGATCGTCCTTTCCGTCAAAATGGTGCGAAATCAATCCCTTAGAGATGCCAGCTTGCTTAGAGATTCGCTCCACGGTGAACCCGGCAATGCCCCCTTCAGCCAAGCAGGCAATGGCCGCGTCGATCAACAGCCGCTTGCGCTCGCCCGGTTGCTTGCGCGAATATCTGGGCGCACCGGGGCGGGAAGGGTCTGATTGTTTCGCCTGTGCCATCAGGTGTTCTGTTAGCAGATATTGAAGGGCAAGGGAGAACAAGATGACAGGGACGGGACACATCGTCTTCGGCAATATGGAAGACGTGATATACGGTAAACCCGCCGCAGAAGCGGTGGCGCAAACCGCAGGCCGGGTAGGCGCGCGGCGTGTCTTCCTGATGGTGAGCGGTACGCTGCGGCGGACCACTGACGAGGTTTCCAAGGTGGAGGCCGCGCTCGGGGAGCGGTGCGTGGGCATCTTCGATGACATGCCGCAGCACACACCGCGCTCCGCCGTGGTCAGCGCAACGGAAATGGCGCGCAGCGCCGGCGCAGATCTCATTGTCACGGTGGGCGGCGGGTCCATCACCGACGGCGCCAAGGCCGTGCAGCTCTGTCTGGCCAACGAGATCTCCACCATAGAAGGCATGGACGCCTTTGTGGACGCCGAGGCGGCCAAAACCGCCTTGAGCACGCCGCTCAAGGTGCGTCAGGTGACGGTGCCCACAACCCTCTCCGGAGGTGAATTCAACCCCGGCGCGGGGGTTACAGATGACCGCACGAAGACCAAGCAACTCTTCAAACATCCCGGCGCCGTGCCGCGCACCGTGATTTTGGACCCCGCGGTCACCGTCCACACCCCCGAATGGCTCTGGATCTCCACAGGGATCCGGGCCGTAGACCATTGCGTGGAAGGGATTTGCTCGGCCGAGGCGCACCCTTATGGCGATGCCCAGGCCGCCAAGGGACTTGCCCTTTTTGCCAGCGGCTTGCCGAGCGTCTTGAAAGACCCGATGGACTTGGAGGCCCGGTTGGCCTGCCAGATGGCCACATGGCTCTCCATGGGCCCTCTGACCAGCGGCGTTCCCATGGGCGCGAGCCATGGCATCGGCTATGTTCTGGGCACCCTCTTTGGAGTGCCGCACGGGCACACCTCCTGCATCATGCTGCCCTCGGTGATGGCCTGGAACAAGCCGGCCAATGCGGCGCGCCAGGCGCTGATCTCGGAGATCATGGGCCGGCCGGGCGAAGAGGCTTCAGACGTTCTGGACGCCTTTATCGGGGGCCTGGGCATGCCCCGTTCCCTGAAAGCGGCCGATATTGGGGCCGATGCGTTCGATAAGATCGCCGAAGGGGCCATGAAGACCCCCTGGATCCCCCGAAATCCGCGGCCCATCCCCTCGCCCGCCGAGATCAAGGAGATCCTGGCACTTGCGGCGGGCTAAACATGCTGGTCGAGGAGGATCGGGTTTCCGTCCGGATCCAAGGCGATGCAACTGGCGGGACCTGATGTGCTTTCATCGGCTTCGCTGACGAAGGTGACACCGTCGGCTTTCAGCCGCTTCTGGAGCTCTCTCACATCGGTAAATTGATCCAATTCTTCGCCATTTTCATCCCATCCGGGATTGAAGGTCAGCGTGTTCTTTTCAAACATGCCCTGAAACAGCCCAATGATGCAGCTCGGGCTCTTCAGAATGAGCCAGCCCTGGCTTTCATCGCCGCCGATGGGGTGAAACCCGAGCTTCTCATAAAACGCTTTGGAGGCGCTGAGATCCTTCACGGCGAGGCTGAGTGAGAAGTTTCCAAGATCCATGGGCGTCCTGCTTCAAGAGTGTTGGCGCTGCCCGGCTGCAGTCACACCACGCGGCAGCAGCGTGGCCAGATAACCCTGGCGCTGGGCCACGAGCTGGTTCATGCATTGGGAGAAATCATAGCCGATTGTCTTCTGCACGGAAGCCAAATCACACAACACCTGATGCCAGGCGGCCACTTTGGGAAAGCGCATGGCAGGTGCAAGCTCGCCCAGCATGGCGTGGAAATAGTCAAGCCTAACGAAGAGCGGCGCATAGGCCGCGTCCACCAGGGAAAAGGCCCTGCCATTGAAGTAAGGCCCGTCGCCGAGGGCGCCCTCCAGGAGCTTCAGCCTGGTCTGGAAGTCCTGGACCGCATGGAAGCAGTCCGGCCCTGTGGCCACGGTGGTGAAGTCCTTGAGCGGCATCAGCACGTGTGGGGCATAGGCGATCCAGCCGCGATTGTGGGCGCGTAAGATCGGATCCTCCGGCATCAGAGGCGGCGGCGTCACCTCATCGATGAACTCTGCGATGATGGCGGGTTCGAAGACGGACGCCTCCCCATTGACCCGCAGGACCGGAACTTTGCCTCTGGGCGAGATTTCGCGGAACCACGGGGGCGGGGTGACGGGATCGATGAAGGTGACCGTGTGTTTCACCTGCTTATGGGTGAGCAAAATGGCCGCGCGCTGAACGAACGGGCACAGGCGAAACGAGATCAGCTCCAGGGCAGGCGCGCGGGTCATGCCCGGGTTATCTTAGATTCGCCCGGGCCAGGTCAATTCTCGCTATCCGCCCGCACCTCTCTACTCTCCGTCATCCCCGCTCTATAGCTCCGTCATCCCCGCTCTATAGCTCCGTCATCCCCGCGAAAGCGGGGATCCAGGGCAACAGACATCGGAGCAAACCGCACCTGGGTCCCCGCGTTCGCGGGGATGACGGGGTGTTCGCGGGGATGACGGGGTGTTCGCGAGGCTGACGCCAGTGCCAGCGCGCCTACCGCTCGCTGAAGGACGTGGAGAACGACCGGTAAATCGGGCGTAAGAGATAGCGCACCAGAGATTTTGCCCCGGTGACGATCTCCGCCTGAACCAACATGCCCGGCAGGAGCTGATGCTGATTGGCGCCTTGGCCCACATGGTCCTGGTTCAGGGCCACAATGCCCTTGTAATAGGGCTCGCCCTTGTCGGTCAGGAACGTGGTGGGCGAGATATGGCGCACCTTGCCCTCAATCGGCTTGTAGCGCACCGGATCGAAAGTGGTCACCTTCACCCGCGCTTCAAACCCGACCGCCAGATGGCCAATATCGTCCGGCCTGATCTGTACTTCCGCCACCAGTTCCTGGCCCAAAGGCACCACGGTGGCCACCTGTTCGCCGGCGCGGATCACTTGACCGATGGTCTTGGCGGTCAGCGATTGCACGACGCCGCGGACCGGCGCGCGCACCACGAGGCGGGTGACCCGGTCATTGTGCTTGCGGATCACCTCGCGCAGCTCTTCCAGCTCTGCAGAGAGCTTACCGCGGCTGTCGGAGAGCTGACGGTCCAATTCGGTATCGAGCTCGGCCAACTTGATGCGCGTTTCGGCGAGACTTTCCTTGGCCGCTTCCAGTTGCCCGTTGGTGGTGACCAGGCCCTCGTTCACCTTCTCGCGCTGACGGAGCACTTCCAGATAAACGGACTTGGACACAAGCTCTTGATCATAAAGATCTTTTTTCATGGTGATCTGCTCATCGAGGATCTTTGCCTGGTCCTCGATGCTGCGGATCTGGCCTTCAAAGGCTTTCTTTTCGGCAATGCGGAGCTGAATGCGGGCCTGCAGTTCCTCGCGGGCCTTTTCGGCCTGGTCAACCGCGGCCTGATAGGCTTTCATCTGGTCGGAGCGCAGCACCGGATAGTTCAGCCCGAATTCACTGAAGTCAGGCTTTCGGCGCTCGAGCAGCGCATCGGTCCGTTCGATTTGCAAGGTCAGCGCAGCGGAGCGCACCCTGAGCTGATCCAGATCGGCCAAAGCGGCTGTGGGCTGCAAACGCACCAAAACGGCGCCCTTCTCCACCACCTGACCTTCCTGGACGGAGATTTCATTAACCTGGCCGCCTTCCAGATGCTGCACGGTGTGCACAGACCCCACGGGCTTCACTTCGCCCGGAGCCATGGTGAGTTCGCGGAATTCCGTGGCTGATCCCCACATCACAAGTGCCAACAGAAACGCGCACCCCAAAAAGATCGTCGCCCGCGCCATACCCGGCGCGTGGCCATCTTCCATAGCCAGCGGAAGGTTGAGCCCTTTACCGTCATCGGGGCCATAGACCGCCTTGGTGATGGGCTTGCGTTTGTGTGTTGCCATTCTCTTCTCAGGGCTGGCCGGAACCAGCGCCCCTTTACTTACGCATTACGAACGGCTGGCAGCGTACCGGCCAGGGTTTGAAGTATGGTTAATGAAAACAGAAATTTTCTGCCGCTCCCCTGCGAAGGCAGGGGCCCATAGCTTACACCGCTCCCTTGGCTAAGAAGGTCCCTGCTTTAGCAGGAACGCGGGGGACCGGCTTCTAAGCCGCCTTCTGGATCATCGGGAGCACTTCTTCAGGTGGGCCGTCCAGCGCCGCCTGGCCGTCCTGTAGATAGACGATGCGGTCGGCAAAGGCCATGCGGGCCAGATCATGGGTCACATGAATGACCGTGGCACTGCCCTTCAAGCTGGCCATTTTGCGCTTAAACGCCTGGCTGCCGGCCGGGTCCATACCCGCCTCGGGCTTGTCGAGCAGGTAGAGCACGGGATCCTTTACATAAGCCCGGGCCAAAAGCAGGCGCTGGCAGATTCCGGCATCCAGCTCTTCAAACTCGGTCTTGGTGAAGTAGGTGTCCAGCCCATCAGGGAAGGTGGAGGCGCAGCTATCGAGCCCTGCATCGCGCCAGGCTTCGCGGAGCTGGTATTCCGTGGCCGTGGGATTGGCCATCACCAGATTTTCCTCAATGGTGCCGGGAAAGAAATCGAAGGTTTCTCCCACATAGCCCACCATACGGCGGTACTCGGCCGGGTCGGCGTGGCGCAGATCCACGCCATCGATCAAAACCGAGCCGGAACCGGTTTGATAAAGCCCACAGAGCAGCTTTAAGAGCACAGACTTGCCCGAGCCGCTGGGGCCGGTCACAGCAACGATCTGGCCAGGCTCAATGCGCATGTTCACGCCTGCCAGGGCCGGGTCGGCGGATTTGGCATGCCGGAAGCTGATGCGCTTGAGCGTGACCTGGCCCTCATATTTGCGCGCCAGGATCGGCACCGTGCTCGGCTCGCGCTCCAGGGCGGCGGCCATCAGGTGGTTGATCTGGCGGAACGCATGGATCACCTGGCTGACGCGGCTGAGGCTGAGGAAGCTCGCCTGTATGGGGGCCATAACCCGCCAGACCAGCGCCATGGTAGCGATCAGCGCGCCGATTGTCAGGTCGCCGGCAATCACCATAACCGCGCCGAGATAAAGGGTCGCCGTGCCGCCACAGGCGATCAGGAGCTGGGTCAGCGTCATCACGAACAGGTTGAGCTGCTCAGACTTGAAGTGGCGCACGGCCGAGAGCTTGATCAGGTCGGTGTAACGGCCAAGCCAAACGTCCTGGGCATCGTTTTCCTTCACCGCCCGATGCTTGGTCACCGTCTCCAGATGGAAGCTGTGGATGGCCTGGCGCGATTGGCCGGTGAGACCCAGCCGGCGTTTGTGCATGGGCACAATCGTGATCGCCATAACCGCAAAGATCACCATCAGCCCAATGGGCACCCAGACCAGAGAGCCGCCGATGAGGGCGATTGTGGCCAGGAACACCAGGATGAACGGCATGTCCAGGAAGGCATGCGCCATGGAGCCGGAAAAGAAGTCGCGCACGTTTTCAAACTGCCGAAGCCGGGTCATCTGGGCACTGATGGGTGCATCCTCGACCGCCGGCAAAGGCAAATACAGCAACTGCTCAAAGGCTTTGGACGAGGTGAGCGTCTCAAACCGGGTGCCCAGATAGGCCAGCGCCCGTCCGCGGATACTGCGCAAGCCAAGTTCGGTCACCAAAATGATCACAATGGCCACGATCAGATAGGTGAGGGTTTCGGTGGAGCGCGTGCCGATGGCCTTGTCGTATACGGTCATCACGAACAGCGGAACCGCCAGGGCCGTCAAGTTGGTGAACAAGGTGATGCCGTAAAGCTTGATAATCAGCGATCGGAAGCGGGCGACCAGCACGCCAATCCAGTTGTCATGCACCACATCGCGCACCTCTTCGGCAGGGTCGATGTGGTAGGGAATGAACACTTGGCGTTTGATGCTTGAGGCCAAGGTCACCAGTTCGCCGGTCTGGCTGCTGAAGGCCAGCACGCCGTCCTCGGTGTGCTCCAAGAGAACATAGATGGCGCCCTGATACTTGGTCAGCGCGGGAAAGTCGTCGTCTTCCAGATCTTCCAGCACCGTCAGGTGGGAGCTGATCTCATAGCCAAGCTTGCTAAGCGCACCGCAATAGTCTGCTATGCCGCCCAAGTCGGCGCCGGCGGGCAGATTTTCTGCCACCTGAAGCTGGTTGCCAGGCCATTTGAGCGCGCGCATGAGCTCGTGGAAACAGGCCAGATGACGCTGCTGCTCTTTGTTGGTGGCGCGGGTTCTGGTGGCGCGGCGGCGCTCCTTATCCGGCCCCTCCTCCGGCGCCTTGAAGGCATTCTGCAGCCGCGCGAGCTGGCCCAGAATGTCATTCTGAGCAGCATCGACCGGTTCACGTTCTGGCAAGACGTCAGTCATTCACAACCTTCCTCTGGCCACTGCCCAGCTTGATCCGCGGCGCCCCTGAGCGCACCGGTTTGGCCCGCCCGGCCCTCAGTTTGCCGCCGGTCAGCTCGTAAACATGGTCCGCCATCTGCACCATGCCGGGATGGTGCGTGAAGGCAATGATTGTGGTGTCACTCAAAACGGCGCGGAACGCCTCCAGCACCGTCTGTTCAGCCACCCGGTCCAGGCGCTGAAGCGGGTTGATCAGCACCAGCAGTTTGGGGCGGCGGGCCAGCGCGCGGGCCAGCATCAGTTGCTGCAACAGCCCGGATGGCAGAAACGAAGATGAGCCCTTGATCATGCGGGTGCCATAGCCCTCCGGCATGAGGTTCACCTGATCTTCCAGACCGATCAGTTGGGACGCTTCCAGGGCATCATCCAGTGCCCTGCCGCGGCGGAACATGGTGATGTTTTGCAACAAGGTGCCGTCGAACAAGGTGGGTTGGTCTGAAACGCAGGCCACTTGTTTGCGGATCGCCATGGCGCCGATTTCGGCGGCAACCTGACCATCAAACTCAACCTGGCCCTCAACGGGCTGGATTTCCCCGCACAAGAGGGCCGCGAGCTCGCGCACACCGCCGCCGTCCACCGGCTTGATGACGGTGAGTTTGTGGGCCTTCGCGGTGAGATTGATCAGATCGAGCTGGTGGCCGCTTTCGCTTTCGGGCCGATGGGAGACGCCGCGCACCACCACTTCGCCGCTGAAGGGCGCTGCCGTGCCAATACCGGCATCAGCCTCATCGTCGCGCATTTCCATCAGATCCGACTGAAGACCTCGGGCGATCTGCAGGTTTTGGATCTGGGACCACAGCCCCAAGGCGCGCACCAGCGGCTGCATGGAACGTCCCGTCAGCAAAGTGACGGCGGCAAGCGCACCAATGGAGAGCTGGCCGGAAAGCACATGAAACGCGCCGAAAGAGACCATCACCACAATGGCCGCGTTGGCGAACACCGATGAGAGGCTGTGCGCCTCCGCCGCCAGCACCACGGTGCCGTAGTTCAGCTCTGAACCGCGCTTGCAAAACTTGTCATGGGTCCGCTGAAAGAGCCCTTCGCTGACATTTGCCTTCACCCCGCTCATGGACGAGAGCGCATCCAAGACAAAGCCATGGCGCTCGATATCGTGGCCGCTGCGCTGAATCAGAAGCTCTCTGAGCAGAGCGCCGTGGCGTATCGTGAGGGCGCCGAACGCTCCGATCAATATCAAGGGCACGAACAGCAAGGGCCCGGCGATCAGGTAAACCAGGCCGGCAAACAGCAGAACAAACGGCAAGTCGATCAGCAAAAGCCGTGACTGGCCGCCGTAGAACTGCCGCAAGGTGTCGATGGCATTGAGCCTGTGCACATGGATGCTGGAGCGTTCCGATTGAACAATGGTACTGGGCGCGTCCAGGATCTTGCGCATGTGCGCTTCGGCGGCCCGAACCTCATATTTCGCCGCCGCCCACCCGGTAAGCCAGGAGCGGGCCGTCCGCATGATAGCTTCCAAGATGAGAGCACCCAACAGACCGAGAATCAGCAGTGTGAATGTGTGGAGGGCCTGATTGGGGATGATGCGATCATAAACCTGGAGAATGACCAGGGGTGTTGCAAGCGCCAGAAGGTTGATCAGCACGGACCCGACGATGATGGAAAGGCTGACCGGTGGCGCTTCCACCACTTCCGGTTCGCCATCAACCTCTATGCCGGGGTCCTCGTCTGTCGGTGTGTGGTCAGTTTCCGGCTCTATAGGAGTCGATTGAGCCTCGTCTGGGCCCTGCTCAAAGGCGGTTTCGAGTTCCCCTTGCAGCGCTTTGACGTCAGATTGTCCCGAATTATTCTCGGTCATTTAAGCTGGCCCGGCCCCAAACGCGCGCGCCTGCACGCGTTGCGAAAGGTGATTCAAAATTCCACACATGGTTAACCTCGTCTGAAATCCTTAGCGGGAAGTTAAGGATGTGGAATCAAATCGAACGATTTTGTAACTGTCTGTAAACGCATAATATTCCTGCCTCAGTTACGACCCCTTAAGATCTTTCGCCTAAGCTCACCCCTGCATGCAGTTGTTAATGGGAGTGCGTAAGTGCGGCGCGCTTTCTCGGTTTAACCAGGGGGCTGGGCAGTTTGCGGCGCTTCAATGCGCTCTCGCGGCCGCAGCCCTCTCGGTCTAAAGGTACCTAAAGATGGCGGATCAGCGATCCTCGTCAGATGAAGAAGCGCAATTGGAGAACCTGGACTCTCTGAGACGCGATCCGGAATCTTCTACGACAATCTCGCAAACCAAAACCACAGGCGTCGCACCCGAGCAGGCCAACGACTTCGTTTTGGATGGAACGGTCGACACGCAGGAAACCGCTGCCAAGTCCGCCATCCATCACGGCTCGGCCACAACCCTTGAGCCAAACTTTACCGATTACGCTACAACCGGCGATCAGGGCCCTTCTGGTTTGCCGCCCCGCACCCAATCCGGCGCAGACGGCGCGTCGCCGCTTGGCTCGCCCAGCCCCGCACTGACCCCTGGTGCCCCTCTGGATGCACCATTGGCCGGCCCACAGGTCGCACCGCCGGCTCCCATTGCCAAAAGCCCGGGCGGAGGCGCCGGTTCGCGCAACAACGGCGAAAGCTTCCCCGATGTGGCTGGTCTGCAAACTTTTGCGCCGCCCTTGGTTGAGCAGGGCGAAGACGCACCTGCCACGGCCGAGCGCGGTTCCGGCGGCGGCGGTGGTGGCGGAGGCGGCGGCGGCACGCTGGGCCCGTTTGCGATAGACGATAGTGCCGTGCTGGATGAAGACACATCGATCGTTATCGATGTACTCGCCAACGACCTTGATCTGGAAGGCGATCCCCTCAGCGTCTCGTCGGCGACGGCCGGCAACGGCTCGGTCAGCGTGCTCGCGGACGGCGCCTTGGACTACACGCCCGATCCCGATTTCTTCGGTACCGACACGATCACCTACACCATCACCAACGGCAATGGCGGGACCGATACGGCGACCGTCTCCATCACGGTGAACCCGGTGGACGATGCCCCGGACGCCGTAGATGACATTGCGACCACCGATGAGGACGCGGGCGTTTCCATAAACGTACTGGCCAACGACAGCGACGCAGACGGCGACACCTTGAGCGTGATCGCGGCCACAGCCACCAATGGCACGGTCTCCATCCGCCCGGATGGTACGCTGGACTACACGCCCGATCCGGATTTCAACGGAACAGACACGCTCACCTACACCGTTTCCGACGGCACGGGCGCCACGGACACAGCCACCGTGACCGTTAACGTCAACCCGGTGAATGACGGTCCTGACGCGATCGACGACACCGTTGTGGTTGATGAAGACGTGGGCGTCATCATCAGCGTTCTGGCCAATGACAGCGATCTGGACGGCGATGCGCTCAGCGTAACGTCTGCTTCCGCGACCAACGGCTCGGTCTCGATCCGTCCTGACGGGGCGTTGGACTATACGCCGAACACCAACTTCAACGGCACCGACACCCTCACCTACACGATTACCGATGGCAATGGCGGTACCGATACGGCCACGGTCTCGATCACGGTCAATCCCGTGAACGATGGGCCGGATGCCATGGATGATACCGCATCCATGGACGAGGACACTCCCGTCACCATCAATGTGCTGGCCAATGACAGCGATGCGGAGGGCGATACGCTTAGCGTCACAGCCGCCACTGCCGGCAATGGCTCGGTGTCCATCCGCCCGGACGGCACCTTGGATTACACGCCAAACGGCGACTTTAACGGCACGGACACGGTCACCTACACGGTCTCGGACGGTAACGGGGCGACCGACACGGCCACCGTCACCATCACCGTCAATCCGGTGAACGATGGGCCCGTGGCGCTCGATGACACCGCTTCGGTGGATGAAGACAATTCGGTCACCATCAGCGTGCTGGCCAATGATAGCGACCTGGACGGCGACACACTAAGTGTGACAGCGGCAACCGCCGGCAATGGCTCGGTCTCCATTCGCCCGGACGGCGCGTTGGACTATACGCCCAACACCAATTTCAACGGCACGGACACGGTCACCTACACCATCTCCGATGGTAACGGCGCGACGGATACGGCCACGGTCACCATCACAGTGAACCCGCTGAACGACGGGCCTGTGGCGCTCGATGACACGGCGTCTGTGGATGAAGACAGCGCGGTGACCATCACCGTGCTGGCCAATGACAGTGATCTGGACGGCGACACACTAAGTGTGACAGCGGCAACCGCCGGCAATGGCTCGGTCTCCATTCGCCCCAATGGCGCTCTGGACTATACGCCCAATACCAACTTCAACGGCACGGACACGGTCACCTACACGATCTCCGATGGCAATGGCGCGACGGATACCGCCACGGTCACCATCACCGTCAATCCGGTGAATGATGGGCCTGTGGCCCTCAACGACACGGCGTCTGTGGACGAAGACAGCGCGGTCACCATCAATGTTCTGGCCAATGACAGCGATCTGGACGGCGACACACTAAGTGTGACAGCGGCAACCGCGGGCAACGGATCGGTCTCCATTCGCCCCGATGGCGCTCTGGACTACACGCCGAACACCAATTTCAACGGCACGGACACCGTCACCTACACGATCTCCGATGGCAATGGTGCGACGGATACCGCCACTGTCACCATCACCGTCAACCCGGTGAATGACGGGCCCGTTGCCGTCGATGACACCGCGTCTGTGGATGAAGACAGCGCGGTTACCATCACCGTATTG
>JANQOW010000145.1 GCA_028285595.1 Hyphomicrobiales bacterium
CATCGACGCCCGGCGCGGTGAGATCTATCTGGCCGTTTATGGTCCCTCCGGCGCAGAACAGCTTTGCCCGCGCGCCGTGCCCGTTGACACTGCTTTAGCCGCCCTGCCCGACGGCGACGTTTTGCTGGCCGGCAATGGCGCCAAGCTGCTGAACGGCGGCTCTGCATCAACAGCGCCCGAACTGCCCGTTGCTGCCGTTTGGGGGCTTGCCGCAAGCCGCATGCCGGCGTCTGAAACCCCACCCTCCCCCCTCTATCTCCGAGCTGCCGATGCGAAGCCGCCAGGGGCCCGTGCCCAGGTACAGCGGGCATGATCTCCATTCAGACCTTGCCTGAACCTCGCTTACTTGCCGCTCTCCATGACCAGTGTTTCGAGCGCCCCTGGAGCGCCAAGAGTTTTCACAGCTTACTGACCATGCCGGGCGTAACGGCCCGGGTGTCCTTAGAGGGCGCTGAGCCTGTGGGCATGGTGTTGACCCGCCAGGCGGGTGATGAGGCGGAAATCCTAACCATCGGCGTGGTGGAACGCGCGCGCAGGCAGGGGGTGGCGCGGCGCATGCTGGACGCGGTCATCAATGAATCGGATGGCTTGGCCTCAATCTTTATCGAAGTGGATGTGGCGAATGACCAGGCGCTTTGGTTCTATGAAGATGCCGGATTTAAGACCACAGGGCGGCGCCGCGATTACTATCAGCTTAACGACGGCTCGCGCTCAGATGCGCTCATCATGCGCCTTGAGCTGGCCTCGTCCACTTGAGTTTCAACGGCTTGGTTGCAAGCCCGTGCTCAGGCACCTATACCATCGATCAAACCGGTAGGAACGAACCCAGCACATGACCTCTTTAGAGAAGATCTGTGTCCAGAAAGGCATGCGCATGACCGAGCAGCGCAAGGTCATTGCCAGTGTGCTGTCGGATGCGGAAGACCACCCGGATGTGGAAGAAGTCTACCGGCGCGCGTCTGCCATCGATTCCAAGATCTCGATCGCCACGGTCTACCGCACGGTGCGCTTGTTTGAGGATGCCGGAATTCTGGAACGCCACGACTTTGGTGACGGCCGGGCGCGCTATGAGCCGGCGCAGGAAGAGCATCATGATCACCTTATCGATCTGCAGTCAGGCGAGGTGATCGAGTTCAAAAACGAAGAGATCGAGAAGCTCCAGGAGATCGTGGCCCGGGAGTTGGGCTATAAACTGGTGGACCACCGTCTGGAGCTTTACGGCATCGCCCTCGACGGCAAGGACGAAGACTGACCGGCCTATGAGCACCGCGCGGGCGATCGGGGTTTCCGCAGGCTTTTCTTTTCTGCTGCTGGTCACGGTTCCCATGCAAGTGCTGATTGTGCTGATGGCGCCGCGCCTTCAGCATGTGTTGCCCAAATGGGTCTTTGGCACCGCCGCGCGCTTGATGGGCGCCAGGCTTCAGGTCCATGGGGTCCCGCCAACGCTCGGACCGCTGCTCATTGCCGCCAACCATGTGTCTTGGATCGACGTTATTGCCATCGGCGCCACGATGCCCTGTTTCTTCATTGCCAAGCGGGATGTGCGCTCCTGGCCCGTGTTCGGCCCGCTCGCCCGCCTGTTGCGAACCTGCTTTGTGGACCGCGAACGCCGCAGCGCCGTGGGGCCGGTGCGCCAGGAGATGACGGAGCGGTTTGAGCAAGGACATATCCTGGTGCTGTTCCCGGAAGGCACCAGCACGGATGGACGCCAGGTGCTGGAGTTCAAGAGCGCCCTCTTTACCGGCGATGGGCTCACCATACAGCCCCTGACCCTGCGCTATAGCGACGATCAGGGGCGCGATGGAGTGCATTATGGCTGGTATGGCGATATGGAACTGCTTCCCCATATGTGGGCAGTGTTCAAGGGCGGGCCGCTTCAGGTTGATGTGATTTTCCATGCCCCGCTTGATCCACAAGAGGGCCAGACCCGCAAAGATCAGGCAGCTCGCGCGGAGCAGATCGTGCGCGAAGGGCTTGCTTTGGCGCCGAAAGGCGCTAAAGAAACCAGCCAAACTTAAGGAAGCCGGTAAACACCAATGGCCGACAAAGCGCGCAAACTGTTTATCAAGTCCTATGGCTGCCAGATGAACGTCTATGATTCCGCCCGCATGAGCGACATGCTGGCGCCGTCCGGCTATGTGGAGACCGATCAGGCGAACGATGCAGACCTGATCATCCTGAACACCTGCCACATCCGCGAGAAGGCGGCAGAGAAGGTCTATTCAGAGCTTGGCCGCATGCGCAAGATCAAGTCCGAGCAGGCCTCTGAGGGACGCGATGTGAAGATCGCTGTGGCCGGCTGCGTGGCCCAGGCCGAGGGCGAAGAGATTATCCGCCGGGCGCCAGTGGTGGATATGGTGTTCGGCCCGCAAACCTACCACAAGCTGCCAGACATGCTGGCCCGGGCCGAAGAGACCGGCCAAAGCGTGGTGGAAACGGAGTTTCCCGCAGAGGACAAGTTCGATCACCTGGTGCAGCCGTCGTCCGGAAAGACCCGCTCGCGCGGTGTGGCGGCTTTTCTGACCGTGCAGGAAGGCTGTGACAAGTTTTGCTCGTTCTGTGTGGTGCCGTATACGCGCGGTGCGGAGTTCTCCCGCCCGGTGGAACGGGTGGCGAGCGAAGCGCGCCGCTTGAGCGAAGCAGGGGTAAAAGAGATCACGCTTCTGGGCCAGAACGTCAACGCCTATCACGGCGAAGGCCCGGACGGCGCGAGCTGGGGTCTGGCACAGTTGCTCTATCATCTGGCGGAGATCGAAGGCGTGGAGCGCCTGCGCTTCACCACCAGCCATCCCAAGGACATGGACGATGCGCTGATCAACGCGCACCGCGATTGCGCAAAGTTGATGCCGTATCTGCACCTGCCCGTACAGTCCGGCTCCGACAGCATTCTCAAAGCCATGAACCGCAAACACACGGCCGGCTTTTATCTGGACATTATCGAGCGCATCAGAGAGGCGCGGCCTGACATTGCCTTGTCCTCTGATTTCATCGTGGGCTTTCCCGGCGAAACCGATGCGGACTTTGAGGACACCTTGAAGATCGTACGCGAGGTGAACTATGCCCAGGCGTTTTCGTTCAAATATTCCCCGCGTCCGGGCACGCCCGGCGCGGATTTGGAGGATCAGGTGCCAGAAGAGGTGAAAACCGAGCGACTGCACCGCCTGCAAGCCCTTCTGAGCGAACAACAGTCGGCATTCAATGCGGCCTGTGAGGGCCAACGCTTTGATTTGCTGTTGGAAAAACCGGGCCGCCATCCCGGCCAACTGGTCGGCCGCTCGCCCTACTTGCAGCCTGTGCATGTGGACAACACCACCGCCTCAATTGGGGATATTGTGCCCGTCCACATTGATGCTATTGGCGCAAACAGCCTTTCGGCGCATATTGTGCAATGAAACCGTCATCGAATCAGACTTAAACGGAGCTGATTGTTTGAACACGACACAAGGCCAACTCTCCGGCTCGGACCTTGAGCAGGACACCGCACAAAGTGATGTTGATGGCAATGGTGATGGCTTGATCCTTACATTCGACGACAATCGCCTTCTCCCTCATCTTTTCGGCGAACACGATCAACACCTGGCTCTGATCGAGGACCGCCTCGGGGTAGAGGTGATGCCCAGAGGCAACCATGTGGCCATCATCGGCCAAAGCGATGCCCAGGAAAATGCCCGCCAGGTGCTGTCCAATCTGTATGAGCGCTTGAGCGAAGGTTTCGAAGTTCAACCCGCGGACGTGGACGGCGCGATCCGCCTCCACGTGGTGCCAGAGGTCAAGGCCGGCAGCCCCAAAGCGGCGGATGATTATAAGGCACCTAAAGATGTGCAGATAAAAACCCGGCGCAAGGTGATCCATCCACGCTCGCGCCAACAAGGGGTCTATATCGGCTCGCTGCAGAAGCGCGAACTGGTGTTCGGCATTGGCCCTGCCGGCACGGGTAAGACCTATCTTGCCGTCGCCTGTGCGGCCGCCGCCCTGATGGCGGGCGAGGTGGATCGGATCATCCTTTCACGCCCGGCCGTTGAGGCCGGCGAACGGTTGGGCTTCTTGCCTGGCGACATGAAAGAGAAGGTGGATCCTTATCTGCGCCCGCTCTATGACGCGCTTTACGACACCATGCCCGCCAACCAAGTGCAGCGCGGGATGGAAGACGAGACCATCGAGATCGCACCGCTGGCCTTCATGCGCGGACGCACCCTGGCTCGGGCTTTCGTGATTTTGGACGAAGCGCAAAACTGCACGCCGCAGCAAATGAAGATGTTCCTCACGCGCCTTGGCGAGGGCTCTCGCATGGTGGTCACCGGCGATCCCACCCAGGTGGACCTGCCGCGGGGCACAACATCGGGTCTGGCCGAAGCTGTTGGCCTTCTGGCGGACATTGAGGGCATCGACATTGTGCGCTTTGGTGCGGAGGATATTGTGCGCCACCCCCTGGTGACCAAGATCGTCAATGCCTATGAGGGCGCTCCGGCCAAGAGTGAGCCCGCCGATTAGACAGCCATGCAGGTCGAGATTGATATTGCCGACGACGGTTGGCGCACAATCAACGGTGTCGAAGACCTCGTCCAGAGCGCGGCAAATGCGGCCGCCGACGCCCTTGGCAAAGACCAGGCACAACGCGTCTTAGGCGTGAGATTGGCCGGGGATGAGGATGTCCGTCTACTCAACAAGCAGTATCGCGGCAAGGACAAGCCCACCAACATTCTGTCGTTTGAAACCGATCTTGCAGAGATCATTTGGCCTGCCGGCGAACCGGTGCCGCTGGGGGACGTTATCCTGGCGCATGGTGTGGTTGCCCAGGAGGCGGAGACCTTTGGCAAGAAAATAGAAAGCCATTTGTCACATCTTATTGTACATGGCGTGCTGCATCTGGCAGGGTATGATCACGAGGACGATGAAACCGCGGCTGAGATGGAAGCTTTGGAGATTGAAATCCTGGCAGGCCTTGGCATTGAGAACCCTTATGACTAAATCAGACGCTTATCGCTCTGGTTGAAACAAAGATGACCGACCCTTCACAATCTGAGAGTACCAGCGCCGCCCCTGCCGAAACGGCTGCGGGCAGTGGCGCAGATGAAGACAAATCCACGAAATCAACCAGCTCGCTATGGTCGTTCCTGCGCGCCAAGTTTGCCGGCGAAACGGAAACCACCCTGCGCGCCAGCCTGGAAGACGTGATCGTCCAACACGAAGCCGGCACCAAAGACGACATGTCGCCGGAAGAGCGGCTGATGCTGCGCAACATCCTGGAGTTTGGTCAGCAGCGGGTGGAAGACGTTATGGTGCCCCGCGCCGACATTATCGCCGTGGAAGACCAGACCACCCTGTCTGAACTCTTTACCGTGTTCATCGACGCCAACCATTCGCGCATTCCGGTCTACAGGGACACGCTGGATGAGCCCTTGGGCATGGTGCACATCAAGGATTTGGTAAACTGGATCGCAAAGGCCGGAGAGAAAGTCCGCGCGGCGAAGAAGTCCACCGCCAAGGCCAACGGGCGCAGCACCGAGAACGGATCAAAGCCGTTCAGCCTGTCCGGGATCAAACTGGACAAAACCGTCGCCCAGGCCGGCGTCATGCGCGAGGTGCTGTTCGTTCCCCCTTCGATGCAAGCAGCCGACCTCCTGGTCAAGATGCAGTCAACCCATATCCATCTGGCGATTGTGGTGGATGAATATGGCGGCACGGATGGGCTGGTGTCGATTGAGGACCTGGTGGAAGAGATTGTCGGCGAGATTGTCGACGAGCATGACGATCCCGACGGACCGATGATCCGCCAGGAGCCGGACGGCGGCTTGGTGGCCGATGCTCGCGCGGAGATTGAGGAACTGGAAGGGATTGTGAAAGTCGATCTGGTGCCCGATGAAGATGAGGATGACGTGGACACGCTGGGAGGTCTGATGTTCACCATGGTGGGCCGCGTGCCGACACGGGGCGAACTGGTGCGTCATCCATCGGGTCTGGCCTTCGAGGTTCTGGAAAGCGACCCCCGGCGCCTGAAGAAGATCAAGATACATCCCCGCGGCAGCCGCCAGGCGTCTGAGGAGCCAAAGGCGAGCGAGCAAGTATAGACGTTTTCATTTATCCCTCAGAAGTATAAGCGCTTCAGCTCAGCCCTTGCTATAAAGGATGGTGATTCGCTTTCGCTCTTTGTCTGAACTGCTGCGGGATTAGATGAACAGCTTTGCCCTCAAATTCATTGTGCTTTGGGGTTGGCGCAGGCTTTTTGTTGCATTGCTTGCAGGCATTGTTGCTGCGCTGGCCGCACCGCCGATTTACTTGCTGCCCGCACTCTTCTGCAGCCTGCCGGTGCTGGTGTGGATCCTGGACGGGGTCAACGCGCAATCCAGCTCCATCTGGAACAGAGCGCCTGCGGCTTTCATGACCGGATGGGCTTTCGGGTTCGGGTATTTTGCACCCAATCTCTATTGGGTGAGCGAAGCTTTCCTGGTGGACGCGGATGTGTTTTCCTGGATGATCCCGTTCGTCGTGGTGTTGTTCCCTCTGGGGCTCGGCATCTTTTATGGCTTCGCCGGCCTCCTCGCTTCCCTGGTTTGGACAACGGGGACCGGCCGGATTGCGCTGCTCGCGTCCAGCTTCACTGTGTTGGAATGGGTGAGAGGGCACATTTTCACCGGCTTTCCATGGGCCACACTGGGCTATTCCGCCGGCGCCTTTGAGGGTCTCGAACAGTTGGCCGCCTATTGCGGGGTTTATGGACTGACCTTCATAATCGTGTTCACCTGCGCCTCGCCCGCCATTCTGGCCGGCGAGGAAGAGGAGACAACAGATGGGCTCTCCAAGCGCGCCTTCGCCATGTTCACGATCCTTGTTGCCGCCGGCGCAGCATGGATGGTCGGATCCCAGCGCCTGGCCACTGCCGAAGCCGAATTCGAGGACGCCGTCAAAGTGCGGCTGGTTCAGCCCAACATCGCCCAAAACCGCAAATGGGACCCGAAGTATCGCACGGAGATCTTCTCAGGCTTGCTGGAACTCTCAGACATGGCCACCACCCCTGAGGTGACGGGCGTCAAGGATGTCACCCATGTTATCTGGCCGGAAAGCGCCATCCCGTTTCTGCTTGAGGCCAATCCCCAAGCCAAGGCAAAGATCGCCGAACTTCTGCCGCAGAACGTGACCCTCATCACCGGAGCCCTGAGGCGGGCGCTGCAGGGCAAGCCGGGCACGCCGGATGACAATCGGGCGCGGAACTCCGTGCTCGTGATCAATCATGAAGGGAAAACCGTGGCGTCCTATGACAAGGCGCACCTTGTCCCGTTCGGAGAATATCTCCCCCTCGCCTCTATTCTGGAGCCTTGGGGTCTGCGCCAGTTGGTGACCCTGCCCGGCGGTTTTGTGCCCGGTGTCGGACCCCGGTCGATCCGTTTGGACAACGCCCCGGCGGTGAGCCTCCTGGTGTGCTACGAGATCATCTTTCCGCGGGCCGTGATTGACCGCGATGTCCGGCCGGGCTGGATCCTCAATGTGACCAACGATGCGTGGTTCGGAGAGTCCATCGGCCCGCGCCAGCACTTCGCTCAATCGCGGATGCGTGCCATCGAAGAAGGCCTGCCTGTTGTCCGTGTGGCGAACACCGGCATTTCCGCCGTGATCGATCCTTACGGCCAAGTGCTCAAAAGCCTGCCGCTCGGCCGGCGAGGTGTGGTGGACAGCCGGTTGCCCAAAGCCATTCCCCCAACATTCTACGCCATCTTTGGGGACGCGATCGTCTTCGCGGGCGTGCTGTTCGGCCTCGCCTTGGCCCTCTTCCTCAGCATCCTCTCACGGGCGACCCTTGCCAGAAATCGCCCAATAAGCTAAACGCCAAAAGGTCCGAAATGTGGCGGGTCGCTTGGCGACCCGGAGTGTGGAATTTCGATTGTACCGAATTGTTAGGTACGTTACGCTTATTTCGGTTAGAGGAGGGTGCGGCAGCGCAAACTCAAAAAGATGGCGGCTCTGAGGCGGGGCAACCTAGAGCTTAACAAGAAACAGACCGGGGGGAATCGGTCTAAGGCTCTATTGCTATGGTGAAGAAAAATCCTAATCCTGTAGATGTGCACGTCGGGGGACGCGTCCGAATGCGTCGAATACTCATCGGCTTAAGTCAGGAAAAGCTCGGTGAACAACTTGGCCTCACGTTCCAGCAAGTTCAAAAATATGAAAAGGGATCGAACCGGATCAGTGCCAGCCGGCTCTGGCAAATGGCGAAAATCCTCGGCGTCCCTGTCGCCTTTTTCTTTGACGACATTCCAGATACCCCGAATGAGAACTCTCAACCGGGGTTTGGCGAAAGTGCCGGCGAAACCGCTTTGATGGACTTTTTGAGTTCAACAGAAGGGTTTCAGCTCAATCGGGCGTTCTCTCAAATTGAGCAGCCAAACGTACGCCGCAAATTGGTTGAGCTGGCGAAAGCGCTGGCTGAGAACTGACGTACAGAAGAAATCGAAAAGAGGCACTGAACACCGCGCTTGACCCCAGCCGGGTTCCTTGCCATTAACGCTTCCGCATTTTCGAGATCTCGTCGAAGTGCGGCACGCCTTGGCGTGCCGCGCGTCTTTATCTCAACCAGCAACCTCGGATCATTCTGGCCGGACGTTGCTCTACATGAATAGCCATTGAAGGAGCAGTCCGGTGCCGCGCGATAATTTCCTATTCACCAGCGAGTCGGTCTCAGAAGGTCACCCCGACAAAGTGTGCGACCGCATTTCCGACGCTGTTGTTGATACTTTTCTGGCGGCAGATCCCTTCTCGCGGGTAGCCTGCGAAACTCTCACCACCACCAACCGAATTGTGCTGGCGGGCGAGGTTCGCGGCCCTGACAGCATCACCCACGACATGCTGGAAGACGTGGCCAGGGGCGCGGTCAAGAGCATCGGCTATGAGCAAGATGGCTTCCACTGGAAGAACTCTGAAGTCTCCGTCTATCTCCATCAGCAATCCGCCGACATTGCCCAAGGGGTGGATGCGGCCGGCAACAAGGATGAGGGCGCAGGCGACCAGGGCATCATGTTCGGCTACGCCTGCCGGGAAACCGAAGCGTTGATGCCGGCGCCGATCCACCTGTCGCACCAGATCCTCAAGTCCATGGCCGAGGCCCGCCATTCCGGCACCACGAAAGGTTTCGGCCCCGATTCGAAAAGTCAGGTCACGCTGCAATATGAGAACGGCAAACCCGTTCGGGCCACATCTGTGGTGGTCTCTACACAGCACGACGAAGGCCTTAGCCAGGACGAAGTGCGCGAGATGGTGCGGCCTTTCGTTGAAGGCGTTTTGCCGAACGGTTGGATGTGCCCGGAGGATGAGTTCTATGTGAACCCCACGGGCAACTTTGTTATTGGCGGCCCGGACGGCGATGCCGGCCTGACGGGACGCAAAATCATCGTAGACACGTATGGCGGCGCGGCACCTCACGGTGGCGGCGCCTTCTCTGGCAAGGATCCGACCAAAGTGGACCGGTCTGCTGCCTATGCCGGGCGCTATCTTGCCAAGAACGTGGTAGCTGCCGGCCTTGCGGACAAATGCACCATTCAGCTCTCTTACGCGATCGGCGTTTCCAAGCCGCTCTCCATCTATGTGGACTGCGCGGGCACGGGCACCGTGGATGAAGGCAAGCTGGAGGGAGCGCTGGGTGAGGTTATGGATCTGTCGCCCCGCGGCATCCGCGAGCATCTGGGCCTGTCGCGTCCGATCTATGAGCGCAGCGCTGCGTATGGACATTTCGGCCGCACACCGGACGAGGATGGTGGTTTCTCCTGGGAACGCACCGATCTTGCTGACGCCATCAAGTCAGCCCTCACCTGATCTACGGTGCGCCCGAAGCGGGTGCCTATGACCCAAGACAACCAACACCCTAAAAAGCGTCTGCTGTACGGCCGCCAGCAGGGCCACAAGCTGCGGGCACGCCAGCAGGAATTTCTGGACACCCTGCTGCCCCAGCTCGCCATTGAGCTTCCCGAGACCGGGCCCCTTGATCCTCAAGGCTTGTTTGAGAACCGCCCGGCGTCCATTTTCCTGGAGGTTGGCTTTGGCGGCGGGGAGCATCTTGCAGCGCGGGCCGCCGAACATCCTGCCCACGGCTATCTGGGTGCTGAGCCCTTTGTGAACGGCATGGCCAAGATCTTGTCGGCCATCGACGATCACAAGCTCCAGAACATTCGTCTCCATCACGGAGATGCGCGAGAGGTTCTGGACTGCTTACCGGATGCCTCGATTTCCGGTGTGTTTTTGCTCTACCCGGATCCGTGGCCCAAGAAGCGCCATAACAAGCGCCGCTTCGTGAACCCTGACAACATCCGCACCTTCCATCGCATCATGAAGCCGGGGGCCGAGTTCCTGTTTGCCAGTGACATCACCGATTATGTGCGCTGGACCCTGGCGCACATGGCGCAGTATGGCGGGTTTACCTGGACGGCAGAGCGACCGGGCGATTGGCGCACCCCACCTGCGGGCTGGCCGGGCACGCGGTATGAGGCCAAAGCCAAAAGAGAAGGGCGCAAAGCCCATTACCTCACTTTCCGCAAAAGCTGAAAAGCAACGCTTGAAGCAAAGCGGCGTTGGCGCTATATGAGGGACACCTTTCAGGTCATTCTCATATAGCCAGAGGTCAACGACAAAGACCAACGGCCATCAAGGAGAGTGGGTTCCCGCCGGAGCCCGCTTTTTTTAGTGCCTTAAGGCTGATGATCTGACAAGGCGAGCCAATTTGGTTGAATGCGGGATCATGTCGGACACAGATCTGGACCGGAGACTGAAGACGGAAGAGGGCCTTGCGCGCAAGGTGGCCGAGATTATTGAGCCGGCCATTGAGGGCTTGGGCTTTCGCCTGGTGCGCGTGCGCCTAACCGGCGATGGCGGTCAAACCCTTCAGGTGATGGCCGAGCGTCCTGACGGCAGCATGAACATTGAAGATTGCGAATTGGTCAGCCGAACCCTCTCGCCGCTCTTGGACGTGGAAGACCCGATTGCCAGCGCTTACGCGCTGGAGGTGTCCTCGCCGGGGATCGACCGGCCCCTGGTGCGCCCGTCCGACTTTGAGCGCTGGGCAGGGTTTGAAGCGAAGATCGAGATGGCCCAGATGATTGCGGGCCGAAAGCGCTTCCGGGGACGCCTGGAGGGGTTTGAGGACGATGAGATCCGTCTGTGGTTCAAAGAGAATGACGGAGCTGATCCGGTGGTGGTCGGATTGGCTTTTGAGAATGTAGCAAGTGCCAAGCTCGTCATGACCGACGAGCTGATCAAAGCGTCGACAACGGCGCATTAAACTTAGATTTGGAGCGAAAAAATGGTCGAAGCAGTGAGTGCCAACCGGCTTGAACTTTTGCAGATTGCCGATGCGGTGGCGCGGGAAAAATCGATCGACAAGGCCCTGGTCATCGACGCTATGGAGGACGCCATTCAGCGGGCCGCCAAGTTGCGCTATGGCCAGGAGAACGAAATCCGGGCCAAGATCAACCCGGAAACCGGCGATATCCAGTTGCAACGGCTCCTTGTGGTGAGCGAGCATGTGGAGAACGACTCCACCGAGATCTCTCTGGCCGACGCCAAACACAAACAGGCCGACGCGGAGCTGGGCGATCTGATTGCCGAAGAGCTTCCGCCGATCGATTTTGGCCGCATCGCTGCTCAGAACGCCAAACAGGTGATCGTCCAGAAGGTGCGCGATGCAGAGCGCGAGCGCCAGTACGAGGAATTCAAGGACCGCGCCGGCGAGATCATCAACGGCCTCGTCAAGCGGGTCGAGTATGGCAATATCGTTGTTGATCTGGGCCGCGCCGAAGGTGTGGTGCGGCGCGATGAGAGCCTGCCGCGCGAGAACTTCCGCAACGGTGACCGGATCCGGGCCTACATTTACGACGTCCGGCGCGAGCAGCGCGGTCCGCAGATCTTCCTGTCGCGCACCCGGCCTGAATTCATGGCCAAGCTGTTCGGCCAGGAAGTACCTGAAATCTATGACAATATTATCGAAATCGTCTCCGTGGCCCGTGATCCGGGCTCCCGGGCGAAGATTGCCGTGTTGTCGAAAGACAGCTCAATCGACCCCGTTGGCGCCTGCGTGGGTATGCGCGGCAGCCGGGTTCAGGCCGTGGTAAACGAGCTGCAAGGCGAGAAGATCGACATCATCCAATGGAACCCGGATGCCGCCACGTTCATCGTGAACGCACTGGCACCGGCCGAAGTGGCCAAGGTGGTTCTGGATGAAGACGCAGAGCGCATTGAAGTGGTGGTGCCGGATGAGCAGCTCTCGCTGGCCATCGGGCGGCGCGGTCAGAATGTGCGTCTGGCTTCGATCCTCACAGGCTGGGATATCGACATCCTGACCGAGCAGGAAGAATCCGAACGGCGCCAGAAGGAGTTCCAGGAGCGCTCCGAGATGTTCATGGCTGCGCTTGATGCCGATGAAATGATCGCGCAGTTGCTGGCGTCCGAAGGCTTCACGTCTCTGGAAGAGGTGGCTTACGTGCCGGTGGCTGAAATTGCCGACATTGAGGGCTTTGGCGAAGAAATGGCCGAAGAACTTCAAACCCGCGCGCGCGAGCATTTGGACAAACTGAACCGCGAGATGGACGAAAAGCGCAAAGCCCTTGGCGTGGAGGACGCTGTGGGCCAAGTGGAGGGCGTTACGCTCGCCATGATGGTGAAGTTTGGCGAGAACGAGGTGAAATCCGTTGAGGATCTGGCCTATTGCGCCACAGACGATCTGACGGGCTGGACCGAGCGCAAAGACGGTGAAGTCGTTCGTTATGACGGCATCCTGTCCGGCATGGACGTCAGCGCGGCAGAGGCGGAGGCGATGATCATGCGGGCCCGGGTCGCTGCGGGCATCATCTCCGAAGAGGACCTCATGCAGGCCGAGGAAACGGAAGCCGAGGCAGGCGAGTTTGAAGCTGGCGAACCGGCCGAAGAGGCTGCTGAAGAGGTTGATCACCAGGCCGCTGCCGAAGCTGTGTTCGACACGCCGGCCAACTGAAGATGACCGGCAGCGCACTGGATATCGGCGGATGGCTATGGCAGAAAGGATGTGCATCGTCACACGGGCGGTTAAGCCGCCGGAAGAATTGGTGCGCTTCGTTCTGTCACCAAGTGATGATGTCACGCCGGATCTGAAGCGTAAGTTGCCGGGACGGGGCGTTTGGGTATCCGCGTCCAGAGATCTTATTGATGTTGCTGCGCGCAAGGGCCACTTTTCGCGTGGTTTCAAGCATCAGGCCAGGTGTGCTGAGGATCTGCCGGAAATGGTGAGCCGCCTCCTGTATAAGGAGGCCACCAATCTGATCAGTCTTTGCAACCGGGCCGGACTGGTCACACATGGCTTTGAGAAAGTATCCGCGGCGCTGACGAAGGCCCAGGTTACGGCGGTTTTGGTGGCTTCGGACGCCGGAGACGACGGAAAAAACAAGATTGCGTCCAAGGCCCGGAGCGCTGGGCGCGGTGCCAAGGTGCTGACAATCTTCCCGCGGGACGATTTGAGCTTGGCATTAGGGCGGACAAATGTGGTACATGCTGCGGTACACAAAGGCGATCTGGCTGATCACCTGGTTCGCGCCGCAGAACGATATGACAGTTACAACGGATGATTTGCTGGCTTGAATTGAAAATGTGGCCGCGCAACAGACTGGATGAGCATGAGCGAGAGTAACGACACAGAAGAACGATCCGCAGGCGGTGGGAGCAAGACCCTCAGCATGCGCCGTGGTGTGGAGCAGGGCCGGGTGAAGCAGAACTTCAGCCATGGCCGCACAAAAACCGTCGTGGTGGAGACCAAGCGGCGGCGCACGATAACTGCGCCCGGCTCACAGCCCAGCCCGATCGAATCCAAGGTTAAGCCGGCAGCGCCCAAACCTGCGCCAAAACCGGCTCCGGCAGCACCTGCTCCGGAAGCGGCTAAGAAACCTGGCCCCAACGAGCTCTCCGACAGCGAAAAGGAAGCGCGTGCCAAGGCGCTGGCAGGCGCCAGACTGCGCGAGGCTGATGACGCCGAGGCCGCCCGTAAAGAAGCCGAACGCCTGGCTGAAATCGACGCACAGCGCCGCAAAGAACGCGAAGAAGCCGAGCGCAAGGAAGCTGAAGAAAAGGCAAGACTGGAAGCTGAAGCCGCTGAGGCCGCGGCAGAGGCCGCCGCACAGCCTGCGGTCGATAAGCCTGCA
>JANQOW010000146.1 GCA_028285595.1 Hyphomicrobiales bacterium
TGAACATCAAAACCACATACGCCTGCATCAGCTCTGCGGGAAACGTCGCCGAAAGCTCGGCAAACGGATTGCTGAACATGAAACCGCTCTCCTCTCCTCGTCCCGCGCCCATCAACTCGGCTCGGGCCACTTCTCTTCTTATTTTATGCTGCCCGCCGGTTTTCCCAGGCAAGCGCCCCAAACATGCAATATACGAACAGCGCGCCCATGTCATGCAGGATCAGGCGATTCCAAGAGCGCCATCAGGCCGCACATGGGAGCCCTCAAACAAATTGCATTTTTCGAATGTGTTATTCGGAAAGTCGAACTTGAGCAAGTGCCAGTTTCATCACAACACAGGTACAGATCGTAACGCCCTGGACAGATCTGGCCACTGCCACAGGCCGTCGAGCAATGACCCAAAACTGCAACCCCGCCTTAGGTTCCCTCAAACATTCGCGGAAAAGCTGCGAATTTGGCCCTTTTTTCGACACATGAATCAAACAGAACGCTTCATGCGGCGGATGGTTCACTCAGTGTGAACGAGGAGATCAGCTTGACAGACCAAACGCTTGAACTTGCTCTACGCGTCAATTCTGCACTGCAAACCATGGATCCGGACGGTTTGGTTGATGCTGTCAGTCGGTTCATGGAATTTCACAACATGACAGCCCGCCCGGACGTTATTGCCCAAATCCCAGTCTCCTTGCCCGTACATCGCGATCTTGAGTTGGAATCCTAACTCACACTTAGACCGGTTGAGCGCCGGCCTTACTGACCAGACACCACCACTATGCGTTCGGCGATCAGAGGGTTCATTTCCGTCATGTCCGAGCCGAGCGAAGCGTCTTTGGTGACGATTTCGTCGAACCAGATGCCCATCCGATAAAGCGCCCCCCGGTCCACCTGTGCCGCCGGCAAGACCAAGCGCTTGGTGCACGTCATCATTTGCAAAACCTCGCGATCGATCTCCTGCTCCAACCCGATCGCTGTGAATTGGGTCGGGCGGACACGCTGCACTGCACGAAGCAGATCTTCAGGCGTCACTCCAGTGCTGCCGGCTGGGACGGCACAGAACGTCGGACGCACGCCTATTTGGATAAGCTTATCGAGGCGCGCCTCAAGCTCGGCCCGTCTAAGGGCTGAGGGCCAAGGCAGGAGGACGTCTGTGCAGGCCACGTCAAACTCGGACCCGCGGAGCAGGTCGAGTGCATGACTGTGAGCAGGACAAAGGACGAGGTGAGCGCTCATGCTTTCGTCCTTGCAGCGCTCGGCTGACAATGAGACCGTCACATGGGCCTGCATCTCCGCCCGCACGAACTCAAAGTAATCCGCGAACGCCCAATCATTTTTGATTTTTCGAACGGCGTTTTCTCCATGCGCCTTCAAGAGCCCCGGCTGAGTGAGGTAACGCTGAATGGCGCGCGCGACCGCAAGATGATCCCCCAGCTCAACGAGCGTGCCGCAGTCGTCGCCAATCAGTTCTGCTGCTCCGCCGGTGCCTTTATAGGCGATCACCGGCACGGCACAGGCAAGCGCTTCATGAACCACACATGGAAACGGATCTGCGCGGGCAGAGAGAAAGAACAGGTCGGCTCCTTCAAAGATAGGCTCGACCAGCGCGGTTGACGGTAAAAACCTAATCCGGTCCTCCAAACCATGTTTTGCGATGAGTTGACGCGCAAACGGCAATGCAGGTGCCGAAGCGGCTGTCTCTTCACCGTACCAGAGGAAGTACACCTGCTCATGCTCGGGGTGATTGCGGAGAAACAATCTGGCCGCTTGGACAAAACTATCAACCCCCTTGCGAAGCTCCAGTGTTCCAACGTTCAAGACAATGAAAGCATCCGGCGGCAAATCCAAGCGAGCGCGCAGTTGCCTGCGACAGGCTTGCGCGTCCAAGGTCCCAAAACCATCATCCAGGAGACCTTGGCCCCGTACGACCAGTTTGGTCTCGTCAAGCTTTGCGTGGGCCAATGCGGTTTGCAGGATGAACTGGGACGGGACAATAAGTTTCCGGGAGATGTCCAACAGCTTTTCAAAGACGGAAGGAGAGTAGAATGCTGCAAACTCGTGAACCAAAGAGACAATCGGTATGTTCAGCTCATGCAACACGCTTGCTATGCGACCGGATTCCGCTGAGTTCACCAACGCAATGACCGGACGGTTATTGTGAAATCCGCCCCGCTCGCCCAACAGAGCTGTAAGTTCCTCACGAGCTGATTTCGCCCCGGACCGCTCTTCACGCCGGGATCTGGCCATCACATAAACATGCGAGACCTGCCGGAAGTCCTCCAAGCGCTCGCCGCCCTCATCCAGCAGGGTGATGCATTCCAAGGCGCGCTCTGCGCTGAACATTTCTATCAGTCGAAGGATGATGGCCGGCGCGCCCGTGCGAGATGCCTCATGCCCGACGAAGAGCACCCGCGGCCGGTCGGGCATGTTGGATGCGAGATAGCGTTCAAGCAGCTCAGATGGCGCCACATGGCCGGCGTTGAGCTGATTGCGCACATATGCCGCCGAAAACCAAGCGTTGGGCGCCCGATTCTCCCGGATACCGTGGGCCAAGTAGTGCTTCTGCGGCGGGATGTCGGCCTTTTGGACGTCAGGGTTCACCGACAGGTAATAGGTGCTGTCAAAAACCCGCTCTAGCCTGCTGGCCAGAGCCGGACGTTGAATTGCCTGTCTATCCTCATCAGACGCTCTCAAGCCTTCAGACATTTTCAAGCCTACCCCGAATTTGATCGGACCGGATGTTTGGCATCGACGCCACTCTCAAGGATCACCATTCGCGACGCAATGAGCGGATTTACAGCCCGCATGCGCTCGATCACGCCAGCGTCTTCCACAAAGATCTCATCAAACAACAAGCCCAGGTCGTAGAGCTGCCCGGTTACGTCAACATGACCGGTCAACAAAAGCAGGCGCTGCCCCACGCAGCGCTGCAGAGTATGCGCGCTCAACGCATTTTGAAGGTTCAAAAACACTGACTTGGCACAGGCATGGTCGAAAATCGCCGTTTTCAAAACGCTGCTGAGAGAAGCTTCCTCATCGTCTGCCGGTTGATAGATGGCGTATTCTTCTGGCGCCAACGCGGCGACCGCGTCATCTGTCTCAGGGTCATGCTGATCATCCACGCAGATGAGTTTCCAATCCTTCACGCCAATTTGTTCCCGGAGCGCACCAAAGGCGGCAAACTCTTCCATTCTGCCACGCATATAGACGGCCCACTCACGCGGCCTTGTCGATTGGTACCTGGGCAATTGGATAGGCTTGCTGGCATGCCGTTGAATCGCTTCGATGAACCGGTTTACCAAGGCATCAAAGCCCCATCGCACTGCGATCTTCTCGCGCCCAGAAGCAGAGCTGCGCCCATACAGCTCCTGATCCTGCAGCAGCGAGCGAAGAGCCTCGCACGCGGCATCAAGGTCGCAGTCCCCATAGGAGAAACAGAATGCGGGATCGAAAAGATCATCGCAGCCGCCAGTTGCCGAACTGATCACCATTGGACAACCAGAAGCCATAGCCTCCAGCATGAGCGTCACAGCGGGGTCAGGTGAGCCAGGCTGCAATATCACATCCGCCGCGTCGCCAAGCACATGCATGCTCATATCCGACGGAGCGAACACTATCCGCTGCTCCCGGCCGCAGAGCCTGTTGTGTAGAGACACATAGAAATGAAGAGAGTGCGGTTGGGTGGGGCCTTCACCTGCCCAGACAAAGTAGAGATCATCGGTGCCATCGCCGTCATCCGCCAGATTAAGGTAGCGCCGCGCGATACTGACAAACTCTTCAAGGCCCGCGTCCAGGGTCAGCCCCCCGCCGCCGAGCACCACCTTTGCATCCGCCGGAACGCCAAGGCGGCGCCGTGCTCCCTCTCGTTCCGAAGGCCGCCCAGGCCGCTCCCTAACGAACTGAACGTATGGGCTCCGGCTCAGCGGAAGTGGAAGAACACCCGTCAACCGGGCGCTCTCCAGGCCGGCGGGTGAGTGGAACAGAATAGTGCTGGAGCTTTTGAAGAGGCCTGGCAGTTGGTCATCAGGCCAACTCTCGCCAAGCCGCCCAACAATCGGAACAACCGGGATCTCCCGGGCCGCCAACACCCTCAATAGCTGAGACTGTTCAGGTTGATCGCAAAAAGCAATCGCCGGTGCATTGGCCCCCAACACCCGAAGAAAGGCATCGACGCTGTGCTCCAAACTGGTCTGCTCTGCACACTCGGTTGACGGTTCATCCCGCTCCAGCACCTGTACGTGGGAATAGGCCCGGAAGTCCTGCTCAAGTCCACCGGGCCGTTCGGACAAGGTAATGGTCTCCATCTCGGGCATTTTGCTGAGCACACGCAAAAGCTCGAGCATTGCGCTATTCTCAGCAGTGGGCTCCAAGTTGGGCAGTGCAAACAAGATGCGAGCCCGCTTGTGCAGCCCGGAAGCGAAATAGTGCGCTACGGCACCACCGCCACAAGACCTGTTCGCCGACACGGACCGCAACACGTAAGGCAGCGAGAACATCTCGCTTGGCAGCGCTCCTTTGGCAAGCCCCTCTGAAAAGTAAGCCTCAATAGGGGAAATGGAGCGCGTGACGTTGGAACACGATTGGCCATCGAGGAAACTCGCATCAACCAGGTTGATGCCGAGAGCTTTACCGGCGCCCACCCGCAAAGCCACATCCACTGCAGGGATCTCGCTGAGCGCAAGCCCGGCGGCACTGGCCGCATAATGATCGTCTAGATCAATCAGCGGGTGTGGCGGGTAATGCCTGAAGCCGCCATCGAGCAGATAGTGCCCGAATGCATCATCACCGCATTGCGACACCTCCAGGTAGAACGGAAGGTCAAAGTATGGAGAGGGGCTGAGCTGTGAGCGGGCAGATTGCTTCGCGAAGTGGAGCAACGGAGTGTCCACGGCGGAGCCGCGTTGATTGAAGACTTGGCTACGGTAGTGGGTGCTGTCAAAAAGCGGATGCGGATCATATCCCCCATGACCTTCAAGGTAGTGCTCCAGGGCCTTGCGGGCGATCGTCGTACTGCCCAGTTGTTCCGCATGATAGGTCGGATCCAAAAGTGGGTGCGTTTGAAGATCGTCTGGCGATTGCATGTAAAACGCAAAGGCCATCGAAACGGAGGAGAATCTGCGCCCCGCAGCCCGCTCAAGACACCTAATGGAAAAGAGCGGATGAGGGTCCACTCGCCCGAGCGCACCAGTGAAGAGCTTCTGCGCAACCGTCTCCACCTCCGCCTCAGGCACTTGAGACCGAATGTGGTCAAGGTCAACCAGCAAGTGAGGACAGGTGAGCGATGAGAGCCCTCTCTTCAATGCATGCGCGACAGAATTGACCCCGCGAGCACGAGCCTCGGGGTTGTGGCGGCGATAGTATGTGGGACAAAAGAACAGATTGGGTTGAAGGCCTTCGAAATCCCCCTGCTCCAGGAAGTGGACAATGGGATTGCAAGCCTGGCTCGCATGTCCCAGCGCCGCGTTCTCTGAGTAGTATCGACACTCAAAGATAGGGTTCGGGTTGAAAGGCTCCAGATTCTGACGATCCACGAGACCGGCCAGCAGTTGGTCATCTGAAAAATCGCGCGCTTGCGGATTTTGCTCCCGGACAAAGTCCAAGTCAAAAAACGTAGGATACTGATCGATCAAAGAGGGTGTCATCCGGCCAGGCTCTTTGGCAGCGGGTGGCGTTGATGCCAATCGAAAGCCGAGCGCAAGATGGTCTCCAATCCAGAGTAGTGAGCCTGGAAGTTGAGCTCCGCACGTGCTTTGGCGGGGTTAGCCACCAAGACCGGCGGATCTCCTCTACGCCGCTTGCCGATCGTCTTGGGAACCGATAGTCCGGTGATCTGAGAAAGCGCTGCGATCATTTCAAACACAGAAACTCCGCGCCCGGAGCCGATGTTGAAGCACGCAGTCTTACCGGTCTCCATGAGATAGCCGGCGGCCCGAACATGTGCGCTTGCTAAATCGGCCACGTGCACAAAGTCTCTAATCTGGGAGCCGTCCGGCGTGTCATGATCATCTCCATAGATCGTGAAATCGTCGATTCGATGAAGCGCAGACAGGATAGCCCGCGGGATGATATGGGTTTCCTTGCGGTGCCATTCTCCCAGCTCCCCCTCAAGGTCGCTGCCGCAGGCATTAAAGTAACGCAGGCACACGGAGGGAAAGCCGTAAGCGTGCTCGTAATCTGCGAGAATCTGTTCCACCATCAGCTTTGAGCGGCCATAGGGACTGATTGGCTTCTGGACGGTGTCTTCAGAAATCGGCAACGCTGCAGGGTGACCATAAGTGGCGCATGAAGACGAAAATATCAGCGGAACATTCCCGGCCTGACGCGCCGCCTCAATTATGTTTAAAGAGCCGGAAACATTGTTTTGATAGTACTTCTCAGGATTGCTCACCGACTCGCCCACATAGGCAAGCGCTGCAAAGTGGATCGCCACCGCCGGTCTGTGACGCGCATACGCGGCCTTGACCGCGTCCTGATCCCTGATGTCGGCCGTGATCAATTCACCCCAACGTACGAAATCGGCGTGTCCTTCACTGAGATTGTCGAACACCACCGGCTCAAAGCCGGCCGCGGCAAGGGCCTTACACGTATGGCTTCCGATGTAGCCCGCACCGCCGAACACGAGAACTTTGCACATGGTTTGACTGCCGCACGTCTAGGCTGGCGGTTGGATCAACCCACGGTCCAAACGGTCCGCCAAGCCGGATCAGATCATTGCTCAAAACAGGACTTCAACCGTAGTGAGGCCGCAAGTGGCCGTCCACAGTTTTAACCGATTCTCACAGGCTTATGCCCATCCAGAGCACTCAAGTCGCCTAAATTGGATGTATCCAATGAAGACCCGAATCACCCATGCTGCGCTCTGTCCCGTGGTCAGCTCAGTTTCAAGGTGCGGTTAGATGAAATCGATCAGCAACAAGAATCAGCTTGTCTACATCCACATTCCAAAAACGGCCGGCATCAGCTTCAGACGTCAAATTGTGCGGCACTACCGTATTATCGGCGTGCATCCGGAAGGCGAAGTTGACGACTACTATGGATTTTTCCAAACGCGCCTTGCAGAACTGCACCCAACCCTTCAGGCAACACCGCGTTACATGCTTTCCGGCCACTTCCGGTACAGGGAACTCGTCGCCTCATTGGGGGCCCTGCTGCCGGACATTACTCTGATGACCCATCTCAGAGATCCGGTCACCCGCACGCTTTCTGATTACTTTTACTCAATATCACAAGCGCACCCTCAACACGCTCAGGTTCTGGAACGCTACCCGTCGTTTGAGGACTACATGGCAACACCAGGACAAATGAACAAACAGCTGGCCTACCTGATGCCGGATCGCAACGCGACCGTGGCCGAAACCATCGAAGTGATGGAGCGCGAGTTCGCCTTTGTTGGTTTGACCGAGCAGTTCGGAGTTTGCCAGGCCTACCTTTATGGCGCCCTCGGGTGTCCCATCCCGCGCGAACTGCACGAGAACCGGAACCTGAACAAGGCTCGAATGGAGGAAGCCTTAGAGCAGTTCGGCCCTCAACTGGAAGAGCTCCTAAGCGACGAAATTGAGCTCTACGCGCACTTCCGGGCGAAGTGGACAGCCGAGCCGGAAGAGCAACCAGCCTAAGAGCATGTTTCTAGGCTGAGGCCGGCTCAGGCCGCATGCGCGGCGCCTTCAGGGTTGGGACATCTTCAAGCCGCCCCGGTTCCCGGGCGCCCACAAGCGCAATCCGCGCATGGAACGGTCGGCCCTGGCTGTTTTTGCCCGGACGCTCGACCCAATAGTAGACCCTGGTTTCCGGAAAACCGAGCCAGGCGAGAATACCGCTCAGGACTTTTGGCCCTGTGGGCAGCCAACTGAGACTATAGACACCCGTCATCAGTTGTTCGGTGCCTTCCATCTTATAAACCAGGCCGGGCCGGGCCTCTCCGCCGTCTTCCTGACACAGGCAAGCCGTGTTCAGAAACAGCAGCTCTCTTGTGTTGTCCGCAGCGAGTTTGAGGGCGGCCACAGGATCGGGCAGGTGATAGAAGATACCGCTGAACCACGTCACATCAAACTTCTCGTCCCGGTCGCGCAGGTCCAGCAGATCAGCCGTCTCAAACACCATCCCTGAGCTGTCGGCCTCGCGATGGTCTTGCACGAACGTGGCTTGGTCGATCCAATGGTCGCGAATGTCGAAGCCATAGACCTTCGACGCCCCCCTGTCCTTGGCCGCGAAGCTGTATCCTCCGCAGTTGCACGCACAGTCCAGGAACGAACGCCCCTCCATTCCGTGGGGAAGCACATGGGCAACTGAGGTGTCGAACGATTTTGCGGTGTCGATATAGGTGACCGGGCTACCGGTGGGATCGTCTTGAACGCTTGAGCCGGTGAATATGCCCTGGCGCATCTCGATGCGGTGGTGCCAAGGCCCCATCTTCTCCATTTCGGCTACAAGGTCGTCGTCGCCATACATCAGCGCTACCCTTCAAACTGAACCAGAGCAGCCCGACTATAGGGGATTTTCATCAGCCCGCAGCGCAAAGCCGGCCACAATCCACAAGGCGCACACGAGTTCGACGTAAGAACATCAAAACATCACCGAATTTCCGCCACCAGAAGGGCGATGTCGGCTGTTAGCAAACTGTCAGGGCAGATGAGCCGCGCACACAGGTCAGATGATTAGTGGCATTTAGTTCAAGTTTTACCGAGTGGATAAAGCTGGAAATAGCACCCTTTCGCTAGTCTGGCGTGCACTGGCCCATTGGGGGCACAGGATCAATGTGTACGAAAGTGGTGAGGATCCCCAATGTGTCACGTCTGTCTGCAACAAGCCGAGGAATTCTGGGAAAGCCAACAAGCGGCTGATCCGGGCGAGGTGCCGGTCAACACCGGTAAAACCGTCTGGTCAACGTCACAGGTCATTAACCAACTGCAGTCGCCCTACAAGGTCAACGGCAACGTTATTGAGTTCGCCTTTCCCGCCACTGGAGACTTCTTCCCCTTGGGCGAGGCGGCCGGCCACTCTCAGCTCAGCAGCTTTCAACAGGATCAGGCCCGCCTCATTTACAGCCTGTGGGATGATCTGATCTCGCCCAGCTTTCAGGAAATCTCAGACCCAAACACTGCGGACCTGACAATCTCCAACACCACGACCAATGTCTCCTACGCCCACGCCTGGTATCCAACCGGCGGATCGGTCAGCGGCGACGCCTGGCTGAATGCCACGGCAAATTCACTGCAAAATCCGACCACCGGATCTTACGGCTTCCTGGCAATCGCCCATGAAATCGGCCACACCCTCGGGCTCGACCACGCGGGCAATTACAATGGTGGCTCGCCCAGCTATGAGGTCGATGGCTCCCATGCGCAAGACACGCACATGTACACGATCATGTCGTACTTCAACGCGTCCAACACCGGAGCGGACTGGGTCAGCTCCAGCGGCTACACCTATGCCCAGACGCCTATGTTGCACGACGTGCTGGCGATCCAGGCCAAGTACGGCGCAGATATGACGACCCGAACCGGTGATACGGTTTACGGCTTCAACTCCAACACCAATCACGAGCTGTTCGATTTCACGCAGAACAACACCCCGGTCCTAACCATTTGGGATGCAGGCGGGAACGACACGCTGGACGTTTCAGGCTTTTCCTCCAGCGCTGTCATCAACCTGGCGCCGGGCAGTTATTCCGATGCTGGCGATATGACGAACAATATCGCAATCGCGTACGGCGCCTGGATTGAAAACGCCGTAGGTGGAAATCAGAACGACACAATCACCGGCAACGAACGGGCAAACCAGCTTGTCGGCAATGGCGGAAACGACGTTCTGGAAGGTGCTCAAGGCAATGACACCCTTATCGGCGGAGCGGGTCAGGACACGGCGATTTATAGCAGCACCCGCGCGAACTACACGCTCACCCAACATAATGGCGTGACGGCCGTGCTCACCAGCGGCTCCGATGGGCGGGACCGCTTGTCCAGTGTTGAGACGATCCAATTCTCCGATCAGAGCGTGTCCGCCTCATCCGTGGGCCAGTTTGAAGCGCTCAGATACATCGCGTCGTACGGCGACCTTGTGCAGGCGTTTGGGAACAACGCTCAGGCCGGGTTCGACCACTACATCAATTTTGGCTTCAACGAAGGCCGCTCTGCAACATTCGATGCGCGCCTGTACTTGGGAGCCTATACCGACTTGCGCGCGGCATATGGCAACAACCTGGAGGCCGCCACCGCACACTATCTGCAGCATGGCTTCAACGAAGGCCGCAGCACGTCGGCCTTTAAGCCTCTGGAGTACATCGCGTCCTACAGCGACTTGATCAATCACTACGGCGCAAATGGCCAGGGTGGCCTCGAACACTTCCTAGCTTTCGGTTTCAATGAAGGCCGCGTCTCAAGCTTTGAGAGCCTGAACTACATCGCCTCCTACACCGACTTGATCAACGCTTTCGGCGTCAACGCCAACTCGGGCGCCTGGCACTATGTTGCCCACGGTCACGGAGAAGGCCGATCCACGGAGCTGCGTGCAGGTCTTGATACCATCAAAACCGGCCAGAACGGCAACGCCAACAACAACACGCTTACGGGCAATCACCTGGCCGAACTGTTGGTCGGCCGCGCCGGCAACGACACTCTGCTGGGCAACGGCGGTGACGACGTGCTTGCCGGCGGCAGCGGCAACGACACACTGAACGGCGGCCTCGGAGACGACACGCTTCTCGGCGGAGCCGGATCCGATATTTTCGCCTTCGAAGGCAACTTCGGAGATGACCTGATCAAGGACTTCAGCACAGCAGATGCCGCAGAAATCATTGATCTAACGAACGTCGCTGCAATCACCAGCTTCGCCGACCTCCAGGCGAACCACCTGTCCACAAACAACAACGGCCATGCCGTCATCACAGATGGGGCAAACACCATCACTCTGGCAGGCGTTGCAACCAACAGTTTGACCGCATCAGAGTTTGACTTTGTGTGAGTGGCGCAACAGCCGCCCATAACTGGGCCTGTTCGGCCAACAGGTGTTGACGCACCCCCCAAATCAGAACAAGACGTGAGAGGGCTCCTTTATCTGGCCGGTGACGATTGGGGCATGGGGCGCAACCAATTTCGGGGAAACTCGGTGGATGGATCAAAAATACTATTTTGTGGAAGAGTATGAGCAGCACGTTGCTCAATTGGTGAAGCATCATGACCTCGATGAAGCTATGTCGCTGGCGGTGGGCGGACATTATGAGGTGATGGGGCAAAACCTGCTCAAGGTTGCGCTTCACGCGGGGCTGCAAGATGGCATGAGCGTACTTGATTTTGGCTGCGGCAGCGGCCGGCTTTCCACGCAGATGGCCAAGAGCGTGAAACTCAAGGCCTATCTGGGCATAGACCTTGTCCAAGAACTTCTCGACTACGCGGACAGCAAGACGCCCGCGACGTTCAAGTTCAAGAAGAACCTGGGCTTGTCGATCCCAACCAAGGACAAGACCTTCGACATGGTGTTCTGCTTCAGCGTGTTCACCCATTTGGTTCAAGTACACTCTTACATCTACATGGAGGAGTTCTTCCGCACACTCAAACCCGGTGGCAAGTTGGTCTTCTCTTTCTTGGAGATGACTGACCTCCGGCACAAGAGGGCGTTTGAACAAGCGGTTCAGAACGTGAAGTCTGATCAGAAGAAGCCCATTACCGCCTTCCTGGAAAGGCCTGAGATCGCCGCTTGGGCAAGTCTGCTGGATGCGCGCGTGGTGGAGTTTATCGACAGTGGCCCACTCCACATCGGCCAAACGGTTGCAATTTTGGAGAAGCGCAAAGCGTAAGTTGGGCGCGGCGACAGCGGCGGTTCACGTCGGTTCGCCGGCAAAGAACCTGCGCCTGGAATCTTCCTTTGCCATGTCGAAGAGAACCTGGTCGAACTTGGTTTTCTCAAGCAGATATTCCATGACCTGCGTATTCTCCGGCTGCACATGTTCATCAATCATCGACGGATTGACGGTCTCAAGCTCGCAGACATCTGAGAACCGCCCCTTCAGCCGATCAATCGCGGCGGGCAAATCGTCCATGACAAAGAAGAAGTCAAACATGCTGATATGATCGCATGCCAGTTCTGCTTCGGATGGACCGACTTTCGCCACCTTGGCGCTTGTGAGGTAGCGTACATGCAAGTTGTCGAAGAGTTGATGGCCCAACGGGCTCTCCAAGACCTTCTCCAGATCATTCACATCATTCAAATCGCTTTCCCACAATTGTAGCGCCAGATTCGCAATAGGCTGTGGGATCTGCTCCAACCGCTCCGGATCCTCCGGGTTCCCATAAGCCTTCACCCATTTGATGTGCGATTCCAGTTGCTGGACCGGGTGCCGCAAGACCGTCAGCGCGTAAACATCATCCCTGGCAATCAGGGCTTGCGCAACTTCGTACGTGAAGTGCCCCGACACAAAGAACGGCTCACCATCTGTGGTTACTTCATGGAAGAGCGGCACTCGGCTCTCCATATGTTCAAAGTATCGATCAATGGGAACAGCACCGCGAAACACCCTGCTGAGGGCGGTTCCAGCGGTTTTGGGGATATGGAGGAAGAAGATTTTGTCAGCACGCATTGTCAGGACTTGAGACTGAAATCTTCCCGGTCGGTGGTGAGGTGGGGAGAGTAGTACGGGTCTGAGCGCAACTCAGGACCCCATTGCGATTTCATATAATTGATTTCTTTCTCAAAGCGTTCGATGCGCTCCGGGCTTTCGTCCGTACCCCTCGATATGCTCTCAAGATGATAAAGCTGCGCAAACGGGGTCCAAACATTAATGTATCCGGCATCGCGGACTTTCAGACAAAAGTCCACATCATTGAAGGCAACAGTCAGATCCTGAGCATTCAGCCCGCCAACCTCGTCATAAACTTCCTTTCTCACCAGAAGACAGGCCGCCGTCACCGCCGAGTAATTCTGCAAGACCTGAAGCCGGTAAAAGTATCCTGCATGATCGCGCGGGAAGTGTTTGTGGGAATGGCCGGCCACCCCGCCCAAGCCTAGAACCACGCCGGCGTGCTGAACCGTATCGTTGGCATAGAACAGCTTGGCGCCAACACAGCCCATCTCGGGCCGCGCCGCCCAAGACACCATCTCGTCCAGCCAATCTGGTGTGATAACCTCAATATCATTGTTCACCAATCCGACGATGGACCCGCGCGCATGAGCGACCGCGAAATTGTTGATTGCCGAATAGTTGAAAGGCTTGTCGTACTTCAGAACACGAACATCGGCGCGCCGCGAGATCTCGTCCATATAGTCCAGAGCACCTGGGTCGGTGGAGCCGTTGTCCACAATAATGATCTCGTAGTTGGCGTAAGTCGTGCGTGTGTGGATCGACTCCACACAGCCGCGCAGCAGCTCAAGGCCGTCTCTGGTCGGTATGATCAAACTTGCCAAAGGCGCAGGGTCCGGCACGGCCAGTTTGAGCCGGTAAAACGGCGTGTCGGGAGCAGGCATCACCGATGCCCCGAGCCCCGTACGTTCGACATGATCCTCCAGCGCCCGTAGCCCCGCGTCGAACGCATATGACTTTTCCTCTCCTGTACGCGCCGTGGACCCATCCACAGCGCGCCAATGATAGAGCACCTTTGGAATGTGGCGGATGGTGCGCTGATCGATGTGCTCGAATATCCGCAGACTGAGATCGTAATCCTGGCTTCCCTCATAGCCAGGGCGCCAACCGCCCACGCGGCGGATATTGTCTGCCTTGTGAACGGTCAAATGGTTCAGGTAGTTCTGTGAACGGAACAACTCCCTAGAGAAGTCAGGCTTGAAATAGGGGTCATATCGGTTGCCATCCTGATCGAGCTTGTCCTCATCGGAATAGATCAGTTCAACCTCCGGGTGCCGGTTTATCTCCAGCGCCACCTCCGCCAAGGCATGCTCACGAAGAACATCATCGTGATCCAGAAGCGCAACCCAAGCCCCGCTGGCCAAGGCAAACGCGGAGTTGGTCGCATGACAGATGTGTCCGTTTTCATCGCGAAACACCAGTTTGATGCGCGGCTCCCGCTCCGCCCAGCGTGAAAGCACGGCTCGCACTTCAGGGTCGCTTGAACAATCATCTGCAATGCACAGTTCCCAATCGGGATAGATCTGGTCGACAACGGACCGAATGGCCTCATCCAGCAGGGCCAAGGGCGGATTGTAAACCGGTGTGACAACGCTGATCAGCGGCCGGTGGGCCAGCCGCTCGACCTCTTGAACCAAGGACGCCCGATCCCGATCAGCGTTGTAGTCAAACATGCCGATCCAATGGGCGTAGGTATTCCCGCGGGCCGCGACCTTATAGGCAACCCGTCCCTCTTCGGCACCAAATCTAAGATAGTGGATCAGCGCATTCATGCCGGCCTCACGGACGGCAGGGTTCACGTTGAGGTAGTGACCGGTATCAAAAGAGGCGGACGCAGCCCGTCCCTCAACACCACCGTGGTCAATGTAATGGTCCAGTGCATCAACGCCGGCCGCACGAACATCCGGGTTATGTTCAAGATAATAGTCTTCATCAAAAAACCCCGACGCCGCGATTTGCTGGCGGATCTTTGCATGCTGCGCGCGGCTCCGGCCTCCCGGCTGCTTTTTGATCTGGCGTGCAATAAGCTCTTGGACCGGCTTGACCAGCCGTCTGACCGGCGCTTGATCAAAGGCGTCAGCGCGCTTCTGTGCCAACGACAGGAGGCTCTTGTGCCGGTTGTTTGCGCGGTCGAGCTCGTCGAGCCGGGCGTTAAGCTGCTCAGACTGTTCGCGCCACTGTGCAAGAGACGTCTTCAAGCCCGCGGACTGCGCGTCGTAGAGTTCGCGTGCATTCTTGAGCTGCGTGTCCAAATGGTCAAGTTCGGCTTCCTGCTGCTTGAGGCGCGCCGCAAGCACTTCGTTTTGCTTCTCGCGCTGCGCGGCCAGGGCAGATTGGGCGGCATGGTCCTTCTGCGAGCGGTTAAGATGAGCCTCCATTTCTTCCAGTTGCCCTTGAATCCGGGTCACTTCAGTACCCAGCAACTTTTCACGGTCGGCCGCCAGTCCTTGGGCCACTTTCAACTTTACGAAATCTGAAGTTATCCCCGCAGCCTTGTCCTGCTCATCGGACTGAACACGGAATATCATGGGCGCCGCAGTTTCAAAGGCCTCCCGAACGCGATCAAGCTGCTTCAACGCGGTTTTCGATCTTGGCTTCTCCGCCACCGAAAGCAGCGCCAGGTAGCATTGCCCCAGCCAGGTGCCCAAGGACGGCTCCAGCTCCAAGTCCTTCAGGTGGCGTTTGTGGTGGCGCAAGTCGGCGGTGAGGAACTTGCTCACCTTGATCTTCAACTCATCAGCACAATGCGGCGGCCACTCAATATGCAGTGCTTCTGTGAGCTTGGCCAACGATCGATGCGGCGCGGTCAAGAGGTCATGGTATGGTTGGAGATATCTGGGCCGTCCGCGGCTAAACCGCTCAGCGTCCAATACATGTCTGAGCCACAGAAGAGCTGACCTGGAATGCAAGAAACCATCCCGGCGCATCAAGCTGTCGCAAACCTCTAAGGGGTGGCGCACGGGCAGTACGATCCTGACGTCAAAACCTTGCTCTTCCAGGAGCTCGATGAACAGGGGCGCAAAACGGCAAATGCGCGGATCCTTGATAACGATCAGCGGCGCATCACCATAATCGGCGGCGATAATCTTGCAGACCTCAGATTTGAATGTCTTCTTCTGCGCCGCAGAAAGCGTGTTCGCGTGGAGTGGTCGCCAGTCGGACCAGGCGCTGTCCCAGTCCTCTAAGAATTCATCCAGGCGCTGCTGCAGCGACCAGGATTCCCAATAACCGGTTTGGTTTGCCTCTGTCGCCTCCATCAGGTCCTTGGGCAACGTTGCTCCGGCCAGCCCCAGCACACCGGTAAGCGCAGATGTGCCCGACCGATGCATCCCCAAAACGAGGATGCACACGCGGTCCGGTTTCCTCTTCGCGGATTTCGCTGGCATGTTTCCGGAAGGCTTCCCGCTGACCTAATCGTTTATGAAACGGCATGCCGTCGAAACGGCACAATGCCCATCAAATCTGTCGCATCTGTATGGCAGCTTGTGGGCGATTCTGGCACCGGCCGCCTCACTCTCTGGAAAGGAGAGACCCGATCAGTCGAGGCAAAGCCTGATCGTAGCCAGGCAGCTCGTGTCCGAAGGTCTTCAAGAACTTGGTGCAGTTAAGTCTTGAATTGGCGGGCCGCTTGGCTTTGGCGGGAAATGCAGAGCTGTCCACGGGAACAACCGACGCGCAGGGCCCCCCATGCGCAGCGCTCTGGCGGAAAATCTCCTGTGCAAACTCAAACCAACTGGCCTCCCGGGCACCGGCCATATGGTAGGTGCCAAACAGGCCGTCTTGCGCTTCATCCGGCTTCAGCATCGTCACCACATGAAGCAGGCCATCTGCAATGTCTTCAGCATTGGTTGGATTGCCCACTTGGTCGTGGACCACATTGAGCTCATCTCTCGTTTCCGCCAATGCCAGCATCGTCTTGGCGAAGTTCCTGCCCGTCGCCCCGTAAACCCAAGCCGTGCGGAAGATCAGGTGCTGGGCGGTTGCCGCAGCGACAGCGCGTTCACCGGCGAGCTTTGAACGGCCATAGTGCGTGACCGGTCCGGTCGCATCCGTCTCTTCATAGGCATCCGTGCCCTCGCCGGAAAACACATAGTCGGTCGAAAGATGCACGATCGGGATGCCGAGCTCAGTCGCAGCCCCCGCCAACACGCCGGGTGCGTGACCATTGATCGCCATCGCAAGATCAGGCTCATCCTCAGCCTGATCCACAGCGGTGTGGGCGGCCACACTTAAAATCACGTCTGGCTGTTGCCGGATGATCTCTCCGGCCAGACGCTCCGGTTCGAGAAGATCAAACTCCGGCCGCGCCAGGAACGTCAGCTCCACATCGCGGCGTGCCGCGGCGCGCCCTGCGAGCGCTTGTGCCACCTGGCCCTGCGATCCGGTGACGATCGCCCTGATCACTTGCCGGCTCCGACGCCAAGCCGTTCACCGGCATACGTGGAGCTGCGCAAAGGGGCCCACCAGTGCTCATTGTCCAGATACCATTGGACGGTTCGCCGAAGCCCGTCCTCAAATCCGACAGAAGGCTCCCAGCCGAGGTGTTGCTTGATCTTCGAGCAGTCGATGGCATAGCGCCGGTCATGGCCTGGCCGGTCGGAGACAAAGGTGATCAGCTCGCGGCGCGAGGCTCCACTGACCAGCGGACGCAACTCATCAAGACAATCGCACAAGGCTTCGACGACTTGCAGGTTGGTACGCTCCGCATTGCCGCCCACATTGTAGGACTGCCCAGGTTCGCCTTCGCTGATGATCTTATGCAGCGCTTCGGCATGATCTTCCACATAGAGCCAATCGCGCACGTTCGCGCCGGTGCCATAGACCGGCAAGGCCTGCCCTTCCAATCCATTGAGGATCATCAAGGGAATGAGTTTCTCCGGAAAATGGAACGGCCCGTAATTGTTGGAGCAATTGGAGAGCACAACCGGCAGGCCATAGGTCTCAGACCAGGCGCGCACAAAATGATCCGAAGCCGCCTTGGAGGCAGAATAGGGTGAAGACGGCGCATAAGGTGTGTCTTCGGTGAAGACGCCACTGTCGAAGGGAAGATCACCAAACACTTCATCGGTAGAAACGTGGTGGAACCGGAACCCCTTCTGCTCAGCGCGCGGGAGCTCCCTCCAATAGGTGAGCGCGCTCTCCAACATGCGGAACGTGCCCACCACATTGGTCTCAACGAACGAGGCCGGCCCGTCGATCGATCGATCCACATGGCTCTCAGCCGCCAAATGCATTATGGCGTCAATGTTTTCTTCGCGCAGAAGGTTGAGCACCAAGGCAGCGTCACACACATCGCCGCGAACAAAACGGTAATTGGGGGCGTTCTCAATCGACGCCAGCGAAGTGAGATTGCCCGCATAGGTAAGCTTGTCGAGGTTGACCACATGCTCACCGCACCGCACCAGGTGTCGACACACGGCCGATCCGATAAACCCTGCCCCCCCTGTCACCAGCACCCGCATGTCACCCTCACCATTCAGCCGGCAGGTCCGACGCCTTCAAAGAGACCGCCTGTTCATCCTTCTCTGACAAGATCGGCCCAGCGTCCGCGATCGGCCATTCAATCGCCAGGTCCGGATCATCAAACCTGATGGAACGGTCGCACTCAGGGCTGTAGAAATCTGAGACCTTGTACAAAAGCTCCGTGTTCGGCTCCAGGGTCAAAAACCCATGAGCAAAGCCCTTGGGCACATAAAGCTGGTTCCACTTCTCAACGGACAACTCAACACTTGCCCACCGGCCAAATGTCGGCGACCGGGGTCTGATGTCGGCCACAACGTCAAACGCCCGCCCGCGCACAACGCGCACCAGCTTGTCCTGTGCATGAGGCGGTAACTGATAGTGGAGGCCCCGCAACACCCCCGCAGAGGCTGACAGAGAATGATTGTCCTGCACCCAGGCAACATCCACGCCCGCCTCCGCATACCGCTGTGCATTGAAGGTTTCAGACAGGAAGCCCCGCTCATCACCAAACTGCTTCGGCGTAATCTCGAGAACGCCCGGAATATCAAGCTCGCGCACGGTCAAGCTCATCGGGCAATCCCCTCAACCAGCCGGCGCAGGTAATCGGAATAGGTGCCCGCGCCCAGCTCATTGGCTCGCCTCAACACCTGATCAGCCGTGATGTAACCATTGTCGAACGCAATCTCTTCAGGGCAGCAGATTTTGATGTCCTGCCGGGTCTCGATGGTTCTCACAAAGGCGGCCGCGTCCTGCAGGCTGTCGTGGGTGCCCGTATCGAACCAGGCAAAGCCGCGTCCCAGCTTCTGCACTCTCAGCTGCTGGCGCTCCAGGTAGGCGGCGTTGATATCTGTGATCTCAAGCTCGCCGCGGGCGGACGGTGAAATGGAATGGGCGATGTCCACCACCTGCTCGTCATAGTAATAGAGCCCGGTGACGGCCCAGTCCGATTTGGGAAGTTTTGGTTTTTCCTCGATCGATTTAACCAGCTCAGTCTCCTCGTCAAACTCAACCACGCCATAGCGTTCCGGATCGAGCACGTGATAGCCGAAAACGGTTGCTCCGTCCGGCTGCTGGGCGGCGGTCATGCACAACTGGATGAGGCCGGCGCCGTAGAAGATATTGTCACCCAAGATGAGAGTGGACGGATTTGAGCCCACAAAATCGGCACCGATGATGAAGGCTTCCGCAAGCCCTTTCGGTTCGGCCTGCACGGCATATTGCATCTCAATGCCATAGGCCGATCCATCGCCCAGCAAGCGCTCATAGCTGGCAATGTCGTCAGGAGTTGAAATGAGCAGGATCTGCCGAATGTCACTCATCAGCAAGACGCTGAGCGAGTAGTAGATCATCGGCTTGTCATAGACCGGCAGCAGTTGCTTGGAGACACCCAAGGTGACCGGAAACAATCTGGAGCCGGTTCCCCCAGCAAGAATGATCCCCTTCCGCATCCGTTCCGCTCCCGCACTTTGGCCTTACACTCGCCGCCACGTTGCGAGCCCCCCGCGTTCGTTCAAACTTTAGCCGTTTATGATTTCACGGTAAGCAGATTCGGGATAGTCGCCCATGAAGGCATTACCATGTCTGCTCCGTGACAAGTTAGCGCCGTCTTCAAGGCTTTCGCACATCTTGTTTGACCTTGGAGCTTGGTTTAACTCCTCCTCTTCGGGTCAACCAATGCGGAGACTAAAATGAGCGAAACACCCATCGCCCTGATCACGGGCGCAGCCAGGGGCATAGGATTTGCCTGCGCGGAGGCAATTGCCGAGATGGGCGCCCGGGTCGTTGTGTCCGATATTGATGAAGCGGGCGCCATCAGATCCGCAGAGGAACTCGGAAACGACGCAGTTGCCATTGCCTGTGATATGGGCGCACCGGACGAGATCACCGCTCTGTTTGACCAGATTGAAGCTGAGATCGGTCCAGTCTCCATCCTGGTCAACAATGCCGGCATAGCCCGGCCCGGTCCGTTCCTGGAAACCACGCTGGAGCAGTTCCAATCCGTACTGAATGTGAACCTGACGGGCGCGTTTCTGGCGACGCAAAGGGCTGCCAAGACGATGATTTCACACCAGATTCAGGGCGCGGTGGTCAACATGTCGTCAATCAACGCTGTGGTCGCCATCCCCCAGATTGCCGCCTACTGCGCCTCAAAAGGCGGAATGGCACAGCTCACCAAGGCGGCAGCACTGGCGCTGGCGCCCCACAACATCAGGGTCAATGCGGTTGGGCCGGGCTCCATCGACACGGAGATGATGGCCAGCGTCAACGCCAATCCTGAGGCCATGGCCATGGTGATGTCGCGCACCCCCCTGAAGCGCGTGGGCACCCCGCGCGAGATCGCAGATGTGGTTGCGTTTCTCGCCAGCGACAAGGCAAGCTACATCACCGGCGAAACCATCTACGTGGATGGCGGACGCATCGGCATGAATTACACATGCTGAGCCCGGCATAGCCATAGGTGAGCAACTTCTGGCTCAGACTTTGGAGGCTGGACACGGCTCAGTGCGCCTGAGACGTGCGAGCCGATCTTTGTGGTTGTTCATTGGCTCAAAGTTGAAGACAGGCTGCGCGCCTGGGCATCACATTTCACCAAAGCCTCTGCTAACACAATTTGCCCCGCCGCACTGATATGGATGTCGTCCCGGAAAACCTTGTCCACCGAACTCTCACCGGTCAACAAATCGCGCATATAGATTATCGGTGCCTCAAAGTTCTTCAGTGCGGTTTCAAAAGGCTCAAACGCATTGTTTCCATCTCGCAGTTCACTGCGGCTCGAATGAAGAACGATGCAGACCTCCACATCATTCCGGACGATGAGATCCAGTAGGATCGGCAATGCATCCACGCCGTCCATCCCCTGCTGCTGCGAAGCATCAGTTGACCGCGACGCCCCGTCGGAAAAGAGGAGACCGCGCAGTGCATTGGGCAGATATCTGGGCAAATACCGCGTGAAGCCTTCTCCAAGAGCGGAGAACGGCTGCTCGGTAGGATTGGTGTTCGGATCTAACGCCAAGAAGGTCGGAGGATCAGCCGCATCGTGTGAGGAAAGAACGAGGATGACTGTGTCAGCATTGAACAAGCCAAAGGTCTCGACATAGCCCAGTATGTTTGCAGGCCCCCACGAGCCCGCCGAGATGTTCGCAAACACGCTACCTTCAACCCTAGCGCTCGCGATCGTCGTCCCAAGCTGCGCGTGATCTGTCAGATTGCCCCCGTTCACCACGGAGTCGCCAAACACAAGCACGCGACGTTTCTTTCCCCAGTCCGCAAGCGGTGAAGAGCGCATGCCAAATTCATTGTAGAGTTGACGGTTTCCGAAGCGCTGCACATCCTGATCTGGCGCGAACATATACTCAATCTTGTTGTGTGCAATGCTCAGGGGCGGTGTGCCCAATCCTAAGACATAGCGCGCAACTAACTCACCAATAAGAAAGACAGCGAGCACCATTACGACCGCGTAACCAAGCGTTCTATTCATTGCGCGAATGCAATCTTTGCCTTGTTCTATACATTGAGCATTTAACAAAAATCCGATCAGGAGCAAAAGAAAGTTCTTGGCCAGCAGCTACGCCGCGAAACGCAGCCGGCGAACACAATCAATCTTGATGCGCCCGGGCGAAAATGCGCATAAATCATTGAAATATATGAGAGAAAGAGTGGTACAGCTGGGAGGAATTGAACCACCGACCTCCTGATCCACAATCAGGCGCTCTAACCAACTGAGCTACAGCTGCACATTTGCCGCGCGTCTTAAAAAACGCGGTCGGACACTATGCGGATTATATCAGGATTTCAAGCAAACGTTGAGCCCACAGGACGTAAAAAAATTGCCCGCCAGCAGTACGCGCCAGCGGGCAATCGGCTGCCCCCACCCCTGAGGATCTCTCTTAAGCCGCGAACGCTTTCTTGGCTTCGTCAAAAGACTTAATGAAGCCGTCTTGCGCCGGTTTCACCACGTCTTCTGCAACCTTGGACGCGAGCGCGCCCAGTTGCGCGGTTTGCGCCTGCAATGCAGCCACGCGGTCTTCGGCAAAGCGCTTTTGCATGGCAAATGCCTCAACAGGCGTATTCGCGCCCAAAAGCTCCTGAGCAAACGCAAAATTGGCGTCCAGATTGGCTTTGGTCATCTCAAAGACCTTAAGCTGCCAATCCGCAGCGCCCGTCTGCAGGATGGTCGCGGTGTCTTCAAAAACCTTGGTGGACTTAGAAGCCAGCTTCGCGGTGTCATCAGCAGCAGCTTGCGCCTTTTCCAAGCCCTTGTCCGTCATCGTCTTGGTGGCTGCAACAGCCTCCTTGGCCTGGGCCTTCAAATCGGTCTTCGTCATGGTCTCAAACCTCATGTTCTCTTTTGGTAAAACCACCACATCGCGCGGCAGCTCTATAACGTTCTTGAGCCTATATAGGGCCTCTTATGTTGCATTGCAACAAAAATATTGCATTGCAACATAAGTCTGCTTTTTTAGAGGCTCCTGCTGCATCGGGCAGTGGACGCGGCCGCGGGACCTGATCTATAATGGCACACATGCGGTAAGCTGGGCGCTTTCGGGAGGCGCCTCCGGCTAAGATTTTCTCAACCGAGGCCAGTGACGGACCAAGAGCAGCGTGCGGGGCGGCGCATTGCGTGGATGAGAGGGTTGTGGACGTGAGCGCAAATGCACCAGGTGTGCCTGCACTTGACGATCTTAAAGATATGAAAGAACCCTGCTGGCTGTGGGATGCGGGCCGCCAACGCGTGGTCTGGTCCAATGAGGCCGGGTTGGAATTCTTTCATGCCGAAAGCCTCTTTGACCTGATCGACCGGCGCTTCAGCCGCACCGAGCCCGGTGTCACCCGTATAATGGAGCTGGCCGGCCAGCTTCAGCCGAAGGGGTCGTTGGCAGACTATCTGATGTTCCCCTCAGCGGGGTCCAATGCCGGTTTGAGCTGCACGTGCTATGAGCGGCAGTTGCCCGATGGACGCCCTGGCGTACTGGTTGTGGGCAAGAGCGGTGAGGGATCGACAGAGGCGCGCACTCAGGCAGACCTTATTGTGTCCACCCTGCCCCTGGCCATTTTGACCTTTAGCCCATCCGGAACCGTGGTGAGCGCCAACCCGGCTGCAGAAGATCTCTTCGATATTGCCGATCAGGCCGATTTGGGTGCCATACTGGCAGACCGCGACCTGGCACAGCAGGTCATCCAAGGCGCCTTGACCACAGGCACCTTCAGCAAGCTCGGCCATGTGGACTGCCGCTATGGCCGGCGCGATCTCAGGCTGTTTGCGCAAACCATCGGCGAGAGCACCGGACGCAACATCTACCTGATGCTCGACGACGTCACCGACCGGCGCACCTTGGAACGTCACCTGCACGAGCGTGCCGAAAGCCTCTCGGAGTTCATCGCCTCAGCCGCCGACTTTACCTGGGAACTCGACGCCCACTATGTGTTTGTAGAACTTTCAGACGGCTTTGAAGACGCCACGGGGGTCAAAGCAGACGCCGTCCTGAACCAGCTCTGGGGCGATGTCAGTGATACCCATCTGGTGGATCCCGATCCCCTCATTGGATATTACCTGGACCACAAGCGGGCCTGGAAAGCGCAGATCGTCTGGCACACCGGCCGCGCCGCCGATGGCGCGCGGCGGCTCACCCTATCGGCCATGCCCCTGTTTGCCGCCGACGGCACATTCACAGGCTATCGCGGCATCGGCTCGCAGCTGAGCGGCGTGCCTGAGCCCGTTGGGGCGGCCCGGCCTGAGGCGCCGCCGGCCGCGGAAGACGACACCCCTGCCCCGAGCTCAGAACAAGCGCCTGGGGACCCGGAGGAAGAGCCTGTTGTCATCCTGCGCCACTCTGAAGTGGAGCCAAACGAAGAACCTGAGCAGGCCGAGCCCATTGCGGTCGATATCGAAGAGCCTGCTGAAGACGCGGCTGAGCCGCTCAGCCCGGAAGAACAGCAGGCCTTTACCGAGCTTGGCGAGAAGCTCGCCCGCGAGACGCCTGAACCGCCAATGCCGGACCCGAACGCGAAACGCGACGGCGCCATGCCGGACATCACCGTCAGCTTCCCAAGCGTCACCATCTCTGAGGGACCGGACGAAAAAGCTGACGGCGAAAGCGAGCCTGAGCCCGAATTTGATGAACCCGCCCAAGACGAACCCGATGATGACGAGACCGGGGCTGCCGTGCTTGGGGCTGCACTTGATGCGGTGGAATCGATTATGGACGGGCTGCCGGATGCCATCGTGGTGCACCGGGGGGGCGAGCTGCTTTATCTGAACCCCTATGCGGCCACCCTGATGGGCTTTGAGCGCCCGCAAGACGCCTTGGCCCTGGAGACCATGGATGGGCTGTTCGGTGCCTACAGCTATGATCTCATGCAGCCCGGTGGCCATCCGGTCACATTCACGGAAGCGCCTTATCAGTCCGGCGCCATCAAAATTTCCGCTCAGGCGAAAACCATTCAATGGCCGGACGGGGCCGCGGTGCAAGTGAGCTTGGAGCCGGCCGCGCAGCAGGAAGAAGCGGCAGAAGAAACCAGCGAGCTCGGCCTGCCGGAGAATGTGGTGCGCCTGGTGCGCGACGAGATTGCCGGCGGCCAGGTGACCGTGGGCGGACCGTCCAATGCTGACCTTTTGGCGATGCTCAACACGGCAACGGACGGCATCCTGACCTTGGATGAAGAAGGCAGCGTCTTGTCCCTGAACGCAAGTGCGGAAGCCATGTTCGGGCTTGACAGCAACGAGGTGACCGGCCGGCCTCTGGCAGAGTTCCTCACCCGCGACAGCCGCGACACCTTGGAGCGCTACATGGCCGCCGTCTCCGACAGCGGCATTGCTTCAGTGCTGAATGATGGGCGCGAGGTGACGGGCATCGAAAAGAATGGCGGCGAAATTCCGCTCTTCCTCACGTTGGGGCGCCTCGGCACCGGCAGCGATGACGACGGTCATGTGTCCAGGTATTGCGCGGTTTTGCGCGACATGACCAGTTGGAAAAAGACCGAAACCGAGCTGGTGCAAGCGCGTGAGGCCGCCGAGCGGGCCAGTGCGCAGAAGTCGGAGTTCCTGGCCAATATCAGCCATGAGATCCGCACGCCGCTCAACGCCATCCTCGGCTTCTCTGAGGTCATGAAGGCCCGGCGGTTCGGCGCCATTGAGAACGACAAGTACTCCGGCTACGTCAACGACATTCACTCCAGCGGGGAACACCTGCTTTCGCTGATCAACGATCTCCTGGACCTCTCAAAAGTGGAGGCCGGCAAGCTGGAGCTCAACTTTGCCAGCGTGGACCTGGGCGATGTGGTAACGCAATGTGTCAAGCTTCTGGCTGACAGCGCCAAAGAAGCGCGTGTCATCGTGCGCACCTCTGTTCAGGAGAGCCTGCCGAATGTGGTGGCGGACCAGCGCTCCATGCGCCAGATCGTGCTCAACCTGCTCTCCAACGCAATCAAGTTTACCGACGGGGGCGGCCAGGTGATCGTCTCAGCCCGGTTGGAAAAGAGCGGCAACATTTCCCTCAAGGTCAAAGACACGGGCCGCGGCATGAGCGAGCCGGAGCTCGAGAGAGCCATGGAACCCTTCCGCCAGGTGCAGTCCGTGGCGGGCGACGGCATCTTGGGCACCGGTCTGGGCCTCCCCCTCACCAAGGCTTTGGCCGAAGCCAACCGCGCCAGCTTCCAGATTTCCAGCGAGCCGAAGATCGGCACCGTTGTAGAGATCATTTTCCCGACCACGCGGGTGTTGGCGGAGTGACGGTGCTGCGCTTCGCTGTGCCGATCTCTGTGCTTGTGATTGCTGTGTTCACTGTGCCGGCCGCCGCCGATGAGCGTAAGGTGTTCTATGGAACCTGGGGCACAGCGCAGCAATGCGCGCGCGCGCCGATCAAGGAAGGTGGAACGGTCCTGGCCGAACCTTTTCAGATCAATGCGGGCGGACTGAGACAGGGCCTTTTCTGGTGCCGCCTTCGCTGGTTCCCTGTGCAAAGGCGCGATGGCGGCTTCTTTACCGGCGCCACCGCTCAATGCGGCGAAGACGGCGTGCGTGACTATCTGATGCGCATGCGCCTATCTGAAGACCAATTGACGTTGCATTGGAGTTTTCAGCAGTCGAGCGGTCCGCTGGGAAGATGCCCCCAATCTTGAAGCAAAGCCCGAACCATATGTGGTGATCTGGTCGTCGGATGTTGACATTTTGGAAATTTAGGTGCATATACACATATTATGAACAAAGACGATCATAGTTCAAACGATTTGCTGGAGCCCGGCTTGGATCTGTGTGCCCACGCGAACCTGCGCCAGGCCACACGGGTCATCTCGCAGCACTATGATGCGGCGCTGAGGCCCAGCGGGATCAAGGCCACCCAGTTCACGCTCTTGGCGATCCTTGCCCGCAGAGGGGAGATGCCGCTTACCAAGCTGGCGGAATTGCTGGTGATGGACCGCACCACCGCAAGCCGAAATGTGCAGCCCTTGGTGAAAAAGGGCTGGCTGTCCATCGGGCGCGAGAGCGATGAACGTGTGAGGCTTGTGTCGCTCACCGAAGCAGGTCATGCGCTGGTACAACAAGCCACACCGCTCTGGCGCGAAGCTCAATTGAGCGTCGTTTCCAAGATGGGCGCGGGAAAGCTTCCAGAGCTCATCACTGATCTCAACACGCTTGTGAAGGGCATTCAGTCGAAATGAGTTTTGCCAAACTACGTGCATATACACTCTTTTTCTCCACCTAACGAAAGGAACCACCCCATGAGCACTAAAGACATTTGGAACGGCCTCGGTCACTGGCTTCGTGCCATCGACGATACGCTCCACGATGACCCAACCGAAGCCCTCACCCGCAGGGTCGAGGAACTGGAAGCACGCTTGGCCGAGATCCAGTGCCCCAGGTCCGGGCCTTCGTCCTAGCGCGCTGCCCTCTCACACCCAGGAGCCCTCCCATGACCATCGAACAGGTTTTTGGCGCACAATTCGCGCTCAGTCTTCTCGTTACCTCATTACTGGCCGCGTGGATCGTCCGCCCGTGGCTGGACCAGAAATCCCTGCCTGACGCCCTTTTTTGGCTGACGGTCCCGCATGCCTTCCGCCATATAGGCTTGGTGTTCGTTGTGCCCGGCGTCGTGGCCCCCTCCATGCCCTCAAGCTTTGCCGGCGCGGCCGCCTATGGCGACTTGACCACTGGTCTGCTTGCCCTTTTGGCGTTGGTGGCGGTGCGCTATCGCTGGGCGCTTATGGTGCCACTCGTCATCATTGCCCATGGTGTGGGCCTGGTTGATCTGGCGAATGCACTGCGCCAGGCGGAGGCCATCCCCCACATGGGCGCGGCTTGGTACATCCCCACATTCCTCGTCCCTGTGCTTCTGGTCACCCACGCAATGACATTTGCCCGACTGGTCCGCGCCTGGCGCGTTCCACAAGCACCGCAAAAAGCTCCGTCCTGATCGGAGGGCGACGTCCGCAACGACAAGCGCCGCCCCCATTTGACTCTTTGATATTCTTTTTGATATATCACAAAGAATATTAACGGGAGAGCGGGATGAAACTGGCGGGGTTTTATCGCCTGTGTGATTGGATTGAACGGGCCTTCATCGCCTTTGGCGTCGTGTTGTTCATCGTGATGACCGCCGCCGTCTTCTACGAAGTTGTCGCCCGCTATGTGTTCAACGCCCCGACCTTTTGGTCAGAAGCCCTGGCGCGCTATTCCATGATCTGGATCGTGACCCTCGGCCTCGCCGTGGGCATCCGCCGGCAGCAGAACATCTATGTGGATTTCGTCGCCCGCCAGTTCCCCCTCGGGGCCCAACCGGTACTGGCCTGGATGCGGTTCGGCTTTGTGCTGGCGTTCGCATCAGTGCTTGCGGTCTACGGCGCCCAGCATGCGCTTGCCAACATCAACCAGACCGTCACCGGGCTGAACATTCCGGCGTTTTACGTTTATCTGTGCGTGCCCATCGCCGGCGTTGGCATGCTGGCCTTCGTTACCGAACTCATCCTCAAGGGCGAGCGCGGGTTCTTCTGATGGCGCTTACGCTCCTCATAGGCGTTCTGGTGCTCACCTTGTGCATTGGACTGCCCTTGCCGTTCTGCATGGGTTCAGCCGCGCTCGTGGCTCTGTTTTTCCTGGACCTGCCGATCCCCCTCACCATCGTGCCGCAGCGCTTCATCTCCGGCATCGATTCCTTCTCGTTCATGGCCATTCCCTTCTTCCTGCTGGTGGGCGAACTGATGAACACCTCCGGCATCACCAAGCGCATCATCCGCATGTCGAACGCGCTGGTCGGTCACGTCTCCGGCGGACTTGCTCAGGTGAACGTGGTGAGCTCCATGTTCTTCGGCGGCATCTCCGGTTCCTCCACGGCAGATACGGCCTCGATCGGCTCCATCATGATCCCGGCCATGAAAAAGGAAGGATATGATGCGAGTTTCTCGGTCGCGCTCACCGCCACCTCCTCGTGCTGCGGACCCATCATCCCGCCCAGCATTGGCCTCATTCTCTATGGCGTGATCGCCAACGTCTCCATCACCAAGCTGTTTCTGGCCGGTTACATTCCAGGGCTGATGCTTGGCCTCGCGCTGATGGCAACCAGCTATCACATTTCCAAAAAGCGCGGGTACCCTAAGCACCCGCGCGCCAATCTTGCGGAGATTTTCGCCGCCTTCAAAGAAAGCGTCTTCGCAGCAGCTCTCCCCTTCCTAATCATCGGCGGGCTTCTCAGCGGCATCTTCTCGGTCACCGAGGCCGCGGGCGTGGCGGTCGTTTACACCCTGCTGGTGGGCCTTGCCATTTACCGGGAACTCTCCTTTTCCGCCGTGGTGCGGGTCATGGAATCGGCCGTGGTGAAGGTCGGCACAATGATGTCCATCGCCGCCTGCGCGCTCATCTTCGCCTGGGTGCTCACCATACTGGAAGTGCCGCAAACGATCGCGGCGGGCATCCTGGCAATTTCCGAGAACAAGTACGTTATCCTGCTGCTGCTCAACCTCTTGTTCCTGTTCGTCGGCATGTTCATGGAGCCGAAGGCAACGTTGCTGATCCTGTTGCCTGTTCTGCTCCCGGTTCTGCCGCCGCTTGGCATCGATCTGATCCATTTCGGCATCATCATCGTCTTCAACAGCCTGATCGGTCTCATCACGCCGCCCATCGGAATTGTGCTCAGCCTCGCATCAAAGATCGGCGATGTGCCCATGGACAAAGCGGCAGTGGCCTCAGCCCCCTTCCTCATCGCCATGGTGATCGTGCTGATCATCATCACCTACGTGCCGGCCGTTGTCCTGTTCCTGCCCGGCTTGCTCTAGACGTCTCAAACACCGGAGAGATTACAAATGAAAACGGAGGAAACCCTGATGAAAACTCTCACCAAAACCCTCATGGGCCTTGGCGTTGCCGCGTTTGCCTTTTCAAGCGTTGCCGCCCACGCGGAAACGAAACTCACTCTGGCCCACGTGGCCAACACCGAGGATGCCGTTCACCGGGCCGCAGAAACCTTCGCAAAAGTGGCTAAGGCGGAATCCGGCGGCGAGTTGAACGTGCGGATTTTCCCGAACAGCCAGCTCGGCAAAGGCAAGGAAGTGTTGGAAGGCATTCAGCAAGGCACCATCAGCATGGCAGTGGACACGCTCGGCCGCATGTCGAAGTTCCACGCCCTGGCCGGGATCGAAAGCATGCCTTACCTGTTCCGGGACGCTGATCATTACTTTGAGGTCTGGAACGGAAAAGCCGGCATGGAGATCAAAGACATGCTTGCCAAGGAGGCGAACTTTCGCGTGGTGGGTCACATGTTTCGCGGCACCCGCGAGCTCACCTCCAACCGCAAGATCAACTCCATCGAAGACCTGGCCGGTCTGAAGATCCGGGTCACGCCGATCCCGGAACGTCTGGAAACCTGGAAAGCCTTCGGCGCAAGCCCGACCCCGATGGCCTGGTCGGAAGTGTTCACCTCGCTGCAACAGGGCGTCATCGAAGCTCAGGAAAACCCGGCCCCGGTCATCATCTCGCAAAAACTGCATGAAGTGCAGAAGTACATGATCATGACCTCGCATATGGCAAACGGCTGGACCTTCGTCTTCAACGCCCAGAAGTTTGATGCCATGCCGGACAACCTGAAAGCCGCCATCAACAAGGCTGCCGACGCGGCTTCAAAACAGTTCAATGACGAGTACAAGGCGAATCGTGAGAAGGTGCTGGCAAAGATCAAGGATCTGGGTGTGGAGATTGTCGAGATCGACCAAGCACCCTTCCGCGCAAAAGCCAAAGAGGTTGTTGCGAAGTTTCCAAAGCTTGAGCCTTGGTACACCAAAATGATAGCGCAGTAACTCCCTGCTGTTCCCCGCCGCTGTCCTTCACGTCGCGAAAAGGAGATCGCCCTCAGATGCAAACCAGTCAGTACCGACCCGAAATGATTGGCCCTTTGCATGGCGTCCGGATTGTGGATATGACACGGCTGGCAGCGGGGAACATGCTCACCCACTTGCTCGCGGACTTCGGTGCGGAGGTCATCAAGGTCGAGCGCCCCGGCGTCGGCGATGATCTGCGCCGGTTCGGTGATGAAGGAGTGTGGTGGAAAGAATATTGCCGCTCCAAGAAAAGCTTCACGCTGAACTTCCGAAGCGAAGAAGGCGCAGAGCTCCTCGACCAATTGCTGGCAAAATCCGATGTGCTGGTGGAGAACTTCGTCCCCGGCACCTTGGAGAAATGGGGTATGGGGCCTGACGTGCTCTTGGAGAAATGTCCTGATCTGATCATCGTGCGCGTTTCCGGCTGGGGACAAACCGGACCTTACAAGAACAAGCCTGGCTTCGGCACGTTGATCGAGGGCATGTCCGGCCTCGCCGCGATGACCGGGTTTGAGGACACCCCGCCACTGTTACCACCGCTCGCCTTGGCGGACATGGTGGCCGGAACCGCCGGCTTCGGCGCCGTGAGCACGGCCTTGTTGGCGCGGGAGAAGGGTCAGGCGCGGGGCCAAGTGATCGATCTCTCCCTGTTTGAGCCCTTGTTCAGCGTCATCGGCCCCTGGGTTGCGCACTACAAAACCACCGGCAAGGTACCCGTCCGGGAAGGCAACCGCACCAAGGTGGCCGCACCGCGCAATGTCTATGTGTGCGCCGACGGCAAACACCTTGCGCTCTCGGCTTCCATGCAGTCCATGTGGGAGAAGGTGGCCAAGGCCATCGGCCGGCCGGAGCTCATCGAGGATGAACGGTTTTTGACACCCCATGCCCGCATCCAGAACAATGATGAGCTGGACGTGATCGTCGCCGATTTCATCGCAGAGCGGTCGTTGGAGGAAAACCTCGCCCATTTTGAAGCCGCAGCGGTGACGGTCGGGCCCATCTGCGATCCGTCGGATCTGATTGACCATGAGTTTATTCGCGGGCGCGGGGTGGTGGAGGACTATCCGGATGAGGATCACGGCACCATCCCGTTGCACGGCATCTATCCGCGCTTCAGCGAGACCCCCGGTGCGGTGAGGACGCCGGCACCTAAGCTGGGTGAACACACCGACGAGATCTTGAGCCTTCTTGGCTATGCTGAGGAAGACTGCGGCAAGCTGCGCGACGCGGGGATCGTCTGATGTGGCGCTCCGTCCTGTTCGTGCCGGTTCTTGAAGAGCGCTTTCTGGCCAAGGCAGCCGAACGCGGGGCCGATGCCATTGTGCTCGACCTTGAGGCCAGCATCGTGGCTGAACGCAAGGCTGAGGCGCGCGAGGCTCTGCCCGCGGCCATCGAACGGCTCGCTGCTGAGGGCCAGGACGTTTTGGTCCGCGTCAACATGCTTTGGCGCACCGCCCTCGCCGATCTTGAAAAAGCCGTGCGGCCCGGCGTCAAAGCGATTGTCCTGCCTGGTTGCTCCTCGGCGGTTCAGATCACCGCGGTGGACGGAGTGATGGCGGAGCTGGAGGCCGAACGGGGTCTAGAGCCGGGCAGCGTGGGCATCGTGCCGCTCATCGAGTTTGCAAGCGGAGTTGTGGCCGCCCCTGAGATCGCGGCGGCCGCACAACGGGTTGTCGCACTCACCTTCGGGGTGGAAGACTATCTCGCCGATATGGAAACCGCAGAGGACCGCGAGCTGCTCACCATGACGGCGTTGTCCGTCGCCCATGCGGCGCGGGCCGCCGGCAAGGTTCCCATGGTGGTGCCGGAAACCCTTGCCAATCTCAACGATCTTGAGGCGTTCGAAAGTGCTGCCCGCCGGGGCCGGGCGCTTGGATCGGTGGGCGGCTTTGCGGTGCACCCAAAGCAGGTTACGGTGCTCAACACGGTGTTCTCACCGACTGAAGAAGAGCTCACCTGGGCCAAGCAGGTGGTCGCCGCAGCCGAAGAGGGAGAAAAATCCGGGCTTGGTGCCGTTTCGCTGGACGGGAGGATGATCGATTTACCCATCGTGCTGAGGGCGCAAAAACTGCTCGCACGGCAAGGACAAAGTGGGACCTGACGATGGCGAATGCAGCCGCAGCCGTAGACCAAGTCCTCGCGGACAAACGAGACGGGCGCTCGCGCAAAGAGATTGCCTACGAGGATCTGCGCAAGCGCATCCTGACGGACGGCTTTGGCCCCGGCGCCCTGATTGATGACGGACTGGAAGCCGAGCGCCTCGGCATGAGCCGCACGCCGGTCCGCGAAGCCCTTCTCTTGCTGGAGGCTGAGGGTCTCGTGGAGATGTTGCCGAGGCGCGGGGTCCGCGTGGTTCCCATAACCCGAACCGACATCCGCGAGGTGCTTGTGCTGCTCACCGCGCTTGAGGTGGCCGCGGTGGAATTGATCGCCGCACAGCGCCCGACGGAGAAGATGCTGTCACCTTTGATCGAAGCCACGCATGCCATGAACGCGGCGCTGAAGAGTGGGGATCCCGATGAATGGCAGGAGGCTGACGAAGCCTTCCACCAGGGGATCATGACGTTGTCCGGAAACCGGCACTTGGTGGAGACCGGCATCCGCTTCAGAGACAAGATCCGGCGGGGCCACTTCGTCGCTTCCAGGCTGCTGCCCGACGACCGCCGGGTCAAATCCACCGCAACCCATGAAGCGCTGATCGAGCTGCTTCTGTCAGATCACCCTGAAGATGCAATCGAAGCGCATCGGGGCCAAAGGGTCGAAGGCGAGGGCCACATCAACGCCACTCTGGAGCGCGCCCGACTGGACAGCCTGTGAGAGCGAAGGGCTCTCCTCAACCGGCTTTCGGCAGAGCGAGTTCTACAGCGAGGATCATGATGGTGATGGCCACAAGCCACGCCGCGATGGCACGCCAGGCAATACGCACCCAGCCATAAGGCAGATGCTCAAACGACACGGAGACAAGTCCGGCCGCTGTGGCCAACACCAGGTTGAGCCCGAACACCAAGCCAATTATGAAGCCGATCGGCACATCGCCAAGGGTGTGATCGAACAGGATGGCAATGACCGGCACCGCGCCCATGACGAAGGCCAAGCCTCTCATCCACAAGGCCGGCAGCGAAAGGGCGGCGGCAGCTCCCAGCCCTGCCAAGAGCGTCAGCCCGTAGAGAACGAAGCTGGGATCCGGCATCCCGACGGCGCACAGCAGAACGCCTGCGAGATTGCCAGCCAGAAAGAACGGCCAGGCCTTGATCAGGCCCTCGGCGGTCCACAACGCAACCAACAGACCGGCGGCCAACACGCTGATGGCCACCCGCAAATCGAGAAAGACCGCCTTGTTGCCCTCCACAAAGAGCTCGTAGAAGCCGCCGTCATCCTTGAATGAATGCGCGCTCGCAGGAACGATGCACACCAAAAGGATCAGGATGCTGCCGGTAAGGGTGCAATACCACCTGCTGCTCATGCGCACTTACCGCCTGTTTCAGGCGAACCCCATGAGGAACGCGGCTCCCACAAGCGCGATGAGGGCCCCGCTTCCACGGACCACATATCGCCCGAATTCCGATCCCATAAGCGTGCCCAGGAGGATGCCTGCCGCATGGAGCAGCCCGGTGGCGATGACGAAGCCGACACCATAGGTGTAGGCGCTGACCGCATTGGGAAGTTCGGTTCCGTGTGCATGGCCGTGGAAGATCGCGAATGCCCCCACAAGCACGGCAGCGGCCACCATAGGCGCTTTAATCAGGAACGCCACGAGCAAACCGAGCACAAGGCCTGAGAGCGCTATGCCGACCTCGATGAAGGGAATGGGTACGCCCGCGATGCCCAAAGCGGCCCCGATCGCCATGACGAGGGGGAAGACGATTGGCAGGATCCAGATCGCCGGGCTGCCCAGAACGGCCCCCCAAAGGCCCACAGCCACCATGGCAACAACATGGTCCCAGCCGAAAATCGGATGTAAGAATCCGCTGACAAAGCCGCCTGAATGGCCCTCACCTGAATGCGCCATGGCGGGGTCGGAGAGGCACAAAAGCAAGAGCGCAAACATTGTCGTCGCCCACAGTCCCGAGGAACGCGGGGTAAAACCTGCAAATTCACTTCGCATTTCGCTGTCCTTTCACCACTTCCCCCTGCACCGCCCTATGAACACAGCATACGGATTAAACGGTTCTGTGACTTGGTAACCGGAGCGGAAGATCGGTTGCAAACGTTTTCTGAGGCGCCCGCGACCATCCCGGCCGAACACACACCTTCAGTAGAATGTAATCTGCTCATCGCCTCCACCGCTGGGCGGGGAATAGACATCGATGAAGATCAGCGGCTCGTCGCCCAAGATCTCCCCGCCATGCGGAACTCCGGCGGGCGCGAACCACATATCGCCCGGCCCCACGTCGCGGACCTCATCGCCCACGGTCAGCCGCAGGCGACCCTGGATCACCACGCTGGTTTGCTCATAAGGGTGCGAGTGCATGGGATAGTTTCCATCCGGCTCAAACTTGGCCCAGATCAGCTCCTGTTTGTCGCCGGCCGCCAAGACGCAGTGCCAGACCTTCATATCGGGCCAAAACTTCGAAGCCTTCTCGGCCTCAGACAAGGTGATGATGTTTGCCATGATCTTCCTCCAGCAGGGTCCATGCTGGCCGGATCATGCGGTCAAACCGGCGCCAACGCCAGCTCTAGGTGAACTCGATCGCGCCCTCCGGCAGCAGGTAGAGCACAAGGGCTCTGCCGTCCGTGACAGTGGGATGATGGGCCGATCCCGGGGCGTTCACGCACCACCCTGCCCCATGACCGTCAAACTTCGCTCCTTCAGAAACGGGCATCACCAGACACACCTCACCGGTCGGGTGCCGGTGGTGGGGGCCGACAATGTCGGTCAGGTCTACCACATCCACGCTCAGGTTTTGCGTCTCCGATACCGGCTCCAACACCCGCCCGAAGCGCCGGCCCTCGCCGCCTTGGCTGCACATCCAGCCCGCATCAATCCCCGCATGACAGGCCGCTTCAATGGTGCGCACCGTTTCGCTTGAGGCCGGATAGGCCCGGTTCAGTTCAGCTTCCAGGTCTGCGTCAATGTGGTTCTGGGAAATCGTTGCGAATATGGGCGTCATCAGGTCCATAAAGGACTGCACATCTTTGCTCGTCATAACGAAGGATGCCTCTCGTAATCATTTGTACCGGCCAGTATAAAGCCATCCGTCAGGCCAGCGTAACAGGCTGAACGGTGTCCGCAAGGAGATTGCAGAAATGAGACAAAGCGATCGGGTTCGGACGTGTGTGCTGGCAGGGGCCATGGCCCTCTCCATAGCCCTGCCGGCAGCGGCGGCCGACAAGAAGGATTTCGATGGGCGCGCCCTGTTTGAGGCCAATTGCGCGTCGTGTCATGGGCTGACCGGCAACGGCGATGGCCCGTCCGCCAAGTCGCTTGAGGCCGAGCTCAAACCCCTCTCCACGCTGACCCAACGCAGCGGCGGGTTCCCGGAAGACTATGTGCGCCGAGTGATCGATGGGCGCGAAGAACTCAGAGCCCACAGGAAGGGCGCCATGCCGGTGTGGGGCACTTATTTCCGCATGCGCCACGACGGCATAGCGCCGGACGCCTCAACAGAGACGATCATCCAGTTCCTGGTGGAGTATGTCAGATCACTGCAGGTTGAGTGAACCGCTTGGGTCTAGACCAGCGCAATTTCAACCCGGCTGCCGGCCACCTCGTACGCCAGCCAGTCTCCGGCCTTGGGAAAGCGCGTCCGGACGGCTGACCCGGTGATAATATGCTCGCCCTTCTGAAGCGTTTCACCGCGCGTGGAGAAGTGGTTCAGCACCCAGGCAAAGGAGCCCAGCGGGTCGGCCGCCCCGGTATTGGCGGCCTCCGGCTCCACCCCGTCCTGATGCACCACGGAGGCAATGTCCCCCAGGTCCAGCTCGCGCCAGCCGGCAATCTCTTCTCCCAGCACCACGCCGCCGCACCAGGCATTGTCGGCCACCAGGGTCAGCACATCCAGATCTGAATAGTCGGCGTCCTTATCCTCGATCAGCTCAAACGCCGGGCGCACCGAGGCGATGAGGGGGCGGACGCTTTCGGCCGTGAACGGGCCATCGCCAGACGTGACGGGCTCAGAAAGTTCAAGGGCCAGCTCGAACTCGATGCCCAGCCGGCGAAAGTCGGCCAGATCGATGCTGGCCGGCGAGGTGTGCACATCGCCGGCGAAGAAGGCGCCGGCAACCGGCTGGTCAATGCCCACCATCTGCTGCATGGCTTTAGACGAGAGCGCGATTTTGCGCCCCGCCACCTGGCCCCGGCGGGCGGTGAACCTTGCCTGCAGAACGGCTTGAGCGGCGTAGGCCTCCTCAAGCCCATGTGGGGCCAACGCCCCGCGAAGTGCTTCATAGCGCGCACGCGGCGCCCACCAGTCGGCTTCCAGTTTTTCGGCTATGGCGGTTGGCTGATCCATGGGGAGAGCTTAGCGCAACACGCGGTGCAACTCACCCCCGTCACCCCGGAATTTTTCGAAAGCAAAATATCCGGGGCCCAGGGCTGAACTTGAGAAGCCTGCCGCCCCTGGGTCCCCGCGTTCGCGGGGATGACGAACTGACCCGCGGGGCGACAGCCCATGAAGACCGGGAGAAACCTAACTTCCGGTCCCCTCGTTCTTGGTGAACGGCAGCCGGCGCCAGCGGGTGCCGGTGGCCGCGAAGATGGCGTTTGACACTGCCGGAGCAACCGGCGGGGTGCCCGGCTCGCCCACGCCCGTGGGCGCTTCCGTGGAAGGCACGATATAGGTCTCCACATTGGGCATGTCGCTGATGCGCATGGGTTCATAGGTGTCAAAGTTGGCCTGATCCACCTCACCGTCGGTGAGGGTAATCTCGTTTCGCATGGCGTGGCCGAGGCCGTAGCCGAGGCCCCCTTCCATCTGAGCGGCGATATTGTCCGGGTTTACCGCAACCCCGCAATCCACCGCACACACCACTCTCTCCACCTTATACTCCCCGTCTTCGCTGGTAGAGATCTCAGCGATCTCCGCCACATAGGATGAGAAGCTCTCATGCACGGCCACGCCGCGGAAACGGCCTTCGGGAGCATCAGAGCCCCAACCGGCCTTCTCAGCGGCCAGCTTCAAGGCGCCCATGTGGCGGGGCTTCTTCTTCAAAAGGCCCATACGGAATTCCACCGGATCCTTCCCGGCCGCCTTGGCCAGATCGTCGATCATGGTTTCCACCACAAAGGCCGTGTGGGTGTGGCCAACAGCGCGCCACCACAGGACGGGCACACCCACTTTCACCGTATGCAACTCGCCATGCATGTTGGGGATGTCGTAGGCAATGTTGGTCACGCCCTCTACAGACGAATGGTCAATCCCGTCCTTCACCAGCAGCGCTTCAAACGGGGTGCCGGTGAGGATCGACTGACCCACAATCCGGTGGTGCCAGGCAATCACGTTGCCGTCCGCATCCAGACCCGCCTTCACCCGGTGCACATACATGGGCCGGTAGTAGCCGCCCTTAATGTCATCCTCGCGGGACCACACGATCTTCAGAGGCTGCTTCTTGCCCCAGGCTTTGGCCAATTGCGCGGCCTCACCCACAATGTGACTGTCATAGATCGCCCGGCGGCCGAACGAACCACCGGCCCAAACCGTGTGGATGTTCACATTGGGCAGCTCGATGCCCAACGTCTTGGACGTCACATACTGGTCCACGGTCTGCAATTGCGAGCCGGTCCAGATGTCGGCCGTCTTACCGTCGAACTCGATCACCACATCATGGGGCTCCATGGGCGCGTGGGCGAGGAACGGGAACTCAAAGTCGCCCTCAACCACTTTGTCCGCCTTGGCAAGGGCGGCTTCGGCATCGCCTGTAGACCGGAACACCTTGCCCGGCTTGCCGGCCAGCTCGCGGTACTCCTCAAACAGCTGATCGGACGAGCGGGTTTCCGCCTTGGAGAAATCCCACTCTATGGTCAGCGCCTCGCGGCCCTTCAGCGCCGGCCAGGTGGACTTTGCAACCACGGCAATACCGGCCGGGATCTGGATCACATCCACCACCCCGTTCACCTTCTTGGCCTCGGTGGCATCGAACGATTTCACCGTGCCGCCGAACTTCGGCGAGCGGGCAATGGTGGCCACCAACATGTTCTCACGCTTCACATCGAGCGCAAAGATCGGTGCACCTTCCGTCTTGCCCTTCACATCGAGCCGCGGGAACGATTTGCCGATATAGGCAAACTGATCAGGCGATTTGAGCGCGGGCTTCTCCGGAACCGGCATGGCCGATGCGGCCGCTGCAAATTCGCCGAACGTGCCGGATTTGCCGGAGCTGTGGCTGATCTTGCCCATCTCAACTTTGATCTCGCCGGCCGGAACGCCCCAGGCCTTGGCCGCCGCTGCCACCAGCATTTCCTTCGCCGCAGCGCCTGCGGAGCGATACTGCGTGTAGGAGTTTGCGATGGCGCTGGACCCGCCCGTGCCCTGATAGGGGCCCCATTGCAGGTTGTTGTAGAGCTTGGCATTGGCCGGTGCGAACTCAACGTGCATCTGATCCCAGGAGGCGTCGAGCTCTTCGGCCACCAGCGTGGCCAGACCCGTAGCCGCGCCCTGGCCCTTGTCCAGGTGCTTGGAGAGCACGGTCACGGTGCTGTCCGGAGCGATAATCACAAAGGGGTTGAACGCCCCTTCTGCGGTCTTTGCCGCCTCAGCCGTGCCGAGCGACAGGTTCGAGCCGATCATGAGACCGGCGGTGGTGCCTCCGGCGGCAATCAGAAAGCCGCGGCGGGAGGGCTTGGAGACGTTTTGGGGAACGAAGAAATTCATCAGATCAAGCCTCCATAAGTTCGGCGGCCCTGTGGATCGCCTTACGGATACGGTGATAGCTCACACAACGGCACACATTGCCGTCCATGGCATCGTTGATGTCCTCATCGGACGGCTTAGCGTTTTCGTTGAGCAGAGCGGCAGCGGCCATGATCTGGCCGGACTGGCAGTAGCCGCATTGCGGCACATCGAGTTCGCGCCACGCGGCCTGCACCGCTTCGGCCGGCTTGCCTGAAAGTGCATCGATGGTGGTCACTTTCGCCTCGCCCACATCTTCCACCATGGTTTGGCAAGAGCGGGTGGGCTCGCCGTCCAGATAGACCGTGCAGGAGCCACAGGCGGCAATGCCGCAGCCGAATTTGGTTCCGGTCAGATTCAATTCATCGCGCAACGCCCACAGCAAGGGCGTGTCAGGGTCCACATCAACGGTGCGTTTGCTGCCGTTGACCGTAAGATCAAATCGCATGGGTTTCATCCTTCCTGTAATTGTGGGGCAAGGCCAAAGGAGGCCTTCAAAATAAAACAGCGGCCCGGTTCCGCCGTACCCCGGGCACTTGAACATGTCTTCTGGCGTCCCAACTATATGGGTGCGGCTGCGGAAATAAGAACGCGAGATCGTTCAGAATTCTTGCCTAATCCTCCAGGATTGGGTGAATTGCTTTGAACGTGGCAGCCAACTACACACATAGTACAGCCATGACGACCAACGTTTCTATTCAACACGGCGCAATTCGTTCTACGGATGCAATGGCCGTTCAGATCAGCGATCTGTCGCGGGCCATCGATCTGGGCGGCTTGCCGGGCGAACTGGAGCGGCACACGGTGCAGCAGGGCTTGGCCGAAACGCCGGTGCCGGGGGTCAAGATGTTCCGCTGCGATGACCCCACCCCGCGCGCGCCGTGTGTTTATGACCCGTGCGTCGTGTTCATTCTGCAAGGCGCCAAGCGGGGCTACTTCGGCACCCAGTCGTTTGAATATGGGGCATCGAGCTTTGTGGTTTTCGCCGTGCCGATCCCCATGGAAGCGGAGATTATTGCGGCCTCCGCCGATGAGCCGTTCTTGGGCCTGGCGCTGACCATCGACCCGGCGCTCATTGCCGATCTCCAGATGCGCATCGATGAAGAGGCCATGCCCACGTCGCGGGTGGCGGAAACCATTGCCATTTCCCCGGTTGATGAAGACATGGGCGATACGCTGAACCGGCTTGTGGCAACGTTCGATAATGAGCGCGACGCCAAGATTTTGGGGCCCATGATCACCCGTGAGATTTTCTACCGGGTGCTGTTGGGGCACCAAGGCACGTTGCTGAGGGCGGCGGCCCAGCGCCACAGCCATTATCATCGCATTGGCCATCTGCTGAAGATGATCCAGGATGACTGCAGTGCGAACTACACGACGGCGGAAATGGCGAGCCTTGTGAGCATGAGCAAGACCTCGTTGCATGAGAGCTTCAAGTCGATCACGGCCATGACGCCCTTGCAGTATGTGAAGTCCATCCGGCTGCACCGGGCGAGGCTTCTGATGCTATCGGAGGGCATGAGCGCCAGTGCGGCCGCCTATGAGGTGGGCTATGCATCAAGCTCCCAATTCAGCCGCGAATTCAAACGCCTCTTCGGCCTCCCACCCCGGCTGGATGCGCAGCGCGCAGCGGCGGGGCCGCTGGTTTAGGGCTGTCCGATTGCTCAGAGCACACTGCTCTGGGTCCCGGATATTTTGCTGGCGCAAAATTCCGGGATGACGAGGGGTGCTCCGACGCTGCCGCTCCCCCTCCCCGTCATTCCCGCGAACGCGGGAACCCAGGACCGCACGCTCTGAGATCAACGCTCTGGGTCCCGGATACTTTGCTTGCGCAAGATTCCGAGGTGACGAGGGGTGTTCCGACGCTGCCGCACCCCTCCCCGTCATTCCCGCGAACGCGGGAACCCAGGCCCGCACGCTCTGAGATCACCGCTCTGGGTCCCGGATATTTTGCTTGCGCAAAATTCCGGGATGACGATGGGT
>JANQOW010000151.1 GCA_028285595.1 Hyphomicrobiales bacterium
CCGTGGAGCCCTCGTTTGCCACCGCATGGCTCGTGCCCAAGCTGGAGGGGTTCCGCGCTCAGAACACAGGTGTGGATGTCTTGATCGATTCATCCCTGAAGATCGTCGATCTGGACCATGGCGCGGCAGATCTCGCCATCCGCTTCGGCGCGCCCGCCCCGCCGGGCCTGGTGTGCCGCCGGCTGTTTGATGAAGAGCTGTGCATTTTCTGCAGCCCTGCGCTGACGCAGGGGGAAAACGGGGTGAGGACCCTCAACGATCTGGCCCGCACCACTCTGCTCCACTGGGACCTCACAGAGGTGCCCTGGGCGGTTGCCACAAAGCGCTGGATGGACTGGCACCTCTGGCTCGCCGAAGTGGGGGCGGCACCTCAGCCGTCAGATACCGGGCTCCGGTTCTCCGACTATAACCTGGCCGTGCAGGCGGCCATCGCAGGCCAGGGTGTGGTGTTGGGCAGCCTGCCCGTATTGCAGAACCTGGTGGAAGCCGGCCTTCTCGCCTGCCCGTTCCCCGAGCGGCTGAAAACCGATATCGGCTATGATCTGGTGACCACGAAGACCAATCTGCAGCGCCGGGAGGTGCAGCGCTTTTTGGAATGGATCACCGCCGAAGCCGGCGCGCAATTGGCCCGGGCCTAGGCGGTCAGCCCGCCGGAGCAGGCTTGGCCAGAGCGGCCTCAATGGCCCCACGCACGCTTTTGGAGCCGGGCGTCTTGTTAGAGGCAAACCAGTTTTCCAACCGGCCGTCCTTACCGATCAGGAGCTTGTGGAAGTTCCAGCGCGGTGATGCTTCGCCCTTTGTCGTCTCATCGACCCAGCGGTAGAAGGCGTGGGCCTTACTGCCGCGCACCTTGGTTTTCGCCGCCAGGGGGAAGGTGACGTTATAGGCGCCCTGACAGAATTTCTGGACCTCCAGGTTGGACTTTGGCTCTTGAGCGCCGAAATCATTGGACGGCACACCCAGCACCACCAGACCTTGATCCTTATAGGTGCGCCACAGGTCCTCAAGCCCGGAATATTGAGGGGTGAAACCGCAGAACGAGGCCGTGTTCACCACCAGCACCACCTTGCCTTTGTGGCTGGCCAGCTCATGCTGGCCGGTTTCTTCAATGGTCGTAAAGGCAAAATGGTGAGCCGAAACGCCCTTCTCGCCGGCCAAGGCGGCCGTGGCCAGAAGCACAAGAGCGAAAGCGGGGAGCCATACGGTGAGTTTCATCATCCTGTCCTTATCTTCTACGCCGAAATATCCCGTGTCCAGACCGCATAAAGGCGCCGCATCTTCGTCCACCGGCTGGCGGGCGCCGGCCGGCCGTCCCGCCCCATGCCCGCACGCAACAAAATCCGCTGCAAGGAGCGCCGGTGCATGCCGAGGGTCTCAGCGGTTTTGGTCGTGTTGCGGTCGTTCTTTTCCCAATGGGCCAGAATGTGCTGCACCTTGGCTTCTGAAGGATCCATCACCCGGTCAGGCACCTTTTGACGCCGGGCGCGTGCGGTCTTCAAGCATGTGTCCAACTCATCAGCATCCACAGGCTTGGCCAGGCAATCCACCGCGCCCCGCTTTACCGCGGACACCGCGGACGCCACATCCACATAGCCGCTGAGGATCACCGTCACGGTTGCGGGCGAGTGCATCTTCAGATGGTCCAACACATCGAGCCCGTTCTCACGGTCCAGGTGCAGGTCCACCACCGCAAAATCGGGTTTGACCGCATCCACGGCTTTGCGGGCCTCCTCCAGTGTGTGGGCCGGCCAGACGGAGTATCCGATCTTGCTCATGGACCGCGTCAGCACGCGCAAGAACGTCACGTCATCATCGACCAGCAGTATTGAAGGCATCTCTGTGTTCATGTCTCAGATACGCAACCAGCCGGATCTGAGATCAGTCTGAGCGGTCCTGGTCCAAGGCGCCGACCCACACGTAGGAGAGAGCATGACGATGATGATGAGTTTTCCCGACGGTTTCCGGGCTGTGGTGGTGGGTGCGTCCGGCGGGATCGGGGCAGCGGTGCTGAAGCTGTTGGACGAGGAGCCCCGCTGTGCCGAGGCGGTCGGTCTGTCGCGCACCTCCAGCCCGCCGCTTGATCTGGAGCACGAAGACACGATCGAGGACGCCGCCCGGCAGATTGCGGCAGGCGGGCCGGTGCATCTGATTTTCGATGCCACCGGCGTTTTGCACAGCGCCACGCTGAAGCCGGAAAAGGCCCTGTCGGCGTTCGATCCGGCCGCAGCCGCCCAAGCCTTTGCCGTCAACGCCACGGGGCCCTTGCTTGTGCTCAAGCATTTTCAGAACGCAATGCCGCGCGATCAGCGCAGCGTCTTCGCCAGCATCTCTGCCCGTGTGGGCAGCATTTCCGACAATCAGCTTGGCGGCTGGTACAGCTACCGGGCCTCAAAGGCTGCCCTCAACATGCTGCTGAAAACCGCGGCCATCGAGATCGCCCGCAAACGCCCTGAGGCTGTGTGCCTGGCGCTGCATCCGGGCACGGTTGAAACCAAGCTGTCGCAACCGTTTGCCTCCGGGCGCGATCTCTTCACCCCGGAGCAAAGCGCGGCAAAGCTGCTAAGCGTGATCGATCAGGCAGAAGCGGGCCGCTCAGGGCGGTTCTTGGCCTATGACGGCGAGGAGATCGGCTGGTAGCCACGCCTCCGCCGGGAACCTCCCCTACTCCAACCCGGCCAGAAACGCCGCGGCACTCTCTCGCGTCTCCCGGCGCTTGGTCTCCTCCATCCGGTCCCACGTGCGGTAAACCGGTCCGAGGCGCGGATTGCCGTTCAGCATCTCCCGGTTGCGCGCCAGGAAGTCCCAGTAAAGCGCATTGAACGGACACGCCTCAGGCCCCGTTCTCTGCTTCACGTCATAGCGGCACGAGCGGCAATAGTTGGACATCTTGTTCATATAGTTCCCGCCCGCCGCATAGGGCTTGGAGGCCAAAAGCCCTCCATCGGCAAACTGGCTCATGCCGAGCGTGTTGGGCAGTTCCACCCACTCGAACGCATCCGCATAAACCGCCAGATACCACTCATGCACCTGGTGCGGATCGATGCCGGCCAGCATGGCGAAGTTCCCGGTCACCATGAGCCGCTGGATGTGATGCGCATAGGCCTCGCGTTTCGTTTGGCCGATGGCTTCGGCCAGGCACATCATGTCCGTTTCGCCCGTCCAGTAGAACCACGGCAAGGGCCGCGTGGCGCCAAGCGCGTTCTTACGCTCATAGCCCGGCATGGTGTGCCAGTAGATCCCGCGCACATATTCGCGCCAGCCGATGATCTGGCGGATGAAGCCCTCAGCCGCGTTGATCGCCACGCGCCCTGCCCGGTATTCCGCCTCAACCCGCCGGCACACATCGAGCGGATCCAAAAGCCCGGCATTGATATAGGCCGACAGCACGGAGTGATAGACAAACGGCTCGCCGCGCACCATGGCGTCCTGAAAATCGCCGAACGAGACCAAGGCCTCCGCGATGAAGCCGTCGAGCGCCGCCTGCGCTTGATCGGCGGTCACGGCAAACCAGAACGGCTCCAGATCACCGAAGTGATCGGCAAACCTGTCGCCCACCAGAGCCAGAACCGCCTTGGTGATGTCGTCCGGCTCGGTCCGCGCCGGGCGTGGCATGAAGAGATCGGCGGAGGCCGGCTTGCGGTTGTCGGCATCGAAGTTCCACTTGCCCTCAGCCGGCTCATCACCGTCCATGAGCAGGCCGGTCTTGCGCCGCATCTCCCGGTAGAAATACTCCATGCGCAACTGTTTTCGCCCCTCCGCCCACTGGGCGAATTCAGCGTGGGAGCACAAGAACCGATCATCTTCCAGGAGGTCCAGAGGCACATCGCCCCAGCTCTCCAGCATCTGCCGCACCCGCCATTCCCCAGGCTCGGTCACAATCACGCGTTCGGGATGATGCCGCTCGGCGGCACGGGCCAGTTCGCCGGTAAGACTGTGACTGTTGGCCGGGTCATCAAGCGCCACATAGTCCACCTGCCAACCGCCTGCGATCAGCTCTTCGGCAAAGTGGCGCATGGCGGAGAAAATGAAGGCAATCTTCTTCTTGTGGTGTTTGACGTAAGTTGCCTCATTCCACACCTCGGCCATCAGGATGCGGTCCCTTGCCGGGTCGGCGTGCCGCAGCGCTGCCAGGTTGGCACTCAACTGATCGCCCAGGATCAAGATTAGGTTCCGGCAGGTCACACCGCCCCTCCGCGCAAATGCTCATCTTAGCGTTGAGTGTACGCGATGACGGGCTAAACGGATGTGTGGGCGCCGAACTGCCTTAGCCAGGTTTCTGCGCGTTTGTGGTCACGCGCGTCATAGGCGTCCAGGGCGCTCTCAGGGTCGTGCGCAAATCCATCCTCGCGATCTTCACCCAACGCCGTCAGCCGCAGGGTGTACCAGGCGGTTATGCCGCCGGGCGGAGGTGGAGCAAAGCGCGGAAACTCAGGGTCGCCGCCTGCCTCGGCCAGCCACATATTGGCAAGCTCAGGGGCGAGCACCATGGCGCGCGCCACGCCGGCCATATCGGCAGCCCCGCTGGTTAAGGCCTCCGCTGCATGATCGCGCGTCCGGATGCCGCCGGTGAGCATAAGCGGCACCTTGGTTACGGTCTTCGCCCGCTGCGCGAACGCCAGGAAATAGGCCCCGTCATCGGCCACACCATCGGAACTGGCTTTGGCGCCCGGAAAGTAGGTGCCGCCGCTGACGTCGATCAAGTCGACCGTGGTCCGGTCCAACAGCCGCACCACCTCAAGCGCATCGGCCTCCGTCAGCCCGCCTTCCAGTTTGTCGGTTGCGTTGATCCTGATGCCGATGGGAAAGCGCGGCCCGACGCGGCGGCGCACCTCGGCAATGATCTTGAGCACGATGGCTGAGCGCGCCTCGATCGAGCCGCCATAGCCATCTGTGCGGTGGTTAAACAGCGGCGACAGAAACTGGCTTAAGAGGAAGCCGTGGCCGGCATGGAGATGAACGCCGCTCAAGCCCGCCTCCTGTGCAATCACGGCGGCCTCAGCATAGAGCGCCGGCAAGCTCTCAACCTCCGCCGCGCTCAGGCCGTCGCAGCGCAGCCCTGGCAGGTCCAACGCCGAAGGGCCCTTGGGCGTGCTGATGGGCAGGTGCGCAAGAGCGCCGGCATGGCCCAGTTGAGGCCAAAGATGCGCGCCCTCAACAACCGCCCGGCGGGCGAACGCCCTGAGCGCCGCGAGGTCGGCCCGGGGCCCGAACACCAGGTTGCCGGGCTTTTCGGCAAAGCGCGCATCCACCTGCACCTCGCCGATCATAGAGACGGCAGCGCCCCCTTCGGCCCAGCGTTCATAGAGCCTCGCCTGCGCTTCGGTGGGGTTCCCTGCCCCGTCCCCCAGAGAATCGGACATGGCCGACTTTGCGATCCGGTTTTTGAGAACCGCCCCGCACGGCAGCTCCAGCGGCCGGGCCAGGACGAGATGCGGCTGTTGCGGTTCAGCTGTCATGACGGTTGCGGCCTAGAGGTCCAAGAGTTCTTTTTCGACCGCGCTGAGGAACGCGGCGATGGCCTCTTCGTTGCGCCGGTAAAAGGTGAATTGCCCATGGCGCTCGGAGATCACCAGCCCGGCATCTTTCAAAAGCCCCATATAGCTGGAGATCGTGGACTGAGAGAGCCCGGCCTTCTCCTGAATATAGGCCACACAGACCCCGTCGAGTTCGGCATGCTCCGGCAAGGGAGGCGGGAAGTTCGAACGCACCTTCAGCCATTCCAGGATCTGGCGGCGGGTGGGATTGTTGAGCGCGGCGATGGTTTTTGTTATGTCCATATATCGAGATATACTGATATATCGTTTAAATGTCCAGCGCAATGACGCCTCTTTGACGCAGAAGTGTAGAGCCGTCATCGGGCGGGGTGGTATTGATCATTCCGTACAAAGACGAGGAGACGTGTCATGGGTTTGTTTTCGGAGTTCACCATGGGCAGCCTGGACTTCCTGGCTGTGCTGTTCACGGTCGCGATCGGCGTGATCGTCCTGATCGCGGTGATCTTGTTCTTTCTCGACATCAGTCAGACCAAAGACGCGATCCGGCGCAACTATCCGGTGATCGGCCGGTTCCGCTATCTCTTCTCAACGCTGGGCGAGTTCTTCCGCCAGTACTTCTTCGCCATGGACCGCGAAGAGATGCCCTTCAACCGGGCCGAGCGCGAATGGGTCTATAAATCCTCAGAAGGGGTCGACAACACGGTCGCCTTCGGCTCGACCCGCAACCTCAGCCCCGTGGGCACGCCCATCTTCGTCAACTGCCCCTTTCCGCCTCTCGATGAAGAGGCAGAAGACGCACCCGCCCTCGTGATCGGCCCCCATGCCCGCCAGCCGTACGAAGCGAGCTCCATCATCAACATTTCCGGCATGAGCTACGGCGCCCTGTCGGGGCCGGCCATCCGGGCCCTCTCCAAAGGGGCAAAGCTCGCCGGCTGCTGGTTGAACACCGGCGAGGGCGGCCTCTCGCCCCACCATCTGGAAGGAGGCTGCGACATCGTCTTTCAAATGGGCACCGCCAAATATGGGGTGCGCAAGGAGGAAGGCGGTCTGAGCCCGGAAAAGCTGCGCGAAGTGGCGGCGCACCCTGAGGTCAAGATGATCGAAATCAAGCTCAGCCAAGGGGCCAAGCCCGGTAAGGGTGGTATCCTGCCGGCTGAGAAGGTCAGCGAGGAGATCGCCAAGATCCGCGGCATCCGCGCCCATGAGGCCTCGATCTCTCCCAACCGGCACCCGGAGGTGGATTCGATTGAGGACCTTTTGGATTTCATTGCCGAGGTCCGGGAAATCTCCGGCCTGCCGGTGGGCTTCAAGGCCGTGATCGGCGCCTATGGCTGGCTCGACAGCTTGTGCAAAGAGATCAACGCCCGGGGCCCGGAACATGCTCCGGACTTCATCACCGTTGACAGCGGCGACGGCGGCACGGGCGCGGCCCCCATGCCGCTTATGGACAATTGCGGCCTGCCGGTGAAGGAAGCGCTGCCCATGGTGGTGGACATCTTGATGCGCCATGACCTCAGAGAGCGGGTGCGGGTCATTTGCTCCGGCAAGCTGATCACCCCGGCCGAAGTGGCCTGGGCCTATTGCGCCGGCACAGACTTTGTGGTGTCCGCCCGGGGCTTCATGTTCGCGCTTGGCTGCATTCAGGCCATGAAGTGCAACAAGAACACCTGCCCCACCGGCATCACCACCCACGATGCGCGCCTGCAGAAAGGGCTGAACCCTGAGGAGAAGTCACACAGGGTGGCCAATTTCGTGAAGAAGATCCGCTATGGGGTTGGGATCATTTCCCACTCGTGCGGCGTGCGCCATCCGCGCGCGTTGAAGCGCTATCATGTGCGCATCGTCCAGGCCACCGGCAAGTCGCAGCCCTTAGATGAGTTGCACCCGCCGGCAGACCAGAAGGCGGCTTGAAAGGAAGGAGGGCAAGCCCCCCACGCTCATCAGCCACGCCGCCCGGGAAAGAGCGGCGCATGGGCCCAGCCTGAATTCACGAGGCAGGGAGGATCATCACCAGGCCCAGCCCGATGAGCGCGGGGAAACACTGATACCAGAACAGCTTCTTGTGGGCCGTGAGCGCCCCATAGATCCCGGCAATGGCCACACAGACCAAGAGGAACACGGTGGCACTGTGCTGAAGCTCAGGGGCTGCAAGAAACTGCGACCAGATAAGTCCGGCCGCCAGGAAGCCGTTATAGAGGCCCATGTTCTTGGCCAACAGCTCGCTGGTCTCGAAAAAATTATCGTCGAAGTCGCTGAAAAAGTTCCGGCCGCGCGTCTGCCAGGCAAACATTTCCACGTACAAAAAGAGCAAATGAATAAGAGCGACCACAAGAACAGCGATTGTTGGAAGATAAGTCATGGCTACCGGTCTTTAAAAATATGTCCGTTCAGAAGATACGAATGACGCAACGGAGATATTTTTAAAATGAGACCGGTAAGTTCACATCACCAGGATTGGTGAAATCAGGCAACCAAATGCGTATTTATTTGTGACGCCAGGCGAATAAGTTGCGTTCGATTGGATGTCATGGACTTGGATAGGATGGATTTTACCTGGGAGTTTATGGTCTCCACAGATTTCCCGGCCGTCTCCGCAATCTGCCTGTTGGAGAGCCCCTCCGCCACAAAGCGCAGGACGTTGCGCTCGGACGCCGTCAGACCATAGGCCTCAGACATGCCGTTCACATCAATGTCGGAATGGCGGGACGTGTCCAGGCAGAAGATCAGGCTGCCGCTCTGAAAATTCTTATCGATCTCGTTGGTTTGGCCCAGAGGGATCACCTCCAGGCACAGCTCATGGGGAGACTTGTCCGTGGCCAGTTCCAGGGCTTCCTTGCGGGGCCGCGCGCCAAAGCGGCCATGGAACCCGAAGCCGGAAAACATCTGCTGAGCCGGTTTCAGGTGGCGCTCGTGGGCAAAGCCCAGCCGCCCATCCCGGGCGATCGCGAACACATCATAATCCTCAACCTGGCGCTCGAATTCCTGGTTCTTCAAGATGACCCGCCGGTCGGTGTCGATGATGCACACGCCGCTCTTCAGGCGGTTCAGGCATTCCAGGACCGCTGCGTTTTCCGTGATGAGCTGTTGGGTGGGCCGCCCCACAATCAGCGCCTTCGCCAAGTGCGGCAAGATCAACTGGCACCGGCGCACATGGTCCGGGTTGAGCGGGCCTTGCTCACCCGTGAACTGAAGGGCGAACCGGTCCACGTTGATGAAGTCTTTGTTGAGCAAGGTGGCGGCCCGGTAGTCGATGCCGATGGATTTCAGAAACTGAACGTTGGGCTGCTGCTCCAACGCGCCACGGCTTTTTGCCAACACCTCATCGCTGATGAGTTCAATGTCGTCGGTCTGCAGGGAGAGTGTCTGAAAAATACGCTGATCTTTGAGTTCAAACGAGGAGTACTTTTCCAAGTAGTGCTCCACAAGCGCGGGCTCATAACCGGATGAGTAATGCGGAATGCGATATTCGGTCAGTTCTTCTGAGTTAGAAACTTCTGTCAGGATCGCTCCAAATGCCCCGATGAAGTGTGCAACCTTTTGCAGGATTTCAGAAATGGACTCCGGGTTTACGGCAGCATCATAGATTTCAGGAATAAGTCGGTGCGCTCGCTCTAATTCTTCTTGCATGGGAGCCTATACAAGTTTGCTTCATCAGCCGCTCTAAAGCGAACGCAAGAGGTTATCATCTCTGAAGACAAACCTCTACATGCCGCAGCGATCAATCAAGGCGCACAAACGTCAATTCGAAGTGATTTTAAAGGTGCGGACGCAAGGGGGCCGGCAGCAGTCTCAAGGCGCCGGGCTATCGGGTCTTTCGTGTGCCCATGGGCAAGCGGTCTGCCAGAGAGTATTCGCGCCGCTCGATCCTGACCCCGGGAAAGATGATGACCTGCGCAGGCGCAAGGCGGCGTTTCTTGCGGTCCTTGCGCTTAGGCGCCGGCCGGAACTCTATGATATCGGCATCTTGTTTGGCTTGCATTCCCCTGCACCCCAAAGCCCTTTCTGCAACGATTGCGCGCATTACAGGGTCAACAGGGTTAAGAAAGGGCTAAAATTTGCCACCCCAGAGGCGAAACCAGGGCCAATTTGGAACAGAGTGTGGCAAGATCAGCGCAGGTTCGGCCCGTGCGCTACGCCTGATCGCCGGTGAGGTCAGGCGCCCGTTCGTCGTCAAGCAAGTGATCCTTGCCCGACCGGTCTTCGATTTCCACCACCCACATGTCCGGATCGCGCTCCGCCTCGCGGGCCAGATAACGGTCAATGTCCGCTTCTTCGTCAGCCCGTTGGCGCAGCTCCCAGCGCCGTTGGGGCATGATGTCGTCTAGGTTGGGCATGGCCGGCCCCAACAGAGATATGGCGCCGCCAAGCGTGTTGACCTTGATGAAGATGGTGCCGGACGCGTCATCCCCGCGGCGCACAATGGCGGCAAAGCCACCCGCCTGATTGACCCTGCGGATGTAAGCAGAGATCCACATATTCGCCTGCAAACGTGCCATGGGGCGAGTGTGGTCTGGTTTTCTAAGATTCGCTCAGACTGGTCAGCCCGGTCACCTTGCGCAGCTCGGTCAGAAGCTCGCGCGTGGGCTGTCCGGTGGGGTCCATGGACCGGTCGCGCTGAAAGTCCCGGATGGCCTGCTTGGTCTTCTCACCCATTTTGCCGTCCACCATGCCGGGATCGTACCCCAGCTCGGCCAGGCCGGTCTGGATCAGGCCGATGGTCTTGGAGGAAAGCTGCGAGGTGGAGCCAGTGGTGGCCGCTTTGGCCGCCTCGGCGATCTGACGGTGATACTCCAGATGCTCCAGGACAGCGGCGATGCCGTCTTTGCCGCCTTGCAGACCGTACTTCTCGCGGTAGGTCTGAACCGCAGAACGCGTGGCCGGGCCATTCAAGCCGTCCACTTCGCCCGAATAGATGTTCTTTGCCTCCAGCGCTTCCTGCACTTTGCGCACCAGAGGGTCAGACCGCCGGCGCGCCTGATCGCCGGTTCCGGTACCGGTGCGCTGCAGAAGGTCTGAGATGGAGGTGGCTTGGGTTTTCTGCTCAGCAACCAGCTTGGCGGGCTGGCTTTCGGTCTGGCCGTTCAACGCATTCCAGCTCACCGCGACCCCGAACACTAAGGTGAGCAGGGAGGCTGAAATCGGAATGACCGCCTTCTTTCGATGTTCGCCGACTATGTCATCCATCTGGCACGACCCTGAGAGCAAAAAAGGGAGCATTGAGCGTTTTCGGGGCTAAGCCTAGCGATTCATCGTTAATGAGACCTTATTTTGGCGCCGATTAATGCCCTGTGCCGAGCGCGCCTAACCCGCCGGTTTTCCGCCTTTTCAGGCCCGATGGGCGCGCCATATGGGACACGATTTGCTTAAAACTTGAGGCAAGTTTGAGCCGAATTCGCCCGATCGATTTTAGCCGGCCGAAAGACGGCCCGCCTATGGTTGCCGACAGTTACCTACGAAAGGGCAATCTCATGGGTATTCTCAGAACAGCCTTCTGGCTGAGCGCAATTATCATTCTCCTGCCGGCCGGCAACGACAACGAACCGGGCGGCGGCAAACCTCCGCAAGCCGCACAAGTGTCTCCGGGCCAGGTTGTGGTGGCCGCCACGTCAACGGCCTCGGACATGTCTGAGTTCTGCGAACGCCAACCCGGCGTCTGCAAAACCGGCTCGGCCATGATGGGCCTGTTTGAGGCCAAGGCGAAGAACGGGGTCAGCCTGATCTACAATTGGGCGACGGAAACCAACGTGATCTCCCCGGCCAAGGCCAACGGCGCCTATATGGAGGCCAATCTGGCCACCTCCGGCAGCCCGGACCTGACCCGTCTGATCGCCAACATCAGCAATGAGAAAGGCGTGAAGTCCGATAAGAATTACGGCTCCAAAAACACGCTGGAGCCCAAGGATCTGATCCCCGAATGGTCTGCCCCCAAACCCAAGACCAACTCCTAGGGCGGCGCTCACTTTAGCGTTCCTCTTTCGATTTAACAGGACCCAACGGTTTCGTCAGGTCCATCCCCGGTGCCGCAGGGTTCTGTCCTGCCCTTTCATGCCCTGCGGCACCACTTTTCTCTTCCGGCCACAGCTCAACTTGCACCAAGCCCTGCAAGCGACTATGTCATCGCCATCTTGAGTTTCAGCCGGACCCCCTCAAATGCGTGACTTTTCTGAATTGGTCGACGATTTCTCTTTCCTGGATGATTGGGAAGACCGCTACCGCTATGTGATCGAGCTGGGGCGCGAGCTGGCCGAGCTGGAAGACAGCCAACGGGTCAACGCCAACAAAGTGAACGGTTGCGCCAGCCAGGTCTGGCTCATCACCGATGTGGACAAGAGCGCAGGCGAGCCGGTCCTGAACTTCAAAGGCGACAGCGACGCGCTCATTGTGAAAGGCCTGATCGCAATCTTGATCTCGATCTATTCCGGCAAGGCGGCCCGCGACATCCTGGCAACGGACGCCTTTCAGATGCTGGGTGAGATCGAGCTTCAGCAGAACCTCACCCAACAACGCTCAAACGGTCTGAAAGCCATGGTCCAACGGATCCATGCAGAGGCAGCAGAGGCACAAGTCGCTTAAGCACCGGCCGGCTGCGCATAGTGGCGGGCCAGAGCGCTGAGCGCGAGCCTCAGCACCAACTTCGCCGAACGCCGCGGCCAGCCGTAGCGGATCTCGCTCTCCTCCACCCCCTTCAAGAAACAGCAGGTGTCGAGCAGGATGGTCTCGAACTCCGGCCCCACGGCCTGCATCGCCCGGGAGACCCTGGCGCGCGCCGCATAGACATCGTTGGAAAAGTCTTGTTCATGTTTTGTTCTCATGCCATCCTTGCGCCGCCGCCTGACGCGTCCGGATGCGGGGTCCCAGCGGGCGGTGAGCTTTGGCGAAAGCCGGCCGGCGGTAAAGTCCCGCCTCAAGCGCTCGCCGGCGGCCAGTTGGGCTTCGCTGATCAGCGCTCTGCCGAAACGGTCGCGCCGGGTGGCAAGCCATGTGAGGGGGCTCTCCTTAAGGTTGGTGAGCCGCCGTCCAGGCCGGCCGGAGCCGGTCACAAAGGCCTCAAGGCGCCGGGCGTCTTTGGCCCCTGCCCGCCCCTGGCGGTTGAGCCAGGCCCGGGCGTCGGCGCTCAGCGTGGCCTTGCCGGCCGCGCCGATCACAAGCCCACCGGCCTTGCTGAGTTCCATCACCAGGGCCACGGGCAAGGTCGTGTCTTGGGGGTCGGTGTGCTTTCCATCGAAGAGCCCCCAATGGGTCTCGCTGATGGCGGCCAAATGCGCGCCCACCGGGGCAAGGGGCTTGAGGGCCGCAAAACAGGCCGAGAGCGGAAGGGTCAGGTCGTTGGGACGAAATTCAGTGCAGGATGCAGCAATCACGTGTAATCCTCCGGGTTTAACAACTTTAAGATGCCCTATTATTTACTAGGACAAAATTCGTATTTCAAGGATTTTTTCCAACTTTGTGAATTGTCGCTGACTCTGGTAGAATTTTCAGGCCAATAGCGCCAAAACCTCACGCTGTTTTCGAATGTTGCCCGGAAGAGTCTTATGAAAACACGCATTCGCGAGTTCCGTAAAGCGCGCAAGTGGACCTTGACAAAGCTTGCCAAAATGGTCGGGAGCACGGCCCAAACGGTGCAGCGGCTGGAAACCGCCAGCACGACGATGTCCACCGATTGGCTGGAGCGCTTCGGCGAGGCATTCAACGTGGATCCGGTTCAACTGCTGGTGAGCCCGGACCGGCTCAATCCTATGGTTCTGGGCGAAATCGGTGCCGATGGCAGGCTCTTGTTTGATGCCAAGGGGGTGGCGCGGCCTTTGGGCGTTGACCCCGGGGCCATCGTGCGCGATGCGGTTTGCGTGCGTTTGGGGGTGCCGTCAGGCGGCCATCCGGCCGGCACGGTTTTGGTGTGTGAACGCCAATCCGGGCGCAACATTCAAAACGCTGTGGGCAGCGATGCCTTGGCCGGCTTTACGGACGGTGACATTGTGTTTGGCCGCATCATCAATGGCGAGGCGGACCGCTACACCATTGTGCCGATGAGCGCTGAGGCCAGCACCTGGTACGACCAGGAACTGGAGTGGGTGGCCACGCCCCGCATGAGCCTCAGATTGCTG
>JANQOW010000003.1 GCA_028285595.1 Hyphomicrobiales bacterium
TCCAACGGGGCGCAGATGTTCCGGTCCTTCCGTGCGATAGCTCTCGCCGCATTCAACGAACACGGTTTGAACGATCTTGTGGCCGGTCTCAGTGTCGGCCCAGAACTCATCCAGCTCGTAGATCGCGTTTTCCCGGTCCCACAAATGGTGATGCGGGTCCACGATCTCCCGGTCCGGATCGACGATAGGTTCCTGCACTTTGCTCAGCCACGCGTCGCGCTGAGCTTGCAAGGCAATCCAGCTCTGCTTTTTTGCCATCGTTTGAGCCTCTCTCCGGTTTTGGGGGAGAGGCACGATAGCGCCAGCGGTGGAGAATTCAAGCGTGTGTCTTGGCTTTCTGAGGATCGTAGATCGGCATGGCGACCACACTGGCTGATGTATCGATGCCATCGCCCTGAACCCGAAGCTTGGTCCCCACGGCGGAAGCGGATGGCGCCACGTGGGCCAGAGCTAGCGACTTGGCCAAGCGGTGAGAGTAACAAGGGCTGTTCACGACGCCCACTTCCGCTCCGTCCAGCAGCAACGTCTCCTCACCGTTCACCATGTCGTCATGCTCGATGACCAGGCAGACATTCTTGACCTTCTCGTTGCCCTTAGCAGCTAGAAGGGCCTCGTGCCCTCGAAAGCCGGTTTTGTTTCGGTTGACCGTGAAGCCGAGACCCACCTCCCAAGGCGTGTGGTCGGTTGTCATGTCGTAGCCATAGAACAGGAGGCCGGCTTCGATGCGCACTTTGTCGAGGGCGGTGAAAGAACACGGCATGACGCCGGCATCCACCAGGCCGTCCCAGATCTCGCCCACCACGCTGGCATCAGCGAACACCTCGTAACCGCGCTCGCCGGAATAACCGGTGCGCGAGACCCTGCACGGGTGTCCGAACAGGGTTGTCTGCGCGTGGTGGAAGTAGTGCATGGAGGTAAGGTCCGCGTCACACTGGGCGTTCATCAGAGCCAGGGCTTCGGGGCCCTGAACGGAGATATCATGCAGCTCATCTGTGAACTCCAGCGTGGCCGACTTACCCTCTGATGATGCTTCAAGTAACCCCATAGTGTCGCCTGATCCATGCACGATCATCCACTCGTCACCGCCATTGTTGGAGACGATGGCATCATCCGCCATGGTGCCGTCCTCGGTAAGCACGGACAGGTATGCAGCCTGACCCGGTGCGATGCGCTCCATCTCGCGGGTGGTGAGATGGTTCAGGACCGCCATCGCATCTGCCCCGCGCACGAAGACCTTCTTGAGCGGCGACATGTCGAACATGCCGGCCCGCTCGCGCACCGCATCATGCTCGTCATTGGTGTCGGTTGAGTAGGTCCAGGCCGTGCCCATGCCGTTCCAGTCTTCCAGGCCGGATCCGAGCGCGGTGTGGCGCGCGGCAAGAGCTGATGTGCGGCTGAGTTCTTCGGTCATTTCGGTCTCCAAGCTGTTCTAGTACCATTCATCTGCAAGGGCTGCCTTTCGGTCGGCCACATACTCTTTCAGGGCCTCATCCAGCCCTTCGTCCATCGGGGGCGGCTCGTAGGCGGCCAGGAGCGCCTTCCAGCGCTGATTGGCGCGTTCAGCCGCTGTGAGGCCGCCATTTTCGGTCCATGTCTCGTAGGGGCCCGCTTCCGCCACCTGAGGTTCAAAGTTGGCGGACGCGAAATGGCGCATGGTGTGGCTCGTGGAGAGGAAGTTCTCGCCTGGCTTAACTTCGCGATATGCGTCGCGCGCCAAGCTCTCCGCGCTCACCTCCATGCCGCGCATGAGCTTCAGCATGGCGCCGCAATTGTCCGCATCCAGGATGAACTTCTCGTAGGACATGGTCAGGCCCCCCTCCAGCCAACCGGCCGCATGCCAGACCTGGTGGGCTCCGGTGAGGAGCGTGGACCACATGGCATTGCTGCTGTCCTGCATGGCCTGGCCGTCAGGCGTGTTTGCTGCTGTGATCTGGCCGCCGCCGGAGCGCACGGGCACCCCAAGGCGCCGTCCCAGTTGGGAGAGCGCCATGGTCACAAGACCGGCCTCCGGGGTGCCGAACGTGAGGGCGCCGGACTTCAAGCTCATGGTGGAATGGAAGCTGCCGAGCACCACGGGGCATCCGGGCCGCACCAGTTGGGCTAGCGCGATGCCCACCATGGCTTCGGCCAAGGTTTGGGCCGCCATTGCAGCCGGGGAAACAGGGCCCATGGCCCCGCCGAAGATGGCCGGGGAGACGCACACACACTGATTGGCCGCCGCATAGATCCGCAAGGCCGACGACATGGTGTGGTCATAGACCAGCGGCGAGTTCACGTTGATGTTCGCCTGCATCACCGCGTTCTGATCCATGAACGCTTCGCCGAACACAAGGCGCGCCATGTTGAGGCTGTCCTCGGCTCTGTCAGGTGCCGTGACGCCTCCCATGAACGGCTTCGTGGACAGCCGCAATTGGCTGTAGACCATATCCAGGTGGCGCTTGTTGACCGGCACGTCCGTGGGCTCGCAGATGGTGCCGCCCGAATGGGTGAGCCATGGGGTCACGTAGGTCAGCTTCACGAAGTTCTGGAAGTCCTCCAAGGTGGCATAGCGTCGGCCGTGATCGAGGTCGGTGACAAAAGGCGAGCCATAACCTGGCATCAGCACGATGGTGTCACCGCCCAGCTCGATGGTTCTGTGTGGATCGCGGGCATGGAGCTTAAAGCGCGCCGGAGCGGTGGCGCATAGGTCGCGCAAGTGGCCCGGTTCAAAGAAGACGCGCTCACCCTCCACCCGAGCGCCAGCCTTGGCGAAGAGGTCGAGGGCCACGGCATCGCCGCGGAAGTCGATGCCAACCGTCTGCATGATCCAGTCGGCCTGTTCTTCGAGCAGGTGCAGCGCCTGCGGGTCCAGCAGCTCATAGACAGGGATCTGACGTTTTGGGCTCAGATGAACGGCCGGCCGGCTTGCACGGGCATCGGCGCGCGCCCGCCGGCCCTGACGCGCCGGGCGGCGGTGGGGGGCTGGTGAGGCACTGTTGTGCGGATCCTCAGAACTCTTAGCGTGCAATTCACTTGATCCTTTAACGCGCTTGCGCCAGCTATTTTCCCCTATTTTGAGTGATTGAAAATGCAAAAGATTTGCACTAGTGTTCAAAAAATTTGATCAATCAGAATGCGCTTTAGATCCTTCGACAGACTGCCGGTTTTTGAGGCCATTGCCCGTTTGGGGAGCTTCTCAGCCGCGGCCGATGAACTGGGGCTGACCAAGGGGGCCGTCAGCTATCAAATCAAGCAACTGGAAGGCGAGCTGGGCTTCCCGCTGTTCGAGCGGCTTGCGCGCGGCACCCGCCTCACCGGCCAGGGGGCGAACTTCCTGGCGTCAACCGAGGCTGCGTTGAGGGACATTGAACGCAAGATCGAAGATATCCGGCGGGCTGATGACCGGGTGCTCACCATCGGCGTGACCACCTACTTCGCCTCACGCTGGTTGTCGCCGCGTCTGATGGAGTTCATGCGCATGCACCCTGAGATCCGCTTGCGGATTCAGCCCATGATCGACCTTTTGTCTGGAGAGGCGGACGAAGTGGATCTCGCCATCCGCTGGGGCCGGGGAGATTGGAGCGACGTTGAGACCGAGCCATTGTTCGCCTGTCCGGCATGGCCCACTGGCGATGGTGCGGCTTGGCAGGAGGTTCAGGCGTCTGGACTTGCTGAGGCGTTCAACCGCTTCACGTTGCTGCGAGACCGGGACGACAGCAATGCCTGGTCTCACTGGTTTGACGTGGCGGGCTTGGGTTACACTGAACGCGCCGACACACTGGTGGTACCCGACCCCAATGTTCGGGTTCAGGCGGTGATCGACGGGCAGGGCGTCGCGCTCAATGACAGCCTGGTGGACCAGGAAATTGAGGCTGGCAGGCTGTTTCGCCTGTCACCCCATGAGTTGGCTGATTACGGGTATCATCTGGCCTTGCCCACGGGCGGGCCGACAAACCCGGATGTGGAGACATTCGCCCGGTGGTTGCGGCAGGCCGCATGAACCGGGCCCCCTTTGCAAGGTGCTGCCATGAGAAAGCTGGCCGTGTTGGAGTTCATTACCCTGGATGGCGTGATGCAGGCGCCAAAGATGCCGGAGGAAGACCGCTCCGGGGGATTTGAGCAGGGGGGATGGGCTGATCCTTATTGGGATCAGGTTATGGCGCTGGTTGGCAAAGAGGCGATGGCAGAGCCCTATGACGTTTTGTTCGGCCGCAACACCTACGATAAGTTTGCCGCCCACGCCGATGACACCCACCCCATGAACAGCTTCACCAAATATGTTGCGACCTCTCGGCCGGAGACGCTTTCATGGACGAACTCCACGGCCATAACGGGCGACATCCCCGCTGAGGTGGCGCAGTTGAAACGGGCGGAAGGTCCGTTGCTGCAGGTTCATGGAAGCTGTGCGCTGGTCCAGACGCTCCTTGCCCACGACTTGGTTGATGAGTTGCGCCTGTGGACGTTCCCAGTGGTCGCCGGTGGTGGCAAGCGATTGTTCGGGGATGGGGCGGTGCCAGCACGTTTTTCGCTCATCAAGACGGACCATACAGACAATGGGGTTATTATGGCCCTGTATGAACGCGGTGTCTGAGGATCGTTCTTGCCAGGCAGCACCTGATTGGCTTATGCGGGACACACCAAAAAGGGCGCACACGAAAAAAAGGGGCACCCATGAGCTCAGCACAAGATGAACCCCAGGGCGAACTGACGACGCGAACACTGGCCATGCCAGCCGATGCCAACCCCAGCGGGGACATCTTTGGCGGATGGGTGCTCTCGCAGATGGACATTGCCGGGGGCATCGCCGCCGGTCAGCGCGCCAAGGGGCGTGTGGCCACTGTCGCGGTCGACGCCATGAGCTTCATCCGGCCCGTCAATGTGGGGGACATTCTGTGCGTTTATGCCACCATTGAGCGGGTGGGGCGCACCTCCATCTCTGTAAACCTGGAAGCCTGGGCACTGCGTGGCCGGCTAGGGGAGCGGGTGAAGGTGACCGAGGGCACGTTCACCTTCGTTGCCCTCGACCAGGACGGTAATTCAAGACCAGTGGATTAATGGCCGATGCCCGTGGGCCCGAGTGTCACATCTCCGTCAGGCAGGGGCGATACCGTCGTACAAGAAGGGTGAAGAGACATGGAAAGCAACGCACCTCCTGAAGATCATGCAGAAGAGCTCGGCTTGCGCTATCAGGAGCTTATTGGTGCCACCCAGGAGCTGGAGCCGGTGCGCACCGCGGTGGCGCATCCTTGTGACACCACGTCTCTTGTTGGAGCGCTGGAAGCCCAGGTGAAAGGGCTGATCGAACCCATTCTCGTTGGGCCTAAGGCCAAGATTGCCGCAGCCGCTGAGCAGGCAGGGCGAAGCTTGGAGAGGGTGGAGATCGTGGAAGCGCCGCACAGCCATGCAGCCGCAGAGAAATGCGTTGAGCTGGTGCGCGCGGGCCGCGCCGAAGCCCTGATGAAAGGCAAGCTGCACACAGACGAGTTGATGGATGCGGTGGTGGACAGTGCGCGGGGCCTGCGCACCGAGCGCCGGATGAGCCATGTTTTTGCGCTCGATGTGCCGAACTATCACAAGGCGCTTTTCATCACCGATGCGGCGATCAACATCTATCCCGACCTCGACGATAAGCTCGACATCGTTCAGAACGCCATCGATCTGGTGAGCGCGCTGGGGGTGGAAACGCCGAAGGTGGCCGTGCTTTCAGCCGTGGAGACGGTCTACCCGAAGATCGCCTCAACCGTGGATGCGGCCGCCTTGTGCAAGATGGCTGACCGGGGTCAGATCACCGGCGGGCTTCTGGACGGACCCTTGGCGTTCGACAATGCCATTTCCAAGAAAGCGGCCAAGACCAAGGGGATCGTCTCCGATGTGGCCGGCGATGCAGACATTCTGGTGGCGCCTGATCTGGAGGCGGGTAACATGATCGCGAAGCAGTTGATTTATCTGGCCGATGCGCAGTCTGCAGGCATCGTTCTTGGTGCGCGGGTGCCCATCGTGCTCACCAGCCGGGCTGACGGCACCCCGTCTCGCCTTGCATCGTGTGCTCTGGCCCAGCTGTTTTCCCGTCGCCAGCGCAAGGCACTGCCATGAGGCGGGCGGTCCTCGTCCTCAATTCCGGCTCGTCCAGCATCAAGTTTGCACTCTATCCAGAGGCGGCATCTGAGCTTGAGGTTCTCCTATCCGGAAAGATTGCCGGGGTGGGCCGGGCCCCCACGTTCAAGGCCGTCGACGCTCAAGGCCATGTGCTGGAGGAGGATGGGCTTGGCCAAATCGAGGCGGATGCAAGCCATGGTGCGCTGACCTTGCGGCTGCTGGATTGGCTGGAAGGTCATAACTCGGGCATTGAGGTGGTGGCTGCCGGTCATAGGGTGGTGCATGGCGGTCGTGACTTTGCCGAGCCGGTGGTGCTGTCCCCCGCCATCATGGAGCAGATGGAGGGGCTGGTGTCTCTTGCACCTCTCCACCAACCCCATAATCTGTCGGCGATCAAAGCGCTCGCTGAGCGCTATCCGGGCCTTGCCCAAGTGGCCTGCTTTGACACCAGCTTTCACCGCACGCAGCCGCGTGTGGCTGAACTCTTCGCATTGCCCCGGGCGCTGGCGGACGAAGGGGTCATCCGCTACGGCTTTCACGGCCTGTCCTACGATTATATTGCCAGCGTGCTGGAGAGCCACTTGGGCGAGCGGGCCGATGGCCGGGTGATTGTTGCGCACCTTGGCAACGGGGCGAGCATGTGCGCCCTGAAGGGTCGCAAGAGCGTGGCCACCAGCATGGGGTTCACCGCCTTGCATGGGCTGATGATGGGCCGCAGATGCGGCACCCTTGATGCCGGCGTGGTGCTGCACCTTTTGCAAAGTCGCGGCATGAGCATCGATGAAGTGCAGCATATGCTCTACCGGGAATCCGGCCTCCTGGGCGTCTCAGGTGTGAGCAACAATATGCAGGTGCTGCTGGAGAGCGATGACGAACGGGCGCGCGAAGCCATCGATCTTTACTGCTTTCGAGCAGCCGGCGAAGTGGGCCGGTTGGCGGCGGCTGTGGGCGGCTTGGATGCTCTGGTCTTCACGGCCGGCATTGGCGAGAATGCCGGTGAGGTGAGACGCCAGATCTGTGGGCGCCTCACCTGGATGGGGCTTGAACTGGACCCAGACCGCAACGACCGAAATGCGTTGCGGATCAGTGCGGATGCCTCAGCGGTCGATGCCCTGGTGATTCCCACCAACGAAGAGCTGGTGATCGCGAAGGCGGTTCGGAACCTCAGCTCACGTTGATCTTGATTTGCCGATCTGTATCCTTGGCAGCGTTTTGCTTTGGCAGCTTTATGGTCAGCACGCCATTGCTGAAATCAGCCTGGATAGCGTCGTGGTCAGCGTCCGGTGGCAGACGGAACGTGCGTTGGAAAGCGCCATACTCGCGCTCTGAGAAGAAGTATGTCTTCCCGCTTTCCTCATGCTCGAACTTTTTCTCGCCGCGTACGGTCAGATCGCTGCCCCTGGCGGTGATTTCGATATTGTCTGCATCAACGCCCGGCAGCTCCATCACGACTTGATAGTATTCGGTTGTGACCGAAGCTTCCGATTTTGGAGCAAACCAATTGGCGACCTTGCGGCCGAGATTTCTGAAGGGTTCATAAAGGTCCGGCAACCAGCCGGCCGTATGCGCTTTTTCCACCATGGCGGATACCTCCTAGTTGCGTTCAGATCAACTTACTTGGCCGGCGTTGGGGCGCATTGATCCTAATCAAGGGGCCGGCGGACGAGGCGACTTAAGGTTGGCACAGAAGGTCAAAGCAAAGAGGTCGTCTTATGAAGTATTCAGTGAAGTGTGCCACCCTGGCGCTCGCGCTGTGTGCCGGTTTGACCGGTCCCGTCCAGGCTGAGGAGACTTGGAAGGCGCTGTTGGAGCAGCAGCTTCTGGCTGCCGAGAAGTGCCGGTTGAATTATCTGACCGATGTGTCTGAAAGCACCAGCGACGGCATCAAGGCCAAGGCTCATTGCGAAGACAAGCGCAGCTTTGATGCGCACCTTGCCCCGGGCAAAGACACGTTCGAAATCTCGGCCTGTAAGCCCACATATTGTTGATCCAGATCAAAGTGACTTGGCCTCGGCCATCTTAGCATCCGACATGTACTCATTGGTGCGGAGGCGCTCATGTTGACCCAAACGTTCAGATCGGTTCGCGATTGGTTTGTCCGACGTCAGGATCACAAAGCGATGAGCGAGTTCAGCGGCGCTGAACTGATGGCCGGTTCCTTGTCCAAGTCTGCGCTTCTGGAAGCCCTGGATGCGCCGGCGGAGACCCGCACCCTGATGAGCCGGATGGCCGCCAAGAGAGGTGTTCAGTCACAAGCTCTGGACGCGGAAACCGGGCGCGTGTGGCTGATGGCCGGTGCATGCAGCCGGTGCCAGAGGCGGGATGTTTGTAGAGACTGGCTGGACGGGCGCGCCAAGAAAGCGGATGCCGATTGGTTTTGCCCAAATGCCCACCACTTTGATGAGTTGAAAAACTGATGGCGACCACACCACTCAAACTCGGTTTCAAACAGATGCTGGCGGAAGCCAATGCGGTGATCGAAACCGTCTCCGTCCCGGATCTGCCTTACTTGCAGGACGATCCGGACGTGGTGATCGTGGATGTGCGCGACGAGGCCGAACGTGAGCGGGACGGGGCCATTCCATACTCCGTCCATGCCCCGCGCGGCCTGTTGGAGTTTATGGCCGACCCGGAAAGCCCCATCTACAACGAGGCGCTCACCACAGACCGCAGGTTGGTCCTTTATTGCGGCACTGGCGGTCGCTCTGCCTTAGCAGCCAAAACTCTGGTAGACATGGGCTATCCGGAGGTTCTGTCCCTGGCCGGCGGATACGCTGCATGGTCTGCAGCCGAAAAGGCCGAATAGCGCCAGGTCCATTAAGTTTTCGGATTGACTTCAATCAATGCGGCGTCGCTGCCCTGCGCTAGTTTAGGGAAGCGGGCGCGGAACCATAGCCTGCCGACTTAAGGAGAACACGATGTACAAGACCATATTGGTACCGATTGACCTGTCAGATCTCGACAAGGGCAAGGCCACGATCGATATCGCCCAACGCCTGGGTGATGAGGGTTGCCGGATCAGGCTGCTTTATGTGGTCGAGGACATCCCGTCTTATGTGGCTGCAGAATTGCCCACCGGTCTGGTGGACAAGTCCAAGGCCAATGCGCAAGAGCAGCTTGAAGGCGTTGCGTCGGCTGCTGGTGACAATATCGATGTGGAGGTGCGCGCCGGTCATGCGAAAACGTGCATCCTGGAGGTGGCTGACGATATGGCGGCCGATCTCATCATAATCGGATCGCACCGGCCGGGCTTGCAAGACTATCTGCTGGGCTCGACCGCAGGCCGCGTGGTCAGACATTCCACCTGCTCGGTTTTGGTGGTGCGCTAAGAAACAACAGCAATTGGAGCTTGCCCAATGGGACCTCTCCGGTCTGCCAGTCTGTATTGTGTTTTGAGCATCGCCGTTTTGGTGTCCGCCGTATTACCGGTCAGGGCGCAAACGGTGGATCAGCAGCTTGAGGAGAATGTGGGCGAAGTGTTTGTGCTCTCCATCGGGGGCAAGCTCTATGACAACCTCTTTACCATGCTGGGCAAAGAGGAACCGGCGAAGGCCAATCCGAATTATCCGGCCGATGTCAGCGCGAAGAGCCTTGGAACTTGGCGTTGCGTGGCCTGTCATGGCTGGGACTATTCGGGTGCCGCAGGTGAGCGCGGAGGCGTGGCCAAGTCGCCGTCGTTCACCAGCCTAAGGGCCATGGAAGGCATGGATCCTAAGGATATCTCCAACAAGATCCGTGCCGCACCCCACGTCTATGATGCGGAGCTCATGCCGGAATATGTTGCCGATATCCTGGGGCTGTTCTTGAGTGTGGGCCAATATAATGCAAGCGCGCTGCTGGATGAGAACGGTGCTTCGCGAGGTACTGCATCGGCGGGGCAGCCGATCTTTGAAGGGGCGTGCTCGAACTGCCATCAACTGGACGGGCGGGCCTATCTGCGCGGTGAACTCGGAGATAAGTCCTCACTTGGCTGGCTTGCCCGCAACCGGCCCCAGCAAGTGCTTCACAAAGTCCTCAACGGCTTTCCCGGGACCGACATGCTGGCCATGCGCTTTCTGCCGGACCAGCAGCTCATGGATCTTGTGGCCTACATGCAGACCTTGGATGCCAAGGAGAAGTGAACGGTTAGCCGGCTGCAGTTTCTCGGGCAAACGCTTCGTCGAACCTCAGCGCATTGTCTAGCCTCAAGGCAAGACCGGCGGCGATCACCGTCTCCGGGGCTGAGCCGCTCGCATCGATCTGATGCCAGGATAGGGCGGAGATGGTCTTGGCGAGCTGCAGCCGCACCACATCGGCCGTAGCATCTGAGGCATCACCTTTTCTGGCGGCAACCCGGCTCACCAACGTTTCGGCCGGAGCGTCGAGCCAAAGGCCCGTGAACGGCACGCCAAGATCGGCGGCAAGCTGCTCTGCGTTTGCCCGCCATTCCTCTTCGGCAAAGACGGCGTCCACCACCACGGCCTGCCCGGCGCGCAAGACCTGTGCCGCCTTGGTGAGAACGGCTTCGTAAACCCGTTTGCTGACCTCAGGGGTATAGCCCCTGTCGCCCAACCGCTCCGTTTCGCCCGCACCAAGCAAAAGCTTGCGCTCCAGATCGCTGCGGATATGGATGGCGCCTGGTACTGAACCGATGTGAACAGAAATGTTTGCAGCGAGGGTGGACTTGCCGGTTCCCGAGAGCCCGCCGACCGCCACGAGATGCGGCGGGTGGGGTGTCAGAAAACCCAGGCCATCATTGAGGTAGATCTGTGCATCTGCGGAGCCTTCAGCGGCTTCACCCTTCATCAGAGCGGCGCGCTGGGCGGTGACCATGGCGCGGATACCGGCACGGATCGCCATGAAAAGTCCGAAGGCCGATAAGCCGTCAACTTGTTCCAGGTTGGCCGTTTCGAAGAGATATCGGTTGAGCAGAAGGTTGGCATCGTCCCGCAGGCCCTGATGCCAAAGGTCCATCACGAGAAAAGCCATCTCGTACAGGAGGTCCGTTGTTGCCAGAGCCTCGTCGAACTCCAGAGCGTCAAACAGAACCGGCTTGCCCTTCCACTGCACGATATTGCCAAGGTGCAAGTCGCCGTGGCACCGCCGGATCAATCCGCGCGCCGCGCGTGCATCAAGCATGGTCGAGACTTCTGCCAAACGCGTCTCGGCCATCTTTAGAAATGTGCTGGCGGTTTCAGCGCGAATGAACTGCTGCACTTGTGCGAACGCATCGCGCAGCTCTGTGATGAGCTCGGCCACGGGCCCCGTGCCATCGCTGATCGCTTCTGGGGCCAATCCCTTATGGTAGGTGGCAACGGTTGCGGCCAGTCCTTTGATCATCTCCTGATCGATTTTGCGTCGATGCGCCAGCGCTGAGTAAAGATCGTCCTGGCTAAACCGGCGCATGTGGACGGCCCACTCCACCGGCGGTCCGCTGCCCGCAAACGCAAGGCCTCCATGAGCCTCCCTGGTGATCGGGATGACGCCCAGATAGAAATCGGGTGCGGCCCACTGGTTCAGGGCAAACTCGCGCTCGCACACTGTTTTTCGCTTTTCCAGGGTTGAGAAGTCCATGTAGTCGAACGCAACAGCACGCTTGATCTTGAACACCTGCTCACCGGCCAGAAAGACCAAGGCACCGTGGGTTTCGATCACCTCAACCGATGCCAGGTTGGCGGCGTAAGACGCCGGGTCCTCCAAGAAGGCGATCACATCGTCTTGCGGGCCGGCGGCATCTGAGGGTGTGTGCGTCACTCTGGATCTCCGACTGGGGCTGCAGTTTAGGTCATTTTGGCGTTGCCAGCTTGACCTCGATCAAGGTGGCGGGCCTGTAAACCCCCGATGCTTCATAGGTCCAAAATGCCTGGGCGAAACTTGAGGAGCAATGGTCATCGGATGCCAACAGTAACCTTCAAACGTTTGAGCCAAGCTGGCCTTGCGGCCCTGATGCTCGTGGGGCTTTGTGCCAATGGTTTCGCTGAGGACACCTCGCCAAGCCAGAAGGGCCAGGAGATTGCCGCTAAACTCTGTGCGCGCTGCCACTCCATTACGCGGGATGGCGAAAGCCCGTTTGCCGAGGCACCGCCGTTTCGCACCTTTGCGCACAAGTGGCCCTTGGAAAGCCTGGAAGAGGCGTTCGCCGAAGGCATTGTTGTCGGACATCCGGCCATGCCGGAGTTCGTGTTCGGGCCGAATGATATCCAGAACCTCTTGAGCTTTATGGACTCGCTTTCCCGCTAGGTTCAGAGGAAACCGCCGGCCAGCACGAACACGCAGCTCGCAAAGCCCAGGACCGGGACCCAGAGGTGCACCGTGAACGCTCCGTCAGGCGCCGGCGTGCCGCGTCGTTTCACTAAGATCAGAGCGATATTGACCAGCGCAAAGATGGTGAGCACAACTCTGGACGTCATTTCCGCCAGATGCTGAAGCGGGAAGAACAGGGCCAACACCAAGATCACAGCAACAACCGTACCGGTGGCCACCAGCGGTGTTTGAGTGACCGGGTTCACCTGTCCGAAAATGGCCGGCACGCTGTCTTGTCGGGCGAGGCCATAGAGAACTCTTGACGCCATTATGATTTGAACGATCACGCCGTTCAGCGTTGCGACGATTGCGATGGCGCTGATCGCGATGGAGGGCATGCCGGTGATTTGGTTGAACACGAAACCCAGAGGTGCCCGCGAGGCTGCCAACTGGTCGATGGGAACCGACAGCACGGCAACGGTCACCACCAAGACATAAATCAGCGTAGATAAAACGAGGGTGAGGAATATTGCCCAGGGCAGCGTTTTGCGTGGATTGCGGGTTTCCTCGGCCAGGTTAACGATATCCTCAAACCCCACAAAGGCGAAGAATGCGAGCAAGCCGGAACCGTAAATCGCCAGCCAAGGCGCCATCTCGCCGGCGGGCGGCACCATCTCGCCGAGACGGAGCATCAATCCCGGATCGCTTATCAGCCCTGCGGCCACGATCACCAAAAGGCCGGCCACCTCAATGATGGTGAACAGGCTGGCGAAGGTGACGGACTCCATGATGCCCCAAGCTGCAACGGCGCCCATCGCCAAGATCACCGCCGCGACGATGAGCGTCTCCGGCCCACCGATGAACTCCAGGATGTACCCCATTGCACCGATGGAAATGGCGGCGGATGACACCACCGCCGATGTGATGACCAGCAGACCCACAGCGAGCGAAAGGGGCTTTGATCTGAACCCCTCTTGGACGTAGGCGGCCTCGCCGGCGCTCACGGGCAACCGCCCCGCCATCTCGGCGAACGATGCCGCGCTCAAGGCAACCACCATGGCGGCGAGCAGGAAGGCGAAGGGTGCGTAGACCCCGGCTTTTCCCGCGGTGACGCCAATCAACACATAGATCCCGGCGCCCACGGTGACCCCAATGCCATAAAGCACCACCAGGGGCAGGCTCAACGCGCGCTTGAGGGGCTCGCGTGACAGGTTCTCGTTATCTGCGTGCATGATGGTTCGCATTTTGATCGTCGGCACCCACACTGCCTTGACCCACATCAAGACCCCGCGTGTGCTTGGGTGCGATACTTCAGGCGCTATGAACACAAGGCGGAGAGGGAACCTAAAAGGAGTTCAGCGATGACTACACTCTACAACAAGGTTCAGCTCATCCAGGAACACGCACACCGGCTTTATCAGGCGCATGGAGACAAGGCTGAATTTGAAGCAGCCCAGAAGGCCCGCATGCACGAGGAAAAGGGCGAAACCGACGAAGCGGAGTCCTGGCGGAAGGTGCGTGAGGTGATCAACCAGATGCGTGGGCCGCACGCCAGTTAGATTACACTCAGGCCAGTTGCTTGGTGAACAGGGAGCCGAACTCGGGGCGCTCGTCGGTAATGCCTCCAAGCCGCAAGGTGTGCCAGGCCATGGCATGGTTTGATGAGGTGACCGGCAGCCCGATCTCGGCTTCCAACTCGGCGGCCACGTCGGCCAGCCTGACCGACGTGCAGGACACGAACACGGCGTCCACATCGCTTAGGGCTTTCAGGCGCTGTATCCCGCTCTTGATCGATCCCGGATCGATGCGGGCGACCTTGTCGTCCATCTCCTCGTTAAAGGATCCGAACACAGGAACGTCCACGCCGCCGTGGGTGGTGATGTAGTCGGCGACGATGCGGTTTACGTCTGCCCTGTACGGGGTGAGGACGGCAATCCGCTTGGCGTCAAACGCCCGGAAGGCAGCAAAGGCGGCGGTGATGGGTGTTGTGAACTTGGCGCCCGGTTTGGACGCCTCCAAAAGCTCAAACACGCGTTGCTCGCCAATGGCCATGGAGGCGGAGGTGCAGCCAAAGGCCAGGACGTCGAGATCTGCGCCCGGCAAGATCAGGTCCGCGGTGTCGGTCAGCCGCGGCTCCATGGCACGCAGGGTCTCCGGAGTGATCTGCGGGTCGTTTTTGATGCGCGCTGCGTAGACGGCCACACCGGGAATGTCCATGAGGCTCATCCACTCGCGCTCCATGGTGTAGTCCGTCGCCAGCACGATGACGCCGATGCGGGCACGTTCCGACACGCCCGCGTCGAGGGTAAACGGCAAATGCTCTTCCAAGATCATTTCATCTGCTGCGTGGGCTATGTCTGCCATGGTCGTCTCCTGGTGCTCAGTTCAGCAACATTCCATCCAAGTCGATGGCCGGGGTTTTGCCTGCGATAAGATCGGCGGTGATCCGAGCCCCGCCGTGGCTCATGGTCCAGCCCATGTGGCCAAGACCTGTATTGTACCAGAAATTGCGGTGGCGGGCGCGGCCGAAAATCGGGCTGCCCTCCGGTGTCATCGGCCTGAGGCCCGCCCAATAGTCTGGTTTTGAGTAGTCCGCCCCATCCGGGAAGAGGTCCTGGATCACGGCCAGCATATGGCGGAAATCTGCCCGGGTGTGCTCGCGGCCATAGCCGGAGAACTCTGCCGTTGCGGTGACCCGCATACGCTCACCCATGGGGCAGTAGGCCACCAAATTCTCTTCGTCCACACCGCCCAGCATAGGCGGGTTGTTGCGTCCTGCCACAGGCACCGTCACAGAATATCCCTTTACAGGATAGATCGGCAGCTTCACACCAAGATGGCGCGCCAGGTGCGGGGCATAGACGCCCAGGCACAGGACATAGATGTCGGCGCTCAGATCACCCTTTGAGGTGGTGATTGCCCGGACTTCGTCGCCCTCGGTCTTCACGCCGGTGATATCGGTTTCCCAGTGAAAGGTGACGCCGCGCGCTTCAAGAACCTTACCCAGTTCTTGAGTGAATTTTCGGGCATCGCCGCTCTCGTCATTGGCTGAATAGAGCGCGCCGGCAATCTTGTCCTTGTAGCTTTCCAGTGCGGGGTCTTTGGCCACCGCGCCTGCCGCATCGAGCTGTTCAATTTCCACCCCGTTGTCGGTCAAGAGGTTCGACTTGGCGCAGGCGGCCTCGAAGGCGGCGGGCGTTCGGTAGAAATAGACCAGCCCGCCCGTGTTGCCGTCATATTCCACGTTCTGATCGGCCTTGTTGCCATGAAAAACCTGCTGGGCGTAGATGCAGATCCTGGCTTTGCGCGAGGTGTTGATGGCGGCGCGTTCGGCGTTGCACTCGCCCAGAAACTTGATCATCCAGCGCCACAATGCCGGATCAAGGGATGGCTTGAAGCGCAGCGCCTGATCGTTGCGCCATAAGCTGCGCAAAAGGATTTTGGGCGCCGCGGGCGAAGACCAGGCATAGGCATGGCCGGGCGCAAACAGGCCGGCATTGGCATATGAGGTGAGCATGGCGGGTTTTTGCTCGCGGTCCACCACGTCAACCTGCCACCCATCTTTCAGGAGTTCATAGGCTGTGGTGATCCCGGCCAGACCCGCGCCTAAAACAAGTGCCCTCATGTGCGGTGAGCTCCGCAGCGTTGTTTCTCAATGTCGGGCGAGACTAGCAACATGTGAAGGGCGGCGCAAAGCTTTGCGGACAGCAAACAGCCGGACCCCTGAGGAGCCCGGCTGCGCCTTTGGCGAAAGCTGTCGTCCGCACCTTAAAGGCGGGGTATCTATCCGGCGTCGGCCACGTCGACGCGGCGCAGAGCTTGCACGGCCTGGGTGCGGCGCGGCATATCATCTGAAGTGGGTTCTGAGACCAACTCTGCCATTTTATCGTTCACGCGCTTCTGGGTGGTGCGCACTTTTTCCAACTGTCTCTCAGTTTGTTCAAACAGTTGTTCCATTGAATCAAGAGCGGCCAGACGTTCCCCAAGGAGCTTGTGCTCTTCCTCGAGGGCTTCCATATGCTCGACGATGTGGCCGCGACGGGCAATAATGTAGCGCCGCTCTTGCTGCGCAAACTCAGAACGCGGGTATTCTAACATTCTCGTATCTCCATCTCGTTGGGCCCTGCTTTCGCCAGGTTGGTTACTCCCGCGCGCACGCTTGCCCAAACTGGCGGCACGCGGTCACAATGTATGCCTCTGGCGAAACGGAACGATCCATTTGATCGCCATACCCCTATTCGCACGGCTCTCCGGGGCTGCGAGATGGCATAATTATGATTTATACTTACACTTAGAAGTGGCCGTTGCAATTTGCAGATTGCGCTTTTTTTGCCAGTTTATCAATAAGTTCCGAACGGTTTTTGACTTCCGCTCAGTGAAGGTGCGAAAATTCTAGCAGAAACTCCCATAATCCCGCCAACCGAGTGCGCAGGATCTGCCAGAATATTCAATGAATTGCGAGAGCGTTAACTCTAAACGATGAACGTCACGCCCATCTTGTTGCGCTTTCTCCAAACCTGCTGGCAGGTCTGGTGAGGCAGGTGCAAGAACGGCTCGCCCGGTTCAACATGGCCCACATCATAGAGCTCAAAGGTCTCAGGCAGTGCGCCGCTGTGATCCAGGAAGAGCAGGGCCCCGCTGGAGGATGTATCCAGTATCAGACAATCCACGGTGAGCCCGTCCTTTGGGTTGTAGATCTTGGCATTGACCTGGGTCGACGCGCGGGGGCTGAGCCTGCGGGCAACGCCCGAGGGCTCGTTATCTTCCGCGTTGTGAGCTTCTGGCTCGCGATCTTCATCACCGCCAACCGGAGAGGCGTAGATGGCGTGAAGCGCCAGCCGCAGCACATTGGGGTCGAGGGCGGCCAGCACCGCTTGCAACTGACCCGGAGCCATTGCCCGCAACACCGTCTGCAATGTCGCAATCTGCTCCTCGCCCAAAAGGGGAACTTTCGCCGCCTGATCTAACGGGTCAGGTGCGTGGTGTTCTGTTTCCTGGAACTGTTCGGCAGGGTGCATGAGCTTCAATCCACTTAGACCTTGAGTGGTAAGCTCAAACCAATAATTTCTGGTTACCGGCAGCCGCTTGGTCAGGAGCGTTTTACCGGTCAGTGGACCAGCGTTTCCGCCTCCCGGTAGCCGATACGCGACGCCGCGTCGGCGAACCCTGCCCGTTCGATATCGTCCAGAATGATGCCGATCAGATCCGTGCGCCCTTCCTTCAGAATGGAATCTGCAAGGATCAGGAAGAACAGATCGCGTTGAGCATGAGAGCCACCCATTTGCCAGAGCTGGTGGCGCGCCGGAAGCAAGAGCTCGATCACCTTTCCATGCTCGCCGCAGCGGTGCGCCAGCGCAGCCTCGGCGGCGGGAATGGCGGCGGAGACATAGCGCGGGCCAAATGTGCCCCGGTCATGGTCGGCAAAAGCGCGCATGGATGCAAGCAGTTGGTTCGCCTCGTCAAACCGCCCCGTGGCGGCCAAAATGATCGCGAAGTGCGGGCTGGTGAACGGGCTGGTGTGATCATCAAGGCGCTTCAGGGTGAGCTCTTCCAGCTCCGCCCAGCGGTTGCCCACGTCGACACCGCGCAATTCCAGGCGGAGCAGCATCGAGGCGCCGTTTTGCATGTCGATGTAAAGATCGGGCATGGAGACCAGCAGAGGCAGCTCGCGGTTGCGCACCCACGTATCGTGAATATGCAGCACTTCATCGAACTCCCCGCGCTCCAGATGGAACAGGCACCGGTGCCACCACAGATGCAGGACCATCTGGTTGCTGTCGGCCCAGTTGTGCTTGAGGGAGTCAATCCACTGGATGCCCTCATCGTGGCGCCCTTGCATGATCAGCACATGCGCAACCGAATGGGTGCCCCAAACATCAGTGGGGTCAATGTCCACGGACTTGCGCCCGAGCGCTTCAGCTTCGGCGAAGTTGTGGGTCTCCTCCAAATCGAACGAGCGGCACGAGAGGTGCACGCCATAGCTCGGCACGCTCTCATTCCAATGGGCGGCGCAGCGGCGGGAGATCTGCTCAGACCAGTCCATTTCGCCAATCCAGAACAGCTCCATTTGTGCCAGGCGCTGGGCGAACAGATCCACCGGGCTTTTCGCCAGAATGGTCTCATAGAGGGAAACAGCTTCCGTGATCCGTCCGGCCGCAGAGGCCTCAAGCGCGTTCAGATAAAGCTGCTCGCGCTCGGAAAGTCCGGCCGCGCACTCTTGGGCTTTGGCCAGTGAGCCCTCGATCTTCTTGCGGAAGTGCACATTGCGTGCGCCATGCATGATCAAACCGCTGACCACATTGGCAAAGGCAAAATCCGGATCGGCCTCCAGACTTGCCCCCACATGCGGCACCACATCGGACTTCCAATGGAGGAAATTGTGGATGGCCAGATCGATCTCTTCTGCAGCCGTGCTGCTGGAGGTGGTCAAGGCATGTCCGCGTTCGTCCTGATGCATGGGCGTTCCTTCTGGTTCTGGCCATTGCGTGAAGTGGCGCTGAGGTTAGCTGCGATCAGGCAAAATGGGAAGCCGCATCAGGCGCTTGAGGGCAGAATGTCGCCTATTGCTCTTCCATGATGGGAAGGTCGGGCAGGGGCATCCAAAAGGTGAGCTCACCTTCCCAGGTTTCCAGCCCGTCCTGGGAGCACCAGCCTTCTCCGTCACCGCAATTGCGGCCCACCTCAATCACGAAGCCATCCGTGATCAGCACCGGTGTGCCGTTCATGGGAGCGGTTTCTATGGGGCGCCAGTTTCTGACAGGCACCACTTTCAAAGGCGGTGGAATTCTGGCCGGCTTGGGGATGGGTCGGCGCGCAGGAGCCTGATCCGCCAACACTTCGTCTAACTGCCGGGCAAGCTCCTTTGGATTTCTCACGCGTGTGGCCTCACGTCTTCAATCGACGGTATGCCCTAACTTCAACCTCACGGTGGCAAACACTGACACCCCCTCAAAAAGCAGCAGTTAGGCAGCTCAGACGATAAGCATTTTCGCTCGATTCTGGCAATATCCGTTCTGGCCGCTAAACTGGCGGTGGAATGAACCAGAGCTTTGAAAGCTAAGAACGGGAGCCTTCATGCACTTCACCACCAGACCGGAAATCTGCGGGACGTTCGGCGTCGCCGCATCGACCCATTGGCTGGCCTCCTCTCTTGCCATGTCGATCTTGGAGCGGGGCGGTAATGCCTTCGATGCAGCAGTTGCGGCCGGGTTCACATTGCAGGTGGTGGAGCCGCATTTGAACGGGCCCGGAGGGGATGTGCCGGTGCTGTTTCAGGCAGCCGGCGAAGACAGGCCCCGGCTTCTGTGTGGGCAGGGAGGGGCGCCCGAAAGGGCAACGATCGACTACTATAAAGCGCAAGGTTTGGACCTGGTGCCCGGAACCGGCTTCCTGGCTGCTGTGGTGCCCGGATCGTTCGGGGCGTGGATGAGCCTTTTGCGCGACTACGGCACAATGGGCGTGGCCGATGTGCTTGGACCTGCCATGGCCTATGCCCGCGATGGTTACCCGTTGGTGCCGCGCATTGTGGCAGCGATCGGTGACGTGGCTGAACTGTTCCAGGCCGACTGGCCGAGCTCGG
>JANQOW010000023.1 GCA_028285595.1 Hyphomicrobiales bacterium
ATCCCCAGGGCCGGCACGGCAGATGAGGTTGCCCAGGCGATCATCTTCATGGTGCAGAACGACTTCGTCACGGGCACCACGATCGACGTGGATGGCGGCTGGCTGCTGTCTTAAGGGCGCGCCCTCATTTTACCGTCATCCCCGCGAACGCGGGGACCCAAGGGCCGAAGCACTCCACCGCTTCTGGGTCCCGGATATTTTGCTGCGCAAAATTCCGGGATGACGGAAAGAGAGGCCGCAAGGACGCGGGAACTTGGACACCGCCACCTCCCTCCTCCTGTCATCCCCGCGAACGCGGGGACCCAGGGGCCTTGGAGCTCCGCCGCTCCTGGGTCCCGGATACTTTGCTGACGCAAAATTCCGGGATGACGTGCGTTTTCGCTAGCTCGTATACGCCTTCTGCATCGCCCGGGAGATCACCACATTCTGGATCTCCGTGGTGCCATCCAGGTACTGCGCCATCTTGGCGGCCGCCAGGTGACGGGCCAGCGGGAACTCCTGCTTAAGCCCGTCCGCTCCCATGGCCTGCATGCATGCGGTAAGGCCCTTAAAGGCGGCCTCCGTGGCAAACTTCTTGGCATGCGCCGCCGCCTCCGGCGCCGCCCCGTCGCGCTCGATCAGCCGGGCCGCCTCATAGGCCAGCAACCGGGAGGCGTGAAGCGCGGTGGACACCTCAGCCATCTGCCATTGCAGACCTTGCTGGTCGGCCAGTGGACGGCCGAACGCGGTGCGTTTCAAAAGCCGGGGCATGACCGTGTCGAGGCCTGCCCGCAGCAGGCCCACGCACATGGCCGCCAAGCACGCCCGCGCCAGATCGATCCCCGCCATAGCGGCCCGGAAGCCCTGGCCGGCCGGCACCAGCAAAGCATCCTCGCCCACGCGCACATTGTCCAACTGGAAGCCGCCGGCACCGATGGCGTAGCCGCCCATCATCTCGTACGGCTCCAGCCGCGTCACGCCGGGCGTGTCCGCCGGCACCTGAAAACTGGCAATGCCCTTGGAGCCCGCCGCCGGGTTGGTCTGCGCAAACACATTCAGGAGGTCCGCGTGCGGCGTGTTGGTGATCCACGCCTTTGCGCCGTTCAACACATAGCCGCGGCCTTCCGGCAGCGCGCTGGTGGTGATCGCGGCGGCATCACTGCCGCCTTGGGGCTCGGTCAGGAGAAACGCCCCCACAACCTCTCCTGCCAGCATCTTGGGCAGAAAGCGCTCGATATGTTCAGGCGTTCCGGCCTTATCGATGAACCGCACATGGTTATTGTGCACCACCAGCGCGAACGTGGCGGCCATGTCCACCGTGGAGAGTTCCTCCATGACCTTCATGAAGGCCGATGTGCCAAGTCCGAGCCCTCCCAGCTCCGGGCGCACCAGGAGGCCGCACAAGCCGGTAGCCGCGGCTTCCTGGAACATGCTGCGCGGCATGCTCCGCTCCAGCTCCCACCCGGCGCTGTGGGCGCCCAGGTAGTCAGACGCAAACGCCTTGGCCCCGCCAATGGCCGCCTGTTCGTGTGCGCTGAAGTCAGAAAGGTCCATCTACCTGTAACTCACCGGATGGCGCACTATTCGGCGGCTTCAGCATGGCGCGGCAGAGTAAAGGCTCTGTCGTGCTGCAGGGCGGGAATGCGCGCGCGGGCCGCATCGGCCTCCGCCAGGTCAATCTCCGCCACGATGAAACCTTCCCCTTCGCCGCCATCGGCAAGCACCTCGCCCCAGGGCGCAACGATGAGGGAATGGCCGTAACACTCACCGCCCCCTTCCAGCGCGCCATACTGGCATGGCGCGATGACGAAAGAGCCGGTCTCAATGGCTCTGGCCCGGTTCAGCACATGCCAATGGGCCTCGCCGGTGACCTTGGTGAAGGCGGCCGGAACGGCCAGCATCTTGGCCCCGTTTTGTGCCAGCTCGCGGTAGAGCGGAGCAAAGCGCAGATCGTAACAGATGGACAGGCCCAGCGGCCCCCAGGGCGTGGGCGCCAGAACCGCCTCATCTCCAGGAGAAATGGTGGCTGATTCCTGGATCACCGTTTCCTCATCCAGCCACACATCGAACATGTGGATCTTGTTGTAGTGCACCACCACATCGCCAGAAGCGTTCAGGAGATAGCCGCGGTTGTTGATGCGCCCGTCCGGCGCCGTCACCCCGAGAGAGCCGAGCAGGATCGAAATCCCCAGCTCGCGCGCCACCTCGGCGAAGGCCGGGATCACCGGATGGCTCTCTTCAGGGAAATGCACGGGATGGATCTTGCCATTGTCGGTGGTCAGACCGGAGAAGTATTCGGGAAGGCAAATCAGATTTGCGCCCGCCGCCGCTGCTTCGCGGGTGAGCCGGGTGGTGATGGCAATATTCTCCTGAACGTCGCCGGTGGCGCAGTTCTGGATGCAGGCCGCTTTGAATGTGCTGCTCATGGCGTCTCCACTCCTCTCAAAGTTCGTTCTAGGCCGCTTGTGCGGTGGCGACCGGTTCTGGCTCCGGTGTATCCGTAACGCTCTCGTCGCGGAACAGGATGCGGTAAAGCACCGGCACCACGCCGAGGGTCAAGATCGTGCCCACAAGCAGGCCCCCCGACACCACGACCGCGAGATCATAGAACAATATATCGCGCCACACGATCAAGGGCATCAGCCCCAAGATGGTGGTGATGGTGGTCATCAGGATCGGCCGCAAGCGCTTCACGGACGCAGAGATGATGGCGTCGTGAACGCTGAGGCCTTTGTCCTGTTCGGTGCTGATCCGGTCGATCAGCACGATGGCGTTGTTGATGATGATGCCGGCCAGCGACAACAGCCCCAAGGTGGCGATGAAGCTGAAATTGGCCCCGGGCATGATGATGAGCGCCGGGGTGACGCCGATAAGCGTGAGCGGGATCACCGCCACGATGATCAGCGGTTTGCGCAGACTGTTGAACTGGCCCACCAGGATCAGCACGATCAGCGCAAACGCAAGCGGCATGTTGGCAAACAGCGAGCCTTGCGCCTCGGCGGAACCTTCAATTTCCCCGCCCCGCTCAATGCGGTAGCCGGCCGGCAAGTTCAGCTTGTCCAGCTCAGGCGTGATCACCGCATCCAGATCGGCTGCGGGAAGGCGCAGGTTCTTGCCCGATACAGTGATCACCCGTTCCATGTTGCGCCGCTGGATCATCGAAAATTCCGCAAAGCCATCCAGGTCGGCCACCTGGATCAGCGGCACGGGCGATCCGCCCGCCCGCGTGATGTTGAGGGTGCGCAGCCGGTCCACATTGGTGCGCTCTTCCCCTTCGGCCCGAAGGTAAACCGGCACGATCGTATCGCCGTCCCGGTAATCGGTGATGGCCACACCGGCCAGGATTGCATTGAGCGTGTCGGCAATGGACTGCGAGGTGACCCCCGCCCGGCGCGCCCGTGCCTGATCCACTTTCACGATGATCTTAACGAGCCGGTTTTCCCAATCATCCTTGATGTTTACGGTGCCGTCGATCGAGCGCATGACCCCCTTCAGGGCCTCCGCCATGCGGCTGAGTTCACCTGGATCTTCCCCGTAGATGCGGTATTCCACCAACCCCGCCTCGCTGGCCCCAAGCGACATCGGCTTCACGAACACTCGGGCCTCCGGCAGGTTTGAAGCGGCGTAAGCTGTGAGGCGTTGGCTCAAAACCGGCACCTGGGCCGCGTTCTGAACATTGACGATGAGGAAGGAGCGATGCGGATCGGGGTCAATGGGATCGAGGCCAAGGTAGAACCGCGGGCCCCCGCTCGCCACATAGGCCACGTTGGAGGTGATCTCGGGGTTTTCCGTCTTGTTGCTCAACCAGTCCGTCATCTTGAGAGCGGCGGCTTTTGAGCCGTAGGTGTTGGAGCCCACAGGAAGATCGATATAGACCTGAAGCTGCACACGGTCAGAGGACGGGAAGAAGATCTTGGGAACAAATTGCAGGCCCCAGACCGCAACAAACAGCAGGCCAACCGTTCCCATCAGAAAGATGTATCTGAAGCGCAGCACCTGATCCAACGCACCGCGATAGCCTCTGTAGAACTTGGTGTCGTAGGCGGTGTCTTCATCGACCGGTTTGGGGATTTTCAGGCCCCACGAGCACAGAAGCGGCGTCACGGTCATCCCCAATATCCACGATGCCAAAAGGGCAATCGCGATCACCAGCGACAGGGACCGCAGGTATTCGCCCGCTTCATTTTCCGCCAGCATCAGCGGCATGAAGGCCAAGATGGTGGTCATGCTGGACGACAACAGCGGCAGCAGCATGGACTTGCCTGTGGCAATCGCCGCCTGGGCCCGTTCCTCGCCAAGCGACAGGCGCCGGCCGATCTCTTCGGCCATCACAATCCCATTGTCCACCAGAAGGCCGAGCGAGATGATCAGAGCCGCCAGCGACATGCGTTCCAGCTCAATGCCCACGTACCGCATCACCAAAAGGGTGAGCAGCATGGTCAGCGGCACCATCGCCCCCACGATCAGCCCGGTGCGCCAGCCTAAGAAGATCATCACCACCGCAAGCACAATCACGATGGTTTGGTAGAGATTGTTGGCCACACCGTCCACGGCCTTGCGGATATCGGCCGGTTGGAAGGTGATATACTCCAGGGAGTAGCCGATGGGCAGGGTGTTCTGCAGAAGCTGGCGGCGCGCGTTCAGACCTTCGGCAAACTTGTTGCTGTCATACTTGTCCACCATCTGAACGCTGATGACGACCGCCGGTTTGCCGTTGTAGTAGGCCGGGTTCTTCGGCGGATCCACGTAGGCCCGCGTGATCTTCGCAAGATCGCGCAGATAGACAACCTGGCCGGGCTTGTCCGGCACCTCAACGGTCACCTGGCCAATATCCTCCAGGTCATCAAAGTTACCCGTTGGTTCCACGGCAAAACTCGCCACACCGGCTTCGATACGCCCGCCCGGTGAGATGATGTTCGTGTTGCCGATGGTGTTGATGAGATCGGTGGGCGAAATGCCGAGCTGGGAGAGCCGCACATTGTTGACCTCCACAAAGATCCGCTCCGGCTCAATCCCGAAGAGCTCAACCTTGCTGACCCCGCCGACCGAGTACAGCCGGTCGCGGATGTTGCGCGCGGTCTCACGCATCTCTGCAAGCGAGAAGCCATCTGCCGTGAGCGCCAGAGTGGCCATGGCCACATCGCCGTAATTGTCATTGACCTCCGGCCCGACCGTGCCGCTGGGCAAGGAGGGTTTCACATCGCTCATTTTGTTGCGCAGATCCTGCCACACCGGCTCAAGATCAAAGATCCGGTCGTGCAGCTCGACACGCACCGTGGCTTGCCCGGATCTGGAGGTGGTGCGGATCTTGTCCACCTCCGGCATCTCGCGGATCTTCTCTTCCAGCTTGCGGGTGATCAGGTCTTCAATACGGCTTGGCGACATGCCGGGAAACGAGGCCGTCACCAGGGCGGTGCGGATGGTGATCTCAGGATCTTCGCGCGAGGGGTGGCTTAAGAAACTCACCGGCCCGGCGGCCACAATCATCACCACCAGGATCAACAGCAGCATGGAGTTGTTCAACGCCCACCGTGTCAACATGGGCCTACTCCGCCTGGCTTGGGTCGAGCAGCTTGACCTTCATGCCGTCCACCAGGAACGACACGCCGGCCACGGCAATAATGTCGCCTTCCTTCACGTCCCCGGTCACCTCCAGCTCGTTGTTGTGCACGTTGGCCACCTGAACCTTTTTCTGGCGCACGACGCTGTCGGCTTTGTCGAAGACAAACACCGTGCCTCCGCCTTTTTCTTCGGTGGCCAGGACCGCCGTCAGCGGCAGCAGGAACGCGGTGCCGGTGGCCTCGGTTTCATAGCGGAAAGAGACCTCGGCCGTGAGACCGGGCTGCAGATCCGGGACCGGGTTGTCGAGCACGATGGTGACGGGGAATGAGTTCGTGGACCCTGCCCGGGTCCCCACTTCGGTGATCTTACCGGGTTCAAGGCGCCCCACGAGCGTGGGGAATGAGACCTCAACCACATCGTCCACCTTAAGGCGCCGCACCAGGCCTTCCGGCACCGAGGCTTTGACCTTCAGACCGCCATCGGCGCTCACCTGCACGATCTTCTGCCCGGTGCCCACTTCTGCAAAGCGCTCCACATATTTCTCCGTCACCGAGCCGGTGAGCGGGGATGTGAGCGTCGTCTGGCGCTTATCGCGCTTGGCGAGCTCTTGTTCTGCAACCGCCACGTCCACCGCGCTCTTGGCGCTGTTTAAGTTGGAGAGGGCGCTGTCGTAGGCGGTCTTGGTGGCAAAGCCTTGTTCGAACAATGTGGATTGTTGCTTGAACTTGGCCTCGGTGTCCTTCAGCTTGGCCTCGGCATCGGCAACCTTGCCGTCTGCGGTGCGGATGCGCAGGTTGAACGGCTCAGGATCCAGCGCGGCGATCACCGCGCCTTTCTCGACCCGGTCTCCAACCTCAGCATCCATCGTGACCACCCGGCCGGCCACCTGGAAGGCGAGATCGGTCACAATCGAGCTTTCCGTGATCCCGGCAATCCTCCGTTCCTGGGTACCGGCCCGTTCGGTCACCACCATGGTTTTGACGGCCCGAATGGGCGCCTCGGCAACAACCTTTTCTTCCTCGCAGGCCACCAGGCCCACCGCAATGCCAATCAGGAAACACGATCTTAGAAGGTTTCTGGAAGGCCGCATCATCCACACCTCATCTCACGCCGGTCACGACAGACCTTGGGTTGTACGCAGTTTACCCGCCAAGAGCCATGAAAATCTATGTGGTTGAGCCGCGCTCCTGCGTGGGGCTGCGGCTGAACCGCTCCCGGTAGCGCTTGGTGAGGTGAGAGGGAGATGAAAAGCCGGTCATAGCGGCAATATCGGCCACCGGCAGGGTTGTTTGCAGCAGCAAAAGCCGGGCACGCTCCAGCCTCAGGTCCGCGTAATAGCGGTTGGGCGGCATGCCCACATGGCGTTCGAAGATGCGTTCAAGCTGGCGGGTGGAGACGCCGATCACCTTGGCCAACTCGGACGTTGGCAATGGGGTCTCGATATTGCGCTCCATGGTGTCGGTGGCCGCCAGCAGCAACTGGGATTTGGAGGCAAAGATGCGCTTCAGGGTCATCTTCTGGCGGTCCAGCCCATCACGCACCCGGTCGTGCTGAAACTGCTGAGAGATCTCAAGCGCCAACCCCGCGCCCCGGTCCTTTGCAATGAGGTTCAAAACCAGATCCAGCGCGGACGTTCCGCCCGAACAGGTGTAGCGGTTACGGTCGATCTCAAAGATGTTCTCCGTCAGGTCGATCTCGGGGAACTTTTCCCGGAACGCCGGCGCAATCTCGTAATGAATGGTGCACTTATAGCCCTCCATCAGTCCGGCCTCGGCCAGGTTGAAGGCCCCTGAAGAGATCGCCCCGATCGATGTGCCCTTGCGCTCAAGGCCCCTGAGCCAGGCCAACGCCCCCTTCTCGCCGGACAGGGCATAGTCCAAGCCGCTGCACACAAACACCACATCCAGATGCGGTTCGTCGCCGATGTTCACATCCGGCACCACCTCAATGTCGTTGCTGGCTTTGACCGGCTGGTTGTCAGGCGTCAGGATCAGCCACTCGTAAAGCTGCTCGCCGCGCAGCCGGTTGGCGGCTCTCAGCGGCTCAAGCGCGGAAGAAAACGCCAGCAGGGGAAACTGCGGAACAATCAAAAACCCGAACCTGCGGACCCTGTCGTCCGCCTGTCCCTCGTGCTCCTCAAGTCCCTCTAGATCCACTGTTCTAACGGCCTTTGTTTTCCTGCGCGCCGAAGCGGATGGGTGACCAACCATTGTGAACCAATCTGTCGTATCGGTCCATAATTGGTCTAAATTGGTTTGTTTTTGGGCTTGAGTTTGCCACCTTCTTGTCCAATAATAATTCCCGCGACGGGGCCACACGCCGTTCATTTGGCCCGCTAAACCCTGTTTTAGTACCCCTTCGACAACTGAGCCAGCCCTAAAGGTGAAGGGCAATGGGAGGAAATGTAATGCTCAAGAAACTGATGATGAGCACTGCTGCTGCTGCATTTGCGGTGAGCCTGGCAGTGTCGACCCCGGCCTACGCCGATATTCCTGAATCCGAAGACCCGATCATTATTGTTCAGAACAACTGGACCAGCCAGCTCGTGCTCTCCACGGTGGTGGGCAAAGTGCTTGAGGGCATGGGGTACAACATCGAATACGCCCCGTCCGACAGCCAGCTTCAGTTCAAGGCCATTGCAGATGGCGACATGCACTTCCAGATCGAAGCCTGGGAAGGCTCCATGAAGGGCGCCTTTGAGAAGGCCCGTGACGAGGACGGCATGGTCGACGCCGGAACCCACGACGCGGTGACCCGCGAAGAATGGTGGGTGCCGCAATATGTGGTCGACAAGTGCCCGGGTCTGCCCGATTGGAAGGCGCTGGACAAGTGCGCGGAAATCTTCGCCGTGGCCGAAACCAAGCCGAAAGGCCGCTTCGTGGGCCCGCCCGCTGACTGGGGCAAGAACTATGCAGAGCGCGTTGAAGCGCTGAAAATGAACTTCGTGGCCATCAATGTCGGCCAGGCCGCCACCTTGTGGGCCGAGCTTGACGCCGCGGTTGCCAAGAAAGAGCCCATCGTTCTGTTCAACTGGACCCCGAACTTCATCGAAGCCAAGCACAAAGGCATGTTCATCGACTTCCCCGAGCCGGAAGGCGACAAGTGCGCCAAGGATCCTTCCTGGGGCATGAACCCGGACATGGTCAACGACTGCGGCGCGCCGCGCTCTGGTTGGCTGAAGAAAGCCGCCTGGTCCGGCATTGCCGAAACCTGGCCGGCCGCGTGGAAGGTTCTTCAGAACATCAACTTCAACAACGCCCAGATCGCCTCAGCCTCGCTGCTGGTGGACGTTGACGGCATGTCGACCGAAGAAGCCGCTGACAAGTGGATCGCCGACAATGCTGACCTGATCAAGAAGTGGAAGGGCGAATAATCCGCTCCGCAAGGCGACGTGGACGATCGTTAGCCTTTCCCCGCGTCCCTGCGAAAGCAGGGACCTTCTGAGCGCAGGAAAGACCTGAGCTATGGACCCCTGCTTTCGCAGGGGAGCGGGGAACGAGAGGGTGGCTCAACGGCCGCTAGGCTAACGGAACGCGACTTTGAGCCGGGCGGGATCTTCGGATTTCGCCCGGTTCTTATTTACCCGGCAGGCCAGAAGTGCCATGCTGGATGCACCGCAAAAAACAAGAACACGCGTAAGGCAAAGGGGAGGCAATGTCGGACGACGTCCAGATTTCGTGCCGCAATATTTGGAAAGTGTTTGGGCCCGATCCTACCGGCTTTATGACCAGGCACGCAGGCGCACCAAGCGCGGACGCCTTCACGTCCGAAGGCTATATCGGCGCGGTGCAGGACGTTTCCTTTGATGTGCATGCGGGCGAGATCCTCATCATCATGGGTCTGTCCGGCTCCGGCAAATCCACCGTCATCCGCTGCATTACCCGCCTCAACGATCCCACCACCGGCTCCATCATGTTCGAAGGCTCAGACCTTCTGGCTGCCAATGATGCGGAGATGATCGAGATCCGCCGCCACAAGATGGGCATGGTGTTTCAGAATTTCGGCCTCCTGCCCCACCGCGACGTGCTCTCCAACGTGGCCTTCCCCCTGGAGGTTCAAGGCATCGATCTGGCCACCCGCATCGCCAAGGCCCAGGAGATGGTGGACCTGGTGGGGCTTGGCGGGCGGGAAAACTACTTCCCGCGCGAGCTTTCCGGTGGCCAGCAGCAGCGCGTCGGCATTGCCCGCTCCTTGGCCGTGGAGCCTGATGTGTGGTTCCTGGATGAACCCTTCTCCGCCCTCGACCCTTTGATCCGCTCAGAGATGCAGGACGAATTCATCCGCCTGCAGAAGATGCTGAAGAAGACCATCGTCTTCATCACCCATGACTTTGAGGAGGCCACCAAGCTGGCCGACCGCATCGGCATCATGAAGGACGGCCGCATGGTCCAGCTTTCAACGCCTGAAGAGATGGTGCTGCACCCGGCAGATGACTATGTGGCCGAGTTTGCCCGCAACGCCCCGCGCGACCGGATCGTCTCTGTCGGCGCGGTGATGGAAAAGGCGAACGGCAAGTCCCGGGCCACCGCGAACGCCATCAGCGTGAAATCGAAAATCGGCGAGGTGGCCGAACAGGTGCTCACCTCCTCCAAACCTGTGCCCGTGGTGGATGCGGACGGTAAGCTCGCCGGCCAGCTTTCGCGCGAGCGCATCACCAAGGCCCTCTTCGGCAGCGAGGAATTGTGAGCGCGCTGGCCACAGATCATGCCGTAAACGGCATTAAAGGTCGCTTGCTCGATCCTCAGTCAACCCTGTTTCAAGCTCTGGCCGTCGTTGTGGTGGGCGTGGTGCTGGCCCTAATGTTCGACTGGGCCCGGGTTTGGCCCACCGAGTGGGTGATCCCCATCAAGGTTTGGATTTCCGACACTTTCACCTTCCTGGACAAGCAGGCCACCTTGGGCCTCTTCACGGTGAAGCAGGCCACGCGCACCCTTGCCTGGTTCCTCAAGCAGCCGCTGCTCTGGTCTGAATACCTGCTCTGGAAGGGCGCCAGGCCGCATCAGCTTCTGCCGATCTTCTGGATGTCGGCGGCAGCCATCGCGGGCATCGTGGCCTACCAGATCCGCGGGGCCCGGATTGCCGCGATCGTTGTGATGGTGACGCTGGGCGTGGTGCTGGTGGATTCTCTGCCCATCATCTTCGCCAGCATCGCCAAGGCCCTGCGCGTGCCCCCCATCATGGCGCCGGAAGCCCTGATCGGGATTTCGCAGTGGCCTGCCGATGCGCTGAAAGCCATGATGAGCAAATCCAAGGTGCGCTATGTGCCCTGGGTCACCATCGTTCTGGGCTTCGGCATATTGGGCCACTGGGTGGGCGGCTGGCGCCTGGCGCTCACGTCCGTGCTCTGCATGGGCTATCTGGCGGTGACCGGGCTTTGGCGCGAATCCATGAAGACCTTCTCGCTGGTTGTGGTGGCCGTGCCGTTCTCGGCATTGATCGGCCTGTGGCTGGGCGTCTGGGTCACCCGCTCCCAGCGTGCGGCCAAGATCATCACGCCGATCTTCGACCTGATGCAGGCCACACCCCATCTGGCCTATCTGGTGCCCGTGGTGGTGATGTTCGGCGCCGGCCAGGTGCCTGCCCTCATCGCCACGGTGATCTTCGCCATGCCGCCCATGGCCCGCTGCACCATTCTGGCCATCCAGACCGTGCCCAGCGACATCACCGAAGCCGGCCGCATGAGTGGCTGCACCCCGCGCCAGCTCCTGTGGAAAGTGCAACTGCCCGCCTCCCAGCGCACCCTGCTATTGGGCCTCAACCAGGTCATCATGCAGACCCTGGCCATGGTGGTGATCTGCTCCCTGGTGGGCGCGCAAGGGCTCGGGCACAAGCTCCTCTTCTCCCTGCAGCAACTCAAGCTCGGCTTTGCCACCATGCAGGGCGCGGCCATCGTGCTCATGGCCATCGTGCTCGACCGCATCACCCAGGCCTATGCGAACCGGGCGTCTGACTATAGCCATCTGGAGCCGAAAACCTTCGTGCAGCGCCATGCCCATGTCTTGCTGTTCGGGGCCATGGTGGCGATCACCATCCTCGCCTCGTTCTATTTCCGCGATGTCTCCATGCTGTCCAAGAAGCATCTTTTGGTGAACAGCAAAGACGCGCTGGAACTCGACAAGGTGATCAAGGCCTACACGTTCGCGATGATCGACATCATCCGGCCCATCCGCGATTTCATCACCATCTACATGCTGATCCCGCTGAGAGACTTCTACCACCTCATTCCGTGGACCGTGACCGGCGGTGTCTTAGCCGTCTTGAGCTACCGCATGGGCGGCTGGTCCCTGACCGCGCTCACGTCTTCGCTGTTGGTGTTCGTGATCCTCACCGTCGGCAACTGGCAGTTCGCCATCACCACCTTCTATTTCGTCTCCACGGCGCTGGTGATCTGCGTGGCGATCGGCGTGCCGCTCGGCATCTGGGCGGCGCGCTCGGACCGGGTGGCGAAAATCGTCATGTCGGGCTGCGATATTCTGCAGACCTTCCCGTCCTTCATCTATCTCCTGCCGGCCATCATGCTGTTCAGAGTGGGCGAACTGGCGATCATCACGGCCATTGTGCCCTATGCCACCGTCCCGGCCATCCGCTACACCTATCTGGGGCTGAAACGCATCCCGGCGGTCACTTTGGAAGCGGCCATCGCCAATGGCTGCACGCCGTGGCAGAAGCTCTGGAAAGTGGAGCTGCCCGTGGCGGTTCCGGAAATCATGCTGGGCGTGAACCAGACCATCATGATGGGCCTTGCCATGACGGCCATCACCGCGCTGATCGGCGGCCAGGACCTGGGCCAGGAAATCTACCGGGCGCTCCCCACCAGCGATGCGGGCCGCGGCGTTATGGCGGGGCTTGGCATTGCCTCCCTCGGCATCATCTTCGACCGCCTCATCGGCGCCTGGGCCGACCAGCGCAAGAAAGAGCTGGGGATCGAGTAACGCCGGCACCCTTGCGAACGCGAGGGCCCATAGCTCACATCTTTCCCTTGGCTGAGAAGGTCCCTGCTTTCGCAGGGACGCGGGAACTTGGACACCGTCATCCCTACCCCCCGTCATCCCCGCGAACGCGTGGAACCAGAGGCCCCGGAGCTCCGTCGCTCCTGGGTCCCGGATATTTTGCTCGCGCAAAATTCCGGGATG
>JANQOW010000095.1 GCA_028285595.1 Hyphomicrobiales bacterium
GACTTCGATGTCGCCCCGCTGGGCCGGGCGGGGGGCGCCGGTGCCAAAGTGGGGGAAGAAGAACGTGCTCTGGCAGGTGCCCATGCCGGGGCCCCTCGCCGCTTCGGCAACGCCGGCCTCGAATTCAGATTTGATGTCATCCAGGGTCTGGCCAAGGCGAAGGTTGCGGCCGGCCCGCCCCACCCCGGCATCGAACAGCCTGGCCCCCTGGCGCAGGCGCGCAATCTCCCCCGGGTGTTTCAGGCGGCGGGTCTCGTAAAGGATCTGCCGGCAGTCGATCAGCTCGTTTCCCGGGAAGGCCTGCCGCAGGCCTTCGAATGTCTCGTGCTTCATGAGGCCAAGGTCCGAACCGATCCGCGCGTCTTTCAGCCCGCGCTCTTCCAGCACGTCGGTGATGAGGCCGAAGATCTCAACCGGATCATACTGCTCGGGCCGCTCAACGGTCTGCGGTTCGGCGCGCGAGACCACCGAAAAGTCGCGGCCCTCGGTCCACATGGAATAGGTGCGCACATCGGTGATGTCGGACTGGGCCGCCGCATCCGGGGCGCAATATTCGCTGACGATGAGAGCCGGCGCCAAGGCCTCATCGGCGGGGACGATCACAAGGTCCGTGCCCGTCATCTGCCAGGACAGATCGATGAACGCGCTTTGGAAGCCCGACGTGTAGTGCACGTTTGAGGGGGTGCAGGCGATGTAGACATCGACGCCCGCGGCCTTGAGGTTGCGTTGCAGGCGTTTGCGCAGATCTGCGTGCATCTCTCTTCCGTTCCCGCTCCCCTGCGAAAGCAGGGGCCCATAGCTCACACCTTCCCCTTGGCTCAGAAGGTCCCTGCTTTCGCAGGGACGCGCATTCTAAGACCGCGGCCGCTTCTTCTCCGGATCATAGTGCGGGAACGGCACCACCGTTGCCGGCAGGCGCTTGATATGGCCGTCGAGCTTGCCGATCTCCACCTCCGTGCCGAGTTCCGCATGGGCCACATCGATACGGGCCAGCGCGATGTTCTTCTTCAGAGACGGCGAGCGCATGGAGGAGGTCACCTCGCCGATCTGCGGGCGGCCGATATGGATGCAGTCCCCGTTGCCCACCGGCTCGTTGGAGGCGATCTCCAGGCCCACCAGCTTGCGCGAAGGATGGGCCTTGCGCCGGATCAGCGCCTCGCGGCCGATGAATTCCTCGTCCTTGGATTTCAGCGGCACGGTGAACCCGATGCCCGCCTCGAACGGGTCGGTCTGATCGGAGAACTCATAGCCGGCAAAGATCAGCCCGGCCTCCACCCGCACCATGTCGAGCGCTTCCAGCCCAAGCGGGCTGAGCCCGAACTCCTCGCCCGCTTCCCACACCGCATCGAACACGGCCTCTGCGTCGCGCGGGTGGCAGAACACCTCATAGCCCAGCTCGCCGGAATAGCCCGTGCGCGAGACCACCACCGGCACTCCGTGGAAATCGCCAATGCGCCCCACCGTGAAGCGGAACCACTCCAGGTCCTCCAGGGGCGTGCGGTTGGGCGAAGTCCAGATGATCTTCTTCAGGATCTCCCGCGAATTCGGGCCTTGCACGGCGATATTGTGCATCTGGTCGGTGGACGAGCGCACCCAGGCTTTCAGGCCGAGCTTTTCCGCCTGCTCGCGCAGCCACAGGCCGGAGACGTCATTGCCCCCCACCCAGCGGAAATTGTCCTGATCCAACCGGTAGACGGTGCCGTCATCGATCATGCCCCCATGCTCATAGCACATGGCGGTGTAGACCACCTGGCCGGGCGAGAGCTTGCGGATGTTCCGGGTCATGCAATATTGCAGCAGGTTCTCCGCATCCGGCCCGGTCACCTCGAACTTGCGCAGGGGCGAGAGGTCCATCACCACCGCCTTCTCCCGGCAGGCCCAATATTCAGCCGTGGGCCCGTCATTGTTGAAGCGGTTGGGGAGCCAGTAGCCGTTATACTCGGTGAAGTCGGCGGTGTGCTTGGCGAAGCTGGAATGAAAACCGGTTTCTTTGGTCATCTGGGGGTCGGCATCAGGGGTCATGCGGAAGGCCACTGCTTTGGAGAACAACTCTTTTTCAGAATAGGTGCGGATGTGAATGTCGGTGGGGTTCCAGCCATTGGCCGCATCGATATCGCACGGGCAGGCTGAGCTCACGCACACCAGATCGGTGACGGCGCGCAGGAGGATGTAGTCGCCCGGCCTGGACCAGGGCTCATCGAAGTAAATCTGGTTCTGCTCGTCCACCCGGGTGTTGTAGAAATAGTTCAGCGCTTCCCAGCCCTTTCGGCCTTGAATGCCATGGGGGTCCAGCACGGCGTTGAAATTGTCCGTGCAGTTCACATGGCCGGGATAGCCCATATCGTCGTAATAGCGCGAGTTACAGGCGGTCAGAAACGCATCGTGGCGCCCGCAGGTGTCCTGGATGGTTTCGATCAGCGGATCCATCTCCAGATCGAATGCCTTGGCCGGAATGCCGGGGATCGGGTTGGCGAGGCCGAGGAGGGCCCGGGTGATCGTGGCGTCCAGGGGCAGCTCGCGGCCCGCCTCCAGCTTGGGGATCGAGAAGGCCTGGAAGTCGGTGCATTGGCGGCCTGACACATCGATGATCTGGATATATTCGCCCGCCTTCACGGTATAGGCGGCGGCGGTGCTGGCATCGATGCGGATGTCCTGGAGCGGGTCGGCCAGCGGGTCCGGAAGCTGGGCCTCGGGGGTCAGCCGCAAGACCGAGCGTTTGATGAACAGCTCGATGGGGGTCACCGTGTCCTGGGCATCGAAATCCATGCGCCCGCCGGGGGCCGCCACGACGAGGGTGCCGGCCTGAACGGCGGTAAACTCAGCCTTGTCCCCGGGCCGCGATGTGGAGCCGAAGACACGGATGGCCTGGGCCTCGCCCAGATCAATGCCGCGGGCTTTGAGCGCCGCGCGGGTCCGGGTCGCCGAGAAGCCTTCACCCACCAGAATAGCCTTCAGCCCCTCTGCCGGGCTGTCGGCTTTATGGCCCAGAACCGCAGCCGTATCGGGCTTGCCGCCGCCATTGGCCGCCACGATCTCGCAGGCCTGCCCGCCTTCGCGGTCCACCACCGAAATCTCGTCGCCCGCCTCGATCGCCACGGAGACAGAGCCGCCGCCCTCAACCACATAACGCTCCACCCCTTCCGGCAAAGCGCGGATGCCGGGCCAGTAGATCGCGCTCGGCCGCGGCGGGCCGGCGAGGGGCAAATCTGAAGTCGAGGGATCAAGCATGGCGGTGGCTCCCGAAGATCGGCTCATCCTAGACGAGAGCTGCGGGGCGATCAACAATTGGTCTGAAATTGGTATGCAATTGGTCAGACCCCTCTCCGCTCACGCCATTTACCTTGAGATTTCAGAGCAAATGCTATCAATTGGGCGGCGATGTATAACAAGGTCGCCGGTAGAGGTGGGAGGAGAGTTTCATGAGCATTGATCGCCGTAAGGTGCTGAAAACAGGGACGGCCGGATTGGCCGCCGCGTCCACATTTTCGCTGTCATCCGTGCTGGCGGCAGACGATGGCACGGTGACCATCGCCTACAACGTGAACCTGCCGTCCTGGGACCCCACCGTGGGCCTTTCCGCAGTGAACCCCACCATTCAATCGATCTACCGGTCGGTTTTCGACCAGTTCATCGGCCAGGAGCCCAATCTGGATTTCAAGCCGGGTCTCATCACCAAGTGGGGCTGGAGCGATGACCGCAAGCAGGTGATGATGGAGGTGCGCGACGGGGTGACCTGGCACGACGGCTCGCCCTTCACCGCCGAAGACGTGGTCTGGTCCTTGGAGCGGGCCGGCAAGCAAGAGACGGGTAACCCGATCCAGTTCGTGTGGTCCAAGATCGGCAACTTCAAGGTCGACGGCAACAAGATCACCGCCGACGTGCTCTCGTTTGAGCCCACCTTGTTCAAGTGGATGGCGTTCCTCACCGCCTATGTCATGCCCAAGGCCTACTACGAGAAAGTGGGCGCGGACGGCTTTGAAGCCAACCCCATCGGCACCGGCCCTTACATGGTGGACAAGTTTGAGCGCAACGCCTTCCTGCGCCTCAAAGCCAACCCCAACTATTGGGGCGGCAAGCCGGCGATCGACACGGTGATCTACAAGTTCGTGCCCGACGCCACCAGCCGGGTGGCTGAGGTGGAGAGCGGCGCGGCCGACATCACCCTCGACATCCCGTACGAGGAGTTCGACCGCCTGAAAGCCAAAGACGGCCTCACCGGCGTCACCACCCCGATCTCCGACATCGGCATGATCTTCCTGAACGATTTCGGCGTGATGGAAGACAAGAACGTGCGCATGGCCGCCCACATGGCGATCAACAAGAAGGCCATCGTGGACCGGCTGCTCCGGGGCTATGGCGTGGCCATAGACACCCTGCAGGCACCGGAATATGCCGCCTTCGATGCCTCCATCAAAGTGGGCTACGATCCGGACAAGGCCGCTGAGCTCCTGAAAGCCTCCGGCTACTCCAAGGACAATCCGGCCAAGTTCACCATCCAGACGACGAGGGGCTTGAAGCCCAAGGATTATGAGATGGTGCAAGCCATTGTCGGCATGTGGCGCAAGGTGGGGATCGATGCGACCATCGAGGTCTACGAGATCGCCAAGCACTACGAGCTGCGCGCCACCGACAAGCTGACCGAAGCGGCGTTCTACAACTGGGGCAACGCCATTGGCGATCCCACAACATCGACGGGCTTTGCCATGTTCGGCCCCTCGCCGCACTCGGTGTGGGATACCGACGATCTGGATGCAAAGATCGGCCCGCTCTGGGGCGAGGCGGATGAGGAGAAGCGCATTGCCGGCTGGACCGCGGTGGACAAGTACATCGCCGAACAGGCCTACGTGATCCCGCTCCTGCAATATGTGCAGCCGATCGTTTACTCCAACAAGGTGAAGATCGTGCCGAACGTTGCCGGCGCCCCTGAGCCGGTGCACATGAGCAAGGCGTAAGAACAGACTTTTGATGCGGTAAAACCCAAGAGGAGGACCGCGCAGATCGGGCCACACGAGCTGCGCGCTTCTCGCGTAACATGAGTAACCGGGCTGCGACCCCATGTGGTACCGCATTCTGTTGAACAGGCTGATCCTCGCCGCCGTGACCCTTTTAGGGGTCGCGGTGGTGGTGTTTGTGCTGGTGCGCGTGGTCCCGGGCGACCCGGTGGCCATGATGATCGCGCCCGGTGCAAGCGAAGCGGACATCGCCGCCTTGCGCGCCCGCTATGGCCTGGACCTGCCCGTGCCTCAGCAGTTCATGGTGTGGATCAAAGGCATTTTGGCCGGCGATTTCGGCACCTCGTTCTCCCTGCGCCAGGGGGTTGTGGGCCTGGTGTTGGGGCGAATCCCGGCGACCTTGGAACTGGCCGGCCTGGCGCTCGCCATTGCCACAGCTCTGGGCACCAGCATCGCCGTTGCGGCGACCCTCGCCCGCGGGCGCTGGCTGGAAGCGCTGATCGACAATGTGAACGGCCTGGTGCTGGCGGTGCCCGATTTCATCTGGGCCCTGGTGTTCGTGCTGGTGCTGGGCGTTCTGTGGCCGGTGCTGCCCATTTCCGGGCGCGTGGACCCGCGCCTCAACCTGGACCTTGCCACCAACTTCTATCTGCTCGAAGCGCTGCTCACCGGCAAGATCAAGCTGGTGGGCCACCTCATCACCCACATGATCATGCCGGCCATGGCGCTGGCGCTCCCGCTCGCGGCCATCATCGCCCGGGTGATGAAGGGCACGCTGCAAGAGGCCATGGTGCAGGACTACATTCTGCTGGCCCGCATCAAGGGCTTTTCGCGGCTGCGCATCGTGCTGCAGGAGGCCATGCGCAATGCGCTGGTGCCCGTGCTCTCGCTCACCGGGGTGCAGTTCACCTTCCTGGTGGGCGGCACGGTCATTGTGGAGCGCATCTTCTCTTATCCCGGCATCGGCAACATGGCCATCGATGCGGTGATCAACCGCGACCTGCCTCTGATCCAGGGTCTCGTGCTGGCCTTCGCCGTGCTCTTCATCCTGATCAACCTGGCCGTTGACCTCATCACCATCGTCTTGAACCCGAGGCTGCGCCATGGCTGATCTGGCCCAAGCCCCCCTGCCTGGCACATTCAGCCGGATCTTGCGCGAGCCGCGCGCGGTGGCCGGCGGCGCGTTCATCCTGTTCGTGATCTTCTGCGCCGTCTTCGCCCCGCTCATCGCCCCGCACGATCCGCTGGAGCAGGACCTGCTTTTGGAGAAGATACCGCCAGCCTGGCAGAAGGGCAGCGAGGCCGGCTACCTGCTGGGCACAGACGGGCTGGGCCGCGATCTGCTCTCGCGCCTCATCCATGGGGCGCAAGTTTCCATGATCGTCGCCTTCGTCGCCGGCACGCTCGCCTGCCTGCTCGGCACCATCCTAGGCCTGCTGGCCGGTTTCTTCGGCGGCTGGGTGGACGCGGTGATCTCGCGCCTGGTGGACATCTGGATGTCCTTCCCGCCGGTGCTGCTGTCCATCCTGCTGGTGGCCGTGCTCGGCAGCGGGCTCCATTCGGTGATTGTGGCCATTGTGGTGATCGACTGGACCCGGTTCTGCCGGGTGGTGCGCACCGAGACCATGGCCCAGACCAAGCTGGAATATGTGGACAGCGCCGTCACCCTCGGCATGCCGCGCGCCCGCATTCTCATCCGCGAGATCCTGCCCAACGTACTCCCGGTCATCCTGGTGCTTCTCAGCTTGGAAATGGGTATTGCGGTGATCGTGGAAGCCATCCTCTCCTTCGTCGGTCTGTCGGTCTCCACCGATACCCCCACCTGGGGCGGCATGATCGCCGAGGGGCGTGAGGTGATCTACCACGCCTGGTGGGTTCTGGTGTTCCCGCTCATCGCCCTCTTCCTCACGGTCCTCGCCTTCAACCAATTGGGCGATGGCCTGCGCAATGCCCTTGATCCGGCGTTGAGACGATGAGGCGCCCGCTGCTCGATATAGAGGGCCTGAGCGCCCGGAACGCCGCCGGCCAGCCGGTGCTGCGCGGCGTCTCCCTGATGATGGGTCCCGGCGAGGTGCATGGCCTGGTGGGCCAGTCCGGCGCCGGCAAGACCTCCATTGCCAAGGCCATTCTCGGCATCCTGCCCCGCGCAGTCACGCTCACCGGCGGCTCCATCCGCTTCGATGGTCTTGAACTCGCCGGGGCGGACACAAGCACCCTGGACAAGTTGCTGGGCACGGATATCGCCCTCATCCCGCAGGACCCGCTCACGGCGCTGAACCCGTCCCGGCGTATCGGCGCCCAGCTCACCGATGCCCTGCGCCTTAAGGCCGGGTTCTCCAAGCACGCGGCCATGACGAAAGCGAAAAGCCTGCTGGAGGAGGTGCACCTCAGCGACACAGCCCGCATCCTGCGCGCCTATCCGCATGAGCTCTCCGGCGGCATGCGCCAGCGGGTACTCATCGCCTCGGCCTTCGCGCTGAACCCGCGGCTAATCATTGCCGATGAGCCCACCAGCGCGCTGGATGTGACCGTGCAAAAGCAGATCCTCCGCCTCATCCGCCGCCTGCAACGCGACCATGAAACAGCGGTGCTCTTCGTCACCCACGATCTGGGTGTGGTGGCCCAGATTTGTGATGACGTGACGGTGCTCTTCTCCGGCGCCGTGGTGGAGCAGACCAGCGTGCACCGCCTGTTCCGCCAACCCCTGCACGCCTACACCCGCGCCCTCATCGCCGCCAATCCGCGCTATGACCAGCCGGGCGCGAGCCTGCGGCCCATTTCGGCTGAGGTCATCGAGACAACACTCAAGGGGATCAGCGCATGACCGTCCCCCTGATCGCCGCTGAAGGCTTAGGCCTCAGCCTGCCCGACCTCACCCAACCACGGCTGTTTGCAGCCAGGCCCAAGATCCAGATCCTGGACGGCATCGACTTCAAGATCTTCAAAGGCGAAACCGTTGGGATTGTGGGGGAATCGGGTTCCGGCAAGACCTCCCTCGGCCGCTGCCTCGTGCGCCTTTACGAGCCCACCGCCGGCGCTCTGTCGTTCGACGGCACCAACATCACCCACGCCGGCCGGGAGGCCCTACGCCCCTTGCGCCGGCGCATGCAGATGATCTTCCAGGACCCGCAATCCTCCCTCAACCCGCGCCAGAAGATCCGGCGCATCTTGGAAGCCCCGTTCGATCTCTTGGGCACCCGCGCCACCAATGCCCAGATCTCAGAGTTGCTGGCCAAGGTGGATCTGCCGGCTCACTTCGCAGAGCGCTACCCGCACGAGCTCTCCGGCGGCCAGCGACAGAGGGTCGGGATCGCCCGCGCCATTGCGCTTGAACCTGACTTTGTGCTGGCCGATGAGATCGTCTCCGGGCTCGATGTGTCCACCCAGGCCCAAATCCTGGCCCTTTTGAGCGACCTCAAGCGCGATCTCGGCCTGTCTCTTGCATTCATCAGCCATGACTTGTCTGTCATACGCCACATCTGCGACCGGGTGTATGTTATGAAAGCTGGAAAGGTCGTGGAGGAGGGCCAAAGCGCCCGGATTTTCGATGCGCCAACAAGCGCTTACACGCGTGAACTGATTGACGCCATCCCGTTGCCCGAGCCCGATGAAGCCTGGCTCGAGCGGCCCGATATGGGATCTGGCGAAACGGATAGTAAGGTTAGAGAGAAAAGGGAGACAAAGGGCATGAATTTATCTGGAGCAGTCGCCTTGGTCACCGGTGCCAACAGAGGCATCGGCAAATGCTTCGTGGAAGAGCTCGCCACCCGCGGGGTCACAAAGATCTATGTGGCCGTGCGCGATCTGGACAGCCTGAAGGATCTGAAAGAGCCCAGCGGTGTGGACATTGTGCCCCTCACGTTGGATGTGACCAAGCCCAGCCACATTTCGGCAGCCGCCAAGGCCGCCAGCGACGTGACGTTGCTGATCAACAATGCGGGCGTCAACTGCATGGACCGGCTGCTGGACGCCAGTGATGGCGATGCCGCCCGGGTTGAGATGGACACCAACTATTACGGCATGGTCAACATGTGCCGCGCCTTCTCCCCCGTCATTGCCGATAATGGCGGCGGCGGCATCATCAACATGCTCTCCATCCTGGCCCAAGTGAACCTGCCGATCATGGGCTCGCTCTCGGCCTCCAAGGCGGCCGCCTACAGCGCCACCCAGGCGATCCGGGCCGAGCTGGCCGACAGGGGCATTGAGGTGGTGGCCGTGATGCCGGGGGCTGTGGACACGGACATGAGCAAGGACTTCTCCCCGCCCAAGATGCCGCCCGAAGAGGTGGCCACCGATGCGCTGGACGGCCTGGAAGAGGGCGAGTGGGAGGTCTTCCCCGGCGAGATGGCCAAGGGTCTGAAGGCAGGTCTCAGCAACGATCCCATGGAAATCCAAAAGCAGATGATGGCGAGCCTGACCACCACGCCGAAGACCAAGGGCTCCACGCGCCGCATGAAGTACCTCACCATCGACACCGCCGATGGCGGACAGTTCCAGGCCTATATCGCCCGGCCCGAAAAGGGCTCCGGCCCCGGCCTGGTGCTGCTGCAGGAGATCTTCGGCATCAACGATTACATGATGGATATGGCCGACCACTTTGCCGAGGAAGGCTATGTGGCCGTTGTGCCCGATCTCTTCTGGCGCCAGGAGGAAGACGTCAACCTGGGCTATTCTGAAGAAGATTTCCAAAAGGCCTTCGCGCTCTACCAGGAGTTCGATGTGGACAAGGCCATGAACGATATCCAGGACACCATCTCCACCTTGCGCGACCAGCGCTATGTGAAAGGCAAGGTGGGCACCATCGGCTATTGCCTGGGCGGACTGCTGGCGTATCTCTCGGCCACCCGCACCACGGCGGATGTGGCCGTGGGCTATTATGCGGTCGGCGTTCAGGACTATCTGAAGGAAGCCAAGAAGATCTCCTGCCCGCTCACTTTACATTTTGCCGGCGAAGACCAGTTCTGCCCGGCAGAAGCGCGCGAGGCGATCTACAAGCAGCTTGAGGGCAAGAAGGACATATCGCTCTATCTCTATGAGGGCCAGGACCACGCCTTCGCCACTCCGGGCCGCGACCATTACGACAAGCCGTCCACCCTGATGGCCTATTCGCGGTCGCTCGCGACGCTGAGAGGCGTGCTGGGCCCGGTCTATGATCTTGAGCACCTGTGGGACATGCACTGCTACCACGAGTTCGCCACCCGCGATGTGGACGCCACCATGGACACCATGGTCTCAGAGCCTTACGTGAACCACATTCCCACCATGACCGGCGGCGTGGGTCACGACCATCTGAAGCGCTTCTACAAATATCACTTCGTGGATTCCAACCCGGAAGACACCAAGCTGATCCCGATCTCACGCACCATCGGCGCCGACCGGCTGGTGGACGAGATGGTGTTCTGCTTCACCCACACCCGCGAGATCGACTGGATGCTGCCGGGCATTGAGCCCACGGGCAAGTATGTGGAAGTGCCGCTGGTGGCGATCGTCAACTTCCGGGGCGATAAGCTCTATCACGAGCATATCTACTGGGATCAGGCCTCGGTGCTGGTGCAGATCGGCAAGATTGATGAGGATGGCCTGCCGGTGGCCGGCGGCGATACGGCCAAGAAGCTGCTGGATGAGACCCGGCCGTCAAACGAGCTGATGGCGGAAAACTGGAAAACCAGCGAGGGCAAGCCGCTTTAAGCGGCGGGCCCCCGCGCCCTCTCCACCTTCCGTGGCGTCATCCCGCTCTCCCCTTCCGTCATCCCCGCTCTCCTCTTCCGTCACCCCCGCTCTCCTCTTCCGTCATCCCCGCTCTCCTCTTCCGTCATCCCCGCGAAAGCGGGGACCCAGAGCCGCTATGCTCTGTGTTTTACCGCACCTGGGTCCCGGATGTTTTGCTGACGCAAAATTCCGGGATGACGGAGTGGGTGTCGGAACGCGCAGCCTAGCTGCGCCATTCGCACCACCACCGGCCGTTGCGTTTAAAAACGCGCACGCTGGCGGCCATGTAATTCTCGCGCTTGCACCATTGCCTGACCTGCTCCTCGGTCATGTTCTTGCCGCCGCGCGGACCGTAGTGGCAGATGATCTCGCCGTTCCTCCGAAACGACACTTTGAAGACGGTTTTGCCATACTTGCGCTTGCACAATCGCATGGCGTCGCGCCGTTGTTTCTTGGTCGCAGCTTCCGCTGTCTCCGGCACGACCAGGCTCGTTGCACCCGCCGTAAACACAAACGCAAGCGCGCCAGCAACAAAGGTTTTGGTAAAAACTCTAAAAATCACGACATGCCTCCAAATAAAACAGGAACCCCCGAAAGCACAAAGTCTGCACCCATATTAAATTGATAACCAAAAGTTGCACAACATACTTCTTCAATTTTCAAATGGTTCGCCAACATTATTCAAAGTATTAGCCATCTAAACAAAACCAAGCCTCTCCTCGCAGTCAACGATCTGCAGGCCTCCAGCGCCGTTAACCATAAATTGCGCGCCCGGGCAGAATTGTTCTTTACCCGAACTAGCCCCTTGCATCCGCGCGCCAGACGCGCGACCATCCCTTATCCATAAGCTCGCACTCTAAGACGAGCGGTAGATCGGCCCGGCGTTTTGTGAGGGGCGCCGGATAGGCCACTCCACAAATAGCAAAGAGGGATGATTACGTTATGGGAGACACTCAAGAAAGCACTGCAGCCGGGCCCGCAACAGGGCCCAGATCCATTGCAATCGTTGGACCGTACTTGAGCGGTAAAACCACACTTCTGGAATCCATTCTGTTTCGCACCGGGGCGATCACCAGACAAGGCAAGGTTGCCGACGGCAACACCGTAGGAGACGCCGCACCCGAAGCGCGCGCCCACGGCATGAGCGTTGAGCTCAACTGTGCCCACACGGAATTTCTAGGCGACACCTACACCTTCATCGACTGCCCGGGCTCGATTGAATTTTCTCAAGACCAGCAGGCAGTGCTGGCAGCCTGCGACGCGGCGATTGTGGTCTGTGAACCCGATGAGAAGAAAGTGCCGGCCCTGCAGCTCATCTTGAAGACACTGGATGAGTATGAGGTGCCGCGGTTCTTGTTCCTCAACAAGATCGATAAGGCAGAAGGCCGCGTACGCGATGTGCTCGACATGCTCCAGCCCGCCAGCGCCCATCCGCTGGTCTTGCGCCAAGTGCCCATCTGGGAGAACGGCATTGCCACGGGCTTTGTCGACCTGGCGCTGGAGCGCGGTTTCCTTTACCGCGAGCATGCGGAAAGCGAAGTGATCGACGTGCCGACAGAGCTCAGCGACCGCAAGGACGAAGCGCGCTTCTCCATGCTGGAGAAACTGGCCGACTATGATGACGAGCTCATGGAAGCGCTGCTGGAGGACATGGAACCTCCGCGCGATCAGGTGTTCGGCGACCTCAGCCGCGAACTGGCCGAGGGGTTGATTGTGCCGGTGCTGATCGGCTCAGCCGAAAACGGCAACGGCATCCTGCGCCTCTTAAAGGCCTTACGTCACGAAGCGCCGACGGTGGAGAAAACCGCTGAGCGCCTCGGCGTTACGGGGTCCGATGAAACCGTGGTGCAGGTGCTCAAGACCTTCCACACCAGCCATGGGGGCAAGCTCTCCATCGCCCGGGTGCTGGCCGGCGATCTTGCTGACGGCACAACGCTCTATGATGGCGGCGGCAACTCCGCCAGGGTGTCCGGCATCTTCCAGGTGATGGGCCAGGAGCCTGCAAAGATCGGCGGCGCCAAGGCCGGCGACACCATCGGCCTCGGCCGGCTGGACGATGCGGCCACGGGCCAGACCCTGTCTTCGGAAAAGGGGGACACCACGCAAATTGCGCCCTTGCGGGTGGCGCCGGCGGTCTATGGCCTCGCCATCACCGCATCCGACCGCAAGGACGAGGTGAAACTCACCACAAGCCTGCAGAAGGTCTTGGAGGAAGACCCCTCCCTCAGCCTGGAGCACAACGCCACCACCCATGAGATGGTTCTGTGGGGCCAGGGCGAAATGCATCTGCGCGTGGGGCTGGAGCGGCTTGAGGGCAAGTATGGCATTGCGGCCACCACGGAGCCGCGGAAAGTGGCCTATCAGGAGACCATCCGCAAACCGGTCACCGAGCGCGGCCGCCATAAGAAGCAGTCCGGCGGCCACGGCCAGTTCGGCGACGTGGTGATTGACGTGAAACCCATGCCCCGCGGCACCGGCTTCATGTTCGATGACACGATCACCGGCGGCGTGGTGCCCAAGCAGTACATCCCCGCGGTGAAGGCCGGCATTGAGGATTACATGAGCCAGGGCCCACTGGGCTTCCCTGTGGTGGACGTGGCCGTGACCCTGACCGACGGCTCCTATCACGCGGTGGACAGCTCCGAGCAGGCGTTCAAGACCGCCGGCCGGATCGGCATGCAGGCCGCCATGCCCAATGCGGCGCCGGTTCTGTTGGAGCCCATTGTTCATGTACAGGTTCACGTGCCGTCTGACGCCACCTCCAAGATCAACCAGATCGTCTCGCAAAGGCGCGGGCAGCTTCTGGGCTATGACGCCCGCGAAGGCTGGCCCGGCTGGGACACGGTGGAGGCACACATGCCGGAATCGGAGGTACAGAACCTGATCATCGAGCTCAGATCGGCCACGGCCGGTGTGGGCACATTCACCTATGCCCATGACCACATGCAGGAGCTGACCGGTCGGGAAGCCGAGCAGATTGTGGAAGCGGCCAAAGCGGCGGAAGCGGCTTAACCGATCCTGGGCCATAACAATCGAGAAGAGCGCCCCCGTGCCCTGCCGGCTCGGGGGCTCTCTGCATTCAGACCATAAGAAAGAGGCACGAAAAATGGCAGGCAAATTGACCCTTGATGAACTGAAGAAGCTGGTGGCCGCAGGCGAGATCGACACAGTTGTAGCCGCCCAGGTGGACATGCAGGGCCGCCTGATGGGCAAGCGGTTTCAAGCAGAGTTCTTCGTGGAGAGCGCCTGGGAGGAAACCCATTCGTGCAACTATCTGCAGGCCACCGACATCGAAATGTACACGGTTGACGGCTATGCCTCCACGAGCTGGTCGGCCGGTTATGGCGACTACACCATGAAGCCGGATCTGGAGACCTTGCGCCGGGTGCCCTGGCTGGAGGGCACGGCCCTGGTCCTATGCGATGTGCTGGACCACCACACCCACGCGGACGTGCCCCATTCCCCACGTGCGATACTGAAGAACCAGATCGCGCGGCTGGAAGACAAGGGCATGGCGGCCATGATGGCCTCAGAGCTGGAGTTCTTCTTGTTCAACGACAGCTATGAGGAGGCGGCCGCGAAGGGGCACCGGAACCTTGAGCCCATCAGCCCCTATAACGAGGACTACCACATCTTCCAGACCACCAAGGAAGAAGAGGTGATGCGCGCCATCCGCAACGGGCTGCAAGGCGCCGATGTACCGGTGGAGAACTCCAAGGGCGAGGCCGACCGGGGCCAGGAAGAGATCAATGTGCGCTACGCCGACGCCCTCACCATGGCCGACCGCCATTCCATCATCAAGAACGCCTGTAAGGAGATCGCCTGGACCAAGGGGCGCTCGATCAGCTTCATGGCCAAGTGGCATTATGACTTTGCGGGCAACTCGTCCCACATCCACCAGTCCTTGTGGTCGAGCTCAGGCGAGCCTCTGTTCTACGATGCCGGCCAGCACCACGGCATGTCGGAGCTGATGCAGCACTACCTGGCGGGCCTGTTGAACCATGCCAGCGAGATCACCTATTTCCTCGCACCCTATATCAACTCCTATAAGCGCTTCATGGAGGGGACGTTCGCACCCACCAAAGCGATCTGGTCCATGGACAACCGCACGGCGGGCTACCGGGTTTGCGGCGCCGACACCAAAGCGGTGCGGGTGGAGTGCCGTGTGGGCGGGGCGGACCTCAACCCCTATCTGGCCTTCGCCGCCCTGATCGCGGCCGGCCTTGATGGCATTGAGCAGAAAATGGAGCTGGAGGACGCCTTCAAAGGCGATGCCTATGGCGCCCGGCGAGCCCGCGGCATTCCGGAAACCTTGCGCGATGCCACCGTGGCCTTGAAGAAATCCAAGATGCTGCGCGCCGCCTTTGGGGACGGCGTGATCGACCACTATGTGCGCTGCGCGGAATGGGAGCAGGAGGAGTATGACCGCCGGGTCACCGACTGGGAGGTGAACCGCGGCTTTGAGCGGGCGTAGGGCTCAAGCTTGCACGGCACCGCGCCCCCCATCGTCATCCCGGAATTTTGCGCCAGCAAAATATCCGGGACCCAGCGGCAGCACGTGAGGAGCCAACGGCCCTGGGTCCCCGCGTTCGCGGGGATGACGGAAAAAAGAGCGCGAGGGTGACGGAGGGAAGAGCGTGGGGATGACGGAGGGAAGAGCGCGGGGATAACGCCGGCGGGATCGGCTTCAACCGTGCTCTGCGGCAAAGCTCTCCCCATCCCGAGCGATCAAACAGGCCACGCCAAACAGCTCGCGCCCATGGGGCGAGGTCCAATCCAGATCCGGCTGAACCGCCACAATCGGGTGCGGGTCCGAGGTATCCGCCACATAACTGGCTTGGCGGATACCCTCTAGATCCACCGTCTCCGCCACCCCGGCCCAGCTATAGAGATCGCGCGCATAGGCCCACAGGTTTGGATAGTCCACCAGCCGGCGCAAACAGCATTTGAAGAGGATGTGGTAGACCGCATCAAAGCGCACCAACGTTGGGAAGAGCCGCAGATCCGTCTCCGTCAGCATTGCGCCGAAATAGTAGCGCGAGGTTCTCAGACGCTTTTCAAGCCGGTCCAACGTTGCGAACACCTCTCGCACAGCCGCTTCATAGGCAGATTGAGCCTGAGCAAATCCGGCCCGGTAAACCGCATTGTTGAGCCCTTGGTAAACGTGAGCGTTCGCCTCATCGATCGCACCGGCAAGCGAAGGCGGGCGCACGGTGAAATCCCGGCCGCGCTGGTTTTCCAGTCCGTCAATCAAGCGCAGGATATCGGCGCTGTCATTGGAGACGATCTTCTGGGCCGCACTGTCCCAGAGGATGGGCACGGTCGCGCGCCCGGTATAGGCGGCCTCATGCAGACTGTAGAGCTGATGCAGATGTCTTACATGTTTGGCGGCGCCCGGCACCTTCCAAGGCTTGCCGCCATTGGCCGCATAGCCCTCAACGCGCGGTCCGTGCGCAAAGTGTAGCGGCACCAGATCTGCCAGGCCTTTCAGGGCATGCAACACCACGGCCCGGTGCGACCAAGGACAGCTTTTGGAAGCAATCAACCAGTACCGGCCGGGATCTTCACCAAGCCCGGAAGAGCTTCGGAGGGGACTGGCCGCGCGCACATAGGCCCCCGCCTCCATGGTCCGGTCCTCAGCGCTCCAAGTGCCGTCGATCAGCATGCCCATAGCCTGTCTCCTGCTTATTGGGGAGCTGCAAACATAGACAAGCCGTGCCATCTTGCCTGTTCTCAAGAACGCACTTTTTGGTCTAAATTTGAGACCATGAAAGATCTTCCACTCAACGCATTGAGGGCGCTCGCCGCGGTCTATGACACGGGCGGGATCCGCCCGGCCGGGCGCCGCCTTGGGGTGACCCACTCAGCAGTCAGCCGGCATTTGAACGATCTTGAGAAGCTTCTGGGGGTACGGCTGCTCCAAAGGACCGGAGCATCGGCGCCGCTTGCCTTTACCCCGCAAGGCGAGATGCTCGGCAAGGCTGCCCTCTCCTGCCTTGGCGAGCTGGACAAATCCGTCACCGCGGTGCGCGAGGCGCGCCAGGGCAATTCGGTGGTCATCGCCACCACGCCCTCCTTCGCCGTCCGCTGGCTGCTGCCCAGGCTGCCCGCATTTGAACAGCGTCACCCAAGCATTGAAGTCTCCCTGCTGGTGGATCAGCGTCCCCGCTCGCCCGGTGAAGACAATGCCGATCTTGCCATCCGCATGGGCCGCCGGCCCCGGGGGGAGGAGGCGTGCGAAGCGCTGATGGACGATGCCCTGTTCCCGGTGGCCAGCCCCGCCTACCTCGCGGAACATGGCGCGAAGCTCGAAAGCGCGCGTCTCCTGCACGACCGTGATCCCGCAACGCACTGGGATGCGTGGAGGCGGGCCCATGGCCCTCAGCACTTGGACACCCGAAAGGGGTCGCGCTATTCCTCATCGGACTTGGTTCTGAAGGCTGCCGAACAGGGCATGGGCGTCGCACTCGCCCGCGGGCGCTTGGCGGCCGCGTCGCTGAAGGCCGGCATGCTGGTACGGATGGTCCCGGAGTTGGAGGTGCAGGTAAAGTCCGCCTACTGGCTCATCCCCGCCCCACAGGCGCTTGAGCGGCATGCTGTCCAACAACTGGTGAGTTGGCTGAAGGCCGAGGCAACCGGAAACTAGCACCTCCTCCCGCGCCCTTGCGAAAGCGAGGGCCCATAGCTCGATCTCTCCCGCGGCCGAGAAGGTCCCCGCTTTCGCAGGGACGCGTCCACTCTAACCCTCCACCGGTTCCACCCCGCACCATTCGGCAATAAACAGAGCCATCACCTCGGTGATGCGCTGAACCGAGGCCAACTCCACCCGTTCATCGAAGCTGTGGATGTTCTCCGCCGTGCAGCCATAGTTCAGCGCTGGAATATCGTCGAACAAGACATAGACCCGGCTGTCCAGATAGGCGGTGGCGAGTTGGGTCTTCAGCGGACGGCCCATCACTTCGGCATGCACCGCTCCCAACACCTCTTCAGCCTCAGAGCCAGGCGTCAACTCATAGCCGTCGGCCACGAACCCGTTGAACGTCAGCCGCGGCGGATTGTTGGCCAGGAAGGTGTCTTGCCGCGCATAAGCCGCAATGCAGGCCTCGATCTCCTGACGCGCCTCTTGCGCACTGGCGCCCGGCAGGATGGAGATCCGGCAATCGATCCTGCACCAGGCGGGAACGGAAGAGGCCCAATCGCCCCCTTCAATCTTGCCCAGATTGAGGTTGATGGGTTTTGCGGTTTCCGAAAAGAGCGGATGGCTGAGCCGTGCCTCATTCCACTTGGCCTCCAGTTCCCGAAGCGCACCCACCACCCGGTAGGCCGCATCGATGGCGTTGGCCCCCTCGCCCATGCTGGCCACGTGCACGGGGTGTCCGCGCACCTCGAATTGGAACCACAAGACCCCCACATTGGCCCGGGTGAGATTCTCCCCTGCGGGCTCGGGCACCAGGGCGGCATCCGCCTTGTAGCCGCGCAGATGGGTCATCAGCGCGCCGTTGCCAGTGGATTCCTCCTCCACCACAGACTGCACGTAGACGGTGGCGGCTGGCTGCAGGCCAACAGCACGCAAAGCATCCAGCGCAAACAGATTGGCACTCACCCCGGCCTTCATGTCTCCGGCGCCGCGGCCATACATCCAGCCATCCTTGATCACCGGATCAAAGGGCCGGGTGGACCACATGTCTTCCGGCCCCGTGGGCACCACGTCCACATGACCCTGCAGGATGAGCGAGCGCCCGGTCTCCTGGCGCGGACGGTGGATGCCCACCACAATGGGCGCTTCGGAATGCAGCTCTGAGATCTCGCCCCCGCCCGGGTGATCCTCGATCGCCTGGCGATCCATATCGAACCGGTCGAGCACGAGGCCCCGCTCCAACATGGCCCGAGCCATATGATCCTGCACCGTGTGCTCATCGCCCCGCGTTGAGGGAAAGCGCACGAGCTGTTGCAGGAAGGCGGTTTGGTCTTCAAACCTGTCCGCCACCGCCTGGCGGATCTGGGCGCGAACGCTGTCATCAAGCTTCATGAGATCTTCTCTTCTTATGGGGCTGGCGCGGGATCAATGGCGGCCCGGATGCCGGACGCCGCTTCAATCGCCCGGCCCGCGGCCAGGGCGGTGTCCTCCCGGTAGCGCCCGGTGATCAGTTGCACGCCCTTGGGCACATTGCCTTGTGCAACGCCGGTGGCCACCGTCAAGCCGGGCAGGCCAAGGAACGGCGTTCCGATCTGCGGCAGCAAAGCTTCGAACACCCGGTCAAACGCTTCGGGCGATTCCAGATCCAGAAGATCGGGAAACGGCGCCTCTGCGGAAACCGGGCAGAGCAGCACGGGCGTGTCCTCAAAGAACATCTGCCACTCGCGCAAGATCGTGGCCCTGCGCTGGAGGGCATCGTGAAAAGCGTTCAGATCGGCCTCAGGACAGTGGCGCACCATTTGGGCATAGACGAATTTTGCATCCGGATCGTCTTCCGCTTCGATGGCATGACCGGCGCTGCGCCGGTGTTCTGCAAGCCACAGCATGGCCTGCAGGCGGGCCGCCTCGCGAAAGGGCGGCGCGGCTTTCTCCTCCACCTGCCAGCCGGCATCGGCAAGCTGTTGGCCGGCCTCGCGCACCGCTTTTTCCACCTCCGGCTGAACGTCAAGGCCTTCCGGCGCAACGCACATCGCCACCTTGCGGGGTTGCTCAGGAAGCTCAAGCGGCACCGGCGCCCACCAAGCTTCGCGCGGGTCTCCGGCAGCCATTACCTCCAACCCTAAGCGCACGTCGTCAATGGTACGCGCCAAGGGTCCGGAAACCGCCATGATCTGCCCGCCGATCAATCGATCCGGGGCACTGAAGTTCACGGCCGGGATGCGCCCAAGAGTGGGCCGCAAGCCATGGATGCCGCAG
>JANQOW010000086.1 GCA_028285595.1 Hyphomicrobiales bacterium
CTCCGGCGTTGCGAAGCTCGTCCGATGCACCACATCGCACTGCGCTTCGCGCCTTGGATATGGGCTGATTTGACTCCATCAAGCGTTTCCATATGACAAAGAACTGCTCTAGGCTTAGCCACACATCAGAAGGAGTGCGGGCCATGTTGTTGGACATTAGAACCTATAGGTGCCGCCCGGGCACCATCAATAAGCATCTTGCGCTCTATGAGCAGATGGGCAAAGCCCCGCAGTTCCGATGCTTGGGAGAACCCCTCGCCTATCTGAAAACCGAGACCGGTAACCCGAACGAGTATGTCCACATCTGGGTTTATGAGAACGCCGGTGACCGTGAAGCCAAACGCGCGGCCATGTGGTCTGACCCTGAATGGCTGGCTTACACCCAGGAAAGCGCCAAATTGGGCGCCTTGGAATCGCAAGAAAACAAGCTGATGGTGCCGGCTGATTTCTGCCCCCTGAAGAAGAAGTCTTGATGCGCCAGGCGCCGATCCCGTTCGATCATCCCTACACAAAAGCCGATTTGCGCAAGCTGGAAACGCTGCGCCAGATCATGAGCGCCCTACGCGATCGTGAAACCGGCTGTCCCTGGGATGTGGAGCAGGATTTCACAAGCATCGCGCCTTATACGATAGAGGAAGCCTACGAGGTGGCGGATGCTATTGGACGGGGTAATCTCGACGATCTCTGCGAGGAACTCGGCGACCTTCTTCTCCAAGTGATCTACCATTCGCAGATGGCGAGCGAAGAAGGTGCGTTCAGTCTTGATGAGGTGATCGAGGGCATTTCAACCAAGATGGTGCGCCGGCATCCACACGTGTTCGGAGACGAAGAGACCCGCCAGGCCGGGGTGGCCAAAGGGTTCTGGGAAAAGATAAAGGCAAGCGAGAAAGAGGCGCGTGGTGAGCCGGCAAATGCCAGCATTCTCAACGACGTACCCCTCCCCCTTCCCGCACTGACCCGGGCAGAAAAACTGCAAAAGCGTGCCGCGCGCGCCGGATTTGATTGGCCCGAACCGTCCGGGGTCAAGAGCAAGGTGGCAGAGGAACTCTCCGAGCTGGATGAGGCCCTGCAGACCGGCGACCAAGCCCACATGAGCGAGGAGTTCGGAGACCTCCTTTTCTCCATGGTCAACCTTGCCCGCCATCACAATATCGATCCGGAAGAGGCGCTGAGGCAGGCCAACGCCAAGTTCACGGGCCGGTTCCAACACATTGAACGCCAGCTTGGCGCGCGTGGGAGCACGCTTGAAAGCGCAACGCTGGAGGAAATGGACGCTCTGTGGGACGAGGCCAAAGCGCAAGATCGTTAGGCCGCCCAACTACCACATCGTCATTGATCGGGAGAGCAATGCCTACCGGTGACTTCAAACCGCCAATGCCGCCAACGGTGGACCGGAAGCCCATGGTGCTACGCCTGCTGAATGGGGTCAGCAGAAACAATCTCTCCAATTTTCTGGACAAAAGCTATGAGATGAAGATGGGCCATTTCTGGCTGCCGGGCCGGGATGTTTACATGCCCAACCTGCCGGAGCTGGCCCACAAGATTTTGGTCAGCGATGCTGAGCACTATCCCAAGAGTGACCTGCTGTCCAACATGCTCAAAATGTTGCTGGGCAATGGCGTGTTCGTGGCCAATGGAGAAGCCTGGAAACAGCAACGCCGCTTGATCGACCCGGCGTTTGCTCTCGCCCGGCTTGAACGGGTGTTCCCGCTCATGCAGCAGGCCTGCGACGGCTTGCTTGACCGGCTTGCGAATGTGCCGGAGGGAACCGATGTGCCAATCGACGAGCACATGACCCATGTGACGGGGGACGTCATTTTCCGCACCATGTTCTCCACAGGACTGACGCAGGTGGAGGCGGAGAAGCTGCTTGATGCGTTCACGCGTTTTCAGGAGAACGCGTTTGTTGTGGGCATGCTTGACTCCACCTGGCTGCCGTCCCTCTTCGGAGCGCGGCAGACACGTGCAGCGAAAAAGGCAGGCCGGGAGATCAGAGAGTTGATCGCGCCCTTTGTGGAGGAGCGCTACGGCTTGGTCCAAAAGGGCGAAAAGCTGAAAACGGTTGATATCCTGTCGTTCTTGGTGGAGGGCTCAGACCCTGAATCAGGAGCGCGCTTCTCATTGGAAGAACTGGTGGATCAAACTGCGTTCCTGTTCTTGGCCGGTCATGAGACCTCCGCCAGTGCGCTGAGCTGGTCGCTCTATCTGCTGGCGATGTCTCAGGACGTGCAGCAGCGGGTGCACGATGAGGTGAGTTCGGTGACACAAGGTGAACCGATCGCGTTTGGCCATATCCGTGAGCTGTCTTTCACGCGCAACGTCTTTCGCGAGGCGCTTCGGCTCTATCCTCCGGTGGGCTTTCTGCCGCGGGAAGCAACGCGTCAGGAAGTGATGCGCGATAAGAAGATCAAGCCGCGCGATGTGATGTTGATATGCCCCTGGCTGATCCATCGTCATCGGCTCATTTGGGAAAAACCTGATGTTTTTGATCCCGACAGATTTGAAACCGAAAACTGCAAACATGCCCTTAAGTCACACGCTTACATGCCTTTTTCGATGGGGCCGCGCACCTGTACGGGCGCTGGGTTTGCCACGCAGGAAGCGATTTTGATTTTGGCGCGCCTGGTCGCCACCTATCGGCTGGAGCCGGTGCAAGGTCATGTGCCACAGCCCGTTGGCCGCCTGACGATCCGGTCTGAAAACGGCATTAAACTGAAACTCAGGCGCCGCTGATCAGGCGCCATACTCGTCATGGCGCCGGACCCAGGCCATGGGGTGCGGCAAGTCCCCCTCGCCGCGTCCGTTGGGCAGAAGATCGAGATATTGGTAAGTGACATTCAACATGTCGAGCCCGCGGGCATAGCATGAATAGGTATGGTAGACCGTGCCGTCTTCGGCTCTGGTGAAGACACTCGCGCCGGGAGCTTCTGTAACCGGAAAGCTTGTCTTTCCGAAGTTGTACTGAACCTCACCGGAGCTCACTTCGTCCTCTGTGAAGGTCACCTGGAAGTCCCGGTTGAAGCGGCTGCCCTGACTGGAGACCCAGTCAAAGCGCCAGCCCATTCTGGCCTTATACGCTTCAATTTGCTCCAACGGCGCAATGGAGACGGCCACAAAGGCCGCATCACGCTGGTTCAGGTGGACAATGGTGCCGTCATAACCGTCCGCCCAAAACGAGCAGCTCGGGCACCCGGCCTCCCAGCCCTCGCCCAGCATAAAGTGCTGGACAATCAGTTGCCTGGCGGTGCCGAAGAGATCCGGCAGGCTCCGCTCTCCGGCGCTGGTTTGAAAGCGGTAATCTTCCTCGATTTTGACCCAGGGCATTTGCCTGCGACGTGCGCTCAGGGCGTCCCGTTGGCGGGTGAAGGCCTTCTCTTCAGACAAGAGGTCTCTGCGCGCGTCCAGCCATTCTGAGCGCGTGACAATCGTGGGCGTGGTCATGGAAGTCTCCTAAGAGGTTTTTGCTTGCAGATAAGGGGCAAGTTTCTCCAAACAGGCGCTCCAGCCAAGCTTATGGCGGTTGCGCGCGGCTTCATCGAAGAATTGTGTGTGTGTCAGGGTGAGCAACGTGGTCCCGCCTTGATCCACCAAGTCTATGGCGACCTTGCTGACCCGATCAGGTGTGCCCGCCCACGCCCAGGTGAAGGCCAGGCGCTTGTCTTCTATCACTTCCAGATATTCACCGGACACAGTAGCAGGCTCGTCATCTGGCTGAGACATCTGAATGGACCACTTTCCGCCCTCCCGCAGGTCTATCTCAGCAATGACCTCGCCCGCATACGGCGAAAACCATTCCGCGAGCGCTTCAGCTTGGCTGAATGCAGCAAAGACTTCGGCCGGCGTCGCATCGTAAGTGCGGCGGATGGCGAGCTCTGGAGTGCTGACGTTCACCGGGACGTTCATTTCGTCTCCTCCCGTTTACGTTCAATGTATGTGCCCAAGGCATCCAGGCGCCTGTTCCAGAACTCCAGATGCTCGTTCAGCCAGCGTGAGGCTTCATCCAGCGGTTCCGGGTTCAGGCGGCACGTCACCACCCTGCCCGCCTTCGTGCGGGTCACCAGGCCTGCATCCGTGAGCTTGCCCACATGCTTCATGATGGCCGGCATGGACATGTCGTGAGGCTCGGCCAGTTCGCTTAAGGTGGCGTCACCACGCGCAAGCTGTTCGATGATTTGCCGGCGGGTCGGATCGGCAAGCGCTGAGAGCGCGGCATCCAAGGATTGATAGTTAACCATAAGGTTAACTGTATACTCAAGAACCGCCGGCGTCAAGCGGCAGAACCGGACGTCTCAGTAGGGAGCGTCGAAATAGTCTGTGGCGGAGATGGAATGAAACGAGACATCCGTGCGGAAACCGGGAGCCACGGGATGATTTTGGGAGACCCGGTCTTGCGTCATGCCGAGCCGGTTACACAACCGGATCGAGGCAGCATTGTTGACGAAGCTCTTGGCCCAAACAGTGGTTGCCCCAAGCTTTTCGAAGGCGATCGCCATCAGGGCGTTACCGATTTCCGTGCCAAACCCCCTGCCCCACAATTCGGGATGAACACCCCAGCCAATCTCGAAGGTTTTCGGGCGGTTCATGATGATGAACCCATCGCCGATCACCTGACTGGACGCCTTGAGTTCAGCCGACAGATGAAACACCGAGCGGGTCAGCGCCGCCTGCCGGCGCAGGCACCTGGCCACAAATTTCTGCACGTCGGCAGCCGTCTGATAGCGCACGGCAATCGTCGCCTGATATTCTTCTCGAAGCATGTAGCGCGCAAAACTACGAGCATCAGAGGCCACCATGTCTCGAATGATAAGACCGGGTGTTTCAATACCTTTGATTTCGACCTTTGTGCCCATCTGGCTCTGCTTTGCCTTAATCCTCACGCTTGGCCGGGTCGGTCTGACGGCTCGGTTTCGCATTGGCAGCCGCAACACTATGCGGGGCACGTGAACCGCTCCTGCAGGCCCATCCTCTTGTTTACAGCTTAGAGGAGATTTGGCGCCCCTGTCGAGGGCATTGGCCCGCAAATTCGTGGCGGGCTCGTTTTGTGATGGCTTTCTTGGTGCTTCCATGTCGACGCGCATACCTGGTTAACAGATATCCGGACAAGCCGGTTGGCCTCCTCTCGCAAGAGTGGTGCCAACCGCTCACCTGGGCGGTCGAGAGCCCTTTATTGCGATCTCCGCCGTGTGTGGGCTCCGAGATTACCCGATCAGCCCGCCATCGTCCCGCGAGATAGCGATAACCACTGAACGTGGAACGGAGGCACCGCCATCCGGGAAGTGGCTATCGCCCTTTTCGCCCGGATGTTGAATACCCACGAAAACCGTCCGCTTGTCGGGGCTCCAGGTGATTCCGGTCACTTCACATTCGCGCGGTCCCACCATAAACCGCTTGATCTCTCCGCTGTCGGGATCGGCAACGAGCATCTGGTTGTTTCCCATTCCGGCGAAGTCGTCCTTGTCGGAGTAATTGCCATCGGTTTGGATCCACACCAAACCAGTGGTGTCGAAGGCCATACCGTCGGGCGAATTGAACATATTGTCGCGATCTACGTTCTGCGAACCTTTGCGGTCGTCCTGATGGACCGTGGGATTGCCCGCCAATACGAACAAATCCCAGGTAAAGGTGCTGGATGTGTGATCACCGGCGTCCGGGCGCCAGCGAACAATCTGGCCATATTTGTTGCCTTCCCGTGGATTGGGACCGCCCACAGGCGTGGGATCGCCGCCCTTGTTCGGTTTCTTGCCGCGGTTTTTATTGTTGGTAAGGCAGCAATAAATCTCAGCGCGGTTGGGGTTCGCCGCAACCCATTCGGGCCGGTCCATTGTGGTGGCTTTGACAACCGATGCGGCCTGACGGGTGTGAATACAGATCTCTGCCAGGGAAGCCATGCTCGTGCTTTCAGGCGTAAGATCGAGCCACTCCCCGCTAAGGTCATCGTTGAACTTGGCGACAGATAGTGTTCCCGCATCCAGAAGACCTGAATTGTCTCCCCCCACCGCATAACGCCCGTCACTGACAAAGCGGTAGATGAATTCACCGCGCTCATCGTCGCCCATATAAACAACCACTTGGCCGTTGTTGGCCACAACCACTTCGGCATTTTCGTGCTTAAACCGGCCAAGGGCGGTCAGTTTCCTGGGGGTGGATGTGGGATCAAGAGGATCAATTTCCACCACATAGCCGAACCTGTTGCACTCGTTGGGGTGCTTGGAGATGTCAAAGCGATCATCGGCAGTGCTCCAGGCGTAACCCCAGTCCTTTTTGCCGACGCCATAACGCTTCATCTCCGCGGTCGGTTCAAACATGTCATCGCTGCTGGCGTAGTAGCCATTGAAGTTCTCTTCACACGCCAAATAGGTGCCCCAGGGCGTGCGGCCGTTGCCGCAATTGTTGTAGGTGCCGAGAACTGTGGTGCCGGCTGGATCTGCCTCAGTCTTGAGCAGGGCGTGGCCCCGCGCCGGACCGGTGATAACGATGGGGGTGTCGGCCGTTATTCTGCGGTTATAGGGAGAATCCTTCACAACCGACCAGCGCCCGCCGTTATTGCGCAGCTCCATGACGCTCACACCATGAGCGGCCTTGCCCTTGCGCACGTCATCTGCGCCCTCCGGAAGCTTTGTCTGGCGGTTGCCGTAGATGATTGAGCGGTTGGTGTATTCGTTATTGACCGCAAGCACGTGGCGATTGCCCGACGTGAAGAGCGACATTCCATCATTATTATCGCCGAACGCGGTCTCTTGGCTGATGCCCGTTCCGCGGGTGGCCTGATCGAACTCAACACCATGGGACCAGAGGGGCTCTCCCCACTTCACCACGGTGTGCCAGTTGTAGCCTTTGGGCACGGTCACTGTGTCCAGCGTATTGGCCGGCACCGCCTGAAATGCCATGCGCGACGCTGCCTCGGCTCGGCCTGCAAACAAAGAGGCGTTCGTGCCGGTTATCAACGCGGCAGCACCAAATGCCATACCGCTGCGCAACAGACCGCGTCTGGAAATCGCGCGATCAACAACCTCGTCAAATCCCGTAACATCCGGACCGGGATTGCGACGCTCGTCAAATTCGTCAAAGGATAGATCGTGGTGATCTGATGTGTCACTCATGGCTCTGGCCTCCCCGTTTCGCACAATGTTCTCTCGCCGTCTGTCTACGCACACGGCGATTGATGGATCTCTTTGAGATAAGCGTCGCGCGCGACAATACGATGACGAAACCCTGTCCGCATACCGTATTTGGTAGCTTGCACGAACCAGAGCAAACCGGCATGATTTTCCCATCTAAAGGAAGGGAGGTCTCGGAAAATGATACCACCTACTTGTCCTTGGCCGTCCTCGGGCGCTGGTCAACACTAGCACTTCCCGGCGGCGGCGCTCTCTCACAATTAAACGATACGACTTCGCACATTCCGCGAGCCATATGACCACCGATCATTGGGGTTGAGCCGGGTGTGCGGGTGAATGAGCCCGGCGGAGCTGGGCACGGCGAAAAGCCACACGGCCCCGCGTCAGTCTTGAAGGACGGCGGGGCCGTTCTTTTGACCGGTTGCGTGACTGGTACCCTCGCTGTCTGATAATTGGCACCCTCAGGTTGACGTAGTGTCAGTTTGGGGGCAAAATGCATCTTCCGAACCGGCGGGGGATCGCCAAGTGTCGGCCGTTTCGTTGGCGTATAATCACGGCCAAGTTGTCTTTAGCGCGATCCTCACTGGTGGAGATTGGGGGCGGCCAATTCTCCCCCATCACACAGACTGCGTGAAGTACACGCGCATGCGACATGCCCCTAGCCCCTCAACCCGCCTAGTCGCGTGCATGTGGTTTGAGCCGCGTTGGATCTGTGGATGTAAGTCGGCCGCTAGCCCACCGGAAGAAGGTTTCGGCCCGATCGGCCGGAACCTTCTTTCATTTTGGGAGAGTTCATTCCACGCGCTGGCGATAGCAGACCTGCGTTGCCCCGGTGGGCCACCACCCGTCCGTTGTCTTCACAGTCCAATAGCATTTTAGAATGCTCTTCTGACCAGGCTTATCGGCTGGCAGCACGGGCGAGACGGGGGCGCCGCGCCTGCGTGGCTCATAGGGCGAAACGCCTTTATGATCATAGCGCGACCCATCGGTGAGACCCTTGCCATCCACGGCCCCGGCGGCAGCGCCAAACACAAAAAAGGTGATAAGAGCAATCGGCAAAATCAGTACTTTACCCATACCTGATCTCCCATATGCGGTCTCAACATTCTAGCAGATCCGCGTGGGGCTGTCGCTGCTCGGCAAAGAAACACCCGCCGGAGGGCGGGGCCAGCCATAACGTCTACAACTTCAATAGCCCTTCCAACAATTCAGAGGTATTGACAGGCGCTATGCAGATCATTTGTTGGAAAGGCCCATATGCTGTGTATGGGGCGCAGTAGGTAGGTAGAAGGACTGATGAGCTCGGCTAGTCAGTTCAACTTGTTAGCAAGGCTCCTTGGCTAGCCAAAGCTGACATCGAAATCTGCTTTTGGGGTCAAACCGGACCTTTGGCCCCGTGGCTCGATATGGGAAATTTTGACCCATTGCCGCCCCCTCCAGCCAAAAGAGAAGCGGCCCCGAAGGACCGCTCTAGCCTTATTGTGTTTAGGATCTAACCTAGACGTTCTCACGCTTCCTGCGCCAGCCGATCAGACCAAACACACCCAGACCTCCAGCCAATAGAGGAAGAGCTGCCGGTAGTGGAACTGCGGTCGGCGGGGCAGTGTCGTAGATGAACTGTGTTACGAGCCCGGTAGAGGATGCAATGCCCGTAAGCGAGTTGGCATTTAGGTTATAAAGACGACTGAAAGCTGGTGAATTTGATGAGGCATCCAGCTGAATTGTGCCTGGTCCAGATGTTGTCTGAAATACATCAAGCAGAAGGTCGCCATTTGTCGGATCATAGTTGAACGCGGTTGAAAAGTTGAAAACGAGATCAAAGTCTTGAACTGGTTGACCATCGCCAACTATGGTTTCGTTGAATACTTGATTAAACACATTGACCACATCAGCACCAATATTGTCTGCGAATGTGGTGGTGTTAGCTAAAGCCGTTGACATCGAAATCGACAAATCGGTGTAAGAGAACGTTTGGGGGCCAGAAACAAACTCATCCAATCGAAACGCAATCCCGGTGATGGAAAGTGGTCCCGTAAAAGCAGATGCATTGTAAAACTGTTGATACCTCATCTGTCCAGAAGTCGGTTTGAACGGAAAGTTGTTATTGGAGTTACCCTCAACCGCTTCAAACCCACCGGGAACGAACGTCGCCGCGCTCACCTGTCCCGCGAATACCCCGACCAGCAAAAAACTTGTTGCAATGCTGTATGAAAACTTGCGTGCTAAAGACGCCCGAGCTTTAGACATAATTATTCTCCCAACCCCCCGTTGAGTTACTTATAAAATCTAAAATAGCAGTCGCCATCTCGAAGAGTCAAACTAATCGTGGCAAGTTTTTTGAGCCGAAGTTCCTATGGAATTAGCGCAAACTGAATCTGTTCTACAACACGATCAGAGAACATTCGTTGTAGAGGCTCCACTATTCATATTGGAAAGATGTACGAGATGGTGGCTAAATGCCTGACATAACTGTCCTCTTCAAGGCCGAAAAAGAAAAACCCGCCGGAGGGAGGGGCCGGCGGGTTTCTGACGGGAAGACGGTGGGGTGTGTGGGAGGAACCGTCTTTGTTATCCAGTCATTGTGTGCTCGTGTGTTGGTGATACGGAACTTAGTCCAACACCGCTGAACCAAGTCTGAGGCTCATATTCATTTTCGGTTCATGTTCTAAGACCGCCGGGGATATTGGGCCGAGCGCAAAAAAGAAGGCCCACCAGTGGGAGGAATGGTGGGCCTTTGGTGTCGGATACTTTAACTGAAGCTTGGGCAGTGTTGGGAGGACGCCTGTTCCGACTAAGGTATGGTTGCTCGTGTTGTTGTTATGAGCGCAACACTACACAACGCGCACTGAACCAACTGTGATCTGAGCGTTCATCTCCGGTTCACAAGGTGAGAGTGCCGTCCTTCATGTCTCGTAATCGGCTCCTGCCTCTGCCTGTTTACATCTCTCGTAGGCCAATGTGGCGATCGCGGTGTCCTGCACGCCTGTGCCGGTCAGATCACAGATGATCAGTTGCTCTTCGCCGCTGCGTTCCGCTTTTGCTCCTGTAATAATCTGCCCGATCTCAGGATACTGCGTACCGGCATCGAGCACTCCCGCCTCAATGGCATGGTGAAGTTCTCCCAGCCGCTCGCATTGAGACTGTCGGTCACACACAAACATATCGGCACGGGCCAAGGCCTCCGGCTCCAGCTCATTTTTGTGCGTGTTGTCTGAGCCCATGGCAATGACCAACTGCCCCGGCTTCAACCAATCAGCCCTCACCAGCGGTTCGGTTGCCGGTGTCGTGGTCACCACAATATCGGCCTCTCCCACCGCTGCGTCGGCGCTGTTTGCGGCGCTTACCGCGATACCCAGTTTCCCTGCCAGTTCCTCAGCTGTTTGCGCGGCTTGGTCCGCATCTCGTGCCCAAATCTGCGCCCGCTCGACAGGCCGCACGAGACACAGCGCCTCCAGCTGGAGCCTGGCCTGCAGCCCGCCTCCGAAGATCGCCACGTTCTGGGCGTCTGCACGAGCCAGGTGTTTTGCCGTGACGGCTCCTGCCGCTGCTGTGCGAATATCGGTGAGGTAGCCGTTGTCGAGCAAAAGAGCCTCCAATAGGCCGGTTTTCACGCTGAACAACACCATGAGCCCGCCGAGGCTGGGCAACCCTAGCTTCGGGTTGTTAAAGAACCCAGTGGACATCTTGATTGCAAAGCTATCCACCCCTGGCACATAAGCGGTTTTGACGTCGACCTCTCCATGATGGGCCGCGATATCCATGGACAGAATGGGCGGCATAACCACCTGGCCTCCAGCGAGCGCCGCGAAGGCATCTTCCACACACTTGACGGTATGCAGATCCAATCCTACATGCGAACGAAGCTCGGCTTCGGTCACGATCTTGATTTTGGGCATGGTTTTAGGGTCCACCTGACGAGACATGGGGGCTGAGTACCGCGTGATCTCAGCACGCATGCACGGCGGTGTCCATCCGTCGATCGACGATTTGGAGACGCCTGTGCGGCGACCTCCTCCAAGATCCGAGAAAACCCCAATCAACACATCCCAACGGAAAACAGGAGACTGGTCACATGACGACCCATAAGCTCAACCGCCGGGACCTTCTCGGTACAACCGCCACAGGAATGGTCGCACTCACAGCCTTCACCGGCGTGCCCGGGATCGCCTCGGCGTTCACCGGCTCATCGGGGCCGACAAAATGCATCGCCAATCACACACAGCTGGCTCGAAACCTGACGGAACTTGTGGCCAGTCCGGCGGTGAGCGAGCGCGAGAAGGCCCACGCGCTCAAAACCTGCCGGTGTGTGCACTGCGATGTGGCGATCACGCCAGTGGTGTGACGCCCGAAAGATGCCCTGATCTTTGATCGGGGCATCACCCTTTCGCTTCCCCCAATCGGTGATTGTGGTAATATCGACACAAGCTGGTCGGTTTGTACGCATGAGGGCGCAGGGGAGCACCAAATGATCTATTTGGCACTGGGGGTAGCGGTATGGGCGTGCGCGCACTTGGCAACAACCTTGCGGCTGGGTTTTCGCGAGGCGCTCATCGCGAAACTGGATGCAAACAAGTACAAGGGCATCTTTTCCTTAGTGATGGTGGCCGCAATCGGCCTGATTGTCATCGGCTGGCAAAGCACAGATAGTCTCCACGTTTATGATCCGCCGTTCTGGAACAGTCCAATCATGATTGTTTTCATGTGGGTCGCCCTTTTTCTGTTTGTTGCGGCCCGCGCCCCAAACAACGTGCGGCGCTTTATCCGCCATCCGCAGCTCACGGGTGTATTGGTGTGGGCAGGCGCACATTTGCTGGCGAACGGAGACAACCGGTCCCTCGTGCTGTTTGGCGGCTTTGGCCTTTGGGCGCTGCTTGAGATCATCCTGATCAACAGGCGTGAGGGCGCGTGGACCAAGCCTGAACCGGTGTCTTTAGTCCGCGATTTGATTGTTGTCGGGATCTCGGGCGCGCTGGTGGTTATTTTGATGCTGTTGCATCCCTACTTCGCCGGAATGCCGATCCAGTTCGGCGCCTAGGTTATGGCTAGTGCGTGAGAAACTGGCCGCGGCGCGCACCTGCCGCGGCTCCGCCCTGCCAGGCAACCGCCCCGTCAATGATCACCGTGGATATTCCGTGTGAGGGTTGTTCTGGATCCTCAAAAGTGCCGGCATCCTCAACCGTGTCGGGGTCGAACAGGACCAAATCCGCAACGTAGCCTTCGCGGACAAAACCCCGGTCTTTCAGACCAAATGTTTCAGCCGATAAACCTGTCATCTTATGGATGGCGGTGGCCAAACTGAACAGCTTCAACTGACGTACGTAGCGCCCCAGAACACGCGGGAAGGTTCCCCACAGGCGCGGGTGCGGACGTGGTTGACCGGGCAAACCGTCAGAGCCCACCATGCTGGGAGGATAGGAGAGAATGCGTTTGAGATCCTCCTCATCCATCTGGAAATAGATGGCTCCGGCTGGATAGAGCCGCTCAATCGCCTCGTTCAGGCTGCATCCCCATTCGGCCACAACGTCTTCCAGGCGCCGGCCATTATGTTCAGGATGTGGATCGGAGAAGGTGATGAGCACGTCATCGGATTCTCGAACATACTCCGGCAGAAGCACAGTGGAACTTGCGGTATAGGGATAGACATCGAGCCCGGCCTTCTGCGTTGCGCGTGCAGCCTCAATCAGCTTTAGAGTTTCTCCGCTCCGTCCATAGTTTGACCGCCCCGCGCACTTATGGTGGGAGATCACAACAGGCACACCCGCCTTGCGTCCGGTGCGCAAAGTCTCTTCCACCGCCGCCACCACGTGATCGCCTTCATCGCGCATATGCGTGGCGTATACGGCTGCGGGGAATTCCCTGAGCACATCGGCCAGCGCGATGATCTCAGCTTCGGGCGCGCGCATGGCAGGCGGATACCCGAGGCCCGTGCTGAACCCAATGCACCCTTGTTTCAGCGCCAGATGGAGAACCTCTTTCATCTTAGCGATCTGTGCACTGTCCGCGGCCTGATCCAGCTTTTCCCCCATGGCGATAACGCGCAAGGAACTGTGACCGGTCAGCAAAGCCAGATTGACCGCAGGCCGGTTGCTTTCAAGGGCCTCCTGATAGGCCGCGACCGTGGGAAAACGAAACTCCTGCGCCTCGCCGAGCAACGGAAAAGGAGGCGGGAAACTGCCCTCTGTTGTAAAGGGCGCTACCGAAATACCGCAATTGCCCGCAACCACCGTTGTCACCCCTTGAGACACCTTAAACGTCATGTCAGGCGTTTTGAGCACAGCCATGTCGTCATGGGTGTGCACGTCGATAAATCCAGGCGCCAGGACAAGACCATCGCCTGCAATGGTTTCTTCTGCCGACCAACCGCTCACGTCCCCCACCGCAACAATCTTTCCGCCGTCCACAGCCACGCTTCCCAGGCGGCCCTCAGAACCGCTGCCATCCACGATCACTGCATTGCTGACGATCAGATCACACCGTTCCATGACTTCATCCTTCTTGCGTAACGTCCACGTCTTCTCCGGAAATGATCCGATGATGCAGGTCCAGGTCGATGTTGCCGCCAGACACCATGCAGACGGTCGGCCCCTCCAGCTCCACCCGGTCGCCCAAAATGGCAGCAATAGAAACAGAGCCGGAGCCTTCGATGATCTGCCTTTCCTGCCAGTAAGCATGTCTGATCGCGCCGGCGATCTGAGCTTCCGACACGGTAACCGTTTGGTCCACCAGATCTCTGGTCATGGCAAACGTATATTGGTTGTCGAGGCCGATCCCGCCCCCAAGAGAATCGGCAAGCGTCTTCATCTCCTCAACATGGATCGGCTTGCCGGCTTTCAGACATTCATGCATGGCCGCCCCGCGTTCCATGCTCACGCCGATGATGCGGATGTCGGGGTTGCGGGCTTTCGCCGCCGCAGCCAAACCGGAAATCAAGCCCCCACCGGAGAGCGGAACGAGGATGGTGGTCACGTCCGGCACTTGCTTTAAGATCTCAAGACCCACGGTGCCCTGCCCGGCAATGATATGAGGATGGTCAAAGGGCGGAAGCATCGTCATATGCTCCTGTGCAACCAGCCTGTCGACCTCTTCTTGCGCATCGTCCTGTGAACGGCCAACAATGCGGACCTCAGCGCCTTGCGCTCTAATTCCATCCACCTTGTTCTGTGGCACCAACTCCGACATGCAGATGATGCAGCGCACGCCCGCCTGTTTGGCTGCGTAGGCGAGCCCCCGGCCATGATTGCCGGTCGAAACCCCCACAACCCCTGCTTCCTTTTGTGCACTGTCCAGGCTCAGCACGGCGTTCGTGGCACCGCGCAACTTGAAGGACCCGGTGATCTGGTGATGCTCAAGCTTAAGCACCACCGGCACGCCCGCCCGCTCGCTCAAGGAAGGTGAAGCCTCGACCGGCGTCAGTCTTAGCCGGCCTTCAAGAGCTTGCCGCGCCGCTTCAATATCGCTGATGGAAACCGCCGCCATTACGCCGGCGCTTCAAGGGTGAGCAGGCGTCCGAAGCCGGTAATCGCATCGGCGATGCCAGCGCGGCGCAAAGTGAGCCAGACGCTGGCCTGGTTCGAACTGACTGCCGGCTTGCCGATCAAAGCTTCCACTTCATCGATGCACTCAACCGCTCTCAGAGCCGTGCAGGACAAAAACAGCGCATCGCTCTCAGGCGACATGGCCGCGCGCGCGGCATCCAAGATCGTCTGCTTGGAAACCCGTCCGATGTCGCGGTCGTCCAAAAGCCCAAGACACTCCAGATTGATCACGTCGAAACCGCGGGAGGCGAAGTAGTCCGCAAACGGCCGGCTGACCTCCGCTGTATAGGGCGTCAAGATGCTGATACGCCGGGCACCGAGCGCCTTTAGGCCTTCAGCTCCGGCGCCTGAGGGCGTGATCACCGGGACCCCCGGCTTGGCCGATTGAATGGCCGCTTCGATGTCCTGATCGCCAATATGCACCGTGGCAGCGGTGCAGCCGTAACACACCGCGTCCAGGGGTGTGTCGTTCAAAATGAGCTCTGCGGCGGCCTCGATGCGGGGCAGCATCTTGCGTAGGTTTTCCGGTGTGGTGGGGTTCTCAAACAGGATCCGCGCTGCATAAAGCCCTACGCGGTCGGGCGCGCAAATCCGGTGAAAGTCCGGCTCAAACGTGAGATCGGTGGACAGGACCACCAGACCGATCTTTTTGACCGGCGATCCATCGTCCAAATGAACGCGAACCGGGCTTGGCTGCACAACGGATGCATCCATCATAATTTCTCCCAGAATGTGTCCGATGAGGTTAGCGTAAAACCCAGATGTTGGTAATGTGAATTTTCCAAGCGCCTCGCGGTGGGCGCTTCTGGGAAAAGGGCACCAAACCCCTGGTCTTAAGGCCCCTGCCCTGCGATAAGCATCAGTGGCATAATGTGTCTGATTCGGGGCGCTGCGTGGAGTGCGCCGCTGGGGCCAATGAGCGATGCACATCGCAGTTTACGAAAGCAAGTTTGACGTCCATGCCGAAATCTGAAGTCCATGATTTGTTCGATAAGCTCGAGGCAGAGATCACGCCTGCGGCTGCTAAGGCCCGCACGGCAAAGCCGGCCCGCAAGACGAGCTCCGCTGAAGACGGTTATACCGCCGCCGACATTGAGGTGTTGGAAGGCCTGGAACCCGTACGCCGCAGGCCGGGCATGTACATTGGCGGCACGGACGAAAAGGCTCTGCACCACCTGTTTGCCGAGGTTATCGACAATGCCATGGATGAGGCGGTGGCCGGCCATGCCAATTGGATCGAGGTGCATTTGGGCGAAGATGGCTATTTGACGGTGACCGACAATGGCCGCGGCATCCCGGTGGATCCGCATCCCAAATACAAGAACAAATCGGCCCTTGAGGTCATTATGACCACGCTGCATGCGGGCGGTAAGTTTGATTCAAACGTTTATGAGACGTCGGGCGGTTTGCACGGCGTCGGGGTCTCCGTGGTGAATGCGCTTTCAGAGGTTCTGGAAGTTGAAGTGGCCCGCGGACAAATCCTTTACCGCCAGAGCTTTGCCCGCGGCATCCCCGCTAGCAAGCTTGAGGATCTTGGCAAGGTTCACAACCGGCGCGGCACCCGGGTGCGCTTCAAGCCCGATGAGCAGATTTTCGAAAAGAACGCCACGTTCAAGCCTGCCCTCCTGCACAAGATGGCCCGGTCGAAGGCCTATCTGTTCGGCGGTGTGGAAATCCGCTGGCAGTGTGATGCCTCATTGGTGTCCGACGGCAAGGTCCCTGAGAAGGAAACCTTCCACTTCCCCGGTGGTTTGAAGGATTACCTGGAGGTCACCATCGAAGGGCGCACACGGGTCACCAACGATCTTTTTGCAGGCAAGGTGACGAAGCCCGGCGGTCATGGCTCTGTGGAATGGGCCGTCTCCTGGTTCGGCGGGGCGGACGGCTTTTTGAACTCTTACTGCAATACGGTGCCCACCCCGGAAGGCGGGACCCATGAGACGGGCCTGCGCGCCGCGCTCACCAAGGGCCTGAAAGCCTATGCGGAGCTCGCCGGCAACAAGAAGGCATCCGTTATCACGGCCGACGACGTGATGTCCTCGTCAGGCACCATGATGTCCGTGTTCATTCGCGAACCGGAGTTTCAGGGTCAAACCAAGGAAAAACTGGCCACTGTGGAAGCCACGCGCATTGTGGAATCTGCGGTGCGTGACCATTTCGACCATTGGCTTTCCGGACACCCGAACCAGGCGAACAAGCTGCTCGAATGGGTGCTGGATCGCTCTGAAGAGCGCCTAAGGAAACGCCAGGAGCGCGAGGTCAACCGCAAAACCGCCGTTCGCAAGCTGCGGCTTCCAGGCAAACTGGCTGATTGTTCTCAGAATTCGGCGGCCGGATCAGAGCTTTTCATCGTCGGGGGCGACAGAGCCGGTGGGTCCGCCAAGCAGGCCCGTGACC
>JANQOW010000120.1 GCA_028285595.1 Hyphomicrobiales bacterium
AGGTCGAAGACCTTTGCTCAATGCTGAGCGCCTGTGATTTTGTCACGGTGCATTGCGTTCTGACGCCGCAATCGCGGTCACTGATCGGTGAGACCGAACTTAAGGCCATGAAACGCTCAGCGTTTCTCATCAATGTCTCGCGCGGCGCTATTGTTGAGGACAAAGCCCTGCTAAGCGCGCTTAAGGAAAACCGAATTGCCGGGGCAGGACTGGATGTTTACAGCCAAGAGCCGCTCGACATGCACAGCCACCCGCTGCGCGCGTTGTTCACCATGCCCAATGTGATCCTTCTTCCCCACCTGACATTCTATACCCAAGACGCCATGGAGCGGCTTGAACGCGAGACACTGGAACGCTGCCGGGAACTATTGAGCGATGAGACTGTGCTGGTCAAATCAAACGATCCCAGACTGCGCGCGCAGAGCCAGGGCGTAAGGTTCACGCCGACCTGAACGCCGCGCGCCGTTCTTGATCTGGCGGCTGCTGCGAAAACTCTGGTCGCAGGCGCCTTCATGAGTTAGTAAAACTCAGCAACAACAACAAGCTTTGGGGAGCTCTTCAGATGCCAGCGTATCGCTCTCGCACCTCCACCCACGGACGCAACATGGCCGGCGCCCGCGCCCTTTGGCGCGCCACAGGGATGTCGGAGGACCAATTCGGCAAGCCCATCATCGCGGTGGCCAACAGTTTCACGCAATTTGTGCCAGGCCACGTGCACCTGAAAGACATGGGCCAGTTGGTGGCCAAGGAAATCGAAGCTGCAGGCGGTGTGGCCAAGGAGTTCAACACCATTGCGGTCGATGACGGCATCGCCATGGGCCATGACGGGATGCTCTACTCCCTGCCGAGCCGGGAAGTCATCGCCGACAGCGTGGAATACATGTGCAACGCCCACTGCGCGGACGCGGTGATCTGCATCTCCAATTGCGACAAGATCACACCCGGCATGTTGATGGCCGCCATGCGCCTCAACATTCCGGCCATCTTTGTTTCAGGTGGCCCCATGGAGGCCGGTAAGGTTGTGTTGGACGGCAAAGAGGTCAAAGTGGACCTGGTCGATGCCATGATCAATGCGGTCAACCCGGACGTCTCTGAAGAAGACAGCTTGAAGACGGAACGTTCTGCCTGCCCGACGTGCGGGTCGTGTTCCGGCATGTTCACCGCCAACTCCATGAACTGCCTAGCCGAAGCCCTGGGTCTCGCCCTGCCCGGCAACGGCTCGATGCTGGCCACGCATGCGTTTCGCGAGAACCTCTTCAAGGAGGCCGGACGCACGATCGTCTCCCTGGCCAAGCGCTACTATGAGGAAGATGATGAGACGGCAACGCCGCGCGGCATTGCCAACTTCGAGAGCTTTGAGAATGCCATGACCCTGGACATCGCCATGGGCGGGTCCACGAACACGATCCTGCATCTGCTCGCGATGGCGCGCGAGGGCGAAGTGCCCTTCACCATGGACGATATTGACCGCTTGAGCCGGAAGGTGCCTCACCTCTCGAAGCTCTCACCGTCCACCTCCATTTATCACATGGAAGATGTGCACCGCGCCGGCGGCATCATGCGCATTATGGGCGAGCTTGACCGGATGGGTCTCATCCACGACCAGCGCCCCACCGTCCACTCCAAGACCTATGCGGAGGCTTTGGAAAAATGGGACATCATGCGCGACCCCTCCCCTGAGGTGGAGGAGTTTTACCGCGCAGCACCCGGTGGGGTCAGAACCACGCAGGCCTTTTCGTCCCAGAACCTGTGGAAGGATCTGGACCGCGACCAGGAAGAGGGCTGCGTGCGCTCCGGCGAGCATGCCTATTCCCAAGACGGCGGCCTTGCGGTGCTGTACGGCAACATTGCCGAAGACGGCTGCATCGTGAAGACCGCCGGTGTTCCCGCAGAATGCCTGACCTTCACCGGCAAGGCGCGGATCTTTGAAAGTCAGGACAGCGCCGTCAAAGGCATTCTCGGCAAACAGGTCGCCGAGGGCGATGTGGTGGTGATCCGCTACGAAGGCCCTCGCGGCGGGCCTGGCATGCAGGAGATGCTCTATCCCACCTCCTATCTGAAGGCGGTCGGGCTTGGCAAAGCCTGTGCGCTCATCACGGACGGACGCTTCTCCGGTGGTTCTTCAGGACTCAGTGTCGGGCACATCTCTCCGGAGGCTGCTCTTGGCGGCGCCATCGGGCTGATCGAAGAAGGCGATGAGATCCACATCTCAATTGCTGATCGCCGGTTGCACTTGAACGTTGATGCCGGCGTACTGGCGGCACGGCGCAAAGCCATGGAAGCCAGGGGTGATGCCGCCTGGGCGCCGACGGAAGTGCGCGAGCGCAGAGTAACGCCGGCGCTGAAAGTGTTCGCCGCGTTTGCCACGTCCGCATCAGAAGGCGCGGCCCGGGACGTGGACGGCACCTCGCAGAAAATGCGTCAGGCTGCCGAGTAACGCTGGGATAGCACCAGGACCAGCGCAAAGACGGCGGCGGCCACAGCCATAAGGCTCGCGGCGAAGAAGGCGTATGCGCCATAGGCCTGGTAAAGCGGGCCCGCGGAGGCTGTGGCAAGCGCGATGATGATCCCGCCGGCGACCGAGGAGTACAGCGCCTGGGCCGTGTTGTGCAGATGGTCAGGCACGGTGCGCGAGATGTGGTGGATGACGCCTAAGTGGGTCGCGCCGAAGGTGAGCCCGTGCAGCGCCTGGAGTGCTGCGAGGCTGAAGACGCCCGGGTCAAGGGCCGTGCCCGCCCAGCGCACCACCGCGGCGCCTGCGCCCAAAAGAACCAAGCCGGAGGGCGTAAACAGCTTCACGGCCCGGCCGGAAACCACAAACAGCGCCACTTCGGCAATCACGCCCAAACTCCACAAAACACCTATGGCCCCGCCGGGGATGCCGCCGGCTTGCCAGTGCAAGGTGCCGAAGCTGTAATAGACCGAATGGCTGGCCTGAGTGAGCCCCGTTGCCAATAGGAACACAACGAACAGTGGACTGATGAGGAGCCGGGCCGCATCGCCCACACGGACGGCTTTTGGCGACCGGGCCGCATCCTGCTTCGGATCCGTCTCCTTTGGAAGCCACAGCAGAGCCAGGACGATGAGCCCGTGACTGGCCGCCAGCACCCAGATGATGTGATCGGGCGCCATGACATCCAAGGCGAGCCCGCCCCCCAAGCTGGCTAAAATGAACGCGATCGACCCCCAAAGGCGCATACGGCCATAATCCAGCTTCTGCTCGCTTGCGCCGCGAACGGCGATGACCTCGCTCATGGGTAGGATTGGCGTCCAGAAGAACGCTCCGGCAACGGCGACCAGTCCAATCAACCAGATGGGTTGGATGACCACCAGGGCCAGGCTGCCGGCAAGCGGCACACTGGCCAGCCAGATCAGCAACACGCGGCGCCGGCCCGTCTTGTCGGCCAGAAAAGAGAAGATGGGCCCGGAGACCACCCGGACCGCAATCTGAAGCGCAAGAACCAAGGCGATTTCATCGGCATCCAAGCCACGTGCACTTAACCACACCGGAAAGAACGGCAGATAGATGCCGATCGTAAAGAACAGGGCCCCGTACAAAGCAGATATACGGGTGTGGAGGGAAAGAGCGGACACCTTTGCGAAATCCTAGAGCTTGGACATGGCCGGGTCCGACACATTCACCCGACCCGCTTAACGTGATCTAAACCAATCGCTAACCATAATGGAGCTCTGAGTTTGTGATTGTTCGTGCTGTGCGGCCAGAGGCAACTTGCCGTGCAGGTGTTAGTAATAGTTCGAGCGGGTTAGGTAGATGGTTAAGGGCAACGTTGTAGCGGGATTGACCGAAGAGCAATACGCTGAAATTGAGCTCGCGGTGATGGAATCAGAACGCGGGCGGAACTTCCTCAAAGAATATCTGGCGAGAAATCGCTCCTCTGACACACACATGCTGCTTGAAGCCATCTCCCGGCTGGAAAGCGCGTTGTGTCTGAAGGCCATTGAACATGAGGGCGGCGAGCAGTTCACCCCTGCCCTCGCTGAGATTGCGGCCGTGGTGACCGCAACCCGCACTGAAATTGCCGCCATCCGCAACGATCTGATCGCCGGTGGCGGTGCTCTTGCCCAAGGACCGGAAGCCTTTTCCAGGGCCGCCGACCAGGCCAATCAGCTCTCCGCTGAGCTTCTGTCTCAGGTTGAAAAGGTGGAAAACCTCGCCTGGAAGATCCGCGAAATGGGCGTTGAGGCCGAGATTTGCGACAAGCTGGATTCGTGTGTCGAAGAGCTGATGAGCTTGTGCTGGCGCCAGGACGTGAGCGGCCAGCGCGCGGCAAAGGCTCTGAGCGTTTTGCAGTTCGTCAACGATCGCACCGGCGGAAACCTGGTGAGTGTGAGCGATGAGATGGGCACACAAGGGGCGCTGAGCGCACCTGCTGAGACGTCAGAGCCCGCCAACATGGAAAAGGATGCCTACTTCGCGCAGGATGCTGAGCTCTTCAGCGATGAGGACGAGCCTCAGCAGGTCGCCTCCCCTGCGCCGGGTTTTGTCTACTCGGAGACCAAGCAGGAGCACCCGCTCAGCACCGATGCGATTGTTGCTGAAGTGAGCTCTGAGGCGCCTCCGCCCATAGCCTTGGTCGAAGAAGAACCTCAACAAGAGGAACCCAAACAAGAAGAGCCTGCTCCAGACAGCCTCACCACGGCTGAGCTTGTTGAGCAACCCGCGGGGATGATTGGCCCTGAAAATCTCAAAGGCTTCACCGCCATGGCCGCATCGCTCGATGGCCAAGGCCCGTTCACATCAACCACCCTGGCTGAAATGGTCACGCCGCCGGAAGCCGAAGCCCCCAAGCAGGAGCCCAAGGCTGAAGATGCCAGGGACCCGTTCCAGGTGGAGCTGGAAAACCTCGCCAAAAAGGATGGATTCGCCTTCAAACCGGAAGCCAAGCCGGAGCCGGAGCCTGAAAAGGCCGCAGAGGCAAAAACGGAGGCGGACGACGAGGATGGCAACGGCCACATTGTGATCATTCGCACGCCCGCGGAGCCGGAGGCAGACGCTGACCGTCTTCCAGAGCCCATCACTCAGGAGAAACCTGCTGCGAACGGTGAAGTGCCGATGGTGGAGATCTGCTCCCCGAAGGCGACCGGCAGTTGAGTGCGCGCCCGCTGATCAGTGGGCGTTGACGATCTCCGAGAAAAGACCCGGGTCCACATTCCCGCCAGAGAGCACAATGGCGATGTCGCGGTCGCGGCAGTCGATCTTGCCAGCCAAAACCGCTGCCAGACAAACTGCGCCGCCCGGCTCAACCACCAGCTTTAACGTTCTAAAGGCGAACGCCACGGCGGCTCTCACCTCTTCATCGCTCACGGCCAAACCGCCGGTGGCTCTGGGTTGATTGATGGCAAAGGTCAACTCGCCCGGCTGAGGCGCCAGCAATGCATCACACACAGATCCGGTGGCATGCTTGTTCTTGCGCCGCCTGCCGGATTTGAGCGAGCGGGCGTGATCGTCAAAGCCGCGCGGCTCAACGGAGTAGATCTCGGTCTTCGGAAACACCCCTTCAAAGGCCAAGGACACGCCGGCCAACAAGCCGCCGCCGCCCGCCGGCACCAAAACCGCATCAGGGGTGACACCGCGTGCGCCCAGGTCCTGGGCAAACTCCAAACCCGCCGTGCCTTGGCCGGCAATAATGTTGGCATCGTCGTAAGGCGGCACGATCACCGCGCCCCTCTTGGCGGCAAGGTCCTGGGCGATGGCTTTCCGGTCTTCCGACGCACGGTCGTACTGGACCACCTCCGCGCCATATCCGGCTGTGTTGGAGACTTTGATCTTCGGAGTATCCTCCGGCATCACAATGACCGCCGGAAACTCCTTGAGCTGAGCTGCAGCCGCGACCCCTTGAGCATGGTTGCCGGAGGAATAGGCCACAACCCCGCCTTCGCGGGCATCGGCGCCAAGTTGAGAAATCCGGTTGAAAGCGCCGCGGAATTTGAACGACCCAGTGCGCTGCAGGCACTCCGGCTTGATCAGAACCCGGCCGCCAACCCGCTCGTTAAGCGCAGGGTTCTCGACAATCGGCGTGCGCAAAGCCTTGCCGGCAATCCGCACGGCAGCCATTTGCACGTCCGCAAATCCAGGCAAGTCTGGGCTGTCTTCTGAACCGCCTTCGGTTGGATTTGGACTTTGCGGATTTACTGGCGCCATAACTGGTCCCTTTGGTTCTACGCGATGACGAATTCTAGTCCAGAACCATGACGAAGCTATGGCTGGCTCGGCTCCCCCCACCCTATACAACACTGCGCGCGCTGCCGCCATGACAGCTGTTGAAAATCCCACATCCGCGCTAATCCTCCAGCAGGCTGATAGGCGCCTGGGAACTCAACTCCCTGAGCAGTTTGAGCCTAAAAGCCCGGGCAAAATCCTCATATCCGTTGGCCTGCATCACAAAGGCCCCCGGACCGGCGATCACATTCTTCTTAAAATAACTGGTGAGGACGCCGGTGGGATCTACGGCCAGACCATTCACCTGCACCCCGGCCCGGCGCGCGACGCCTCGCGCATAGGTGGGGGATGATCCGGCGTTGTAGCGGTCATCGGCGGACACATCGATGACGCGGCGCGCGCCCTGGAACCGGTTCGATTGGATGAGCCCGACGGAGAAGATCACCGCCTCGCCGAGCGCCGTGCCCGATGCGCGTGCCTGATTGGCGTTGCGACTGATGGCGTCGGCAAAGGCCAAGGCACTTTCCCTGTCTTGAACCTGCATCCACTCCACCACTTGGATTTGCTCAAACCGTGAGCTCCACTCCACATACGTAACGGCAATACCGCCCGGCCCCTGTGCGGCAATGGCGGCATGGATGTCCGGGTCGCGGAACGCGTTCACATGGCCGGAGACCTGGAGGTCGAACTCACGCTCATCCACACTGGAGGACGCATCCACCGCAAGCACCAGTTCCAACGCCACTTTGGTTTCGCTGGCATGCGCCGGCGCAAGCAGGAGGTTGAGGAGAACCAGAACGGCAACAGCCTTTGTGCGCAGATTATCCATCACGCCGACTATAGCGCGCACCGTGTCTGTGTCTGTTGACAATTCGGAGATTGACGTCAGGCTGGGCCGGTAAGCAACAGAAGGGGAGAGCGCAATGGCAGATCTCATTAATCTGGCCAACTATCCTATTGCAGACGCCGCCAGCCCGGAACGGGAAAAAACGGTCGCCAGGTTCCGAGAGCAGTTGGACCGGCAGCAATATTGCGTGCTGCCAAACTTTATCGGGCCTGAGATGTGCGCTCAATTGGTCCAAGAGGTCTATCAGAGGCTGCCGGATGCCTATGCCAACAGCTCGCGCCGCAATTGTTACCTGCAGCGTCAAAGCCCTGGCGGCCTGCCGAGCGATCACCCTGGAAACATCCTCTTCGATGCCAGCTACAATATGATGGCGTATGATTTGTTTGAGGACGGCTCCTTGCTGCGTGCCCTTTACACGTGGGAGCCGCTGCGCCGCTTCGTGGCCGACATTGTGGGGGCGCAAACGCTCTACCTCAGCGAGGACACCTATCAGCCTGCCAACGTGCTGTGCTACTGCACAGGCGACAGGTCTGCTTGGCATTTCGATTCCACCAGCGCCTTCACCCTAACCCTCATGCTGCAAGCGGCAGACGCGGGCGGCGAGTTTATGATTGCCCCCCACACGCGCAACGAGGATACCAGCGAGGACCCTGCAAAGCTTGCCAAGTTACGCTCTGTGCTTGAGGGCGACGACACCCATGTGGTCACCGTTCCCCGGGAACCTGGCGCCCTTGTGATTTTCCGCGGTTGCACGTCCGTTCATTGCGTAAGCCCTGTTGAAGGGGAAAAAGAACGCCTCATGGCCGTGTTCGTCTATGAGGATGAGCCGGGTGTTATTGGGGATCCGGAGGTCAATCGCACGGTTTACGGACCGCGCACCCAGGCCGCGCAATAGTCCTTGCGGCAGACCGGCGAACCTGATTTGTTCAGCGCCTGAGATAAAGGAGACCAGACGCATGAGCGACCCCTGCATCATCTGCGTGGCCATCACCGGATCTGTGCCCACCAAGGAGGACAATCCGGCGGTGCCCATCACCATCACCGAGCAGATTGAATCCACTCATGAAGCGTTTGAAGCCGGCGCCAGCATTGCCCACTGCCATGTGCGCAATGACGACCAGACCCCCACATCTGATCCGGACAAGTTCGCCGCCCTGACGGAGGGCTTGCGCAAACACTGTCCGGGCATGATCGTGCAGCTTTCCACCGGGGGACGCTCAGGCACAGGCCATGAGCGCGGCGCCATGCTGCCGTTGGAGCCGGATATGGCTTCGCTTACCGTGGGCTCCAACAATTTCCCCACCCGGGTTTACGAGAATTCCCCGGATCTGGTGGATTGGCTGGCCTCGGAGATGCTCAAATATCGAGTCAAGCCGGAGATCGAAGCCTTTGATTTAAGTCACATTTTCCAATCGGTGAAAATGGCGAAAGATGGCCGGCTTCAAGGCCCGCTCTACATCCAGTTTGTCATGGGTGTGAAGAACGCCATGCCGGTCGACCGCAAGGTCTTCGACTTCTATGTGGAGACGGTCAAGCGCCTCGCGCCGGATGCGAAATGGTGCGGGGCCGGCATTGGCCGCAACCAAATCGTGCTCAATGAATGGTGCATCTCGCAAGGGGGCCACGCGCGCACCGGCCTTGAAGACAATGTTCGTCTGGACAAGCAAACCCTCGCCCCGTCCAACGCTGCGCTGGTTAAGCGTGCCGCCGAGCTGTGCGAGAAGTATGAGCGCCCGGTGGCAAGCTGGCAGCAGGCCCGGGAAATACTGGGACTGCGCGCCGCCGCCTAGGAGGTCGTCTCGGAGAACAGAGCCTTGGCTTTGTGCAATGCGCTGGACGTTGCCGCTTTTACGTCGCGGGCCATGTAGATGGAACGACCGAGAAGGTCATCCAGCGTTGAGCGGCTGCGCTGATAGCTGGGCGGCGTCGGGACGATGGGGCCGGTTTTGCCGCAGAACCCCTTCTTGAACTGGTGCAGGCCTTTATCCCCATCATTGCCGCCAAGGTCGTACCAACGCACCTGGGGCAAACCACACAGCCAGTCGGCAATCCATTTGTGCATGGCATATCCGGCCTTCAGCCGCAGCGCACGTTCATCGGTCGCGCCATAAAGGTAAACCGCGCGTTCGCCCGCTACACTGATCACCGCCCCTGCTGTGGGCCGGCCATCCGCGTAGACCATCACAAATACAGGTCTCAGGCCTGGCTCATCGCTTTTCATCAAATCCGACAGCGTGTAGATGGCGGACGTGTCGCGGAACTGCTTGCGCCCCAACATTTGCTCATAGAGCTGCATGAATTCTGTGTAGCCCTCTTCGGCCTCGACGAACTTGATCTCCAGATCGTTCTTGAGCGCTTTCTTCAGATTGTAGCGCCACTTCTGATCCAGGCTCGCTTGGAGATCCTCCGGAGTAACGGAGACGTCCACCAGATAGCGGTCCGGATGGGGAAGTGATTTGCCGGCCTCAAAACCAAGGCTCTCCAGCGCGGCCAACTGGGCGTCGCTGAACTCAGGGTCAGCATGGGTCTGAACAGACAGAAAACACCCGCGGCGGGTCACATATTCCTCGGTGAGCGCGCTCAATGCATCGCGCAGGCGTGTCACGTCCGGCGCTTCTCCCTGTGCCCGCCAAAGCGGACCCCACTTCAAGATGGCCAAACCACGCTGAGTGCCCGGAACAGCGATCATCACAACGACCGCCAGAGCGATCTCTTCATCGTCGCGTTCCACAACGGCACATTCGGTGCGCTGTGCGCCCCAGCGGCTGTTTGTAAACTGGCTTGTCTGCTCGCTCACCACATCCAAGTAACGGGAGGCTCGCCGATCGAACTGGGCCGCGTCCACAAAGTGCACAGTGATCTTGCGGTCAACGCCTGATGTCTCTTGCTGTTCCGGGCTAAGAATGCCGGATACAGCCATGTTTTTATTGTAATGTTTCAGTGCGACAACATTGTTCATTTATATAGCCTCCAACGGCGGGGCCCGATCCGCTTTCGGGCATTAAGGCGCCGTGAAGGATAGCGTTTCAAGAAGCGTGCCAAGCCTTTTCCCAAAGGGCGGCGCACAGATTGCGCCAGACAAGGTGAGCCTCGTCTCCTAGGTCAGAATACCTCTGGCACGAACGACTGGTCAGAGAGCGGCGGACGCATATAGCCCACATCGTCCTGCCGGGGTGGCAGCTTGATGGGGGCTGGGGTGAGATCCTGGTAGGGGATCTTCGAAAGAAGGTGAGAGATGCAATTGAGCCGCGCGCGCTTCTTGACGTCGGCGTTCACCACATACCAAGGCGCCTGCTTGATATCGGTGTAGAGGAACATCTCGTCCTTGGCTTTGGAGTACATGAACCACTTTGACCGGCTCTCCAGGTCCATGGGCGAGAGTTTCCAGCGCCGCACGGGGTCCGTTATGCGCTTCTGGAAGCGCCGCTCCTGCTCTTCATCGCTCACGGAGAACCAATATTTGATCAGGATGATGCCTGAGCGCACCAGCATGCGCTCAAATTCCGGGCAGCTCCGCATGAACTCCGAATATTCTTCATCAGAGCAAAAGCCCATCACGCGTTCAACACCGGCGCGGTTGTACCAGCTGCGGTCGAACAACACCATTTCACCGGCAGATGGCAGATGCGCCACATAGCGCTGGAAATACCATTGATGTCGTTCCCGCTCAGTGGGCGCAGGCAACGCCACAACGCGGCAAATGCGCGGGCTGAGGCTCTCGGTAATCCGCTTGATAACGCCGCCCTTGCCCGCAGCATCGCGCCCTTCGAAAATCACGACCACTCTGAGACCCTGGTGCTTGATCCATTCCTGCAGCTTGACAAGCTCAACCTGCAAGCGCGCGAGCTCCGCCTCATAAACCGCCAGCTTGATCTTTTTCGGTTTAGACGCGGCAGGCTGTGCCCCATTGCCTGTGTTGGCGCCGTTAGTAACCTCGGATTTCGGGCCTTTCGGCTTGGAATTTGAACCGCCGTTGTTTGCCATCTCGTCCTCCCACAATCGGACTGTGACAGCAGTCTAACACATTTGTGACAGTTTTCTCTGCGTCAAACTGGAATGCGCAAACTGGCCCTCAGGCCGCCCAGGCTGCTGTCCGTAAGGGTCAGCTCGCCGCCGTGGCTGCGGGCAATATCGAGCGCGATGGTGAGGCCGAGGCCCGAGCCCGTATCATCCTGATTGCGGGCGTCATCCAGGCGCACAAAGGGCCGCAGCACCTCTTCGCGATCTTCCTCGGCAATCCCCGGCCCGTCATCCTCCACCACGATGGAAAGCTCATGGCCCACAAAACCGGCCCGAACCCGAACGGTCTGTGCATGCCGGCCGGCATTGTTGACCAGATTTGAGATGCAGCGCTTCAAGGCATTGGCCTTCACCTTCACAACGACCGGGGTGTCGATCGCCAGTTCACACGCCATGCCCTCGCGCTCAAGCTCAGCCTGAATCTGATGCAGCATAGCGCCCACGTCGGTCATCTCGGCCTGCTCGCCGCCATCGCCGCGCACAAAGTTCATGTAGCCCTCAAGCATGTTCTGCATCTCCTGCACATCATGCTTGAGCTCGTTCACCTGCTCGGTCTCCTCCAAGAATGCCAGTTGAAGGCGGAAGCGGGTGAGAATTGTGCGCAAATCATGGCTGACGCCGGCCAGCATGGCCGTGCGCTGGTCCACATGACGCTGGATGCGATCCTTCATGCCGATCACCGCCCGGGCCGCGCTTTGAACCTCAGAGGCGCCGCGCGGGTGGAAGTCCGGCACATCATGGCCCTTACCAAAGCTCTGCGCCGCTTCGGCCAGTTGCTGGATCGGCCAAATCTGGTTGCGCAGAAACACGATCGCCACCGCCAACAGGACAAGCGATGAGCCCACCATCCATAAGATGAAAATGTAGGAGTTGGAGGCATAGGCCCGGCTTTGGTCGGTGACCACGCGGAACACCGTGTCCTTGCCCACCTGGACGCGGATATCCACAAAGCCGGACTTGCCCAGCACATCCAGCCAGAATGGACGCCCAACGCGTTTTCGGATCTGCTTGGAGAGCTTCAAGTCCAATAGCGAAAACAAAGGCTTGGCTGCAGGCGGGGGTAAGCTGTCGCCAACCCGGATCTCCAGCCCCAGCGCCAGGCGCTCCTTGGCCAGGCGCTCCAGCAGATCGCGGCTCTCCTTGGTCTTCGGCATGGTTTCCGACAGTTCCACCAGAAAGCCGATCTCGCGGGCAACAGCCTTGGAGAGGCGCGTTGAGATATTGTCCCAATGCCGCTCCATAAACACAAACGCCATGATTGCCTGGAGCAGCACGATGGGAGCGATGATGATGATCAGCGAGCGCGGATAGAGCCCCTCCGGCAAATGCCGCTCAAGAAAGCGGTTAAAGTGCCAATAGAGGCTTTGCTTTTCCACCGCGACGTCTTTGTTCGCAATGTCGGCCATGGTTCTCCAAGCGTCCTGGGGCGCTCGCCTTAATCTGTATATAAGATGTACCCTGCCCCGCGCACAGTTTGCAAATAGGTCGGTGCCGACGGATCAGGCTCGATCTTCCGGCGCAACCGGTTGATCTGCACATCCACCGCTCTGGCGCTCTCATCGGCGCCGTTCTGGGAAAGCTCAGAGCGCGAAATCGGCTCGCCGGGCCGGACCGCAAAGAGCCGCAACAGCTCCTGCTCACGGGTCGTCAGCCGGATGCTTTCAGAGCCCTTGCGCAATTCGCCACGCTCCACATGGAACACAAGATCGGCCAGTTTGATCTCATCGGGCACCTGCGCCGGCGGCGTTGAGCGCTTGAGAATTGAATTGATGCGCAACACCAGCTCGCGCGGCTCGAACGGTTTGACCAGGTAATCGTCCCCGCCGCTCTCAAAACCATCGATCCGGTGTTCCGGATCTGCCAGAGCAGAAAGGATGAGGATAGGCACATCCTCCTCCTCGCGAATGGACTTGGCCAGCTCCAAGCCGCTCTCGCCGGGCATCATCACATCAAGCACCAGAAGGTCGAATGATAACCCCGCCAGTTGCTCGCGCGCCTGGCCCGCATCGCTGGCGGTGGAGACCCTGAAGCCATGGGTGGCCAAAAAGTCTTTTATGAGATCACGGATGCGCCGGTCGTCGTCGACCACCAGGATGTGGGGCGCATCGTCGGTCAATTGTGCGTGGCTCATGGATCTGGGCTCCAGCGGCCAAATGCCCTTTTGATTCTGCTCAATCTAGCACAGGCTCAGGCAATGCGCGCGAAATTCGAGCCTTCACGGCTTTGCGGTCTTCCGGGTTCACCAGGTGTAACAGCACATCCCGGTAAGCGCCCGTTGAGCCGGGGCCGGACGCATCAAGTGCGGCGGTAAAGCGTTCGATCTGGGGAGAGACCAACTCGCCGCGCAAGCTTTCGCCCTTGGTTGTCAAAAACAGAAGCCGGTGGCGACGGTCGCTGTTGCCCTCACGCTGTTCCACATGGCCGCTCTCGATCAGGTCTTTCAAAACCCGTCCGAGGCTTTGCTTGGTGATGCGCAGGATGTCCAGGAGCTCAGCCACGCGGATGCCGGGATTGCGGCCAACGAAATGGATGATCCGATGGTGCGCGCGGCCAAAACCATACTCGCGCAAGATCTCGTCCGGATCGGAGACAAAGTCCCGATAAGCGAAAAACAAGAGCTCAATCAGCTCGATGATCTCCTGCTCGCGTGATGTCATTGCAGCACCCTCGTTTTCCCTTGGCCCCACGTCATCATAGGCTCACCAGAAAAATATGTCAGCATTGTTGACATATTTTTTTTCCTTGATACAGTCCGCCGTCGCGTTTGTGCAACGGTTTATGGCAATTTTGGGAGTTCAGGCTATGCCCGCACCGTCCTTCGATCAAATGGAAGGCCAGATCTGGCTTAACGGAGAGTTTGTTGAGTGGGAAGATGCAAAGGTGCATGTGCTCAGCCACGGCCTGCATTATGCCAGCGCGGTGTTTGAGGGTGAGCGGGCGTATGGCGGCGAGATCTTCAAGCTGAACGAGCACACCGAGCGCTTGTTTGAATCCGCCCGGCTGTTGGATTTCGAGATCCCCTACACGGTTGATGAGATCAATCAGGCCTGCATCGACACTCTTGAGAAACAGGGGTTCAAAGACGCCTATGTGCGCCCGATCGCCTGGCGCGGATCTGAGATGATGGGCGTGTCGGCTCAAGCCAACAAGATCAATGCGTCGGTCGCGGTTTGGGAATGGCCAAGCTATTTCGACCCGGAACAGCGCCTGAAGGGCATCAGGCTCGATCTTGCCGAGTACCGCCGGCCCGATCCGCAAACGGCGCCGTGCAAGTCCAAGGCTGCGGGCCTCTACATGATCTGCACCCTGTCGAAGCATGCCGCAGAGCGCAAAGGCTATGCGGATGCCATGATGCTGGACTGGCGCGGCCAGGTGGCTGAAGCCACCGGGGCCAATGTCTTCTTTGTGAAAGACGGCGAGCTTCACACACCAACGCCCGACTGCTTTTTGGACGGTATCACGCGGCGCACGGTGATCGGTCTTGCCCGCGACCGGCAGATCAAAGTGCATGAACGGGCGATCATGCCTGATGAGATGGAGGGCTTTGAACAGTGCTTCATCACCGGTACGGCCGCAGAAGTCACGCCCGTCTCGGAAATCGGTCCTTACAATTTCGAAGTGGGCGAAATCACCCGCACGCTCATGGAAGACTATATGACCGAGGTCCAGCCCAAGGCTTCGTAACCCGGTTTACTTCCACGCAAAGGCCGGCTGGTCAAAGTGCGCCACCCGGGTGGCAAGACCGCGCAAAGCCACTTCGCGGAACTGATAGAAGATGGCGGCCGTTGGGGCATAGACCGTGTGGCCCAAAGTGTTGATGTGGGCGCACAGCACGGGATGCTCGCCCGCCTGTGACGGGATCAGCCGGGGGACGGCATCGCTGTCGATATCGGAAAATGGAATGCGGTAGGCCGCTTCCACCTCGCCGGGATCAGGCTTCAACGTCTCGCACTCCCCGCCCCAGACCACGATGGGGGTGATGCGAAACCCGGACCGGGTCGCATAATCATCAAGCGCGCCCATCACATGTTCTGGACCCAACTCAACGCCCAGTTCTTCGTGGAGTTCGCGCAAGGCCGCCTGCTGTTCGGTTTCGCCCTGGTCCAGCCGCCCGCCCGGCAGCGCGTACTGGTTGCTGTGCCGGTTCATGCGCACAGGTCTTAAGGTGAGGAGGAAACAGGCCTCGTCGGACACGTCGCTCTTCACCACCACGATCGCCACCGCGGCCAACCTCAGCTCACCGGGCTCAATGGCCACCCGTTCGAACCGCGCCATGTTGCCTGCGATCTCGGTGCGCAGCGCCGCGCCATGGGTAAATTTGGATGACATCGCCGCCTTGCGCCTCTTATCGTGGTCTTCACTGCCCTTCCTTGCCGCAAAATCGATTGAAAATGAAGTCCCGTTCGTGGGAAACAGAGTAGCTTTCGTGGAGTGACTTTCGTGCGTAAACGTCTGAACCGGGTCGTGGCTGATCTTGCGACCCCTCCCATACCAGAGGTGCAAGGGTGGTCCGCTGCTTATGGCGGCGCATATGGCCCGATGATCCAGTTGTCACAAGCGGTCCCCGGCTATGCGCCCCATCCGGACCTCTTGTCGTGGACAGCCGAGGCCGCCCGGAATGCGGACTCATCCGGCTACGGCCTGATTGAGGGCGAGCCGGAGCTCGTGGAGGCTTATGCCGCGCACGTCTCAGAGCTTTATGACAGCCCCATCGCTCCTGAGGAGGTCCAGATCACCGCTGGATGCAACCAGGCCTTCTATGTGGCCTTGATGAGCATCGCCAATCGCGGCGATGAGGTTGTGCTCACCAACCCCAACTTTTTCAACCACGAGGCAACGCTCCGCCTGCTTGGCCTGAAAGTGCGGGTGGTGGAATGCGCTGCCGACAACGGATTTCTCCCGCGGCCTGAGGATATCGCCCAGGCGATCGGCCAGAAGACCGCAGCCGTGGTTCTGTGCAGTCCGAACAACCCGACCGGCGCGATCTATCCGGCAGAACTCTTAAAGGAGATCTATCGGGTCTGCGCCGGCAAGCAGACCTGGCTGGTGGTCGATGAGACCTACCGGGACTTCCTGGCGCCGGATGCCGGGGCGCCCCACGCCTTGTTCGGCGAGCCGGGCTGGCGAGACACCTTCATCCAGCTTTACAGCTTCTCCAAATCGTTTTGCATTCCCGGCCATCGGGTGGGCGGATTGATCGGTGCGCCGGAACTGGTGACCGAGACCGTCAAGGTTATGGACAATCTGCAAATCTGCGCGCCCAGGCCGGCCCAGTTGGCGGTTGCAAAAGCTTTGCCGGCTCTCGCCGGTTGGCGGGCAGACAACGCGCGCGAGATGCAACGCCGCGCCGATGCGTTCCGCGCCGTTCTGGAGCACCTGCCGCGCTGGAAGCTGAGAGCAATCGGCGCCTACTTTGCCTATGTGGAGCACCCGTACGCCGGCGTTTCATCGCGAGAGGTGGCCAAGGAATTGGCCGAGGTGAAAGGGATCGTGACCTTGCCGGGCGCCTATTTCGGCACGGGACAGGACGCATACCTGCGCTTTGCGTTTGCCAATGCGGACGTTGAGACGATAGGTTTTCTGCGCGAGCGGCTCTGAGAATTTGGTGTGTGACGGGTGGTTGGGAGCATGGAGAGTTTGAATCGGTGGCTTAGGCCAGCCGCACTGGCCGGTGCAGTGGCGTTGAGCGGATGTGCAGGAAACGAGCCGACACTGGGCTCAGACCCAAGTGGCAGCGGCGGTGGTGGGGACGGCAGCCTCGCCGCAGCGCTTGAGCAAGGCCCCGCCACCGGCGTGATCACCAAGGTGAACGCGGTGAAGGTGACCCCTGCCCTCAACAATGTGGTTCAGTTCCGCGGCTCGGCCAGCAAAGACTTCACCTATGATCATCTGCAATCGGTGCTCTACTGCCGGGCCTGGCGCCATGCACAGACCAATGGTTTTGGCGGCGGCAATCCTTTGCGCTTCCACAAGCTGGAGGGAGCAAACGCGGACTCTGCTCTGGTGGCGATTGCCTCGATCAAGATGTTTGTCGGCGCCAACACATCGGGCGAAGCTTCCGTGAATGAAAGTTGGTGTGCAAAGGTGCCCAGGGCAGCCAGGTAGCCACCACACTCACATCGCCCAAGGAGACTGCTATGGGCAGATATTTCGAAGCGTTTCAACTGGGTGAAGTGTTCGAAACCTATGGGCGAACCATCACCGAGACAGATCTGGTCACCTTCGCCGGCATGACAGGCGATTTCAACCCGCTGCACATGGATGAAGACTTCGCCGCCTCCAGCCCGTTTGGGGGACGCATCGCCCATGGACCGTTCTTCGTGGGGCTCACGTTCGGGCTCCTTAGCCAGTTCGACCTCTTTGAGCGCACGGTCTTGGCGTTGCGCCGAGTAAACTGGCAGTTCGATGGGCCGGTCAAGCCGGGAGACACGGTTCGGGTCCGCGCTGAGGTTGTGGAGCTGAAGGCGCACCCGAAGAAGACCGACCGGGGCAATGTCTCCATGACGGTCACCGTGCTCAACCAGCGCGATGAGGACGTTCAGACCGGCGGGTTCACTGCGGTCGTTGCGCGCCAGCCGGCATCATCTGATTGAGCAGCCCGGCCACCGCCTGGCGTGCCAAGGCCGAATTGCCCTCGGCCCGGTTGAGCACCGCCAAGCCCCGGCTTATGGAAACCAGCATCGCGGCCAGAGCGCCGCAATCTGTATCGGCGGCCAACTCACCGTCCGCCACCGCTTGGCGGCAGCGCGCTTCGAACGCGTCACGCTGGGCCTCCAGGTTGGCGCAGACAAGCCCTGCCGACATGCCCGCCGATTGGCCCAATTCCATAGCGGCCATGGTGGCGAGGCACCCGGGCGGCGCGCCAGGATCGTCAAATCGGCTGATCAGCCGATCGAAAAACCCGGTGATGGCGGCGCGGAACTCCGGTTTCTTGAGTTCCCACGCCAGTGGTTTTGCAACCCTCTCCGCGTAACGCTCAAGACAGCGCACGAAGAGCGCTTCCTTGCTCTCAAAGGCATTGTAGAGGCTTGATTTGTTGAGCCCCGTTGCCCCCTCCAGATCGCTCAAAGACGTGGCTTCGTAGCCGTTCTCCCAAAAGGCGCGCATGGCCGCTTCCAGGGCTTGATCTTCGTTAAACTGTTTGCGGCCGCTCATGGATCTCACAGGTGTGATCGGTGATAGTTCAACAATCATCTTGCCATCTTGAACTGATTGGTGCAACTATGTTGAACCGTTCGGTTCAAAACAATATCCCACCCTACCAGCCATGAGGTCAAGATGATCAAGTTTTACTTCCACCACACGCCAAATCCCATGAAGGTCGCGCTCTTCCTGGAGGAGACCGGCCTGCCTTACGAGGTGGTGCCGGTGGACACCCTTAAAGGCGAGCAGCACGAAGACAGCTTCCGCAAGATCAACCCTAACGGCAAAACGCCGGCAATTGAGGATGACGGACAACGTGTGTTCGATTCCAACGCGATCCTGCTCTATCTCTCCGAGAAGTCCGGAAAGCTCGCCGGCAAGGCAGAAGACCGGGCGGAACTGCTGTCATGGATGATGTTCATCGCCACCGGCATCGGCCCCTACTCCGGTCAATCGGTGCACTTTAAGCATTTCGCTCCTGAGAAACTGGACTATGCGATCAACCGCTATCACCGCGAGGCCGTGCGCCACTATGAGGTGCTGGACCAACACCTGGCCGAGCGCGACTATATTGTGGGTGATGACCTCACCATTGCCGATGTGTCGGCCTGGGGCTGGGTTGACCGGGCCGGCGTTGTGCTCGGCGAGGATCCACTGGATCAGTTCCCCAACGTAAAGCGTTGGTTTGAAGCGATTAATGCCCGCCCGGCAGCAGCGCGTGCCCGGGAAGTGGGCAAGGACCTGGAATTCAAGAAAGAGCGCGATGAAGAAGCCCTGCGCGCGCTCTTCCCGCAGAACTACGCAGCCGCCTGAATACGGAAACTGCGCGGGGGCCGCGTGCCCCCGCCGGTCTACTCTGCAGCCTGCATGAAGACCTGCGGGCTTTCCTCTTTGGCGCTCTCCAACTTCAACACCTCGGCCTTGGCCGCATCTTTGAGCTTCGGCTTGTTGAGCAAGGCAAAGGCGGGGGGCACGAAGTAGAACGACACCACCGTCGACAACAGCACCCCGCCGGCGATTGCCATGGCAAAGGGTGGCCAGAACCCGCCACCGGCCAGGATGAGCGGAAGGAAGCCGCCGAACGTGGTCACTGTGGTCGAAATGATATGCCGGCTCTGGGCGCTCACTGTGTCCACAATGGCGGCACGGCTTCCCGCGGCAGCCGCCGGGTTCCTTTGAAGCGCCGTGAGGATGATGATTGCCGCATTGATGGACACGCCAATGGAGCCAATCACCCCGATGATGGCCATGACGCCCAACGGATATTGGAAAACCGCCAGGACCAGGAGACTGAGCCCCATGGAAAGCACGGACACAGCCGCTGTGACCAGGGACAGGCGGAACGAGTTGAACGTCAAGACGATGGTGGCGATGGTCAAGGCGATCACGATGCCGGCGACGGCCAACAGGTCGCGCAGAACATCATTGCGCGCATCGGAATCCCCGCCCACCTGAAAGCGGTATCCGGCCGGCAACGTCAGCTCGGACGCAGCAATTGCAGCCTGCACCTTCTTCAGCGCCTCCTCGGGCAGAACCGTGCGATGGGTAAAGCCCTGCACCGTGTTCACACGCTCTCCGTCGCGCCGGAAGATCGGGCTTTCCGCCGGCACCAAACTGATCTTGCCAATGGCGCTGAGCGGAATGCCTGGGTACTGGCCCTCGGCCACCAGAGCGCTCGCATCGCCGCGCACCACATCCAACCCGCGCAAAGCATCGATGCTGCTGCGTCCCTCCGCCCCCACTCTGAGGCGAACCGGCAACTCCTCACTGGCTTCCACCAGAGAGCCGCCGACCGCACCTTCCAGACCGCTTTCCAGTTGACCGGCGATGGCGCTGAGGTTCAGTCCGGCCAGGCGGGCTTTCTCCTCATCAATATCTAGAGAGATTTTCGGCGCACCGCCGGTGAGCTGGGTTTTGGCCTGGGTGATATCGGGGACCGAGACCATGACCGCACGCAGCTCATCGCCAAGTCTGCGGAGCACTTCAATGTCCGGCCCCACCACTCTGATCTCCACCGGCGCGGCCACAGGCGGGCCTTGCACGAGGCCGCGGACGGTCACCCGCGCCTGAGGCATCTTAGCGTCAAACTCCCGCTGCAGCACGGGCAGGATGCGCTCGGTGGCGGCTGGAGACGAGGTGGTGATCAGCGCTTCAGCAAAGCTCGATTCGCCATCCTGGTTGGCTTGCATGTTGTAATAAAAGCCCGGCGCGGCCTCACCCAGCACCCAGTGCACGTGGCGAACGTCCGCATGCGTGCGGATCAGCTTTTCTGCTTCCACAACGCTTTGCTGAGTGCGGCCAATAGCGGTGCCGCCCGGCAGCTTTACCTGGACGTAGAACTGATCACGGTCCACGCCCGGGAAGAACTGACCCTTCAAGGTGGGCATGGCGGCAAAACCAATGATTGGCAGCACAAGGGCGCCCAGCATGGCGAGCTTGGGGAAGTCCACGGCCAGCCGCAAGGTGGCGGCAAAGCCGCGGCCCAGGCGCTCTGACGTCAAGCCGCTGCTGAACATGCCGCCTTTGTCCTTGCCCGCCTTCAGGAACCAGCCACTCAAGGCAGGTGTGATCGTCAGCGCCAGAAGGAGCGAGGAGAACAGCATGATGATCACTGAAATCGCAATCGCGCCGATGAAGTCACCAGGCGGGCCAGGCAGGATGGCCATGGGCACAAAGGCCAAGGCGGTGGTCACCGTGGAGGCCAAGAGAGGCACGGCCAGCCGCTTCACCGCATCACGCACGGCGGCAAGACGACCTGCGTTCTGCTCCAGTTTCTTGCGGATTTCATCGGTCATCACGATGCCCGCATCCACCAGGAGGCCGAGCGCAACGATCAGCCCGGTGATCGACATCTGGTGAATGGGAATGCCGACAATCTGCAGGCCTGCCATGGAGATGAAGCTGGCCAGGGGCAGAATGGCCGCAACGATCAGGGCCGCCCGCCAGCCCAGGGTGATGAACAACACCGCCACAACAAGCGCGATGCCGATCATGAGGTTGGTCAGCACCTCTTCCAGCCGCTCAGAGGTGTAGATGCTCTGGTCGAACACCATCTTGTGCACGACACCACCGGGAAGTTCGGCTTCAAAGGCTGTCTGGATGGCCTTAACCTGCCTCATCCACAGATCTACGCGGATATTGTCTTCGATTTTCGCGGCAACGAGGATTGCGGGGATGCCATTTGTGTAAGCCAGTGACGTGGCCGGCTCGCGCACATTGCGGCTCACGGTGGCCACATCGGATACGCGCACAATGGACCCGGTTTCAGTGCCGGTGATGGGGATAGAGCGAATGCGCTCAAGGCTTGTGATCTCGCCTTTGGTCTCGATGAGCAAATCCTGGTTTTGGCCGCGGATCTGACCGGAACGGATTTTCGTGTCCGCCCGGGCAATGGCCGCTGACACCTGCTCGGGGGTGAGGCCAATGGAAATGAGTTTGCGCGGGTCGATATCCACCAGGATCTCTTCGCTCCGCGCGCCATACATCTCCACAATCAGAGTGCCGGACAGTTCGCGCAGTCGGTCCTGCAGCAGTTCCGCATAGCGTTTCAGGACCGCCGGGCTGACCTCAGCTCCGGGGCGGGCATGGATCGCGCTGATGGCGGAAAAGGCACCGGTGACATCATCGTCAAAACTGGGTTCACCCACACCTTGCGGGAAATTGCGTGACGCATCGGAGAGGGCATCGCGGACCTCCGACCAGGCCTGCTCGATCTGAGGCTTGGTCAGCTTCCAGCCGAGCTCCACTTGCACCACGGAGATGCCCGTGCGCGAGGTGGATTCGACCTGCTTGATCTGTGGGATCTTTTTCAGCTCTTCTTCCACCTTCTCGGTGACCAGGGCTTCCACCCGGGCCGGATCAGCGCCCGGATAGGCGGTCACAACGGTGGCGAAGATTTTGGAGATGCTTGGATCTTCCTGGCGGCCCACCGTGGTGAGCGCGGAAAGCCCGGCGGCCAAAATCATAAAGATGGCCAGAGCCACAATGCGCTTGTTGCGGAAGAAGAGCGTTTCCATGGCCCCTACCCTTCGCTCGCCAGGACCACTTTTTGCCCCGGGGTAACGCGGTTGATGCCGTCCAACAAGAGGCGCGCGCCGACGGAGAAGGTGCCGCGCACGAAGGCCTTGTCGCCTTCAATGTGAAGAATTTCAGCCGCTTCCCGCTCAACCACTGACGCGCCGTCCCGGTCGGTGACGGTCAGCACCGACCACAGGCCCTTGCGGCCTTCGGTGAGTGCGCTGATGGGCAGCCACGTGCCCCGGGCAGAAACGGTCCGCGGCAGCACGAGCTCCACAATCTCTCCGAAGGGCACAGAACTCTGCGGGGCGACGGAAAAGAGAACTGAAACCGTTCTGGTGCGTGGGTCAAGGTCGGGACGCTTGGCCACCAGGGTGCCGGAAACGATGCGGCCCGACGCTTGGAACTTGTAACTCTGGCCCACTTTGAGCGCCGCCGCTGCCTCGACCGATACCCCAATGCGCACCTGGCGCTGTGCGGTTTCCAGAAGCTCCACAATGTTGCTGCCGGAGGCCACCACGGCGCCTTCATCTGTGGTGCGGCTGGCGATCGTGCCGGCAAAGGGGGCGCGCAACTGGGATTTTTCAATATCCACGTCGAGCGAGGCGATGGCGGCTTCGACCCGCGACAGCGACGCGTCGATTTCCTTCAAGCTGAAGCGGGCCTCGTCGTAATTCTGGGCGGACCGCCAGCCCTTTTTGTTGAGCTCTTCCTGGCGTTTCAAAGTGGCTGCCGCCAGATCGCGGCGGGCAATTAGCTCACCGATTTGGGCTTTGAGGGTTTGGCGTTCAGCCTTCAGTTTGACCGTATCGAGCGCGGCAACCACATCACCTTTTGCCACCTCATCGCCCTCTTCCACCAGAACCTGGCGCACGAGGCCGCCCCGTTCAAAGGAGAGCTGAGTCTGCCGTGCCGGCTCCAGGCGCCCGGCAAAGCGTTCCGTGATTTCGTAGCTGTCGGCCAGGATGAGCGCCTTGGTGTTGACGCTCACCGGCGGGTTTGCCTGAGGCGGCACCTCTGCATTGGCCCGCATGTGCAACGCCGCTGTGCCGGCCACCATGAGCCCCACAAAGGTGAGTGCAGTGCCGCTCATCAAGATCCACTTTAAGACCCGGCCTTGCGCTCTGGGGGCGTTGTCCGGTACTTGGTCCTTGGCCATCTTTTTGATCCTTCGAGTGGCTCACATCTTGTATGTTAGTCGCGTTAACATATGTTAGACGCGCTAACATTGCAAGGTAAAGTTAACCGCACTAACATTATCGTTACGCCCGATTTGTGATATTGGATGAATATGAGCACCGCTTCTGCGCAAGAAACTTCAAACCTGAAGGGCAAGTATCACCATGGCGATCTGCGCCAGGCGCTGATTGCTGCGTCCTATGATCTGGTGAACGCGCACGGGGCCGACGCTTTCTCTTTGGCCGATGCTTGCCGGCTGGCCAATGTCTCTACAGCCGCGCCTTATCGGCATTTCAAGGACCGCGATGAGATTCTGGCTGAAGTGACGGCGAGAGGCTTTGAGGCCATGACGGCAAAGGCGGTTGAAGCGGTGGAGGCGGCCGGCGAAGGTACGCTCGACGGGATCACCGCCATGGGTCTGGCCTATATCGACTTCGCGACCGCTGAGGAGGGCGTGTTCCGGCTGATGTTCGGCGGCGCGCCGGCGCTGGAGGATTCTGAGATCGTGATGGAGATGGGCACAAACTGTTTTGGCTATCTCATTCAGCAGATCACCGCATATTGCAGCGCCCATGGACTGGAGCAGGATGCCGATGCGGTGGCGGTGAAGATGTGGACTTTTGTCCACGGCGCTTCGGCTCTTCTGATGGACCAGAAGTATGAAAAGGTGACCCCCGGTCTGGATGTGAAGCGCATGATTGCAGAGGCTGTTCCGCTCCTGATGACGAAACCCGGCTAACGGTAGGCGTAATCCTCCCGCTGCAAGGTCAGGTTCGGGGAGTAGTGCGGGTCCCTGCTAAGCGCCTCGCCCCATTTGGCCTTGATGTGGGCCCGCTCGGCCGCAAACCTTGCCGCGTTTTCTGATGTGTCGTCGGCGCCCCTGGTATGGCTCTCCTTGTGATAAAGTTCCGCATGGGGTGTCCAGATGTTCCGGTAGCCCAACCGCGCGACCTTCAGACAGAAATCCACATCGTTGAAGGCAACCGCGAGGTTCTCCTCATCCAGACCGCCGGCTTCTTCATAAACCGACTTGCGCACCGCCAGACAGGCGGCCGTGACAGCGGAGACGGTACGCACCACGCGCAGATGGCCGAAATAGCCCGATGCAGCGCGCGCGGCCCGCTTTTGGCCATGCCCCGCCACGCCGCCGATCCCCAGTACGATGCCCGCATGCTGAACGGTGTCGTCGGGATAATAAAGCTTGGCCCCGACACACCCGATCTCCGGCTGTATGGCCCAGGCCACCATCTGGCTTAGCCAGCCCGGCGAGATCACCTCCACATCGTTGTTGGCAAGCACAACGACCGAGCCCTGGACGCGATCGACCGCGAAGTTGTTGAGGGCCGAGAAGTTGAACGCACCCTCATAGGGCAGAACCGAGACGTTCTCGCGCTGCGCAATCTCATCCAAATACGCCAGGGTCTGAGGGTCCGATGACCCGTTGTCGACAATCACGATCTCATAATTGCCGTAGAGCGTCTTCTCCAAGATGGACGTCACGCATGGGCGCAGCACCTCCACCGCATCCCGGGTGGGAATGATGATGCTCACATCAGGTTCCGGCTCGGGGGCTTTGGGGCGCGTGTGATAGAAAATGGAGCCGTCTGCCATGGAGGTCTCGTAGGCCAACCCAGCGCGCTCAATGTGCGCGTTCAACGCCTTCAGCGCCGCCTTTGCCGCATAGGTCTTCTCGCCCGATGAAAGCGCGGCTGACCCTTTGGTCATGCGCCAATGATAGAGGATCTTGGGGATGTGGACGATGTTGGCCGGATAGGTCTGTTCCACCACGCGCAGGTAAAGATCATAGTCCTGGGCTCCCTCAAAGCCCTCCTGCCATCCCCCCACTTGGCGCACCATGCTCGAACGGATGGCCGTGAGGTGGTTCAGATAGTTCTGACAGCGAAAGAGCTCCAGAGAAAACTCGGGCTTGAAATAGGGCTCTGACCGGTTGCCAGCTTCGTCAATCTTGTCCTCATCGCTATAGATCAACTGCGCGTTCGGTGACCGGCCAATCGCCAGAGCCAGCTCTGCCAAAGCGTGCTCGCGCAGCTTGTCGTCATGATCGAGCAACACCACCCAGGTGCCCGTCGCGAGATGCTGAAAGGCCGTGTTGGTGGCCGCAGCGATGTGGCCGTTCTGCGGGCGGAAGACCAGCTTGATGCGCTCGTGCTTCTGAGCCCACCGTTCCAGCGTGCGGCGCATGTGCGGGACGGTGGACCCGTCATCGGCAATGCACAGCTCCCAATGAGGATAGATCTGATCCACAACCGATTGGATTGCTTCATCCAGAAGCTCAGCAGGGGTGTTGAACACAGGCATCAACACGCTGAAAAGCGGCGCGCTCTCCAAGCGATCCACGGTGCACTTCAGGTCATCTGCATCGCGTGCAGGGTTGTAGTCATGTTGCTCAATCCAGCGGGCAAAGTCTTGCTTGCGCTGGGTCTGAGCCCCTCCCCTTAAGCGCTTGAAAGGATGAACATAGAGCAATCTGGTACCGTCAGCCTGAGCGCGCGCCTTGGCGGTGAAGAGCCAGCGCCCCAGAAGCGCCCGCGCGGCCAAGCGCCCGGCATAGGCCAGCGCGCCTGCCGCCCCGAACGTTGCGTGTTCTATACGGTCAAACTCAAAAGAGTGTTCCGGGGCACCCGGCGTGAGGCGCAACCCCACAGTGCTTTTGGCCGTGCGCACCAACACTTCATGGGCGCCGTCCTGCGTGGGCCCCAGCGGCAGCGCACTGGCCTCTGAAAACCCGTCACCCCAGTCAAACACCAGCCGCGGGCGCAGATTGTCGGTTGAGGCCGCTTGAAGGCGAAAAAGATGCCAGCCGGGCTTCAAGGCGTGCGGAAACGCGATCTCGCACACAGCGCTCTCCAGCTCTCCGGCGAACCGGAACGTGGCGTGGGGGCGGAGGTCGACGCGGCGCATCTGGCAACCCTGGGTGATGTGCGAAGCACGAGTGCGTTTGTGTTATCGGGCCTCGTGCTTCGGATCAACCCGGGCGCCTAGAGCAATTCCGCGTCCCTGCGAAAGCGGGGACCTTCTCAGCCAAGGGAAAGGTGTGAGCTATGGGCCCTCGCGTGCGCAAGGGCGCGGGGTGGGTGTAGTCTAAAAGCGCAGGATGCGCAGCCAACGGGCTATGTCGAGAAGGCTCATCAACGCCGCGGCCACATAGGTGAAGGCGGCAGCTTTGAGGATCTTGCGGGCGGCAGGGAGATCCTCTTCGGGCACAAAGCGCCCCTTCTCCAAGATCGGCAAAGCGCGTTTGAAGCTGGCGTCAAACTCCACCGGCAAGGTCACCGCATGGGCCAGAGCGCTGGTGCCGATGAGGGCCAGCCCCGCTGCCACCTCCAACAGGATCACGGAAGGCGCGCGCGTGAGAACCGCGATAAAGGGCGTGGCCAGCAACACCATGCTGCCCACACGCTGGATCATATGCACAGCCCCCGCCATGCGCGTGCGCAGCTTCAGCGGGGCATAGCCGTGCGCATCCTGCAATGCATGGGCAACCTCGTGGGTGGCCACGGCAACGGCCGTCAGAGAACGGCCATCATGGTTGGCCTGACTAAGGCGCACGGCTTTGTCACGTGGGTCGTAATGATCGCCTTCCTGGCTCACTTCCACGGTGACGTGATCGAGCCCGGCCTCATTCAGCAAATGGGTGGCAAGCTCGCCGCCCGTGCCCGGAAAGTCCGGCCGGTCGTGATTGTGCTGTTCCATCACCCGCTTCACCCACATGTTGGGGAGAAACACGATGGCCAGGACCAAGATGCCGAGAACCGCGTAAACCATATACCCTATGTAGGGTGCTCAGCGGATAAATCCAAAGACGCAACGGCGATTTGCCCGCGCCGTTCGGTCAAGAAGTCGATGAACAGGCGCAGCAACTCCAACCGCCGATTTTGTTCCGGATAGTAAAGATAAAAGGGCGGCAGATCCGCCGCGAAGGGCTCCAGGATCGGGACCAGCCTGCCCGCGTCCAGATCTTCGGCAATCACTTTACGCAAGGACCAGGCGATCCCATGCCCGTCACGCACGGCCTGCATCACGAGGTGCATGTTGTCGAAAATCAAGGTGGTCGGCGGATCGATGGTCTTTGTCTGGCCGTCCTCAACGAACTGCCAGTCGCCCATCCGTTTGGCGGTGAAGAATTTGTGGCGGATGCAGTGATGGCGCAGCAGATCGCGCGGATGTTCAGGCCGTCCGTAGCGCGCAAGATAAGAAGGGGCTGCCATGTAACACGTTTCCAAGGGTCCGGTGAGACGCACGGCCACCATGTCTGTGGTCAACCGGTCGCCGGTGCGGATGCCGGCGTGAAACCCGTCTTTCACAATGTCCACCAGTTGCTCATTGATGGACAGATCAAGGCACACATCGGGATATTGCGCCCGGAACTCCGCCAGAACCGGGGCGATCACGAGCATGTAGGCGCCGCGCGGAAGGGTGAGCCGCAAGGTGCCTGTGGTCGACCGGCCGACGGCTTTTGAGCCTTCAATGGCTTGCACAATCTCCGCGAACGCCGGCGCGGCTCCCGCGGCAAGCGCCTGGCCTGCGTCAGTCAGCTCCAATGATCTCGTTGTGCGCACCATGAGGTCCACCCCCATGCGCTGCTCAAGCGCCTTGAGCTGATGGCTCACCGTGGGCGCGCCAACGCCCAAGGCGCGCGCGGCCGCCCGCAGCGACCCCTCCCGGACGATGGCCAGGAACACTTCGATACCGCTGATGGTTGCACGCTTCATTGTTCGATTTTTTGCAATATTATAAAGCAATTTCAACGACTATTTGAACAGCATTGGCCACGTTATACTGCGCGACGAACAACCAACGGAGCGCGTATGGCTTCCAGACAAGACCGTACAGGTCTCGGCATTGTCATCATTCTCGGCTCGGTTCTGACCATGGCGTTCGCGGACGCCGTGGTGAAACTGGTCAGCGCGAACATCACCGTCTGGCAGGTGTTCGTGGCGCGCTCTCTGGTGGCCATTCCTCTGTTGGCAGCCTTGGGGGTTCTGGGCGGCACCAACTTCAGCCTCAAGGCGCCGAAGTGGGCGCTTTTGCGCAGTGCCCTTCTGTTGCTCACCTGGCTTGCCTTTTACGCCTCGTTCCCGGTGCTCGATCTGTCGGTGGCGGCGGTCGCGGTGTACACCAACCCCATCATGATCGCCCTCTTGTCGGCCCTGCTGATTGGCGAGCCGGTGCACGGGCGCCAGTGGGGCGGTGTTCTTCTGGGCTTTGCCGGCGTGCTGGCGATCCTCAAGCCAGGCACCGAGGCGTTTTCCTGGTTCACCCTCTTGCCGCTTATGGGAGCTGCGTTCTACGCCCTGGCTATGGTGCTCACCCGCAGCAAGTGCCAGGACGAAGACCCCTTGGGCCTGGCGCTCAGCCTGCACGGCGCCTTTTTGGTCACCGGGCTCATCGCCACGGCCGTCCTTGCGCTCATCGGTTTTAACGCCGAGACCAAAGCGGCCTTCCCTTTCCTGCTCGGCGACTGGGCCCCCATGGGCCTGCGCGAATGGGGTCTGATGATCCTGATCGGAGCCCTGTCGGCTGCCTATTCCATTGGCGTTGCGAAGGCTTATCAAATCGCCCCGCCGCCGGTGATCGCCACTTTTGATTATGCCTATCTGGTGTCGGCGGCGCTGTGGGGGTTCGTGTTCTTTGCCGAGACGCCCGATCTTTTGACTGTGGCCGGCATGGTGCTGATCACGGCCGCAGGTGTGCTGGTGGCCGCGCGGACTTAGAGCAGTTCTTTGTCATATGGAGTCGCTCTAGGGCTTGGGCGTGTAGCTGATCAACTCTCTTTTGGAGATCAACCGGCCCCAGGAGCGGTTATAGGGGTGCACATAGCGGGTGCTCTGTCCACCGCGGGCGAGCGGGCGGCCCTCATTGTGCCACTGAAAAATGCCGCCGGTGAGATTGTAGATTTTTGTGTCCCCCTGACGCTTCAACACGCGCGCAAGCCGCGCCGCCAGGGCCGATGAGCGCACCCCCACTGAACAATAGACCAAGACGGTCTTGCCGGCGACGAGGTCTGCGTGTTTGCGCATGAACTCAGCCGGGCGCGTGTCAGGATCGATGCGGATGGCATTGCCGATGTGGCTGACCGCAAACTCGCCCTTCTCGCGCACATCAAAGATCACCACATCTTCAGGGTTGAAGGCTTTCAGGTCTTGAGCCGTGAGATGCTGGACCGTGTTGAACCGTTCCTTCACGTCGGCATGGACGGAGGCGAGCGTGCGATCCTTGGCTGGCGCGGCGGTTGAGATCGCCACCAGCGCGGCGGCGGTCGTGAGCGCAATATGGAGGCGTTTCAATCTCATGGCCTCCCCTCGCACACGCAGCGCCGCACGGTCAAATAAACCTCCGGTGATCCTTCAGTGTTTGCTAATCCGATAACAGGTTGCCGGTGCGGCCCTCCACCGGGGTGGTGCCGAAGATCTTGCCAATGTCCTGTCCGGGACGGGCGAGCTTTTCCAGGCTCCTTGTAAAGAAGCGCCCTGAAGTCTCCGCCAGAACCGGCGTACGGGCGCCGTCTGTGCCAAGGGCCGACACATCCACGATCTCCGCCACCAGATCGCCGGCCTCAACCATGGCCCCAAGGGGCTTTTTATACGCAACGATGCCCGGCGCCGTGGCCCACACGAAAACGGTTTGCTCAAACGGGCCCGCTTCCCCCTTGAACGCCGGCTGTGGACCTGGATCGCCAGCAATGCAGCCACGCCGTTGCAGAAAGCGGAACAGGCCGTCGGCATCCTGGCGCGCCAGTTCATCGCTCACATCATGGAGCCCCCTGAGCTCAACCACCGCGCTGAGCGGCACTTCAACGGGATGTGCCTCATGCACGCTCACATACGGGGCCGCTATGGTCTCCTCAAACGGATTGTTGCCCGAGGCCCGGGCCAGCATGACCACTTCGATGCCAAGCTCGGCCGCCAAGTCTTCTGCGTTCGGCCAATTCAGCGGATCGAGAAACAGGTGCATCTCCGCATCAGAATCGGTGTGCAGATCAACCACAATGTCAGCATCAAACGCGAGCTGTTGCAGCTTCACATGCAGGTCATCAATGGCAAAACGCGGCTGTATGGCGTCAAGCGCGTCGGCGATGGCCGCCCGCACGGCCTTCGTGTTCTCCGCCGCATTGTGCCCCAACGCCCCCTCAACGCGCTCCAGAACGGCGGCGCTGGTGTCAAAGAAGCCGCGATTGTAGTTTCCGCCGGTTTCCATGTCGTGCCGGCCGAAATGATTGGCGCTCAGGATTTGAGACAGGCCGATAGGGTTGGCGATAGGCACCAGCACAATCTCGCCGGTGATTGCGCCTGCCTCATCTGCCGCCTTCAGTCTGTCCGCCAGATGGTGGGCCGTTAAGGGCGCGGCCAACTCGTTGGCGTGAATGCCGGCTTGCACGTAAACCTTCGGCCGCGCGCCCGGTTGGCCGAAGCGGTGAACCGTAAGGCTACGGTGATCGTTGAGGCTGACTTCTCTCAACGGGATCTGTTCTGTTGTCGCCATGGGGACCTCGTCCTGTGTTTTCAACGCCGCTGCCGCGCCGGCAGCCGGGCTGCGGACTTTTCTGGCGAAACGGTCATGGTGTTCCTCCGGTTCTCTGGTAGGCTAAGGATCACTGTGTTTCAGGGAGATGCGAGATGGCAAGACCAGAATATAGAAGTGCACTGATTGTGGGGGCTGGAAGCGGACTTTCAGCCTCTTTTGCGCGGCTGTGTGCAGGCGAAGGCTGGACCCTGTCGCTGGCGGCGCGCACGCCGAACGATTTGGCCGACCTATGCGCCCAAACGGGCGCGCAGGCCTACACCTGCGATGCATCGGATCCGGAAAGCGTGGCAAAGCTGTTCTCCACATTGGATGATGAAGGCAGCACGCCGGATGTGGTGCTCTACAACGCGTCCGGGCGCGAGCGCGGGCCTTTTGTGGGGCTCGATGCGGAGCGCGTGCGCCAAGCCATTTTGGTGAGCGGCTATGGCGGCTTTCTGGTGGCGCAAGAGGCTGTGAAGCGGATGGAGCCCAATGGCCATGGCGCGGTGCTCTTCACCGGTGCCTCGGCCTCTGTGAAGGGCTATCCACAGTCGGCACCGTTTGCCATGGGCAAGTTTGCGCTTCGGGGGCTGGCGCAATCCATGGCCCGCGAGCTGGCGCCCAAAGGCATACACGTGGCCCACTTCGTGATCGACGGCGGCATTCGGAACCCGGATCGCCCGGAGCGGATGGACGCGGCGGACAATCCGGATTCAATGCTGTGTCCGGATGCGATTGCGGAGACCTATATGCATGTGGTGAAGCAGGACCGCTCGGCCTGGACGTGGGAAGTGGAACTGCGGCCTTGGGTGGAGCGGTTTTAGGGGGGAGTGCATTCCCTATGGCCAATTTATAACACTGCCGGCGTACACCCGGACGCGGACAGGGCGGCCTCTGCATTTGTAGCGGCGCTTGTGAGCCTCTTTGAAGATCGGATCGTTAGATTGTGACGTCTGCTGTGCGGACAAAGTGACCACAGTTACCGGCGTTTCTAGGCTGGTAAGGTCGCGCTTATAGTTGAACTTACAGAGAATTCTCCGGAAGTAATGAGCGAGCTTACGGAAACCGCTATCTGCTCGGTTCGCAGCCCTGGAAGTAATTTACGAACTTGTTTCGGCTTGTCAGCATAGTCTGATTGTAGATAGCTGCATATTCATCGAATGCCGATATCATTTCTGGTGTGAACTCAGATCTATCACCCTGAAGGGCGTAACGGGTTTTCGAAAAGAGGAACGTGGCGGAGGTGCAGATGACGCCCGGTGTGTAAGCCATCTTCTGTTGAGGGTGTTTTCGACCAACGAAAGAAAACAGCCTGAGATCGAAGTCGGCACGCGCGTCGTGTGTCGGGTCCAGTCTTTTGAGATGTTGAAAGCGCATCTTAACTCGCTCACGAAACGCCTCCATAGCAACGAAAGGTCCGGCCCAGCCTCCTGTTGTTGGTTGAACGAGCGCCCCGCCCCAATTGCGCTCAAGCAGCGTCAATTTTGCAATGTGCGCACGTTTGAGCGACTGCTCTAGTTCGATAAGCGATTCATTTGCTTGGGTAGGCGATGAAAGCATTACCATGGCAGCTATTGCCGAGAATGCGAGCCCCAACTGCGAAAGCCCCCCACCTGAAAACCCAAGTGCGATGATCTGAATTTTCATGAGAATTCCTTTCGGGCAGCTAGCGACACATAGTAATAGTCCAGTTGTTAATATTCACTTGGCTCACTAGCCCCGCGCACCATTAGAGGGTCCAAAATGAGCTCGTAGCGGCCATCTAACGAATTTGGCAGCCCTCTTCGGAGCTGAACGGCAGCTTCGCGGACTAACCGGACCTGGGAGGAACTCTCATTCTTTCAGTTTTTTTGCGACAGAGTTCGCTAGAAAGCCGGATAACAATACGAATCCTGACGCAATGATTGTGATAACTAGAAAAATAACAGCTGCAAACGCTGCCTTAACACATGCATCATCAGCACAACTAGCTAACCCACTCAACGCTAGCATTGCCACACTCAACATTATAATTGGAACCGATAAAATCGATGCGATGCCGAGAAGGGTAACACGAAATATCCATTTGCGTCGGCGCAAGAACAACCACGGGAAGATGCCGATCAAGAAAACAAGTAGTAGGCCTACTGCGGGACTCATGACACGATTCTCGTACCTAGATATTCTATATATGAAGATAACGAATATGATCCATGTGTTACTAGCTAAAAGCCGCTACATAGGAAGTCCACAATGGGCTCCAAGCGGACCTCCAGCACGGATCAACTGACGGCCGTCAATCCCGCTTGTCGCAACGGGCAATTCGTCGGCAAATGCGAACGGAACCCAAACCCAGGTGTCGGGTCTAATGGCAATGCGCCTCCTCAGGCGGGCAACGAGCCCCCGTCAGCTGCCGCGATCTTCCCGCGGACAAACGCTTCAAATGCCTCGCGCTCGGCCTCATCCTTGAACGCGGAGAGCGGAAGGAGGACCGACATCACTTTCGACATCCGCAACGCCAAGGCCTCTCCGGACCGGCCCAGTGTTTCAAAGGCCGCCCACTTGTAGACGGTTTTGCGCTTGGCATACTCCACAGTGAGGCCATGCTCGTCGGCCAGCACCTTCATGGGTCCCACATTCACCCCGTCAAAACTCACCAGACGGTTCACGCTGGTCTTCAGCAGGCTGATGGGCCGGCCCCGGGCCCGGATCAGAGTGACCAGCAGAAAGATCAGCACCGCGGCAAGAACCCAATCACCTATGCTGATGAACGCATCGCCCCAGTCGATCCATTCGTACACGAGCTGCCGTGCACGATGACCGGCCACCACCGAAGCTGCCAGGAACACCAGCCAAGTGACCCAGCCGCTCATGAAGACAGACAACGTTCCGTATCGCTCCCCCATGGTGCGGTCCACGATCGGGTCCACATGCGCCTTGTGATGGTCGAGGGTCACCTCTGTGTTCAACATGAACCGTGCCATGACTAACCGGCCCTCTTCACATGGGCTGAAACAATGTCGCGGGCGGCTTCATAGTCTCCCGACGCCAGAAGGCCGCCGGTGGGCAAAACCATGCCGTTGGTGCGGTTCAACATGAGCATGATGCCGTTGGCTGCTTCGCGGAAATGGGTGAAGGCGGTCCAGCGGAGCTCATCTGTGTCCAGCGCCATTTCCACTTTGATGCCCTGGTCGGTCAGGGTGTAGCGCGCCGGGCCGAGGTTGAGACCCTCGCGCAGGTCCATGTCGCTGATGTCGGGCGCGCGCTTGAACGACCAGAAGAACTTCATGGCGGCGCGTTTGTAGGCCAACACGAAACCGGCGCCAACGCTCAGCAAAAGCCCCGAGCAGACAAGCAGCAAGAGGGTGGGATCGGCAAAGACGCCTTCAAAGCCCTGCCTCATCACCACGAGAGCTGCGGAATAAAAGAACATCCCCATAGCCGCGACCACCGAGAGGGCGACGAGCCACATGATGGCCGTGACCGCCCAAAGCGCCCACTTGGAATTGAGCGGGTTGGCGAGCATGACCATCTCTCGGTAATGATCAGCGGTGATATGGTCCTCGAACGTCACGGCAAGACCTCTTTGCACAAAGAAGTCTGTGCTTAGCGCACAACCGTGAACTTTCGGTCAATGCGACTCTATTTGTGCGTTTCCAGGTCTTTCAGCGTGGCTTCCAGCGCCGTCCCCACGCCGCCCAGGTACCAGGCACCGTCCACCGGGACGATCACTCCGCTCACGTAGCTTGCCTCTTCTGAGGACAGGAACATGCACATGCGGGCAATATCCACAGCCTGCCCGTTGCGCCGCAAGGGCACGGTGTGGCGCACGCGCTCCATGCCGTCTTCGCTGGGAGCTAGGCGGCGCATGCCTTCAGTGTCCTCTATCGGGCCCGGGATCACCGAATTGATGCGGATGCCCTCAGGCCCCCACTCCAGCGCCAGCACCTTGGTGATCATGTCCACTCCGGCCTTGGCCGCGCACACATGCACCTGGGCCACCATGGGCACCACGGCTTGCGGAGCGGAAATATTGATGACCGAAGCGCCCGGCTTCTTCAGGTGGGGATAGGCGGCGGTCATCACATGGTGGGTGCCCAGAACATCAATCTCCAGAACGGCGCGGAACCCGTTGGAGGAGATCTGATTGGCTTTGGCCGGGAAGTTGCCCGCCGCCCCGGAGATGAGCACGTCGATCTCGCCAAAGCGCTCAGCGCACGCCTGGAAGGCTGCCTTCACCGCATCATGATCGCGCACGTCGGCTGAGAGGCCGTCTGCGGCCTCCGCGCCCGCCGCCTTTATGGAGGCGACGGCCGCATCCACCTTGTCCTGGCTGCGGCTGATCACGAAGACCTTGGCGCCGGCAGCAGCAAAGCCTTCGCCGATGCCCAGATTGATGCCGCTGGTGCCGCCGGAGATGAAGACGGTCTTTCCTGAAAAGTCGAAGCTGACAGACATGGATTGCCCTTCCCTACGCCACTTGGCGGGCGATCTGGCCCATGGCGTTCACAACGATCCTTGCCGCATTCAAGGCGCCGATCTCGTTCACGTCGCGCTCCGGCATGAACTCCACAATGTTGAAGCCGGCAATACGCGCTTTGTCGGCCACGCCTTCGATCATCTCGACCACCTGGTAATAGGTCAGCCCGCCCGGCGCAGGGCCGAGCACGCCGGGCACCAGCGAGGGATCGAGCGCGTCCACGTCCAGGCTGATCAGCACGTTGCTCCCTGGATCGATCTCGTCCAACACCTGCTGAATGCCGTCCTTGTGGATCGCATGGGCGGAGACAAACTTTGCGCCCCAAGACACCGCGTCCTCGTAATCGCCGGGTCGGGCAGAACCGATCGCGCGCTGGCCTGCCTGGATGATCTTGGTCACATGCGGTGTTTCCGATGACCGCCGCATTGTGCTGGAGAGCCCCATCTGCACACCGGAGACTTCCTCGCGCCAGTCAATATGGGCATCAATCTGCAGGATGGTGAGATCGCCCCTGCCCTCAAACGATTGCACCACCGGGATGGGGATGGAATCGTCCCCGCCCAGAACGATGGGCACGGCCCCGCGGTCCAGGATCCAGCAGATGGAATCGCGGATGCGCTTGCGGTTGGCGCGCGGCTCGTTCTCGTCATAGGCCACATCACCGCAATCGACCGCACACACCTCGCCGTCCGGGAAGATTGTGCCGCCCAGGTCGAAGTCGATGTGCTGAATGTTGTCGCCATAGTGAGCCATAACCCCGCGCAAGGCTGCAGGACCACCGGAGCAATAGGGGCCGACGGAGGAATACGGCGTGGCACAGGGAACGCCGATGAGGGCGATCTTTGCCTCTATCTGGGTAACATCAAAACAGGGCGGCAGGCCCATGAAGGTGTCTGCCCCGCCAGCGCCGAACATAGTGCCGATATCTATGGTGTTTGCCATCCGCCTCGCCTTTCGCTTTTGCGGCCAGTCTATGGCCGGCGCGGCGAAGTCTCAAGCGGCATCCATCAGCTTCACAAAGCGCTCAAACAGATAGAACGAATCCTGCGGGCCGGGAGAGGCTTCGGGGTGATGCTGCACCGAGAAGATCGGCTTGCCGTCCACGGCCAGGCCGCAATTGGTGCCGTCGAAGAGCGAAACATGGGTCTGGGAGACGCCCTCGGGCAGGCTGGCTGCGTCCACCGCAAAGCCGTGGTTCATGGAGGTGATCTCCACCTTGCCCGTGGTGTGGTCTTGAACCGGGTGGTTTGCGCCATGGTGGCCCTGGTGCATCTTCTTGGTGGTCGCACCCAGCGCCAGAGCCAGCATCTGGTGGCCAAGGCAAATGCCGAAAATCGGCTTGCCGCTGGCGATCAGCTTGCGGATTTCGGGAACCGCATACTCCCCGGTGGCCGCCGGATCGCCCGGGCCGTTGGAGAGGAAAATCCCGTCGGGTTCCATGGCCAGGATGTCCTCGGCGCTGGTTGTGGCCGAGACCACGGTGACCTCGCAGCCCGCATCGGCCAGGCAACGCAGAATGTTGCGCTTTGCCCCAAAGTCGACCGCCACAACCTTGTGCTTGGCCCCTTCCAGGCGGCCGAAGCCCTTTGGCCAGACCCAGCCGGTCTCGTCCCAATCATAGCGCTGAGCGGTGGTGACGCCGGGCACCAGATCTTCGCCTTCCATGGACGGCAGCGCGGCGGCCCGGGCCTTCAAGGCGGGAATGTCGAAATTGCCTTCCGGGTCGTGCGCAATCACCGCGTTGGGCATGCCGCCGGTGCGCACCCGGGTGGTGAGCGCGCGCGTATCGATGCCGCACAGCGCCACGATGGAGCGCGCTTTCAGCCACTCATCGAAATGGCGCGCCGCGCGGTAGTTTGAGGGCTCGGTGATATCAGCCTTCAAAATTGCCCCGCGCACGCCTGATGCGGCCGCCAGATTGGTGGTCTCGATATCCTCATCATTTGCCCCCACATTGCCGATATGGGGAAAGGTGAAGGTGATGATCTGGCCGGCATAGGAGGGGTCGGTGAGGATCTCCTGGTAGCCCGTCATCGCCGTGTTGAAGCAAACCTCGCCGTCCGAGACCCCTTCTGCGCCAAGGCCAAATCCTTCGATCACCGTGCCATCGGCCAGCACCAGAACGGCGGTCACCAGGGGCTCGGTCCATGGGGCGGGCTGAGGGGCTGGCTGTGGGGCAGACGTTGAGACAGTGGGCATGGCAAAGGCTCCGGGCCGGCGGTGGACGATCAAGGTTTGGCGAATTTGGTACTGGCAACAGATGCTTAACGCGAAAATTTGCGCAACCTAGGCAGAGTCTGGGAAAAAATCAAGTTTGTCTCCACAAGAAAAAATTGTGAAAAATCATACGGTTAGTGGGGCCTAAAAGATTTGATTTGGCACGCCAACCTGTTCTATGGTCCGCCCCTGTTGGGCAGAGGGGCGCCGGAAAGGCGTTGGAGGACCATGACAGCACCCGTACGAGAAGCCATAAACGGCGCGCTCAAAGAAGCGACGAAGGCCCAGCAAAAGCGGCGGATGGCCACCTTGCGCCTGATGACCGCCGCCATCAAAGACCGTGGCATCCAGAACCGCACCGCCGGCAAGGGCGATGAGGTTGAGGAAGCCGAGGTGATGGAAATCCTCGCCAAGATGATCAAACAGCGCCGGGAATCGGCCGACACCTATGAGGGTGCGGGCCGGCTGGAGCTTGCCGAGCAGGAGCGCGAGGAGATCGTCATCATCGAGGAGTTTCTGCCCAAGCAGCTTTCCGATGAGGATGTGGCTGCGGCTGTGGGCGAGATCATCACCGAGCTCGGCGCGGAGGGCCTGAAAGACATGGGCCGCACCATGGGCGCGCTCAAAGAGCGCTATGCCGGGCAGATGGATTTCGGCAAGGCCAGCGCGCTGGTGAAAGAGAAGCTGGGTTAACCGGAGCTCACCTGGGGATCACAAATTCCCATTTCACCCGGCTCGCATCGACGGTCTTGCACTCATCCACAAACAGCGCCCGCCAGACATCGGCGCTCGAATAGGTGGTGGCCGACCGTGTGCCCACGGTCAGGCAAAGATCAGTACCTTTGAGCATGAGACGCCCGTCCTCCTCCAGCGAGAAGCGCTGCAGCTTATCGGTCCCGAAAAACGGGGTCGCCTCCCCGCAGCCTTGCAGGAGCACCGAGGCCCCGGGAAGCGCGCCGGAGTTCACGCCTGCCACGGTGATGCAAAGGTTCACCGCCGGGAACTGGATCTGCCCCTTTTCGGTGAAGATAACCGCACTGTCGCTGGTGAGGCCGCGCTTGCAGTTGTGGGCAAACAGCGGCAGATCGGGACGCAGGAAACCTGGGGTTCCGAGGATGTCCACGCAATAGCCGTCCTGAGGCCGGTCGAGCCTGTCTATCAGGCGCAGGTGGGACGGGCTGGCGGTCTCGGCGGCTTGGGCCAAACCGCTGAGACCGATTATTGCTGCCAACGCCCCAGGAACGAGGCTCCGGATCTTACTTGGTTTCGCGACTGTCTTCATCTTCCGCCTTCAATACGAGCTTCGGATCGAGAGTCTTTGATTTAGGGGGATCTGCATGCCGCCGCCAAATCAAATTCATCTGATGTTTACAGCCAGCAGCACCAAAGGCCGGCGCTTCCTCTGAATGCGAACCGTGGAGAGGCCCGCGCTCGGCGTCCAGAATGTGCCACACGCGAGCCTCGGGTGATTTAGCGTTAAGGGCCGTTTTGAGGCCTCTGTGTGCCCTCGCGCCGTCACTTGCGGATGGCAGTATTGCCCTCGAAAGCTGTATTAACCAGCCAAGCCGCATGGCGCAGATTATAATTCGGCAGACTTGGTTCTTTTGTTTTCGATGCTAACGATCATCGCATCTTAGCAAAGGCGTTGGCCTATGCTGTTTCATCCGAACACGAATGTCTGCAATGCGACGCGTTCGTCGGGGTCATAATAAAGAATGATCTCATCGGCACCAGAGTCGCGGTAGTGCCAACCGGGAACGGCTGCAACGAACTTGAACAATCGACCATCTCTCGTCCGTGGAGCCGTTTCCGGGTCCGAGTAGGTGAACGCACAATCGGGCACATTCTTCCAGGTCATATTGCCAACCGGAGCTTCGCCACCAAGCCTGGATAGAACGGCAACTGGATTTGGATCTCCCCAGGGACTTATCCGGCAAACTTGGCCTGTTTCCTCAAAGGCCTGCTTATGCTTTGCAAAGCTGGCATGTTGTTTGTTGTAGAATTCTTCGAGCTCATCTCGAGCACCACGATAGCTTTCAGCACCCTCAGTATTCTCGATAGCAAAAAATCTGAAATCACCTAGTAGCTCATAGCGATGTTCAGACGTAAGCCGAAAGCCAATCCAATTGGGCTGCAAGTAGGGTCCCCAGAACTCCTTACCGCTATCGCCCAGATAGCCGTCGCAGGGCTCGATCGGGCTAACAAGATGAATCCAACCTGACAGGTCCGGATCAACCGATGAAAGCTCGATCGATACAAGCGGATTCAAATGTCGTTCATATCGTGCGACCGGGTCAGCGAACACTGTTTCCGGTTCAGGGAAGGCTCTGAGAAACGGCTGCGGCAGGACTATGTCTGGCATGATTTCCCCCTTTGTGTTGGCCCTAGTAGCAGTCCTTAAGTGGATTTCACTCAAGGGGTTCTCAATTGAACGCTATGCTTAACCGGAGTTTCGCGAGCCAGCAACTTGCGTCAACGAACCATGCGCTTAGGGCTATTGACAGCTCTTTATCGGACGCCCGCGGTTCCCGCAAAGTATCCTCTCCGCGCTCAACATCGGACATTCAACAGCCCACCTCTGCTCGGTCTAATCGTGCTCATTGCAGACGTTTAAGCAGGAACAGTTCAATGAAAGCGGTCTCAATGACTGCTCTGAGCCCTTCCTGGACCTCCGGTTTGTGCCCGATGGATGACAGCTTTACCCTCAAAAGCTGTCATAGCCCTTAAGGGAATAGACGAGCCATATCCGACTATTGACCTGCCAAAGTCGCGCCTCGCTTCTTCAGGTGGCCAACTTGAAACGGCGCGCTCGATTACGCGCCTAACCTGACCCTGAGGATGGATCAGAAGGCTTATCGCGAGAGCTGTCCGTTCGAGCGTTAGCAATGTCTTCAGCGGTTTCGATGACTTGCCAAGCACGCCCTAACCAAAATGCCAGGCCGCCGAATGTGGCCAGAATCCAGAGTATACCTGCCAGGGCGGCAGAGAAAATCCATACAAGAGCAAGGAGAAGTATTTTTAGGGCGAGTGCTACCCCACTGGCTATCACCGGGGTTGCGAAGGTCCAATAAAGAAAATCCACAATCGGACTTTCGCCGTCGAGGCGATTATACATAAACACACCAGCCATCCAAAACGCCGGGACTGCGATCACCAATCCCAACCAAGTCGACTCATTCCATAGCCGAGCTACGGCGTTGAACACCGCGGTCACAAACCGCTCGCTCAATTTTGGTTCCGGCCCCCGGCCCAGTCTTTCCTCGTAGGTCAAGTTGGGACCAGCAAGACCCCGGCCTCTACAATCGATAGAGTAGCCAGGAAACTCGCCGACGATTTCGCACCCGATAAATTCATAGTAGAACGCATTGACGATTTTGATTGTGTCTACCGATGAAAGTGATTGTTGAACGTAAGTGGTCAGAGCGGGAAGGCGCTCAAGTTTCTGTGTTAGGTTCAGTGTGGATAGAAAGTGCGATCCGGCCACAATAATTACAGCCAAAATCAGCGATCCAATCATACGAGGACGAAATAACCATGCTTTCAGATCCTGCAACATGCTAGAATATCAAAATTCGACTTATCGGTAGGATAGATAGACGCGTTTCATCCTTCCTCAACGTAGATCGTTCGCAAAACAAGTTTGTTCTCTCTAAGGTTTTGAGCAAGTTCAACTCAACCATCAGAAAACATTACCAACAAAACCGTGTAAAAACCAGTGAGGCGTACAATTGCATGATCCTGTCACTGTTTTGCATAGGGAGTTGGGTATTTCTAATTTAACTGACCGAGTAATTTTGCAAGAAGAATTGAAGGGTGCTCTACAGCGAAAGCTGGCAGTCGACTGACCGATGTGGTACCTGTTGTTTGCTGATCGTTGCGTACGATGCAGCCTCCATTCAGCCCTGGTCGTTTAGTGGCAAGACCTTCCAGTTATTAGAATTGGATTTCGGCGGGTTCGATTCCCCCCCAGGGCACTTCATTTCAAATGTCGCAAAATGGAATATCCCAGAAGTGTACTACTTCAAAACAGTGTGCGCTTCAGCATCACGTCTGATACTCAACGGTACATTATTTATCTGGTCGAAAAGTCCGCAGAGCGGTCATCTGCTGGCTCCGAGGTCGCTGAGCCCTGGCCAATGACGGCTCTGAGCCCATTGTGGACCTTCTGGGCTTCAGTAGCGGATGGTTCGAACCTCATCGAAAGCTGCCGATTCCCCAAATGAAACTCTGCCCGTTATGTGGATCTCTCATCTAGAAGCGCTCCTGTAGCAGGTAATGCTTTGCCATTCGCTGGCTTTAGCGCCGGCCGGAACATCGCATTGGCCTGTCAGCCGCCGCTGGTGAATGCACGAACATTTTCAAAACGGCCCGCGGCCAGGTCATCGTGCGAGATTCTGAACTGGATTTCCCCAACATCACAAAACATGAAACCTATGCCACTATCACTATAGAGATGTAAGAGAAGCACACTGCCTTCTTCGCCATGCTCTTGGGTAGGCATTGGGTTTCCCAAGATTTGATGATGATTAAACCTTAGAGGCGGTCGAGGGTGCCCTGCTTCCAAACCGATCCTATGAGCAAGTACCGGTGAGTGATCTTTGCGAAAATGATCAAAGTAGGCTTTCGGCATCAGCGCTGCCGTTTTCTGAGATGCGCCGCAGAAGGTAATGGCACTGGCGAGACCGTTTGTCATTGATTTCCATCCGAAATAGCTGATCTCTGATCTCTTTGGCGTCATCATGCCTTCAAGCCAAGTGCGGAATTCAGAGCTTTTTACTTCAGATATTGAACTTTCATAATCGGCATTTTGTGCCTCGCTGATCCATCTAAGGGCATCGGTTTGGATCTTGGAAAGGTCCTGTATCATGGCTTCATTTTCGGCAGAAACCGTTGGTTCCCACTTTTTCAAGTAGTCTATTTGTTGTGCGCATTGTCGATGGAGAGATCGAGCAATGCGATCCACGACTATCCAGGTATGAGGGAACCCACTGTCGGGAGGCAATTGCATCTTTGCCCTTCCATCTTCTCTCTGAAACCAATCCTCTTCATTAGGTGGATCGAAAACAACGTTTGATTGGCCAATCGCTTTTGCAATTCCATCTGCTTGAGCTCTTTGTGCCCTGAAACGGTACTCATCGTTTACGATGCGATCCAGCGCCGCATCCTCGAAGAACTCTTCTTCCAGGTATGCATGGAACAACGTTACGTTTGGCCAGGTTGGTACATTGAAGAACTGGACAGGCCATTTCGGGTAGACCCTTGTCGGTGGTTCATCGGGGAGTAAAAAGTCCTGATCGAACTGATGGTATCCTCCCATTATTGGGGGTAGATCATCAGGAACCGGCGCCTCTGAAGCAGACTCTAAACTGACGTGCAAAACCCGCGAGAAATCTTGGGGCTTCTGTGTGTCCCAAGTCATCTCTTCGTCAATTCTAGCGAAAAACAGCAGCGTCCCGTCACTTGGGAGCTGGTCATTTTCAGGTAGTTCCGCGCAATGGATGGATGCAAGGAAGTGTAGTGCTACTCCATCACTCGCACGGGGCCATTCTTGATTTGTCGGTAGTTTGGGGCGGCCGCCGAGATGACTCTGGACGGATATACTTTCACTCGGGGGATAGGGACGCATCACCGCTATAGCGGGCGTCTCGTGGTCTTTGATCAACCGAACAACTGCAGCTTCAATTTTCTTATGAGGCACTCGGTCGAACACGTATGAAATGACGATATTCCATAGTCTTCTGAACACCATAAGCTTGGTCCCCCAGACTTGCCGTTCGCCCTGATCCTTCACTAACAGATGCCACGATTTGAAGAGCAGAGCACGTCATAAATGATCCCGCTTCCCATATCGGTCAGAGCTTGGGCTTTGGCAGTCTTAGGTCTCGGATTAGAGGTGCGTTCGCCCGTGGGCTTGCGAGCTGACGAATGTTATTGGCAAATCTCGGACATCATGCGCTCCAACGTAGTGTCCATTCCGGCTTGTGAGTTCAATGGGTGGCCGCAACACATGCATTTAATCGCTCAGCCGGTGTTTGATAGCCCAGTGTTTTTCTAGGTCTCTCGTTGAGTTCTCTTGC
>JANQOW010000112.1 GCA_028285595.1 Hyphomicrobiales bacterium
AGCGTGGAGGCCCGCAACTTTGCCCCCTTGGCCAGTGCCGGCGTGAACCGGGTCTCCGTGGGCGTGCAGGCGCTCAGCGACGAGGCGTTACGCTTCTTGGGGCGCCAGCATTCAGCAGAGGAGGCGCTGGCGGCGTTTCAGCTTGCAGCAGAGACATTCGAGCGGGTCTCGTTCGATATGATCTACGCCCGGCCGGGCCAAAGTGTTCAGGACTGGCGCGCAGAGCTCGGAACGGCGCTCACCCATGCGCGGGGACACATGTCGCTTTACCAGCTCACCATTGAGCCGAAGACCCGCTTCTTCGACCTTCATGCGGCAGGCAAGCTGGTGGTGCCGGAAGAAAGTGAGGCGCTGGCGCTGTTTGATGTCACCCAGGAGATGACGGCCGCAGCAGGGCTGCCGGCCTATGAGGTCTCCAACCATGCAGCGCCCGGCCAGGAGTGCCGGCACAATCTGCTCTACTGGCGTTATGGTGACTATGCGGGGATCGGCCCCGGGGCCCATTCGCGCCTCACCCTTCAGGACCGAACGCGCATGGGCTGGTCCATGATCCGCTCACCTGAGGCCTGGCTGGCCGAGGTCGATGCGCGCGGGGCGGGCGTTGCGAGCGAGGAGGAGATCGGGGGCGCCGAGCGGGCAGATGAATATCTGCTGATGGGTTTGCGCCTCAATGAGGGCATCAGCCTGCCGCGGCACGAGACACTGGGCGGGGCTCCGTTGGCAGGAGAGCGCTTGGAGGCGCTGGTAGGCGAAGGCCTGGTGGAGGTGGATGAAGAGCTCCAGCGCCTGACGGCCACTGCGGCCGGGCGGCGGGTCCTGAATGCGGTGATCGGCTATCTGGCGGCGGGGTGAGCCCGCGCAATCTAGAACCCGCCGGAGAATGTGCTTGGCGCCGGGGCTGCGACCCGAGGGCCGGTCTTGGTGACCTCGAGAATGGCCAAGCCCCGCTGGTTAAGGCCGCTGTTCAGGAAGCGGAAGAGGCCGTTGGAGCCCTGAAAGCCTTGCGTGTTGGTGAGGGCATTCACCGGGAACTTCTGACCCCTGGGGCTCTGGGCATTCTGGCGGCCAAGGGCGATGGCGAGGCTCACGGAGTCGTAGGCCAGGCTGGCAATCCGCTTGGGTTCGCGGCCATAGGATTGGCGGAAGCGGGCGTTGAACGCGTTGGTCAATTCAGGCGCCACACCCGGATACCAACCGCCAACCGCGATATCGATTGTTGCAGTGGCCGGATCATCCCACAGGCTCGTGCCCAGGATCTTGGTGATCTGCGGGTTCACGCCCGCAGCCGTCAGCGAGTTCCCGAGCGCGCGCAACATGTCGCCGCCTTCGGCAATCAGCAGGGTGTCGGCCCCGACGGTGGAGTCCTTCATTGAGGCCGCAATCAGGCCGGCCGCCCGTGCTGCGCCCTGAGGCGTGCGCTGATAACGCTGAACCACCACCAACTGTCCGCCGCGGCCGGTAAGCTCCTGGCGCAACGAGCGCTCCACCAGACCGCCATAGGCCGTCTCGGGAATGAGCGCGGCAAACCGGTTCTGCCCGGACTGCACCGCAAAGCGGACAATGTTGGCCACGTCCTGTTCGGGCAGGAAGCTGTTCAGGAATACCCCGTTGCCCGCCGCCGAGCTTGAGGTGGAAAAGGCCATGACAGGCACACCGCGCGATTGAGCAATGGGGGCAATGGCTTGCACGGAGCCGGCAAACAAGGGCCCGATGATCAACTCGGCCCCTTCGTTGAGCGCAGCCTCTGCCGCCGCTCGGGCGCCCTCCGGCGTGCCAAGGGTGTCCTTGGTCACCAGTGTGATGCCCGGCGAGCCGGATTCCACCAGCGCCATTTCGCCGGCTTCCTTCAACGAGCGCGCCACATCGGACGCCCCGCCTCGGATGCCCAGAGGCAGCAGAACAGCCACCTTCGGATCGCCGGGGTTCTGAATGGCCGCCACATCGGGCGCCGGCTGCTGCTGGCCAGGCTCAGGCGCATCTCCACTGGAGAACAAATCGCCCATCGAGATGCTGCCCAGGCCACCACACCCGGCCAAGCTCAACGCCATAAAGGCGATGCAGATCAATCTCATGAGGTTTCTTGGTTTCTGCATACTTTAAACAGGTTGCTATATGATAGACCGGCCGCTTTCAGGGTGGCTCTCATGCCGGTTTCATTTCCCTTCCCCCGCCCCGCAAGGTTTTGTGCATAATGGTGTTACAGCAATTGAGGCCCAACGCAAAGTGACGCGCTCTACCCCACCAACAGATGCACCCATCCCCCATAGCGGAAAACAGGCTGATTACACAATAGCTGGTGCCACCTATAGTGGGACCCCGCTGCCGGCCGGGCTCTACGTTGTGGCAACGCCCATCGGCAATCTGGGCGACATCACGATCCGGGCGCTCGCCACGTTGGCGGCGGCGGATCTGATCTATTGCGAGGACACCCGCATCAGCCGCCGGCTCCTGGAGCGGTATGGCATCTCCACCCGGCTCAGTCCGTATCACGATCACAACGCAGACAAGGTGCGCCCGGAGATCCTGCGCCGGCTTGAGGCCGGGGCCGCCCTGGCCCTGATCAGCGATGCAGGCACACCCATCGTCTCCGACCCGGGCTATAAGCTTGTGCGGGCTGCCTTGGAGAAAGACATTGAGGTGATCCCTCTGCCCGGACCGTCGGCTCCCATTGCCGGGCTCGCCAAGTCGGGCCTGCCGAGCGATCGCTTCTTCTTCGGCGGTTTCCTGCCGGTGAAGCAAGGGGCACGGCGCAAGGTGCTGGAGGAGCTCAAAGCCCTGCGCGCGACCCTGATCTTCTTTGAAACCGGAGGACGCATCGCCGCCAGCCTGGCGGATGTGGCCGAAGCGCTTGGGCCGCGCCAGGTGGTGGTGACCCGTGAGCTGACCAAGCTGCACGAAACCGCGATCACCGGCGAGGCGGGCAGCCTGGCCCAGACCATCGGCAAACTTAAGGGGGAGATCACGCTGCTCATCGCCCCGCCGGAGAACGCCGGCGAGGTGAGCGAGGGGGAGATCGATGAGGCGTTGCGCACCGCGCTTGGCCAGCTCCCGGCGGGCAAGGCGGCCGCTCAAGTGGCCAAGCAATTGGGCCTCAGCCGTCAGGTGCTGTACGACCGGGCCGTGGCCCTGAAGCGCCAGATGGCGTGACATGGGCAAACCGGGGGGGCGGACACGGCGGCAACGCAATGCGCACCGGTTCGGCGTTCAGGCCGAACGGATGGCGGTTCTGTATCTCAAGGCCAAGGGCTATCGGATTTTGAGGACCCGGTACAAGGTGCGCGCCGGCGAGGTGGATATCGTTGCTGAGACCGGAGGCACCCTTGTGTTCATCGAGGTCAAGCGGCGGCCGAGCCATGCGGAAGCCATGGCCTCGCTGAGCGAACGCCAGCGCGCGCGCATCGTGCGCGCCGCCGAATACTGGCTGGCCGAGAACGACCTGCCGCTCAGCACAGATTGCCGCTTTGACATGATCGTGTTCAGCGCCTATCTCGTGCCGCACCACATCACGAACGCATTCTCAAGCGACGGCACATAAAGGCGAAAGAGGCGATGGCTCTTAAAACCGCAATCCAGATGGACCCGATCTCCGGGATCGATATTGCTGGCGACAGCAGCTTTGCGCTTCTCCTGGAGGCACAGGCGCGCGGCCATGAGATCTTCTATTTCGAGCCCAATGCGCTCGCCACCCAGGACGGCAAGGTGTTCGCCCGGGGCCACACCTTGAGTGTGCGCGATCAGGAGGGCGATCATTTCGACCTGTCAGAGGCACGGCGCGAAGATCTCAGCACCTGCCAGGTGCTCCTCATGCGCCAGGACCCGCCGTTCGACATGAACTACATCACCGCCACCCATATGCTCGAACAAATCCACCCCAAGACCCTGGTGGTGAACAATCCGGCCGAAGTGCGCAACGCGCCGGAAAAGCTGTTCACGCTCGACTTCCCGCAATTCACGCCGCCCACCTTGATCACCAAGGACCCCGATGAGATCAAAGCCTTCCGTGACGAGTATGGCGACATCATCTTAAAGCCCCTCTACGGCAATGGCGGCGCGGGCGTCTTCCGTCTGCCCGAGCAGGACCAGAACCTGAACTCTCTGTTGGAGATGTTCCACAGCGCCTTCCGCGAGGCGTTCATCGCCCAGCAATATCTTCCCGACGTGCGCAAGGGCGACAAGCGGATCATCCTTGTAGACGGCAAGCCGGCCGGCGCGATCAACCGGGTGCCGGCAGAGGGCGAGAGCCGCTCCAACATGCATGTGGGCGGCCGGGCCGAGCCGATCGACATGACGGCCCGCGAGCATGAAATCTGCGAGGCGCTGGGACCGGAGCTGAAAGCCCGCGGCCTTATTTTCGTGGGCATTGACGTGATAGGCGACTATCTGACCGAGATTAACGTGACGTCGCCCACGGGCATCCGCGAGGTCAAGAAGTTCGGCGGCGAAGACATTGCCGCCCTGGTCTGGGATGCAATCGAGGACCGGCTCTAGAGAACCGACCGAGGCGGAAGGAGCACATGGGCTATCTGCGCTACAGCATGATGACGGTGGTGCTGGCTCTGATCTTGATGTCCTTCGTGCTTGGCGGGCCATGGCTGTGGGCCGGCGCGGTGCTGGCCTTGGGGAGCACGAACCTGGCGGACGAAATCGCCGGGTCCACACGCAAAGTCCATGCGGGTCTCGGCGCGGCTTTGATGAACGCTTACCTGATCGCCACGCTGCCGTTTCTGCTCGTCTTGAGCGGGCTCTATGCCACCTACCTTTCCGACTTCGATCCGTTCGGCTTGATCGCCCTTGCCCACAGCGTGGCTGGGGTCGACCTTGCCGCACACCGGGCGGCAACGTCCTTCAGCGATCTGATCGGCGGCACGTTGAGCCTTGGCGTCATATGCGGCTCGGCCGGGGTCAATGTGGCCCATGAGTTGGCCCACCGGATCCATTCGCGCCGGGACGTGGCGGTGAGCCGCTGGCTGCTGGCCTTTACCTGCGACACCACCTTTGCCATCGAGCACGTGTTCGGCCACCACCGCCATGTGGGCACTGAGCGCGATCCGTCGACCGCGCGGCGCGGCGAGAGCTTGTTTGCGTTTTTCGTCCGCTCCAGCCTGGGGCAGTTTCGCGGCGCGTTTCAGATCGAAGCCCACCGGCTCACCAACCGGGGCCTGAGCACCTGGAGCCGGCACAACCGGGCGCTGAGAGGTCAGCTCATGTCGGCCCTTTACCTCAGCCTGTACATCTATGCGGCCGGCTGGGCCGGGGCGGCCGGCTTTTTTGCGGTTGCGCTCATCGGCAAGCTGCATCTGGAAGCCATCAGCTACATCGAGCATTACGGCCTGGTGCGTGTGCCGGGCGAGAAGGTTGCTGCGCGCCATTCCTGGGACTGCTACAGATTTGTCTCAAGCGCGCTGCTTTACAACCTCACCCGTCACGCCGATCATCATCTGAACGCGCAAAAGCCCTATTGGACCCTGGAAGCCCGCAAGGATGCCCCGCTGATGCCCTTTGGCTATATGACCATGATGCTGATGGCCTTTGTGCCGGCCCTGTGGCACCGGGTGATGCGCCCGCATTTGATCCACTGGGACCGGGCCTTTGCCAGCGAAGGCGAACTGGCCCTGATCAGGGCACATGAAGCAGGCAGGAGCGCTTAGAGCTTTATGTGCGGACTGGCAGGAGCGTTCATTCCCTCCAACGTGGGCTGGCTGGAGCCGCGGGAGCTTCTGCCCATGATCGGCGCCCTGGCCCACCGGGGACCGGACGGGATGGATTACTGGATCAACGGCGCCCACACCGCCATGCTGATGCACGCGCGGCTGGCATTGGTGGATCCGGCCGGCGGACACCAGCCGCTCGCCAACGAAGACGGCTCCGTGTGGCTCGCCTGCAATGGCGAGATCTACGGTTACAAGGACACCATGCGGGAGCTGAAAGCTCAAAAGCACAGGTTTCGCTCCCAGTGCGATGTGGAGGTGATCCCGCATCTTTATGAGACCTTCGGCGCGGGGTGCTTTGCCAAGTTGCGCGGCGAGTTTGCCTTTGCGCTTTATGATCAAAACAAGCACGAGCTCTACCTCGTGCGCGACCGGTTCGGCATTAAGCCGCTTTACTACACCGAGGTGGGCAGCACGGTGGTGTTCGGCTCGGAAATCAAATCGGTGCTCGCCTACCCGTCCCTGCCCGCTCAGGTGAACCTGGAGTATCTGCGCGGATTGCTCGCCGGGATCACGCTTCCCGAAGAGACGATCCTTGAGGATATCTTTGAGGTTCCGCCGGGCCACTATGTGCGCTTCTCTGAGAGCGGCACCGAAGTGCGGCCCTACTGGACACTGGCGATCAACGGGCGCGAACGGTTCACCCAGCCTCACGAGGTGGGCGAAGAGTTTGCCGCCCTTTTCGATGAGGCTGTGAAGCTGAGGCTCCACGGAGATGCGCCGGTTGGGGCTTATCTGTCGTCGGGCGTGGACAGCTCTTCGGTCGTGGATGCCATGGCCCGCCAAACCAACAGCCGGGTGAAGGCGTTCACCATCCGGTTTGAGGACCCCCAACTCGACGAAAGCCAGATCGCGTCACGGGTGGCCAGCGTGACGGGGGTCGAGCATCAGATTGTGGACGTGAGCAACCAGGCGCTGGCGGACAATTTCCGCGCCTCGCTGTGGCACAGCGAGATCCCGGTGTTCAACACCCATGGCACCGCCAAACACGTGCTGTCGCGGGCGTGTCAACCTCACGTGAAAGCGATCCTCACCGGGGAAGGAGCCGATGAGACCCTGGCAGGCTATGCCATGTACCGCCATCAGCTCTTGCTCGACGAGAGCCGCAAAACCGGCGAGCGCGGGGTCCGGGTGCAGATCAAGGAGATGATTGCGCGCGAAGGGATCCTGGCCGGTCTGTTGCCGGTGACCGCCTACCGCAAGAAGGCCATGGTGGAAGCCATTTTCGGGTGCTACCCCTATGCGGCGCTCAGGGCGCTGACCACCGACCGCTTCCTCAGCCATGTGCTTGACCGCGAGTTTGTCGAAGCCTTCCCCATGGAAGCCCAACTGCAACGCTTGGCCGATGCGCTGCCCGCCGTGGCGCTGGAAGGGCTGCCCCCCTCAACCGCCAGCCGCTTCATCTCTCTGAAATGCGATTTGCCCGCATATAATCTCAACTATCTGGGCGACCGCCAGGAGATGGCCAACTCCATTGAGGGCCGTCTGCCGTTCCTGGACAACGACCTGGTGGACTTCGTGCTTCAGTTGCCACCCTCTGCCTTGCTGAACGCCAAGGAGGGCAAGATCCCCTTGCGCACGGCCATGGCAAACCGGCTGCCCAATTATGTGCATCAGGGCGCCAAGCGGATGTTCTGGGCGCCGGTGGCGGCGGTGGACACGCTTATGGAGAACAGCTTCTGCGAGATTGCGCTGAGCCCGGAGGCGGTGCGCGAGGCCGGCGTGTTCAACCCCTCCCGCGTGGCGCTGGCCAAGAAGCTGATCAAACTGTTCCCGGCCAACAGCAGGCTGGGCAGCGGCCTGCGCACCGCCCTCACCCTGGCAGCCTCGCTGCATATGGTGAACGACATGTTCGTGCGGAACTTTCCCAAATCAGCGCAGAATTTCCGCAACTCCGAGGTCAATCGCACCCTTGAGGCCCTGGCCGACCGCGGCAAGCCGATCAGCCTGGAGCCGCTTTAGAGCGCGGACGTGGGGGCAGACTTTGCAATCGCTCCCACAGCCCCTCCTTTAGTTCCCCTCTTGTTCTTGTGTGCATAATGCGCACGTGTTAGTCTCTGTGAGCTGTTGCGTCAGGGGGGATTTTCATGACATCGCATGTTGCCACGGTTGCCTTCCGGGGCATTGAGGCTGTGCCCGTGGATGTGCAGGTGCAGATTACGCCGGGCATGCCGGCCTTTACGCTCGTGGGCCTGCCGGACAAAGCGGTTGCCGAGAGCCGCGAGCGCGTGCGCGCCGCTCTCACGGCCATTGGCCTCGCCCTACCGGCCAAGCGCATCACGGTCAATCTCGCTCCGGCCGACCTGCCCAAGGAGGGCAGCCATTACGATCTGCCCATTGCCATCGGTCTCATGGCCGCATTGGGCATTATTCCATCGGAATTTCTGGAGCGCTACACGGTGTTGGGCGAGCTCTCGTTGGACGGGTCCATCACCGCGGTGGCCGGGTCCCTGCCCGCGGCCGTGGGCGCAAACGCCAGAGGGCATGGGCTGATATGCCCGGGCCCGTGCGGGGCCGAAGCGGCTTGGGCCGGTGAGGCGGTGGACATTCTGGCACCCGATACACTGGTGCAGCTCGTCAACCATTTCAAAGGCACACAGGTGCTCTCGCGCCCGCGTGTGATCGCCGCCGATGAACCGGTGAAGTTGCCCGATCTGCGCGACATTAAGGGCCAGGAAGTTGCCAAGCGTGCGTTGGAGGTGGCTGCAGCAGGGGGCCACAATCTCCTAATGGTGGGCCCGCCGGGCTCGGGCAAATCCATGCTGGCGCAGCGTCTGCCTTCCATACTGCCGCCTATGGATGCCTTGGAAATGCTGGAGGTTTCCATGATCGCCTCGGTGGCCGGCGCGCTCACCGGAGGCACCCTCTCGCACCGCCGGCCGTTTCGCACGCCCCACCACTCAGCCAGTCAGGCCGCTCTGGTGGGCGGCGGGCAGCGGGCTCTGCCCGGTGAAATGTCCCTTGCGCATAATGGGGTTCTGTTTCTCGATGAGTTGCCGGAGTTTCAGCCTAAGGTCCTGGATTCCCTGCGCCAGCCCATGGAGACCTTTCAGACCGTGATCGCCCGGGCCAATCATCATGTGAGCTACCCCGCCCGGTTTCAGCTCGTGGCCGCCATGAACCCTTGCCGCTGCGGCCATGCGGGAACGCCGGGGCACACCTGCCGGCGGGGTCCGCGCTGTGTGGATGATTATCAGGCCAGGGTCTCCGGCCCCCTGCTCGACCGGATCGATCTGCAGATCGAGGTGCCCGCCGTGCGCGCCCTTGAGCTCAGCCTGCCGGCCCCAAAGGAAGGCAGCGCGGACGTGGCCGCCCGGGTGGCCCGCGCCCGCGCTGTGCAAGCGGGGCGTTATCAGTCGTTGGGCGCGGCTCATCTGCGGCTTAACGCGGAGGCCGATGGGGAGCTTTTGGAGTCCATGGCCCTGCCGGATGCTTCGGGCCTCAGCTTGCTCCAGGATGCCGCGGAGATGATCGGGCTCACCGCGCGCGGCTATCACCGGGTTCTGCGGGTGGCCCGCACCCTGGCCGATCTGGACGGGGCGGGCGATGTGGGCCGAGTGCACATTGCCGAGGCGCTGACGTTCCGCCAAAAGCTCTCCACCGGGCGCCTCGCCGCCTAGAGCAGTTCGGCCGTTAACTATATTGGTTAATCAAAAGCTCTCTCAAAATCGAAACGGTACAATTGGGACTGATTCTTGCTATTGTGTCAGGAACTGGGGGCCGTTTTGTTTTGAGGGGATAAATGTCGGACGCTCCTGTACAGGTGAGCACTCCTGCCGCGAAGAAAAGCGGCAAGATTATCCCCGCGCCCGCACCGGCGGAGCAGCGCGATGATCCTCTTCTGTCCTGTCTCGAATACATAACCGGCCACTATGGCAAGGCATTTTCTGCCGAAGCTGCTTTAAACGGTTTGCCGCTGCGCGACGGGCACTTGTCCGCCGACCTCCTGATCCGCGCCGCTGAACGCCTCGGGTTCAAGGCACAATTGCTGAAGCGCAAGGTGATGCGGGTCCCGGCCTTGGTGGCCCCGTTTGTTGTGTTGCTGAACGATGGTACGGCCTGCGTGGTGTTGCGCAAGACGAGCCGCGGCCGCAAGGTGCAGGTCGTCTTTCCCAGCATCTCCAAATCGCGCAAAACGCTCAAGACCTCCGAGTTGGAGAAGACCAGCTCAGGCTACGTGTTTTACATCACCCCTGCCGACGCCGACGCTGCGGCAGACGCCTTGCCCACCTCCCGAGAGGTGGAGCGCGGCCACTGGTTCTGGTCGGCCGCCCGAAAGTTCTGGCCCTCGTGGATCCAGATCCTCCTGGCCGCCTCGGTCATCAACCTGCTGGGTCTGGCCGTGCCCCTGTTCGTTATGAACGTCTATGACCGGGTGATCCCAAACCTTGCGATGCCCACTTTGTGGGCCCTGGCCGGTGGGGTGGTGATCGCTCTGCTGCTCGACTTCCTCTTGAAACAGCTCAGGGCCATGGTGCTCGACCAGACCGGGCGCCGGGTGGACATGAAGGTGGCGTCGGTATTGTTCGAACACGCCATGGATCTGAAGATGAGCTCCAGGCGCGGGCCGGCCGGTTTCGTGGCCAACCAGATCCGAGAGTTTGAGACGGTGCGCGATTTCTTCACCTCCTCAAGCTTCGTGGCGGTGACCGATCTGCTGTTCATCGGTCTGTTCGTCTTCGTCCTGTGGATCATCGTAGGCCCCATCGCCTTTGTGCCCCTGGCCGCCGTGCCGATGGTGATCGCGGTGACCCTCGTCATCCAGGCCCCGCTCGGGCGGCTGGTGAAGAAGAGCCAGGCGGAATTGGCGCGGCGACACTCCATTCTGGTGGAAGGCCTCGTGGGCATAGAAGCGATCAAGGCCGTTGGCGGGGAAGGCGTGATGCAACGGCGCTGGGAGCGCGCTGTGGCGGCAACGGCGCGGTCGAGCTCGTGGACCCGGGTATGGTCGTCGCTTGCCATTTACTTCACCGCCACCGTGCAACAGGCGGTGAGCGTGGTGATGATCGTCTGGGGTGTTTATCTGGTGCGCGACGGCGCCATCACCATCGGCGGGCTGATTGCCGCCACCATACTGGCCGGCCGGGTGCTCGCCCCGCTGAGCAACATCTCGCAGACCCTGGTGCGGGCTCAGCAGGCCTTTACGGCCATGCGCGGTCTGAACAGCTTCATGGACCTGCCGGGCGAACGCGGCGACGCCCTTCAAGGGGGCGAAACGGTGCGCCGCGGCGAGGCGGAGTTCCAGAATGTGAGCTTTGGCTATCCGGACGCCAGCGGCAATGCGCTCACCGATGTGTCGTTCAAAATCGGCGCCGGCGAGCGCGTGGGCATTATCGGCCGGGTGGGCTCCGGCAAGACCACCGTCGGCAAACTGCTGGCAGGCTTCTTTGAACCGAGCGAGGGCTCCATCCTCGTGGATGAAACGGAGATCCGTCACTATCATCCAGCGGATTTGCGCGCCGGCGTCGGCTATCTGGCGCAGGATCCTGAACTGTTCGGCGGCTCCATCAGAGACAATATCATTCTGGGCCAACCCAATGTGACGGAGCAGCAAGTGTCCGCCGCGGTTCATATGGCCGGCGTGGATGTGTTCACCGCCTCGCATCCGGAGGGCCTCACCCGGGAAGTGGGCGAGCGCGGTCGGGCGCTGTCCGGCGGACAACGCCAAGCCATTACGCTGGCCCGAATGCTGATCCGCAAGCCGCGCATTCTGTTCTTGGATGAGCCCTCCAACTCCATGGACACCACCACGGAGGGCGTGTTGATCGAGCGTCTTATGGGCCTGCGCGAAACCGGCCAGACCCTTATCGTCTGCACCCACCGGCATTCCATGCTGCGCCTTGTGGACCGGTTGATCGTTATCGATAGTGGCCGCGTTGTGGCCGACGGCCCGCGGCAGGACGTGCTGGATCGGCTGAAGAGCACCGCGAAAGCCCAAAAGGCGGCCGGCAAGGGCCGAAAGGCGGCCCCCAAATGATGGCCGGCCGCGATCATGAATATGCCAATGACGTGCGCACCGCCTTGGAGGAGCGCGCACCGCGCACCATGTGGATTTTGATCCTGCTCATCTGCGCAGGATTTGCCGGCCTGATCGTGTGGGCAAGCCGGGCCACTCTTGAAGAGGTCACCACCGGGTTGGGCCGGGTCATTCCCTCCCGTCAGATCCAGGTGGTTCAAACTCTGGAAGGCGGGATTGTCCGCGAGATCACCACCAGCGAAGGCGATCTGGTCGAGAAGGACCAGGTTCTCATGCAGATCGACGACACCGGTTTCGCCTCCAAGTTGGGCGAGATCAAGCAACGCCGCTGGGCCCTGATGGCCGAGATCGCCCGGCTCACCGCGGAGGGCAACGGCGCGAACACCGTGCCGGATGATCCCATTCTCACAAAACACGCCCCTCAGGCTCTGCTGTCGGAGCGGGCGGTGTTCCGCGCGCGCAACGCCAAGCTGCAGGAAGACGTTTCCATCTTGCAGCAGCAACTCATCCAGAAAGAGAAAGAGCTGATCGAGTTCACGGCCAAGCGTGACAAGCTGGTGGCCACCCGTGAGCCGCTGGCCCGCGAGCTGACGCTGACGGAGACTTTGTACAAGCGCAAGGTCGTGCCGGAGGTGGAGTTCCTGCGCTTGAAGCGTCAGATGGCAGAGATCGATGGGGAGCTGGCGATCGTCAAGGCCGCACTGCCCCGCGCGGAATCCTCCATTGCGGAAGCGCGCAATCGGGTGAACTCGGCCACGGTGTCGTTCCAACTCCAAGCCCGAGAGCGGCTGGCTCAGATCCAGCCTGAGCTGGCGATCATTGAGGAATCCATCAAGGCGGCCGAAGACCGCGTCACCCGCACCGCGCTCAAAGCCCCGGTGCGCGGGATCATCAACAAGCTGAATGTGACCACGATCGGTGCGGTGGTGCAGCCGGGCAAGGACATTATCGAGATCGTGCCGCTTGACGACACGCTGCTCATCGAAGCGCAAATCCGGCCGCAGGATGTGGCGTTCATCCGGCCCGATGAGAAGGCCAGCGTGAAACTGACCGCCTACGATTATCTGATTTACGGGGCGCTGGACGGCAAGATCGAGCGGATCAGCGCCGACACCATCACCGACGACCGGGGTGAGCGTATGTACAGGGTGATCGTGCGCACGCAGCAAAATCATCTGAAAACGGTCAAGGGCGACCTGCCCATCATCCCGGGCATGGTGGCGACAGTTGATATTCAAACTGGCGAGAAGACCGTGTTGGATTATCTGCTAAAGCCCATCCGCCGAGGGCAAAAAGAAGCGTTGAGAGAGCGTTGAGGCAAGTTCAAAGCATGAGAAGTTCATAGGAGAAACGTTTTCAAACGTGGTTTTTACCACAGCGGCGATTTTGGCCGCCGAATAATCTATGATTGACTTTGCGTAACTCTGGCCTCACTCTTGCAGGCATTAGGGCGAAGTAAAGGGTGTATCGAGAAACCGCTTCATTGGGAGCGGGGCGCTTCGTCCGATATCTGGAAACCTAATCTGGACACCGGACGGGCCTAAATGTCGTAAGACGTTTTAGAGGCTGGGATGGCCACGCGTATTGGGATGTCAGGACCGGGGGACACGGACCTGGTTCTAAGAGTTGGTGCCGATGGGGCGCCGGTCACCGTTCCCGACGCTCATTTTCTCTTCACCGCCACGTTTGAACGCGCTGGCAGCGATCTGGTTCTCAGTAACGAAGACGGCCAGTCTGTCCTCATCGTAGATTACTTTGCCGCCCCGTCCCCGGTGGACTTGGCGGCGCCGAACGGAGCCCTGCTCAGAGCGCCGGTGGTGGACGCCTTGGCCGGCCCCCTCGCCCCCGGCCAATATGCCCAGGCCGGCGCGGCTACCGGTGCCGCTCCCATCGGCCAGGTGGAGACGCTTGAAGGCACGGCGACCGCCCAACGCACAGATGGCACCAGGGTGACCCTCAAGATCGGCGATCCGGTGTTCCAGGGCGATGTGGTGCAAAGCGGCCCGGACTCCAAGCTGGGCATCACCTTCATCGACAAGACCGTTTTCACCCTTTCCGATCAAGGCCGCATGGTGCTCGACGAGATGGTCTACTCGCCCGGCGGCAGCGACAACTCCATGCTCATAAATCTGGTCCAGGGCACGTTCGTGTTCGTGGCCGGCGGGGTGGCGCCGAGTGGGGACATGAAGGTGCAGACACCTGTGGCCACCATGGGCATACGGGGCACCACCGTTATTTCCAGGGTGTCGGCCGTTGATGGCACATCCGTCTTGTCCCTGGATATTGATCCGGATGGCGAGCAAGGCTTCTATCAGATCATCGATACGGCTTCAGGCCTGGTGCTGGCGACGGTCACCCGTACGGGCGAGAACTGGGTCATCACGCCCCCAAGCGAGCCTGGCCAGCCACCTGACATCAGAACCGTTGCGAAGAACGATAACGATCTGTTCAACGACCAGGGGGCTCTGCAGTTTCTCTATCAGACCTTCCAGTTGGCGAGCGCCCGGTTCGCCAACTCTCCGGACGGCGACGGGAACTCTAATTCGCAAGATAGCGGTCCCAGCAGTGTTCCAGGCTCCGGCGTTGATTCCGATGTTGACCCAGACGCGTTGAACCCACTGGATCCGGGGTTTACGCCCAATACCGGCGAGCAAGACCCGGCGCCCTCGGGCGAGCCCATACAGCCCAATGCTCCCCCTCAGAACAACAATAACGACCAATCCAACATCCCGCGCCAGCCCCCCACATCGGAAGGGGCGTTCGTCACCACCGATGAGGACACCCCATCGGGTGGCATTGACGTTCCGGTGGAAGGCATTCAACCGGGCGACCCGGTAGAGGTCACCATCACCGAACTCCCGGCGAGAGGCTTGCTGTTGCTGGATGGCCAGGAAGTGGCCCTTGGCGATGTGATTCCGATCGAAGACACAGAGCTCCTGACCTTCTCGCCCAACGGCGAGTTTGAGGAGCTGACGGCACAGGACTTGGAGCTGCTCCAGTTCTCCTACACCGTCGGGTTTCCGGGCGAGACCGCATCGGAGCCTGTGGTTGCCATCATTTCGGTTCCCGGCGTGAACGATGACCCGGTTGCGGTGAACGACACGGCGAACGGCGGCGAGAATGAAGCACTGACAATCGACGTGCTGGCCAATGACACCGATGTGGACCGCAATGACGATCCGTCCAACTTCCTGCTCACCCAGGCTGCTATTCTGTCGGTGACGGGCGCTGTTCTGACGGACGCAACCGTGACGATTGCGAACAATCAGCTTGTGTTCAATCCCGGCACAAACTTTGACGCTCTGGGGTCCGACGACACGGCTAACGTGACCGTCCAATACACCATGACCGATGACGAGGGCGCGTCCTCCACCGGACAGGTGGTGATCACCGTTGGGGGCGAGAACGATGCGCCCGTTGCCCAGCGGCAGATTGTGGAGACGGACACCGAGACACAAGCCTCCGGGCAGTTGCTGGTGCAGGACGTGGATGCCGGCGATGGCTTCACCTTTGCCCCCGCCGGAGAGGGACCCTCCAATGGAGAGGTGACAATCCTGCCGGACGGGGCGTTTACGTACATCCCCGATGAAGCCTTCCAAGGGTTTGACGAGTTCACGTTCCAGGTCACAGATCTGGCCGGTGAAACCAGCACGGCGACGGTGATCGTGGAGGTGACCACAGAGAATTTCTCAAACCCCAATGGCCAAACCATCACCTTTGGCATCGACGGCGACAACCCGCTGAGCAGCGGCATCGGGGTCGCAAATGTGGAGATTGATGTCTCAGAGGTGAGCGGTGCCTTTATCAATGTCTCGTTTGTGTTCGATGCCTCCGGCAGCTTGGGATCGGCCGCTTACGGTGAGCAAATGGCGGCAATCCAAACCGCGATTGATGACATGCGGGTCCAGTTCCTCAACTCGCAGACGCAGCTCGATATTCAGTTGGTCCGGTTTTCCAGCGCAACCACCACCGTAGAACATGATCTCTACGCATCGGATTTGGACGATGTGGCCGCGCTGTTGCCGTTTACGGGCGGCGGCACCAATTTTGACGACGCGCTTGCAGAAGCAGAAAGCTTCTTCAATGGCGAGCCGCCGGGTGATCAGAACTTCTTGTTCTTCATCTCGGACGGGCAACCCTTCGGCAGCAGCGATACAAATCCGCCTTGGGAGACAACGGCGCAAAATCTCCAGAATGCCGGCGTCATCATCTCCGCCTTCGGCATCGGGCCAGACATTTCGCCTGCCACGCTTGACCAGATCGACAATACCGGCGGTTCGGAAAATGTGAACCAGGCCAGCGATCTGTCCGATGCGTTCTCAGGCACGCCGATCTTTGCCGCACAGCTTGTGGACTTCTCGCTCAACCTGGTGGCGGATGGCGTAAACCAGGGCGAGATTGCCGATGAGGCCGATCTTCAGGACGATGGCATCAATTCCGATTTGCCCCTGGCAGATGTGGCGGGCCTCGCGGGGCTTCTGGGCGAGGAGAACCAGTTTTCTGCCACAACCACGTTCGATTTTGACGGCAACCTTGGAACCACGGATGATCAGATCACACTGTTCTCGGCCGAGACCATTTCGGCGTCCGCGAACCCCGTGACCAAAACCGGCACCGTGGGCAACGATCTGCTGCTCGGTGGCTTCCAGGATGATGAGATCTCAGGCGGAGGCGGTCAGGACATCGTGCTCGGCTTTTCGGGCGACGACAGCCTTGAAGTGAGCGACACGACCTTCCACAAGGTGGACGGAGGCACCGGCCAGGACACCCTCGTGCTGGACGAGACGGATCTGGATCTCACCAGCTTCGATTTGTCTAAGCTTGCCAGCATCGAACGCATCGACTTGAAAGAGGCCAGCGCGGATACGCTGACCCTTGATTTCAACGCCGTGATGGCCTTGTCAGAGACGGTCAACGATGAGTTGAACGACATCCTGGAGAGCTTTTTCGGTGCAGGCAACGCCCCCACCCATTCTTTGGTGGTGGATGGCGGCGCGTCCGATACGGTTGCGCTCGTGGACGATAGCTCAGGCTCCTGGACCGAGCTGACCGGACCGGCCTTCGCCGGTTACGATATCTACGCCTTTGAAAACACTGATGGTGCGGTTCTCGCCGCCGTGGCGATCGACGACGATGTGACCGTGCCGCCGGCCACCGTCTGACCTTTCGCTGAGCCTATTTTGCTCGCATGTTCAAAAGGTTACCCTTATGCTTGGCCGTGAAACATAGCAGGGGCGCCGGATGGTGACTGTTCTGAAGAAGATTGGCCGCAGGATCGGCGCTGGCCGCGCGCTGGGTCTGGCCCTGCTCATCTTCTTCGTGGCGTTGCAGATCTGGAACCCGTTGCCGCTTCATGCCGTGCGCCTGAAAGTGTTCGACTTCTATCAGCAACTGCAACCGCGCGAACAAAAGGGCTATCCGGTGGTGATTGTCGATATTGACGACAAGAGCCTCGCCGAAGAGGGCCAGTGGCCCTGGCCGCGCACCCGCGTCTCCGACATGATCTTAGAGATCACCCGGCTGGGCGGGGTGGCTGTGGCGTTCGATATTCTGTTCTCCGAACCGGACGGCACCTCACCTGCGGAGTTCGCCCGCCGGGTGGGCAGCATCGACCAGGAGACCAAGAAACGCTTGATGACCTTGCCGAGCAATGACGGTGTTCTGGCCCTGGCATTCAAGCGCAAGGCCGTGGTTCTGGCCCAGTCGGGGTACCACAATCAGTCGGTGTGGAAGGGCGACAAAACCCCGCCCACAACGGGCATCGCCACCATAGGCCGCGACCCCACAGACCGCCTGCTCAGCTACAAGGGCATCCTCAGGAACGTGCCGGTGCTTGAATACAACGCCGCGGGCCGGGGCATGGTGTCGGTGCTGCCCGACTGGGATGGGGTCGTGCGCAGGGTGCCTTTGTTGCAACATGCGGACGGCAAGATCGTGCCCTCCATAACCGTGGATATTCTGCGTTTGCTCACCGGCTCAAGTGCCGTGGGGGTACGCTCCGATGCGGCCGGCGTCAGCGAGGTCTTTCTGAAAGGCCTGAAGATTCAGACTGACGCGAATGCGCATCTGTGGGTGCATTTCAACAAGCACGACCGCAACCGCTATGTGTCCGCCGTGGATTTGCTGAACAGACGCGTGCCGGCAGACCGGGTGAAGAACAAGATCGTCATGGTGGGCACCTCGGCGACCGCGCTATTCGACATCAAATCCACCCCGCTTGACCCGGTGCTGCCGGGTGTGGAGATCCACGCCCAGGTGCTGGAAAGCCTCCTCACCAATACTCAACTGAAACGGCCGAACTTTGCGCATATCAGCGAGATGGCGATCTCGGTCGCGGTATCGTTCACCATCATCATCATGGCACCCGTGTTCGGCGCGCTCACGGTTCTGCTGTTGGGCGGTGTGATGGCGGCCGGTGTGGCGGGCGCCTCCTGGTGGATGTTCTCTGAGCATGGAATGCTCTTGGATGCGTTCTATCCGCTGGCCACGGCGCTCATCATCTTCTCGGCCATGGTGTTCTTCAACTATATGCGCGAAGAGACCCAAAGGCGTCAGATCCGCGGCGCGTTCGGGCAATATCTCTCACCTGATCTGGTGGACCAGCTGGCTGATGATCCCGACAAGCTCACCCTCGGCGGAGAGACGCGCGAGCTCAGCATTCTCTTCAGCGACGTGCGCGGCTTCACCACGATCTCCGAGATGTACAAATCAGACCCGCAAGGCCTGACCCGGTTGATCAACCGGTTGCTGACGCCTCTGTCCCACGTGATCATGGATAATACCGGCACCATCGACAAGTATATGGGGGACAACGTCATGGCGTTCTGGAACGCCCCGCTGGACGATGAAAACCACGCGGAAAACGCCTGCCTGTCGGCACTGCAGATGCTGGACGCTCTTGAGAAGCTCAACAGGGAACGCGAGATCGAAGACCGGGAAGCCGGCCGCGAGTTCCTGGAGCTTTATGTGGGCGTGGGCATCAACACGGGCGAGTGCGTGGTGGGGAATGTGGGCTCGGACATGCGCTTTGACTATTCCGTGCTGGGTGACGCGGTGAACCTGGCCGCCCGTCTTGAAGGTCAGACCAAGGGCTATGGGGTGGACATCATCATCGGCCAGAGCACGGCCGAACAGGTGGAGGGCAAATTCGCCGCCCTGGAGCTTGATGCCATCCGCGTGGTGGGCAAGACCGAGCCTGAGGTGATCTACACTATTTTGGGCACCAAGGACGTGTTGCACTCGGCGGAGTTCCAGGCCCACGCAGAGACCCACACCCAGATGCTGAACGCCTACCGCGCCATGAAATGGGCCCAATGCGCTAAGCTCCTCAAGGCCTGCCGGCAAAGCGGGGCGCCGTTCAACCTGTCGGGTCTCTACGACATGTTTGATGAGCGCCTGGCGCTGTTCAAAAAGGCCCCTCCGCCCAAAGATTGGGATGGTGTGGTCACCATGGACAGCAAGTGATGAGAATTTTCGCGCTCGCGTCCTGATCTGACACGTCTGCTTTAAGGTTTCTCAAGCCCGTTGTGGCAGGATAAGCGCTGGGGGAGTATGCGTTTTTCACCGGGCAACCTATGGCGAGCACTGACAGTTCAGCGGACACATTTGCCTCCGTTCCCATTGAGGAGCGTCGCTCCTTAAGGCGCCGCCTGATGCGGGGCGGGCGCCGCAGCGGTGACCGCGACTGGCTGGATCTGGGCCTGAGCGGCATGCTGGGGCTCAGCATGATCCCCATGCTGGTGCTGGCGGTATCCTATTTCTATTTGCCGGAGCAAAAGTCAGCCACCCTGAGCCTGGCACTGGTTCTGGCGCTGATTTCCGCCCTGAGCGTGGCGGCCGCCTGGCTGATCACCCGGGCGCGGATGAGGAAGCTGCGGGAACACACCGCCAACCTGCAGGCTGCCAAAGCACGGTACCAGGGCCTGGTTGAGGCCCAAGGTGATCTGATTGTGCGGCGCAAGCCGGACGGTGTGGTGACGTTCGCAAACAACAATCTTGCCCGGCTCCTCAAGAAGACCGCAGAGAACATGTGCGGCCGCCGCCTCGGTTTGAGCATTCTGGACGGTCAGCCCACGCCTTTGCCTGAGGCGCTTGAGGCCCCGCCGCACCGGATCCGCTATGAGCAGCAGATCAAGACCAAGACCGGCACGGTTTGGATCTTGTGGGAAGATTTCGGGCTGATTGATCCGCAATCGGGCCGGCTTCTGGAGGTCCAAAGCTCCGGGCGCGACATCACAGAGCTCAAATCGGCCATGCATAATCTGTCCGTGGCCAAAGAGGCGGCTGAAGCGGCGAGCCATTCCAAATCCGGCTTCCTGGCCACCATGAGCCATGAGATCCGCACGCCCATGAACGGCGTCTTAGGCATGGCCGGTCTGCTCCGCGGCACCGACCAGACCGCCGAACAGGAGGCCTATACCCAGGCCATTCAGGATTCCGGGCGGGCCCTGGTGTCGCTGATCGATGACATTCTGGATCTCTCCAAGATTGAGGCCGGCAAGATGGATCTGTCCATCAAGCCGTTTGATCTTGGTGACATCCTGGAGAGCACATGCGAGTTGCTGGCCCCAAGAGCCCATGAAAAGGGGCTCAATATCGCGTGCTACGTGGATCCGCGCTTGGCCGGCAGTGTGATCGGCGACCCGGCCAGACTGCGCCAGGTGCTGCTCAACCTTGCCGGTAACGCCGCCAAGTTCACCGACGAGGGGTCGGTGAAAATCACCGCAGTGGCTGAGCCCGGCACCAGCAGCGTGGTGATCACTGTGAGCGATACCGGCATCGGCATGACGGAGGCGGAGACCGAAAAGGTGTTCCAGGCCTTCACCCAGGCCGACAGCGGCCATAACCGCAACTATGGCGGCACCGGGCTGGGACTTGCCATCTCCCAAAAGCTGGTCAAGCTGATGGGCGGCACCTTGCGGGTGACCTCCGCGCCTGGCGAAGGCTCCAGCTTTTCGTTTGCCATCAATCTGCCGCGCGAGGACGGCAAACACGCGCCCCGCACACAGGAACTGGAGGGCCGCACATTTGTCCTTGCCGGGCTCGATGACGCCACCAGAGAGTGCGCCGCCAGCTATATTGAGAGCTGGGGCGGCCGGGTGAAGTGGACGAACAGCGCCCATGCGCTTGATGCCATGGTGCAGCTCAGCAAACCCGATTGTCTGGTGTGCGGGCCGGACATGGCGCGCACCTATATTCCCACCGACACGCGGCCGGCCCACAGCCTTGTGGTGATGCCCCCATCGGCGCGCAAGGAATTCGGCGATGTCACCGAGATGGGCTTCTCCGGCTATCTGGTCACTCCCATCCGGCACTCCACGCTGAAACGCGAACTGGTGCCGGAGACCGGTCACAGCACCCATGCGAAACCCAAGGCCAGAGTGCCGAAGCCGGAAGCGGGCCACGCCCTGCTGGATATCTGGCTGGTTGAGGACAATCCCCTGAACGCCATGCTTGCCTTGAAAGTTCTGGAGAATGCCGGGCACACGGCGAGCCGGTTCAACAATGGTCAGGAAATTGTCGACAAAATCCGTCTGAGCCAGATTGAAGCGCCGGACGAATTGCCGGATGCGATCTTGATGGATGTGCAGATGCCCGTGCTGGACGGGCTCGCCGCCACCCGCCAGATCCGCGAGCTGGAGGGGGAAAACGGCACAGCCATTCCCATCGTGGCGCTCACGGCCAACGCCATGGCCGAGGACCGCGAGGCCTGCCTTGCGGCCGGGATGAACGCCTATCTGGCCAAGCCTTTCGATGCGGATGATCTGGCGGATGTACTGCAAGAGGTCACGGGCGCCAATTGAATTGACTGAGGCACTCTTCTGGTATCAAACTGCGGCTCGGTCTGAGGATAAACAAGCGGGCGGCGCGAGGTGTCACAGTCTCTGTCAACGATGCCGCCTCTTTGGCTTGAACGTGGATCGATCAGCCTGAAGATCGCGTCCACCGCCGAAGAGCGGGAAGCCTGTCAGGCTCTCAGGTTCAAGGTGTTTTATGAAGATGGCGGCGCCAGCGCGGGCGCGCAGGCGTTGGCCGATAAGTTGGATGCGGATGGCTATGATCTGATCTGCGACCACCTTTTGGTGCAAGATGGGGAGAAGGCCGTCGGCACCTACCGCCTCCTGCGCCAAGAGCAGTTGGGCCCTGATCAGGTGTTCTACTCGCAGAGCGAGTTTGATCTGGAGCCCTTGCTGAGCGCGAAGCGCGAGCTGCGGTTCCTGGAGCTGGGACGGTCTTGCGTTCTGGCTGAATATCGCACCAAGCGGATTATTGAGCTGCTCTGGCAGGGCATTTGGGACTATGTGCGCGCGCACCGGCTGGACGTGATGATCGGGTGCGCCAGCTTGCACGGCACCGATCATCAGGCGCTGGCCCAGCAACTCTCCTATCTTCACCACCATCATCTGGCGCCGGAAGACTGGCGCGCGCGGGCGCATGAGGGGCTGCATGTGCCCATGGACGTTCTGGCCTCAGATGAGGTTGATCCCAAAGCTGCATTGAAGGCAATCCCGCCGCTTGTGAAAGGCTATTTGCGGCTTGGCGGCTATGTGGGTGACGGAGCCGTGGTGGACCATCAGTTCAACACAACCGATGTGCTGATCATCCTGCCGGTGTCGGCAATCAACCCACGATACTTCGCGCGCTTTGGGGCTCCGGCCTAACCGGTGATATCGTAAGCAGCGATCGCCGCCATGTTCACCAGCTCCGACGCGGTCGCCGACAGTGGCGCAATCTGAACCGAGCTCTCAAAGCCCACCAGGAACGGCCCGATAATCGTCGCCCCGCCCAGTTGCTGCAGCATCTTGGTGGTGATGCTGGCCGAATGGGCCGCCGGCATCACCAACACGTTTGCCGGCGCCGTGAGACGGCAGAACGGATAAGGCGCCATCGCCTCCATGGAGAGCGCCACGTCGGCTGCCATGTCGCCCTCATACTCAAAGTCCGCTGTGCCCCGCGCATCCAGAACCCGAACCGCTTCCGCCACAGCATCGGAACGTTCACCGCGCGGATGGCCAAATGTGGAGTAAGACAGAAACGCCACCCGCGGCTCATAGCCGAAGCGCCGCACCACACCGGCCGCCTGAACCGCAATATCGGCGAGCTCTTCGGGGTTCGGCAGCTCGTGTACCGTGGTGTCGGCAATAAACACCGTGCGCCCGCGGCACAGGGCCATGGAGACGCCGATCGGCCGGTGGCCCGGCTTGGGGGAAATCACACGCCTCAGATTATCCAACGCCACGGTGTAGTTCCGGGTGATGCCCGTGACCAACGCATCCGCATCGCCCATGGCCACCATGCAGCCAGCAAAGATGTTGCGGTCATTGTTCACCAGCCGCTGGCAGTCGCGGTACAGGAAGCCCGTGCGCTGCATGCGCTTATAAAAGTATTCCGCATAATCAGAATTGCGGTCCGACAGGCGCGCGTTCAGCAGGGTCACCGAGGGATGCAGTTCAATGCCCGTCCTCTCGACCGTCTGCGTGATCTCCTGTTCGCGGCCAATCAAGATGGCCTCGCCGAACCCGGCAGACGCGAATGAGTTCGCCGCCCGGATCATGCGGTCTTCCTCGCCCTCGGCAAACACCACACGGCGCGGATTGTCACGAACCTTGTCGAGAATGCCTTGCAAGGTTCCCGCAATCGGGTCGAGCCGCGCGGAAAGTTCAATTTCATAGGCATCCAGATCGGCAATGTGCTTCTTGGCAACGCCGGAATCCATGGCCGCCTTGGCCACAGCTTTCGGCACCCGGCTGATCAGCCGCGGATCGAAGGGCACAGGGATCAGATAGCCCGGCCCATAAATGGGCCGCTTGCCGTGATAGGCGGCCGCCACTTCATCGGGCACATCTTCGCGGGCGAGTTCCGCCAAAGCCTCAGCGGCGGCGATTTTCATGGCGCCGTTGATGGTGGTCGCACGCACATCCAGCGCCCCGCGGAAGATGTAGGGGAAGCCCAGAACATTGTTGATCTGATTGGGGTAGTCAGACCGGCCCGTGGCCATGATGGCGTCATCGCGGATCTCTGCCACCTCTTCCGGCGTGATCTCCGGATCCGGGTTCGCCATGGCAAAAACAATGGGCTTGTCGGCCATGGACTTGATCATCTCAGGCGTATACGCCCCTTTGACCGAGAGCCCCAGCGCAACGTCCGCGCCGGACATCACCTCTTCCAGGGTGCGCGCGTCGGTTTCAACCGCATGGGCGGATTTCCACTGGTTCATACCCGCTTCACGGCCCTGGTAGATGACGCCTCGGCTGTCGCACAGAATGGCATTGTTGTGGGGCATGCCCATTTCCTTGAGCAGCTCCACGCAGGCAATCGACGCCGCGCCCGCGCCATTGATCACCACTTTCGTGGTCTTGAGATCCCGGCCGGTAAGATCCAAAGCGTTGATCAAGCCGGCAATGGTAATAATGGCGGTGCCGTGCTGGTCGTCATGGAAGATCGGGATATCCATGATCTCGCGCAGGCGTTGTTCGATGATGAAGCAGTCCGGCGCTTTGATATCTTCCAGATTGATGCCGCCGAAGGCCGGGCCCAAAAAGCGCACGCAGTTGACGAACTCGTCAACGTCCTTGGTGTCCACTTCAATATCGAAGCTGTCCACATCGGCGAACCGTTTGAACAGGACAGCCTTACCTTCCATCACCGGCTTGGCGGCCAGCGGGCCAAGATCGCCCAGACCCAAAATGGCCGTGCCATTGGAGATCACACCCACCATGTTGCCCTTGGCGGTGTAGTCATAGGCCACATCGGGGTCTTCGCCGATCTTCAGCACGGGCACGGCAACGCCCGGCGAATAGGCCAGGGAGAGATCGCGCTGCGTCGCCATCGGCTTTGTGGGGTTCACCTCCAGCTTGCCGGGCTTGCCGCGTTGGTGGAAGCGCAAGGCTTCCTGATCGGTAAAATACGGCCGGTCAGGGCCGGAACTCTTGGTTGCCATCTTGCTACTTAACGCTCCACAAAGACCAAAACGCCCGGCAAATGCCGGGCATCCTCCTCAAGACCAACATTCACCTTATCCTCTCCTCGATCGCTTGTGAACATCCTTTACGGGCTTAAAGACAGGCCCCTCGGCGTTCTGGTAGTAAGGACCACCGCCAGAGTGAGGGGTTAGTGATGGAACCGGCCCAAGCCGCAGAACCCGCCGATGTGAGCGATGCTCCGGTTGCCCAAAAACCGGCAAGCGCACCCACGCCGATGATGGCGCAATATCTGGAGATCAAAACCGCCAATCCGGACTGTCTTCTGTTCTATCGGATGGGCGACTTCTACGAGTTGTTTTTCGAAGACGCAGAGGTGGCCTCACGCGCACTGGGCATCACGCTCACCAAGCGCGGCAAGCACAGCGGCGAAGACATCCCCATGTGCGGCGTGCCGGTCCATGCGGCGGACGATTATCTGCAACGTCTGATCCGGCTTGGGCATAAAGTGGCGGTGTGCGAACAGACCGAAGACCCCGCCGAGGCCAAAAAGCGGGGCTACAAGGCGGTCGTCCGCCGCGAGGTGGTGCGCCTGGTGACACCGGGCACCCTCACCGAAGACAGTTTGCTGGAGGCCAAGCGCAACAACTTCCTCTCCGCCCTTGCGCGCCATAAGGGCGACGGCACGCTGGCATTAGCGTGGATCGATATCTCCACCGGCGCCTTTTCCGTTACGGCGACAAGCGCCGGACGTCTGGCCGCCGAGCTGTCGCGCATTGAACCGTCCGAGGTGATTGTCGCCGACACCCTTTTGGCGGACGAAGCACTGGCTCAGGCGTTGGCTGAGTGCGGCGCGGCGATCTCGCCCCTGCCCGCGAGCCGGTTTGACAGCGCGGCCGGCGAGCGGCGGCTGAAAGCGTTCTTTGCCGTCGCCGCGCTGGACAGTTTTGGTGATTTCGGGCGGGCTGAAATGGCCGCATGCGGCGGGCTGCTTGACTATGTGGAGCTCACGCAAGTGGGCAGCATGCCAGCGCTCCGTCCGCCCGTGGCCGCGGCGCAGAACGCGGTGATGCTGATCGATGTGGCCACGCGCACGAACCTGGAACTGGTGCGCACGCTGTCGGGCGAGCGCAAGGGCAGCCTGCTCTCGGTGATTGACCGCACCATTACGGGCGCCGGCGGACGGCTGTTGAGCGAATGGCTGGCCGCACCGCTGCAAGATGTGGCGGCGATCGCGGAGCGCCAGGATGTTGCGGCGTACTTCCTGGATCAGACCGATCTGCGCAGCACAGTGCGCACCCATCTGAAAGCCTGCCCGGATCTTGCCCGTGCCCTATCGCGGCTCACCGTGGGCCGGGGCGGTCCGCGCGATCTGGCCGGTGTGAGAGACGGGCTGGCGGCGGCGCGGGAACTGACGCGGGCGCTTGAAGACGATGGAGCGCTTGCCACCCGACCGAAGCTGGCGGGCGAGCTGGCGGGGCTGTTGGCGGCTGATGATGGCGGACTGGGGGCCTCGCTGTCTGCCGTGCTGGGAGACCAGTTGCCTCTCCTGGCACGAGATGGCGGCTTCGTGAAATCCGGACACAGCACTGAGCTGGATGAATGCCGCGCCCTGCGCGATGAGAGCCGCAAAGTGATTGCCGGCCTGCAGGCAGACTATGCCGGCGAGGTGGACGTGAAGTCGCTCAAGATCAAGCACAACAATGTCTTGGGCTACTTTATCGAAGTGCCGGCTCAGCACGGGCCCACCTTGATGGGCGAGCCCCATAGCGCAAAATACATCCACCGCCAGACCATGGCCAACGCCATGCGCTTCACCACCACGGAGTTGGCCGAGCTGGAGCAGAAGATTTTGGCCGCCGGCGACAAGGCCCAACGGCTGGAGCTTGAGATCTTCCATCAGCTTGTGGACCAGGTCTCCGCGGAAAGCGAATTGATCAGCCGTCTTGGGTCAGCGCTTGCCCGGCTCGATGTGTTTACGGCCTTCTCCGAACTGGCTGAAGAAAACCGCTACAACAGACCTGTGGTGGATGAGAGCTTGGCGTTCGAGATCAGCCAGGGCCGCCATCCGGTTGTTGAACAAGTGCTGCGCCGCGGCGGCGAGGCTCCGTTTGTGCCGAATGATTGCAACCTCTCCGGTGAGGGAGACGGCAAGCGCATCTGGCTCCTCACCGGACCTAACATGGCGGGTAAATCCACGTTCCTGCGCCAAAACGCTTTGATCGCCATTTTGGCGCAGATCGGCTCGTTCGTGCCGGCCGCATCAGCCCATATCGGCGTGATCGACCGGTTGTTCTCCCGGGTGGGCGCGGCGGATGATCTGGCCCGCGGCCGGTCCACGTTTATGGTGGAGATGGTGGAAACCGCCACCATCCTCAATCAGGCCAGCGAACGGTCCCTGGTGATCCTGGATGAGATCGGGCGGGGCACCGCCACGTTCGATGGGCTCTCGATCGCCTGGGCATCGGTTGAACACCTGCATGAGGTCAATTGCTGCCGGGCCCTTTTCGCCACCCATTTCCATGAGCTCACGGCCCTTTCTGAACGCCTCGGCCAGTTGGGCAACGCCACCATGAAAGTGCGCGAGTTCAAAGGCGATGTGGTGTTCCTGCACGAAGTGGGCCCGGGGGCGGCCGACCGGTCCTATGGCATTCAGGTGGCCAAACTGGCGGGACTTCCCGGCCCGGTGATCGAGCGGGCGTCTGAGGTTTTGGCTCTGCTTGAGGAAGGTGACCAGAAAGGCACCCATGGTGACCTTGCTGCCGATCTGCCGTTGTTCTCTGCCGCGCGCCCCAGCGCTGCACCCGCCCGGCGTGGGCCATCCGAACTGGAGGAAATGGTAGCGGCCGTTCTGCCGGATGAGCTCAGCCCCCGCGAAGCCCTGGAACTGGTCTATGCGCTGAAGGAAAAGGCCGGCGATCAACAGACCTAGAGCAGTTCTTTGTCATATGGAACCGCTTGATGGAGCCAAATCAGCCCATATCCAAGGCGCGAAGCGCAGTGCGATGTGGTGCATCGGGCAAGCTTCGCAACGTAGGAGATGGGCTGATTTGGCCCACCGAAGGCCGGGTTTTCGCGCCCGCTGAGCGTCGTTGCGGGCCGCTTGTGGTCGGCCAGACCA
>JANQOW010000115.1 GCA_028285595.1 Hyphomicrobiales bacterium
TTGAGAGGAGCTGCCCCTAGTACGAGAGGACCGGGGTGGACGTACCTCTGGTGGACCTGTTGTCGCGCCAGCGGCATAGCAGGGTAGCTATGTACGGAAAGGATAACCGCTGAAAGCATCTAAGCGGGAAGCCCCCCTCGAAACCAGTTCTCCCTTGAGAGCCGTGGAAGACCACCACGTTGATAGGCTGGGTGTGGAAGTGCAGCAATGTATGAAGCTTACCAGTACTAATAGCTCGATTGAACTTTATCGCCCTCATTTTCCAGTGCGCATCTGACCTTTCAGGTCTGGTGTTGCATGTTAGAATTGATGATCAAATCCAGTTTGCATGTTTCGTGCTCTTCGCTTGTCTGGTGGTTATAGCGGAGTGTCCAAACCCGATCCCATCCCGAACTCGGCCGTTAAACGCTCCTGCGCCGATGGTACTTCGTCTTAAGACGCGGAAGAGTAGGTCGCTGCCAGGCATGCCAAGGGCACGAAAAACAACAGAACTTCCTTCTTTATGATATTACGAAAAACCGCCGGTTCCTAAATGGGTCCGGCGGTTTTTTGTTGCCTGATTTATATTTTTGTATCTACAAAAAAGCTTCGATCACACTCTCAATAGTCGAAATTATTTGTGTGTTAACAACGCGTTAACAGGCTGAACCGAATCAAAACAAGAGCAACAATTAAGCGTAACGCTTAAATTTCAAATTCCATGAGATGCTCATCCGCGGTGAGCGGGACGCGCTCAGACGGAATGCCGTCCAAGATAACTCTGCGCGTGCGGGCGATCACGCCCACCAGGGCCGGCTGTCCATCGGGAAAGCGGCAGCCCAGCAACAAGCGTTGATAGCTGTAGGGATGCAACACGTCGTCCTGACGGGGAATGCAGGTGGCCACATGGTCATAACGCGCCTGGCCGCCCAGAAGCGCGCTGTCATAAGCCTCTGCGACGAACTCATCGGATGGCGAGCGCATCTTGTCATCGTGCAAGGACCGCCCGATCGCGCTGCGCGCCCAGGTGGTGCCAAGCCAGGTGGCATAGGCCGATTGTTCGCCAATGCGCACGCACAACCAATCTCCGTGAAACTTCCGGTACGCCACCAGATAAGGATCGATGGCCTGCATGGCGGGGTGCTCGATCTGCGCCTGCGCCTCCACCCAAACTTGCAAGGCGCGCCGGATGAGCGGCGGGCCATACTGCCAGATGGTGTTGACCGGATGCTGCTGAGCGTAGAACGGGCGCTCCAGATCCTCTTCGAACATGACCCGGGCGAGACCCGCCACATGGTCTTTGTGTCCCGCGATCCAGGCATCTGTCCGCGACAGGATCATCTCCGCTTCGCGCACGGAGCGGCTGCCCGCTTCGGTCAGCACATATTGCCGGTCATGAACCTCAAAAAGCTGCTCGCCGCGCAACTCTTCCAATTGCTGGATATGGCGCCGGACGGTCTGCCGGGTGCTGCCCAGCGCGATCACGGCACGAGAAAGATTGAGGGTGCTGGCCAGGGTCGTAAACGACCGCAGCATCTCGAACATAACACCCGGACTGTGAGGCACAGGCGCCCGTTGCTGCGCCCCGGATGAGTTTGCAAATGCGTCCACTGGTTTTTCCCCGGTTCCTCATCAAACCACCCCCTGGTCTGATCCCATACAGAAGGGGATGGTAAAATAATTTACCTATACAGTCTCATTATTGCCCCAAAGTGTGAATTCTTTGCAACCGGAATCTGGCAATTTTGAGCTGATCCACAGCTTCGCGCTACGGCGTGCCAGTGTGTTTTTCCAGGAAATCCTTCATTTTTTGCCAAGACTGGGGGGTGAGCGGCGCCACGTGTCCGACGCCTGGCAGACGCAGCAACTCCTTGGGCGCGCTGATGGCATCGTACAATCTCTGGCCAAAACTGAAGGGAACCACGCGGTCCCCGTCGCCATGGAAAATGAAGACCGGTGAGGTGACCTGGCCCACATGGGCCATGTTGTCGAACTTGTCCTTCATCAGAAAGCGCGTGGGCACGAACCAGTAGGACTTCTGGCCGACATCGGCTGCCGACGTGAACGGGGAATCAAGGACGACAGCGGCAGGGGGATGCTGTGCGGCGAGCGGCACGGCGACACCGGAGCCCAAAGATTCGCCGAAATAGATCAGATCCTTGGGCTGAAGCCCTTTAACCTCCAGGAAGCGCAAGGCCCCTTTTGCATCCAGATGCAGGCCTTCCTCGGTTGGCGTGCCCGTGCTGCCGGCATAGCCCCGCCAACTGACGATCAAGATGCCATATCCGTGCTCGGTAAACAGCCGCACGCGTTCCCAACGGTTCTGGATCGCTTGGCCGTTGCCGTGGAAGTAAACGAAGGTGGGGCGTCCGTCTTTCGCCTTGGCATACCAGGCGTTGATGCTCTCGCCATCTTCGGTGTCAAACGACACCGCCTCCACATGGTTCAGGCCGTAATAGGACGGCGAAACCTGCTCTTTGCTGGGATGATATTGCAGTTTGCGCTGAAACGTATACAGCGCCAAAACCATGACCAGATAGACCAGACCAATGGTGTAGAGGATTTTCATGATCGCATCCTGAACAAGGGCCGATGGATCGCGAAACCCGCCTCACGGCCTGCAACCCTCTAGTTCATGGGCATTGCGATCAGGTTTAGGTGACCATGAAAATGGCGATCAGCGCAAACACAATCCAACAAATCAAAGACGTCAGATAGTTGGAACCGGCTTTGGCTTCAACAGCGATCACCGCAAAGCCCAAGAACATACCGCCGACGCCCACGATCAGGTTTGTGATGTAATGGGTTTTTGCCAGGCCGCAGATCATCAGGCACACGAGAATGAAGAACGTTGCGATGGTGAGCGCAATGCAGCCGGAGATAAAGCCGTCATACGTGGCTTTGTGATCGTCGTAGCTTTGTACTTCTGTGCCGTTGTCTGCCATCTGCGCGCCCTTCCGCCAAGTTCTGAAGCAACGCTTAACCGACGGCGCGAACCAAGTGCAAGCGCCAAGGCCGAAAATGCCCGCGGATGCGGCATTAGGTTACAGATTCACGCCCGTAAGCCCCACCTTTTCCAATGCCGCCGCTTGCCGCTCGCCAACATTTTCCAACGAGAAGTTGTCGATCGCGTCGTTGAACAGCCGGTAGTAATTGAGCTCTGAGCGCAGATGAATGAACACGCCGCCAAGCCCGATGGCCGCCCGGTCCATGAACACAAACTCCCGGGGGATCGTGATCGGCCCCTTCTCTTTGAGCTGTTGATGCACGGTAAACGCCTGTTTGCGGCCATATTCCGCTGCGCTCACGCCCTCCGCCAGCGCCCGAACCCGGTCCTCCATCAGTGGGCCGTAAATGAACCTGGCCCAAATATTCAAGGTCTCGATCAGCTCCTTGGTCAGGCCTTTAAAGCCCCAAACCTCATAGGCATGCACGACGCGCTCTTCATCTTCGGTTCTCAGCCCGTGATAAAGATCCACCACCCCTTGAACGAACTTGGTGGGAAAGATCCGGATACAGCCATAATCCAGCAGATTGAGCCCGATTGGCCGGCCGTCCTCGTCCACCCGGGCTGAATAGTTGCCCAGATGTGGGTCGCCGTGGATCACGCCCTGCCGGCAGAACGGCAGCCACCAGGCGTTGAACATATGGGTCGCCAGCAGGTTTCGCTCTTCAAGCGAATGGTCCTTGAAATCCAGGAGCGGGCGCCCGTCCAGCCAGCTCATGGTGAGCAAGCGCTGGGTGGAGAGCGTATCCTCGACTTTCGGGATGAAGATCGTTGGATGGTCCGCCAGCATTTCCGCATAGAGCCGGGCGTGGCGGGCTTCGCGGTCATAGTCCAGCTCTTCGCGCAGGCGCGCGCCGATCTCCTCGCCCATCTGGCTGGTGTCAATGGCCGGATCCATCCGTTTGTGAATGGAAAACAGGATCTTCAACTGGCTGAGATCGGCCTCCACGGCCGATTGCATGTCGGGATATTGCAGCTTGCAGGCCAAGGGCTCACCGCTCAGGCTTTCTGCCCGGTGCACTTGGCCGAGCGAGGCCGCCGCCGCCGCCGTGCGCTCAAAGCTGGAGAACCGCGTCTGCCAGTCAGCGCCAAGTTCAGCAGCCATTCTGCGCTTCACAAAAGGCCAGCCCATGGCCGGCGCCTGGGACTGCAGCTGCTTGAGCTCATCGGCATATTCCGGCGGCAGGGCATCGGGAATGGTGGCCATGAGCTGGGCCACCTTCATCAAGGGGCCTTTGAGCCCGCCCAGAGCCTCTCTGAGGGCTTTGGCGTTGCCCGCCCTGTCGGAGCTGCCAAAGACGCGCTGGCCCGCCAGACGGGCCGCTACGCCGCCCACATCGGTGCCCACCTTGGCGTAGCGCTTTACGCGGCCCGACAGCCTGTTGCGCTCCGGATCGTCGCCTGGCGGTTTTTCTGTGCTGCTCACATCATCCATTGGATTATCGGCTCAGGCACCGGCTTTCAGCTTCTGCTCCAGCGTGAAGATATCCCCCAAAACCCAGATGTCTGAGATTTTGCCATCGCGGAACGTGAAATGGGTGCTGCCTTCCCACTCCAGTTCGTTTCCTGTGGGGGCGTAGCCCAAAAACTCGCCTTTATGGATCGCGCGGAACCGCAGCTTTGCGGCAATCCGGTCGTCCTCCTCGATCAGATCGAGGATCTCGGCGCGGAAATCGGCGAAAGGCCCGGCCACCTTGTCCATATAGCCGGCATAATCATCGCGCCCTTCCACCACATCGCCCACCAGCGTGCGGTAGGTGACGTTGTCCAGCATCAGCTCCGGCACCAGGCTCTTGTCCAATTGGTTCCACATGCGCTCATAGAACGCGTGGATCATGTCTTTCTGCGCGCTCATGCGTCCTCCAGGGCCTCCAACTCGTCGATCATGCGTTCAATCATGCCGAGGCCCTTCTGCCAGAAGGTGGGATCGGCAGCGTTCAGCCCAAAGGGTTTCAGCAATTCGGAATGGTGCTTTGAGCCGCCGGCTTTGAGCATGTCGAAGTACTTTTCGGCAAATCCGGCTTCGGCATCCTCGTAAACCGCGTAGAGCGAGTTCACCAGACAATCGCCAAAGGCATATGCATAGACATAAAACGGCGAGTGGATGAAGTGCGGGATGTAGCTCCAGAAGCTCTGATAATCCTCATCGAACGTGATCGCCGGCCCCAGGCTGTCGCCCTGAACGCTCATCCAGATTTCGCCCAGCTTTTCCGCCGTCAGCTCCCCGTTTTTGCGCTCGGTGTGAACCTTGCGTTCAAAGCTGTAGAACGCGATCTGGCGCACCACGGTGTTCAGCATGTCCTCCACCTTGGAAGCCAGCATCTCCCGGCGCCGGGTCGTGTCGCTGGCATCCTCCAGAAGCGAGCGGAAGGTGAGCATCTCGCCAAACACACTCGCGGTCTCCGCCAGTGTGAGCGGGGTTTGCGCCATCAACAGGCCCTGGTCCGCGGCCAACACCTGGTGCACGCCATGGCCCAGCTCATGGGCCAGCGTCATCACGTCGCGCGCTTTGCCTTGATAGTTCAAGAGAACGTAAGGATGCGCCGAGGGCACCGTCGGGTGGGCAAAGGCGCCGGTCTGCTTGCCTTCGCGCACTGGGGCATCGATCCAGCGGTCGTCAAAGAAGCGCCGGGCAATATCGGCCATTTCAGGCGCAAAACCGCCGTAAGCGTCCAGCACGATCTCCTGGGCTTTGGGCCAGGCAATCAGGGTGTTGTCGGAATCGGGCAGGGGCGCGTTGCGGTCCCAATAGGGCATGGTCTCCGCCCCCATCCACTTGGCCTTCAGCGCATAATAGCGGTGCGAGAGACGCGGATGAGCGTCGGTGACCGCATCCACAAGCGCGTCCACCACTTCGCGCTCCACCCGGTTCGACAGGTGCCGGGCATCGGCAATATCCTCAAAGCCCCGCCAGCGGTCCGAAATCTCCTTGTCTTTCGCCAGTGTGTTGGTGATGAGGGTGAAGACCCGCGCATTCTCCTTCAAGGTGGCGGCCACCGCCTTGGCGCCCTTCTTCCGCGTCTCGGCATCGGGGGAAACCATCAGGTTCAAGGTGGGCTCAAGGGTCAGTTGCTCGCCGTCCACGTCAAACCTCAAGGCGGCCATGGTCTCATCGAACAGCCTGATCCAGGCACCGCCACCGGTCATGGACTTCTCGTGGAACAGCTCCTCCAGTTTGTCGTCGAGCTGATAGGGGCGCTCCTTGCGCAGATCCATCAGCCAGGGCGCATAGTGCGCCAACGCATCGGCCGACAGCGCAGCCTCCAAAACCGCATCATCGATCCGGTTCAGCTCCAGGCTGAAGAACAACAGGCTGGTTGAGATCCGCGTCAGGGCTTCTTGGGTGTCGCCGAAGAACTTGGCGCGCTCCGGGTCGGCATTGTTGCCTGTATAGCGCAGCATGGCATAAGCGCCGATGCGCCCCATGGTGTCGTTCAAGGCCTCAAAAGCGGCAATCGCCCCGGCCAACTTGGCCCCGTCGTCGCGGGCCAGGCCCTCCAACTGGCCTTGAAACCTCTTCGCGAACGCTTCGGCATCTGCCTCCACCGTCTCCAGATCGGTGGTGAATTCTTTGCTGTCGGGGCCAGGATAGAGATCGTCCAGGTTCCACTCCGGCAAGGCCCCCAGTTCGGCCTCCTCGCTCTTGGCATCTTGGGCGGCGGTTTGAGGCGGAAAAGTAACGGTTTTGAGGTTCATTTTTCTGGAACTTCCTTCAGATGCACGGTCTGGCCGATAAGGATTACGTTCCACTTAGATGGACGGATGTGTGCTCGTGCGCAAGTCCCGGGCCCCGTGACGAATTGGTCATTTGAATTTTGGGACAGCGCCTTAAGGCACTCTTTACGCTTTCCGCCGATGATCCGATTTGCGTGCGGGGACGAAATCTCGATGGGATTGACGCCGCATCAAGACAGACATTGTGAGTTGCGGGTAATGAAGCAGTACGTTCTTATCGTTGAAGATGATCCGGCGCAGCGGCGCATTCTCGAAGAAATGATCAAACGTCTCGGGTTGGAGACGATGACCGCAGACGGCGGGTACGCCGCCATTGAAATCCTGGACAGCCCCAAAGCCGAGCAGATCAGCGCCATGCTGCTCGATCTGGTGATGCCGGAATGCGACGGCATGGATGTGCTGTTGCATATGGAGAAGAAAAACTCCTCCGTTCCGGTGATCGTGCAAACCGCCCAGGGCTCCATTGAAACCGTGGTCAAGGCCATGCGGGCCGGTGCGGATGATTTCGTGGTCAAGCCGGTCAGCCCGGAGCGCCTGAAAGTTTCCCTGCAGAACCTGTTGAAGGTGAACGCGCTCACAACCGAGGTGAAGCGCCTGCAGAAGAAGGCCGAAGGGGTGCTGACCTTCGATGACCTGATCGCCGCCTCGCCGGCCATGTCCAATGTGGTCCATCTGGGCCGCCGTGCGGCACAATCGAACATTCCCATCCTGATCGAAGGGGAATCCGGCGTTGGCAAGGAAGTCATCGCGCGGGCCATTCAGGGCGAAAGCGACCGCAAGGGCCGCCCTCTGATCACGGTCAACTGCGGCGCCATTCCGGAAAACCTCGTGGAATCCATTCTGTTTGGCCACGAAAAAGGCAGCTTCACCGGCGCCACGTCCAAACATATCGGCAAGTTCCAGGAGGCCAGCGGCGGCACTCTGTTCCTCGACGAAGTGGGTGAATTGCCGCTCGACATGCAGGTCAAGCTGCTGCGGGCCATCCAGGAGGGCGAAATCGACCCTGTCGGCTCAAAGCGTCCGGTCCAGGTGGATATCCGGCTGATTTCGGCCACCAACCGCAACATGATCGATATGGTCAAAGAGGGCCAGTTCCGCGAGGATCTCTATTACCGGCTCAACGTGTTCCCCATCATGGTGCCGCCTCTGCGCGAGCGCCCTGAGGACATGACCAACCTTGTGGAGCACTTCATCACAAGGTTTGCGGCCGAAGAAGGCCGTAAGATCCGCGGAATCCATCCCGATGCGGCGGCCATGCTCCAGCAATATGAATGGCCCGGCAACGTGCGCCAGCTGGAAAACACGGTGTTCCGGGCGGTGGTGCTGTGTGAAACCGATTTCCTGACCATTTCCGATTTCCCCCAGATCGCCGCCCTTTTGGACGGGTTCGATGCGGAGGTGCCGGCCGCTCCCGTGGCCCCGGCTCAGGTGGAAAATACCGTGTCGGCCATGATCGGCGGCGAGCTGCCACAGGCGCACAACACGGCAGGCATGGTGTCCGATGGTGTCGGTTACGGCATTCCTGCGGTCACTGAAGGCGGCCACATCCGCCGGCTTGAGGATGTTGAGGGCGATATGATCCGCCTGGCACTTGACCGCTACCGCGGTCATATGTCGGAAGTGGCCCGCAAGCTGGGCATCGGGCGTTCAACGCTCTACCGCAAAGTCAGGGATCTGGGCCTAGAGGACATCGAAAGCGACCAACACGCCGTCAACAGCTAAGTGTTGCATCCTTGCAAGATCACAAAGTTTTTTGATGACGCTCGGTTGTGTTGCGCCAGGATCACCTATAATTGTGATGCGACGAAAGAATCAGGGGTGAGTATGCCCTGATTCCCGCCTGCAAAGGGGAGAGTTAGCGGTGCGAAAAACAATATTTCTAATGGGTGCTGCGCTGGCCCTGACCACTCTGTCTGTTAATGGTCCGGCAGCGCAAGCAACTGTTCTGGAGCGGGGCAACTTTTCTCAGTGGAGCGAGGAACGCGTCAAACGGCGCGAAAAGCTGCGCCGCGAGCGCGTGCGCACCCAAAACAGCAACCGCGATGGCGGCTTTTTTGGCTCATTGTTCCGCTTTCAACGCCGGCAATGGAGTGAGGACGGGAACTACTCCGGTGCTCCGGCCGTCGCCAAGAGCAAGCCTGAATTCTACACCTATCAGCCCGCGGCTCTGGTGCCCCTGTCGGACCAGCGCCTCACCGGCGATATTTCGGAAAATAGCTACGCCCGCTGGGTGTTTGACACCTTGCGCGTAGGCTCCCAGCCGCGCATGCGGGCGGTGGCTGAAGAGCGTAAAGCCATTCTGGCGTTCTACAAAGAGCGCAAGTTCGAACCCGTCTGGGTGGGGGATTATGGCTTGAACACCCGCGCCAAGCGCCTGATTGACGCTTTGTCCCGGGCTCATGAAGACGGCTTCATGGTTTCACGTTACCTGCCGCACGTGCTGACGTCGTTCCAGGACATTCCGGAAGATCTGTTCGACGACCCGCGCACGGTGGCCGAGCTTGAAGTGGGACTGACGGCGAAAGCCCTGAAATTTGCCCGCCATGCGTCAGGCGGTCAGGTGGATCCGAACAAGATCGGCCGCAGTTTCGACCTTTCGCCGCCGCGCGAGGCACCGGCCAAGGCGCTGGAGGCCCTGGCGGACACGCTGCATCCGGAAGAATATCTGGATTCGCTGCATCCGACCCATCCGGTTTATCTCAAGCTGAAAGCCCGTCTTGCACGGGAGCGTGGCGCCACCAGCGAGGGCCAGCCGGAGCCGATTTCCTCAGAAGGCGGCACCATCCGTTACGGACGCCAGGATCCGCGCGTGCCTTTGATTCGCGCCCGGCTGGAGGCTCTTGGTTTTCTGGAAGCAGAGGCTGAGAGCAACGAATTGGGTTACGAACTGAACGCCGACAGCAGCGAGAGTTCTGACGCCAAAGATCCGTATTTCTTCGATCAGGCCCTGTCGGACGCGGTCCGGGCCTTCCAGGGCTCCAAGCGCTTGAGCCGTGACGGCATCGTGGGCCGGCGTACGATCGCCGCGCTGAACGGCCAAACCAATGAGAACCTGGAAGAGAAGATCGAGCTCAACATGGAGCGTATGCGCTGGCTGACCCGCAACCTGGGCACCCGCCATATCTTCGTGAACCAAGCTGCCTATATGGCCCAGATGATCGACGGTGGACGCGAGATCCACAAGATGCGCGTGATTGTGGGCAAACCCAAGCACCCGACCCCCATGTTCTCCGACGAAATGGAACGGGTGGTGTTCAATCCTTACTGGAATGTGCCGCGCTCGATCATCGGTGCAGAGTACATGCCGCGTCTTTGGAATGACCCGGGATATCTGGACCGCAAAGGCTTTGAGGTCATCGACCGCAGAGGCAAGCGCGTCAGTTCGTACAATGTGGACTGGTGGTCCTATAGCGGCAAAACGCTGCCCTACAATGTCCGCCAGCCCCCAAGCCGGGCCAACGCGCTGGGCGAGATCAAGTTCATGTTCCCCAACAAGCATGCCGTTTACATGCATGACACACCGAAGCGGAACCTGTTCAGTAATTCCGAAAGGGCCTACAGCCACGGCTGTGTGCGGATTCAGGACCCACGAAAGTTTGCAGAGCTCGTTCTGGGGTGGAGTGCAAACCAGGTGGCGAACGCCGTCGAGGCAGGCCAAAACCGCCCTGTGGAATTGGACCAGACGATTCCTGTGCACATGACCTACTTCACCATGTGGCCGGATGATTCGGGCAAGCTGACCTCGCGGGCTGATTTTTATCAGCGCGACAAGGCACTGAAACGGGCGCTTTCCGTCACTCGAGTGGCTTTACGGTAAGCTAAAAAGAACACGAAAACCTTTTGGTCATAATTAAGCCTCGATTAAGCTTAACCAATTAGCTTGAAACCTTACACGGAAGGGTTGGACCTTGGGGACCAGCCTTGTATACCCGAAACGGAAGTGTGAGTTACGAAACGTGACCGGCATACTAAAGTTTGGGGCAAAGCAAACATACGAGCCAAACGTATAGGTTGGCTCCAACGCCGGTGTAGGGTATGATTTTGAGTGGTGTGTTTTGGGGCAGTGCCTTTCCGTTGAGAACAAAATCAAAAAATAAGCTTGCGGGCATTCCGCTTATCGCTGCGATGCTGGGTATGGGCATGACCCTGATCAGCACGCAAAGCGCTTCCGGTGCAACGGAACGGCGCCTGTCGTTCTATATGGTGCACACCAAAGAAACCATCGATGTCGTCTATAAGCGCAACGGGAAGTACGTTCCCTCAGCCATCAAAAAGCTGAACTGGTTCATGCGCGACTGGCGCCGCGATGAGCCCACCAAAATGGACCCCAAGGTCTATGACCTGGTCTGGGAACTCCGCGCCGAACTGGGCGCCAAAAAGCCCGCTCATGTGATCAGCGGCTACCGGTCTTTGAAGACCAACAACATGCTTCGCCGGAAGGGCCGCCGGGTGGCGCGCCGCTCTCAGCACACGGCAGGCCGGGCGATCGACCTGGTGTTCCCGGATGTGCCGCTCGTGAAGCTGCGCAACAGCGCCCTGGTGAAACAGCGCGGCGGTGTTGGCTACTATCCGCGCTCTGGCGCTCGTGGGTTTGTCCATGTGGACACGGGCAGCGTGCGCCACTGGCCGCGCATGAGCAAGAAACGCCTGGCGTCCATTCTCCGCAAGCATAAGAAACGCAATGTGAAAACCTTGTGGGCTGCGGCGGAAAGACCGAAGGGCAAGCCTAAGAAGAAAATTCAAACGGGTCCGATTCAGATCGCAAACGTCAGTGCCGGCGCTCAGAAGGCTCTGAACAGCAAGATCGCCAATGTGGCCGCACCGGTGCCGCAGTCCAAGCCTCTGGCCGTCATTGCCGCTTTGGAAACTCAGCGCGCCAATGCTCTGGCTCTGAAAGCGCAACAGGCTGCGCTGCAGCAACAGCTTGAGCTGATCAGCCGCGAAGACATTAACATCCAGCCGGCGTCCACCAGCCCGCAATTGGCGAACTTTGCGAGCAAGGGCAATTCCCAGCTCGGATTGCGCGGCGGACGCCTGGAACACAAGCCGCTTGAAATCACGCCGCAAACCGCGCCGGTCGCCACCGCGAGCGTGGCCCCGCCGGAAGAGCCCACAGACAGCTTCTGGGGCCTCAAAGGCACCTTCAACTTCTTCCCGCTGTCCCTGTTCCGCCAGGACGGCGCCCCGCAGCGCTTCCAGGTTGCCGTGCCCAATCCGGGCCAGCCGGCTACAGGCGATGCAGACGTTTACAGCACCAGCAGCGCCCGCACCGTTCCGGTTGAAGTGGCGTCTCTCGGGGGCTCTGTGCCCAGAAAGCCGCTGCGCTACAAGTTGAACCCGACGCAGCTTGCCAAGATTGCAAGCCAGGTGGTCAACAGAAACGGCAAGACGAGCCTGATCCGCACCCGCGCAGTTCAGCTCATCCGGCCGCTGCAGCGCCCGCTCAGCCAAATTGAGCTGGATGCGAAGATCAGAGCCGAACTGGCTGCTGTGGAGCCCAAGCCTCTCAATTTCGAGTAAGCTTTGCCGCTCTCTTCTTCTTCTAGAGTAAAATAGCGCTCTGCGCGCCCAGAGCTATGGACCCCTGCGTTCGCAGGGGAGCGGTCAGGGGCAGGGGAGCGGCACCACCCGCGTCCCTGCGAAAGCAGGGACCTTCTCAGCCAAATGCACGGCCGAGCTATGGGCCCTCGCGTTCGCAAGGGCGCACAAGCTTCGTGTTTTTCGTGATTATTCCGCCGCTTCCGCTCCTGGCAGCATGCCCAGCGCATTGAGATAGAGCTCGATCATCGCCTCTTCTTCTTCGCGCTCGGCCCGGTCTTTCTTGCGCAAGGTCACCACTTTGCGCAGAATCTTGGTGTCAAAACCGTTGGCTTTGGCTTCCGCGTAAACCTCGCGGATATCGCCGGCCAGCGCCTTCTTTTCTTCCTCAAGCCGCTCAATCCGTTCAATCAGGCTGCGCAATTGGCCTTGCGCAACGGTGGTTTGCACCGTGCTGGTGTCGCTCATGTCTGCTCTTTATCCTTTAGTGCTGATAGGCCGGGCTCAATGCCCGGGTTGAGATTTTTCAAACGCGGCCTTCTGCGCAGCGCTGGCCTCGGTCTGATACTTCTGCTTCCACTCATCGTAGGGCATGCCGTAGACGATCTCGCGGGCCGCCGGTTTGTCCAGCTCAAGGCCCTGTTCGTTGGCGGCGTCCTGATACCAGTTCGACAGGCAGTTGCGGCAGAAACCGGCCAGGTTCATCATGTCGATGTTCTGCACATCGGTCCGCTCGCGCAGGTGCGACACGAGCCGCCGAAAGGCGGCGGCTTCCAGCTCGGTTTGGGTTTTGGCGTCAATCTCATTGCTCATCGGTAAGCATCCTTAACTTAACGGAACTCAGTGGGCCTCCAGCCCGGGATTAACCTCATATAGGCGCTCATCGGCAAGAATGGGAGGCAGCAGCCGCGCAAAGCGGTCAGCCCAGGCCTCTTGGCCGGCCGCATCGCCGATCAGGTCCTGACGCACCTCCACCAGCGCATGGGCAAAGCCGCGCTGCGTGCCGTGCTTGTTGAGCGTGTCTTCCTCCAGCTCGCCGGTATAGGGCTCGTTATTGCCCACCACCAGATCGCCTTCCGCCTCCAGAGCCGAGATCAGCGGCAGGGGCAGGCGGCCATCCTGGTCCCACAAAATGGCCACGTGCCAGGGTCTGTCCACCCCGCGCCAGTTGGGCGTGAAGCTGTGGATGGAGAACACGACCGGCGCGCGGCCGTCTGTGTGCATGCGGTCCAGGATCTCACTCACGGCGGTATGATAGGGATCGTAATAGGCCTGCTTGCGGTGCTCGCGCTCGGCCTCGTCGATATAGGCGTTGCCGGGCACCACGGCACCGTCGGACAGGCGCATGATCAAGGTAGGATCGTCTCTGCCCCGGTTGGGGTCGATCAGCAGCCGCGAAAAGCGGGTCATCAGCGTGGGCGCATTGAGCTTCTGCGCCAGGCGCCGCGTCACCGCCTCCACGCCAATATCATAACCGATATGCCGGGCAAGCTGCGCCTCGGGAAGTCCGAGGGTGCCGTATTGCGGCGGGAGCGCGTTGGTTGCGTGATCACACAGCAACAGGAGCCCGGCGCTCTCGTCGCCGGGAATGAATTCGAACGGAGCGTAGTCCTCATCGGCCCGCGCTTGACGGGCCTCGGGCGTTGATTGGGTATGGGTCTGACTTTCGAGCATCGCGCGACTATAAGACCGGGCGCGGCAAAGAACCACCTTTGTGATTTGACGAGTGCTCAAATTTCAGTGGAAATGTCGGGCCCTGATAGAAACCTTAAATCGCGATGCTGGCTTGATTTTATTGTCAGATTTGCGCTACAGGGGTCATATATGCGGTGAATCTTGCACGAACCGATGGTATGGTGGATCGGTTTGTGGCGAATCAGGTTATCTAATCTGATCGTAGAGTGGGACGTCGGCCAGAATGGCGATTAAGTCTTCAGTGAAGCTTCTAGTGGCGGCCACCCTTCTTTCAGGGGCGGCGTTGGTCAGCACGCCTGCTTCGGCCGACCTGAAACTGTGCAACAACACCGACAGCCGGGTGGGCGTGGCCGTGGGCTATCGCGACCTGAAGGGCTGGGCCAGCGAAGGCTGGTGGAATGTGGGTCCGCATTCGTGCGAAACCCTGCTCAAAGGCGGCCTGACGGCGCGGTATTACTACATTTACGCCATTGATTACGACAAAGGCGGCACGTGGGGCGGCACAGCCAAACTGTGCACGCGCGACAAGCTGTTCACCATCCGGGGCATCAAGGAATGCGCCGCACGCGGTTTCCAGCAAACCGGGTTCTTTGAGGTGGACACCAAAGAAGAGCCCGACTGGACCGTGTCCTTGTCCGGCTCCTCCAACGCGCAAGGCGGGAGCTAATCGCAAGTGAAGCGTGAGCGCAGGGTCAAAGTGGTTGCCACCCTTGGCCCGGCCTCGAACACGTCCGAGACGATCACCGCCTTGTTCGAAGCCGGTGCCGACGTGTTTCGCATCAACATGTCTCATACCCCTCAAGATGAGCTCAAACGGCTGCACGCGGTCATCCGCGATGTGGAAAAGACGGTGGGCCGTCCGATATCCGTTTTGGTGGATCTGCAGGGACCGAAGTTCCGCATCGGCACCTTCAAGGATGAGCGCATTGAGCTCAGGCATGGTGATGCGTTCACCCTAGACACCAAGGACCGGCCCGGGGACCAAAAACGGGTCTTCCTACCGCATCCGGAGATCTTTGAGGGGGTCAGCAAGGGCGACCGGCTGCTCCTCAATGATGGCCGCCAGGAGCTTCTGGTAACCGCGGCCAGCAAGACGACGATCAAGACCAAGGTGGTGCATGGCGGTGAGTTGTCCGACCGCAAGGGCGTCAGCCTGCCGGATACGATCCTGCCGGTCACGCCGCTGACCCCAAAGGACCGCTCGGACCTGGAATACGCGCTGAACCTGGATATTGACTGGATCGCGCTGTCTTTCGTGCAAAGGCCGGATGACATCGCCGAATGCCGCAAGATTACCGCGGGCAAGGCGGCGATCATGGCCAAGATCGAAAAGCCCGCCGCGCTGAAGAACCTTGATGAGATCATTGAGCAGTCAGACGGCATCATGGTGGCGCGTGGAGACCTCGGCGTTGAGCTGCCCATTGAACAGGTGCCGGGCCTGCAAAAGCGCCTGACCCGGGCCGCCCGGCGCACCGGCACGCCGGTGGTGGTGGCCACGCAAATGCTGGAATCCATGATCGAAGCGCCGGTGCCCACCAGGGCGGAGGTGTCAGACGTCTCAACGGCCGTGTTCGAGGGCGCCGACGCCATCATGCTTTCTGCGGAATCGGCCATGGGCACCTACCCGGACCGGGCCGTGGCCATGATGGACAAGATCGCGCGCGAGGTGGAGCAGGACCCGTACTACACCCAGACCATTCATGCCCAGCGCCCGCAGCCTGAACCCACGACGGCCGACGCCATCTCCGCGGCCGCCCGCTCAGCCGCCGAGACGCTCAATCTGGCAGCGATCGTCTGTTACACCTCAACCGGCTCCACGGGCCTCAGAGCGGCCCGTGAGCGCCCGGAAACGCCGATCATTGCGCTCACTCCCATTCCGGCCACAGGGCGCCGTCTGGCCCTTGTGTGGGGCATCCATTGCGTGCTCACCGCAGATGCCCGCGACCAGGACGATATGGTGGACCGCGCGGCGCGGATTTCCATCGAAGAAGGGTTTGCTGCCGCCAACGAGCGGATCGCCATCATGGCGGGTCTGCCGCTCGGCACCCCCGGCGCCACCAATATGCTCCGCATCGCCCACGCCATGCGCCCGCGCTAGAGCAGTTCTTTGTCATATGGAAACGCTTGATGGCGTCAAATCAGCCCATATCCAAGGCGCGAAGCGCAGGGCGATGTGGTGCATCGGACAAGCTTCGCAACGCAGGAGATGGGCTGATTTGGCCCACCGAAGGCCGGGTTTTCGCGCCTGCTGAGCGTCGTTGCGGGTCGCTTGTGGTC
>JANQOW010000018.1 GCA_028285595.1 Hyphomicrobiales bacterium
TAATCATGGTTGGTTCTGGCGCAACCGCGACAAATCAGACGTGACCGTTACCTTAAAGCTTGGCGGTGCATACGCTAAGATTGTCCGGGAATAGCAACCTGAAGCGGTCACTTGCCATCGAACGGGCAAGTGACCGCGACCTCGTTCGGCCAGTTTGGGGAGAAGCTGAAAGTGCATACACATAATCTGTCCCAATGGAGTCATGACCATGTGTTCGATCAGGACAAAGCGCGGCCCGGTGAACGGCGTACGCTGATCATCGTCGTTGTGACCGCCGTCTTCATGGTGGTGGAGATCGTCGCGGGCCTTTACTACGGTTCGATGGCACTCCTGGCTGATGGACTGCACATGGCAAGCCATGCGGCGGCGCTTGGCCTAAGCGTGGCCGCCTACGTTTTCGCGCGGCGGCATGCACACAATCCCCACTTTTCATTCGGTACAGGCAAGGTCAATAGCTTGGCGGCTTTTGCCAGCGCGATCCTCCTATTTGGCTTCGCGGCACTCATGGCCGTCGAAAGTGTAGAGCGCTTGTTCAACCCGGTGGCGATCAGTTTCGATCAGGCCATCCTGGTTGCCGTCATTGGGCTCCTGGTCAACGGAGCCAGCGCCTGGCTGCTCGCCTCCACACCACACCACCATCACGGCCACGAACACCACCATCATGACCATGGGCACGATCACCACCATCATCACGATCACGGTGAAGGATCTGCAACTGAACTCCAAAAGGATCACAATCTACGTGCAGCCTATCTTCATGTCCTTGCAGACGCACTGACATCCTTCTTAGCCATCCTTGCCCTTCTGGCGGGTAAGTATGTAGGGGCGACCTGGCTTGATCCGGTGATGGGTATCGTAGGAGCCGTCCTCGTAGCACGCTGGTCTTGGGGGCTCCTCGGTATGTCTGCGAAAGTGCTCTGCGATTGGCAGGCGGATGACGATGTTGTCGATCGATTGAGCAATGCGTTGTTGGTTGAGCCGAGCGATAGGATCGCCGATCTCCATGTCTGGACGATTGGCCAAGGTCAGTATGCTGCGGAAGCCACTATTGTCACTGATTATGACAGCAGCCCTTCTCATTACAAGGCGCTGATTCCAAGTGACTTGGGCATTGTGCATACAACGATAGAAGTCCACCGTTGTAGCGAGGTGCAACAAGCCGCCTGATGAATATTTGCTCCTCGTCTCTTTCGTGGTCGAGGATAGCATCGCCACAATCTATTTGAGAGAAGTGATCCATGCCAAATCTCCGATATCTCGATCCTGCATCCACACAAACCCTCAGAGAGGGAATTACAGAACTGAAGGCCGCAGAGGGGCCCGACGGAGACGCTGCGGAAAACCTGGCTCCAGAGCTTGCCGTCCAAATTGACGCTCACGATGCCATTCACGTCTTATTCGCATGCCCCACCGACCTGCGTGGTGAGATCGCGGCTCATGTTTGGTCGGTGCTTGGCACCACGATGACAATGGCTGACATGCATGCCGTCAACCGGCATCGTGATCACAGGCAGGTCCTTCGAGATATCGGACACATGAAGTTGCTAAAGACTTGGGCGAAGTGTGCCCCCTTGATCGGCTCGATCATACTTCGCGCCCGCCGCATGAACCGAAGGTGGCCAGCTGATTGTTATGAAATCCACCTCGACACGTCCCTCCGGGAACTTCGAGATGACTTTGGTATCGAATTGTCAATCTATCGCCGCTCGGTAGAACACCGGGGCGGCGCGGGCTTGCGAAATGTTCGCCGTTCAACTGCGTGATGTCGCCTTTTGGCACTTAGCAGAAGTCCGAAGATCTCGAAGAGTTTCCACATTGCCTCCGCAAGCGGACATGGCCGCTGAGGGGGCTTAGCGACCCGAAACGGAGGCCCAACTTTGGGACGTTCCCCAACGCCGTTTACGTGTTGGTGAGAAGTTTCCCGACCAGATCACGAAACCAGATGTGTGAAGGGTCGTGTTGCCGCCGCGAATGCCACAAAAGGTCAGCCCTGAATGTGGGCGTTTCAAACGGGGGTTCGACCACGTCAACCTTGTCGCTATGCAGCGCCGCAAGCCTGCGCGGAAACAAGCAAATAAGGTCTGTGCTCGACACCAGGGTCGGCGCCAACAGGAAGCTAGGCAGTGAGATCACGACTTTGCGGCGATGGCCCCGCTCGCTCAGCATCCTGTCAGCCATGCCAACGAACCCGCCCCCTTCAGGCGAGACGAGAGCGTGGTCGGCAGAGCAAAAAGCCTCCAATGACATTGGGCCTTTTCCAAGCGGATGGCCCTTTCGCTGAATGATGCAAAAGCTCTCCTCAATGCCGGGGCGCATTCTGGCTTCAGCGAGCTTCATGCCGGTGACGAACGCGAGATCCGCTTCGTCGGCCTCCAGCATGTGCCAAACGGTCTTGGGCGCAAACGGTAGGAAGGCCAGCCGGCAGTGCGGCGCCTGCACCGCAATGTGTTGCGCCAAACCCGCGCTGAGTACGGCATGGGCATAGTCGGTGGCAATGATCCTGAACGTCTTGCGGGCGGTGGCCGGATCGAAATCACGATGTGTCCGCACCAAGCCATCCAGATCCTGCAGATGCTGGCGCAGCTCATCTTTTAGAGCAAGCGCCCGGGAGGTTGCCACCAACCGGCGCCCGGACGGCGTCAAAAGAGGGTCATTGAACAACTCTCGCAACCGTCTGAGCTGCGCCGACATGGCAGGCTGGCTGATGCCCAAACGCTCGGCCGCCGCAGAAACGCTCTGTTTCTCCAACAAGGCGTCCAGCGCCAACAGGAGGCCGAGATCTTTTTGTCTTATATCCATTTTGATTATGTCAGATATCAAAATTCAAAAGTTATTTTATGATTAGTTCGCCCCTATGTTCAAGCCATCGAAGAAAAGGAGATGGCAATGAAAATAGGAATCATCGGCGCCGGCGGCATGGCCAAGGCCCTTGCCGGAAAGTGGCGCAACGCGCATCAGGTCATGCTATCGGGGCGCGATCTGGACAAGACCAAACACGCAGCCGATGAGGTTGGCGCTGCTCATGGAACAGCCGCCGAGGCCGCCGCATTCGGCGATGTGGTGGTGCTGGCCACCCGTTGGCAGGATGTTTTCAGCGGTATTGAGAGCGCCGGCGGCGCTGAGGCGTTTGCCGGCAAGGTGGTCATCGACATCAATAACCCTGTTGATGTTGAGACGTTTGTGACCACGCGCACGGACGGACGCTCCTTGACCGAGGCCATCGCCGACGCCCTTCCGGGCGCACATGTTGGCAAGGCATTCAACATGGCCCAAGTGGCGGTTTGGGAGGATCAAGACATGTCCTACGATGGCCGTCAAATGGTGGTGTTGTTCACCGCCGATGACGGCGCGGCGCAAGTGATCTCCGATCTGATTTCGGACGTTGGGGCAGAACCCCTTCGGCTTGGCAGCAACGCCCATGCCTATCAGCTCGAGGCAGCGGCAGCGATTGTGATCAAGTTCCTGTTTGCAGGGCGCGATCCGAAGACAATCTTCAATTTCATCCAGCCGGACGTGAAGCCGGTCAACTAACACAGCCTAAGGAGGCCTTGAAGCATATGGACGCCCTAAAGGGAAAGACGGTTGCAGTGGTTGGCGGCGGTTCGGGCATTGGCGAAGCCATTGTGCGGGCGGTCCACGCTGGAGGGGGCAGGGTTGTCCTCTCAAGCCGGAGCAGGACCAGGCTGGAGGGCGTTGCAAGCTCTCTCAATGGTGCAACGGTGCTGCCCGTTGATATGACGGAGAAAGCCTCCGTCCAGCGCTGGGCAGCTGAGCTTCCAATGATCGATCACCTGGTGATCAGTGCCTCAAGCGCGGCTCACGGCGCCTTTGCCGAGCTGGAGGAGGACGCCGTGCGTGCCATGTTTGACGCCAAATTTTTCGGCCCCTACCGGATGGCAAAAGAATCTCTGAACAAGATCAACGATGGAGGATCGATAACCTTTTTCAGCGGTGTTCTGTCCCGCCGCCCGGGGATGAACTGCAGCGGGCTTGGCGCGGTGAATGGAGCGGTTGAAAGCCTTTGCTACGGGCTTGCCCTGGAGCTTGGTCCCCGCATCAGGGTGAACTGTGTCTCACCGGGCATGATCCGATCTGAGGCTTATGCAGGATTGGAGGAGCAGGCGCGCGAAGACATGTACTCAGCAACCGGTGCCTCTCTGCCCGCGGGCCGTGTTGGAGAGGTCGAAGAAGCGGCTTCGGCGGCGCTTTATCTGATGACGAACACCTATTCGACAGGTGTCGTGTTGGATGTGGATGGCGGTCACATGATCAGGCAGTATGCCACGCGCTGAGGCGATCACGCCTGTAAGACGTGCTACACCACGGCATCACTTCAGCAGCGCCTGGTTGGACAGACGTCCTTACACAGCCAGCAGATTGCAGCGTGCGCTACTCTGCCGGGACGATGTCCACCACCAGCGCCTTGGCCACTTCGTCGCCTTCGTTGATCCACCAATGCACTGTGCCGCTTTCCTCAAATGCCGTGTCTCCAGCTCTTTTCACGACACCACCATCCACGCCGGCGCGGTGTTCGGTCATCTGGCCGCTGATAATATACGCAACACCGGGCCGACCATCGTGACGGTGCACGGCCACGACGCCACCAGGCTCGATTTCAAGCTCGCGCGCGCGCAACACGCGGGTGTTCACGTCGTCAAATTGATTGGCCAGCGAGACGGAACCGAGCAGTTTGACGCCCTTAATCCCCTTGGTCTTCTTCGGCCCACTGGCCTGCATCTCCGCAGCCTGGTCCTTTTCCTCTTGCGAGGTGACCTGCGCAATCTTGATCTGATCGCCTACGGCTTTAACACGCTCGATGTGACTGTGGCTGTCCTCATGGGCTAGTGCGGCACTGGCGGCTAGTGCTCCGCCGAGGGTCATGGCAATCATCAGACGTCTCATTGGTTTTTCTCCTAGTCCGCCCCGAAACCATGCGTTGCTGGACAACACTGCGAAAGGTGCCAACCTAGCGAACTCGGGACGTTCACCTGACATTCCCACATGGAATGTCTCCAAGCGAAAAGGTGGCCCGATCTCAGCCTCTTTGCAAGCGTTATTGGCGCCAGTATGTTGCGCTAATCTCAACTATCTCTGAGCGCTGTGTCTGTTGGACGCGTGGCCAGCATCGATCAACACAGCGGAGGCTGTCCATAGGCAGGGTCATGTCAAATCGGCCCGATCAGCGCGAGCTGTTCTGTCCATGCACTCTGCCGCTTACAACTGCTCTATCCTCCAGCGCCATCTAACCCGCCCCTGAACCCCTGACCAGCTCGGAGATGAAGCGATTGGCATCTGGCACCTGCAAGCACCGCAACCTGATGATCAAGCTTCTGCTGTAATTTTCACTATATTCAATTCTTTAAAACTGAGTTATAGTAGTAAATATAGAATCAAAATCTGGTCAAAATAAATAAACTATGGCTGAGGAAAGGTTTAGAGCTAGATTTAGGTTTTGCAGAATCTGATAGTGATCTAAGATATTGTTTGAAAATGATTATTCGTCAATTGTTTTTAATTGCCATCATCTCAGCGGTTCTGGCCCTTAGCGCCCACACTAAGTACGCCAAAGCAGAGACGCGCTTGGCCCTAGTTATTGGCAACGGTGAATATCAACACCATCCAGCGCTGAAGAATCCGATCAACGATGCCGAGGCGGTGCTTCGCGTTTTGAAGGCAGCAGAATTTCGCGTCCTGGATGGCCGCAACCTGGACAAATATCAGCTTGAGAACTTGTTCAAAGAATATCTGCGCGAGCTCAATGATGCCGACGTCGCACTGCTTTACTATTCCGGGCACGCGGTTCAGGTCGGCGGCGAGAATTACCTAATCCCAACGGGTGCCAAGCTTCAGAATGACCATGACTTAGAGCTTGAGGCAATCAATCTGGGAACAATAAGACGCTACATGGAGAAGCGCTCGCGCCTTCAGCTCATATTTCTGGACGCTTGCCGGGATAATCCGTTCATCGGCCGAAAATTCACCTACAGCGCCTCTCCAACGCGCAGCAACGAAACCACACGCGGCCTGGCGCTAGTGCAGGCGGGAGCAGGCTCGCTGATTGCGTTTTCAACCGACCCCAACAGTGTTGCCTCGGATGGCGATGGAGATCTCAGTCCCTTCACGCAAGCCTTTGTCCAACACGCACTAACGCCTGCGATCGATATCCGTGAAGTCATGACTCGCGTCCGGCGCGATGTTCGCCGGCTAACGAACAACAGGCAAACGCCGTGGGAGAATTCCTCGCTGGAGGGCAATTTCTACTTCGTGCCCCCAAGGCCAGCCCCGGTGGTTGAGAAGTTGCACAAGCAAGCCGTGGCAGCATCAATCGCCGAAACCCGGCTGACAGCCGCGGCACCTCATCAGCCAGAAGGGGGCGATCTGGATATCACCTTCGATACGCTGCCTGATACGGGCTTTCTTAGCCTTTCGGGAAAGCGGCTTGCGATGGGTGCCAGCATTAATGCGGCAGACTGGGCCAAGCTCTCATATCATCCGGCTGCCGCGAACCCCGGCACCGTGACCCTTATCGGCTACACGGTCGCAGACGCCTGGGGCAACAAGGTGCCCGGAATGATCGCGATGACGCTCTCCGGAACGCCGGTTGGCGACAAGCCTCCTGACGGTAACGCGCGGCAAACCGAAGAACAGATCTCCAGATACCTCGGCACGCTTCGCACGAAACTACTTGGGCTCGCTGGCAAGGGGCTTAGTCCAACAATTGGTGTCGGACCGGTGCCGCTCAATCTCGGTGTTGGCGATCTGGACAACAAGACATCTGTCGCGACCCGGCTCTTGCTCACCGAAGTTCCCGCGAATGGCACGCTCAGAACAGGTGATCGGATTTTGCTGGCAGGCGAGACGGCAACACTCAAGGAGCTCGAACGGCTTACGTTCGAGCCAATTGTCGGATCGGAGGCAAAGCGCCTGGCGCTGAAAGTTGAATTCGTATCCGCTAGCGGTCTGAGGTCAGGATTGGCAAGCGTCGACCTTACTCCGGCTCTCAATCCATGCGATGTGCTAGCCGCCGGGCCATTCGACTTACAGGGCGTGGCTTCGCCCGGCGTCAACGCCGCATACATTAAGGCCGAAAAAGCAAGAGAGGCGTGCCTGGAAGCAGTTGCCAGCTACCCGAGTGTCACCAGGTTCCTCTTCCAACTGGCACGCGCCGAGCAGGCCGCGGGCAACACCTCCCAAGCCAGAAGCCTCTTCGAATTGGCTGCTCGCAAAGGACACATCCGCGCCAACTGGAGCTTGGGGATGATCTATGCGCTCGGCGGCCAAGTTGAGCCCGATCAAGATAAAGCCACCAACTATTTCAGTATTGGCACGGAGTATGGCGACCCGTATGCCATGCATACCCTTGGCAAGCGGATGTATCGCGGTGTCGGCATCAAGGAAGATCGTAAGAAAGGCCTTACCCTGCTGCTGCAAGCCGCTGAGATTGGTCACACATATTCGATGAATGAATTGGGCGCGCTTTTCAAACGCGGGGAAGGCGTTGCAAAGGATCCCGCCCGATCCGTGCGCTATTATACGGATTCAGCCGTGCGTGGTGACATCTATGGCTACAACAACATGGGCACTTTGTTTGAATCCGGGTTCGGCGTCAAAAAAGACCATGAACAGGCTCTGCACTTTTACAAGCGGGCGCACGAAGGCGGTCATCCCTACGCCGGCAGAAACATCGGCATAATGTACCTGCAAGGCAGGGGCGTTGAGAAGAGCCAGACCGTTGCGGCCTTCTGGTACGAACTCAGCGCGGAGCGAGGCGATGCCTGGTCAGCCGCCAACCGTGGCTGGCTGGCTCTCAATGGCGAGGCATCGTTGAGAAACCCGGTTGAAGCGGCACGCTACTACGCCCTTGCGTCCTCCCTGGTTCAGCGAGTTTCGGACGTGAAACAGAAAGTCACGCCCGCAACCGAGGCGCAGAAGTACTTTAAGAAGATCAGCAAACGCCAGAAGCAAGCAGCGTTGATGGAAGTGCTTGCGGAGCTGGTGGATCGCAAGAAACTGAAAACAGCAAAATTTGACAAAGCTGCCCGGGCCCTCGCGCGCAAGCTTCTGAAGCGCAGTGGCCGCAAGTATTCGGGCGTGATTGAAACGGATCTGATTTCATTGACGCGGGTTCTTTGGCTGAAGAAAAACCCACGCTTTGATCTGCTTTAGGCGCGCTTGAGCTGTATCAGCACCGCGCCGCCTGTTGGGGGCAACACAGGGGAAGGAGACACAATGTTAAACTCCAAACGATGGATCAAAGGCCTGACGCTCGCCGTTTCAGTTTGTCTGGTGGCAATCGGTCTACAGGGATTTGCCGCCGACACCAATGCTCAAAGCTCCGGCGCCGATGCGCAAGAGACGTTCAGAGTGGCGCAGGTCAGCCCGGATGCTCAACTCTGGAACACGATCAAAGACGTTCCGCTCCCTACATTGCTTGAGAAATTTATCCAAAAGTATCCCGAGAGCAAGTTCCGGCCTGACGCCGAAGCAAAGCTCCAGCAGCTCAGTGGTGTGAAGAGCAAAGAGAGCGAAGCCGACGAACTTCTCAAGGACGCGAGCGTCGAACCTAAGACGAGCAAAAGCGCCGGCAGCGAAGCTGAGCCGGTGTTGACCCGAAGCACCTCCGAGACCCCGGCGACGACCGAGGCAAGACCATCGGATCTGACGGCGGTCATTCAGACGGAACTTTCGCGGTGCGGTTGCCACACTGCAGCAATTGACGGCTACTGGGGCCCTCTCACAACTGGAGCAGCAAGGCGCTTCAATGCCGCTATCGGTCAACAGTTTGATGTCAACAAACCATCCGCAGAGCTTCTTGGCGCCCTAAAGGCCACGCCGAAGGTGGTTTGCCGCCAAGGGACAACCACGGTGAAGTATACGCCGTCTGCAACGCAGAGGGTGACGTCCAAAAAGCGCAAGCGCGTGAATAAGAAGGTCAAGCAAACGCGGGTGAAAAAAATCAAGCGTAAGCGTGCGTTGAAAGCCAATCGCAAAGCAATCAAGAAGCGCAAAGCAATCAAGAAGCGCAGAGTCGTCAAGAAGCGCAGAGTCGTTAAGAAGCGCACAGCGATTAAGCGCAAGAAAAGGGTGACTAAGCGCAAAAGAGTGGTTCGCAAGACAACCAATCGCAAGCGGTTGACCAGGCAGAAGACCCCCAGACGCCAGACCAAACCTCCAAAGCGCACGTTCAGCCAGTTTGCCGGCAATGGTGGTGGCAGCGGCAACGGCGGCGGTGGAGGCAACGGTGGTGGCGGCAACGGCGGCGGCGGCGGTGGCGGCGGCGGCGGCGGCGGCGGCGGCGGTGGCGGCGGCAACGGTGGCGGCGGTGGCGGCGGTGGCGGCGGCTGGTAAGACCACCAACCAGTACCGACAAACCGCACGCCAGAGGCGCACGGAACCTATGCATGGGTTAAAATTCCGCCCGGCTGGGGTGTCAGAACAGCGGCAATTCGCAAATGACTGCTGGGGTCTCTCTGTCTCCTAACAGAAGTCCGTCGCCTCAAGAAGGCGTCCACTCTGCCTGCGGAAGCTGCAATCGCCTCGAAGGGGACTAATGACCGCTTTCGGAAGTCATGGCCCCACAGCGCAATGTCCGCTCAGCGGACAAAGCTGCCTTCTCGCTGCGCCTCGCGGCGACGGCTTAAGCGGGCACGTTGTCTTCAATGGCTGGCTGTGCAGCCTAATCGCGCATATTTCGTCGAGGCGTGGACTTGCTCGCGCTCAAGGCGTTCCCGGGCATTTCCAATGAGGCCGCCGGCCAGATCGTCGGCCAGTGCCTCATCACCATACACACGAAGAACCTGAAGACCGTATGCCATCGCTTCCACGTTGGAGAAATGCCACCGTTGCCCGCGCATGTAGTTTCGAAGGTAGGGCCGCAGCACATCGCGCCACTGCGGATCCGCCAAGCACAGCCCTAAGAGCGCATTTCCGCGAACCGTTTGGCTTCGCGACAACAGGGCGTGCGCGAACGTTGCTTCTGGGTCTACGCCCAGCCGTCCGATCACATTCAAAAGCGGCGCGGTGGTCCATTGACGGTCTTTGTCGATGATCTCCACCAACCTGGCGGCGTAAGGCCGAAGTTTTGCCGGGTCCACGCCGGTCAGCACCGACGCGAATGCAGAATGACTGTGGCCGCGTGACTCTGGGGTGGGCACAGAGAGCCGGTCAACAATCAGCGGCACAAACCGCTCGGCTAGCTCGGGGAATTTCCGCAGGACGGACGCTACGAAATAGAGATCCCTGAACCGGTTATCCGCAATAAGACGGCGCAGGGTTTCAATCTCGCTTGCAGACAATTCGGCCTTGGCTTTGAGCGATTTCGCATACTCAGTGATGAGACCACCGTGAACTGCAGAGACCGCCTCATTGCCCGGCCGCGCAAGCAGGTTTGAAATCTCCAACTGCATGTCGGAGCCCTTCTCCACGTTCGGCACAGCGAGCTTGAAGCCGAGCTGTTCGCCGAGCACGCCTTCTGTATCAAACCAATTGACGATAAGGGGCCGCCTGGCAGCCTCAAACCACAATTCAAGCCTCCGGGTCCCGATGGTGATCCGGAATGGAAACGAGAGGATTTTCGTCTGCACCTCAGTTTTTCGAAACCTCAAACGGTCCGCCGGACTGCGCGTGGGATCGCTGATCTCCATCCGGCGCACATGCAGTTCCGGGCCCAAATCTTTTTCTTCGATGCCTTCAATAAACGCTAGGTAATCATCGGCCGTGAGAAGCGAAACCGTCAGCTGGCTCGGCCCTGCCTGGTCGGAGGGCACTGTAACGATGCACCGGCCTCTGCGGTTAAGCCACTTGGTGTGCGCCAGATAGAGGTCTGGGGCCACGTCCAAATTGGGGCAGCTTGGCCGAGGCTCGAAGGCGTAAGTCACCGCGTGCAGAACGCGGCGCCCACTTCCTAGCGCTGTTACGGTCACGCGATCCATCTCAGATCCGGTCAGCAGCTTTTGGCAAATAGAGCCGCACGAGGCATGACGCAGGGGTGTGCTCTTTCCGGATGTTTTATAGGGTTGACGGATCTCAAGATGGCGCACGGACGGGTAACCGGATTTGATCACGTCTCCGCTCGCGAACCGGGCCGCCTGCTCACGCGCCGCCTTCTCGCTGAGATATACTGGCACCACCGCGATCAAAGCGACACCGGCCAGGCCAATGAAACGGGCAACCGTTCGGTTGACCCCGGTGTGTGCCATAAGAATGGCCAAGCCAATAGGCAGGCCGTAGATCGCCAGGTTGGGGGCGGCGACGAACAGGGGGAACGCGAAAAGGAAGGTCAGGAATACGATGGACGAATCGACTTCGGCCGAAAACAACATCGTTAGTGCCAGCGCGAATAGGTAGGCGACAATGAAGATTTTTTCTGTCTTCGACACGCCGGCCCGATAGCACGAAGTGTGTAAATTCCAAATTAATTCGCGAAAATTCTGTGTCTGCGCGCGATGGTTGTTTGTCTTCAGGAAGAGTCTAAGGTGACGCTTGCGCGCCAAACTCGACCCCTTCAAGTTGCTCTTGGTCGCACGGCTAAGTTCAGACCCCGAACCCACGCCGGTCATTGCCGACAGGCTAAAGGAGCAAATGCGGCGGCAAGCTAGGAAAGATCACGGTGCAGATAAGGATTGAGGCATGGCAGAGCCGGTTTGGCCACGACGCATTAAATGCCTTGAAAGGGCTCGAAGCCGCGATCGCTTGGGAGTCAGCGACCTAGGAGCCGGTGAATGACAGCTCTGCGCACATTTGTGCCGTGCCTCAAATGACAGGAATGACCGCTTTTGTTACGGTTTTAGAGTTTGCCGCCCGATCGATTTATTGTACGCGGTACCACTCTTCATAAGAGGGTAAGTTGATGACTGGGAAGCATGTTTGTCTGATTGGTGACTCTGTCTTTGACAATGACGAGTATATTCCAGGCGAACCTGGCTTCATCGAACAGATGCGGCGCTCAATTCCAGAAACTTGGTCTGCACTTAAAGTCGCAGTAGATGGCGACTGCATTGAGGATATCCCAAACCAGCTTGAGAATGTGCCGCCACACATAACGGACATTGTCGTGAGTATTGGTGGCAATGACCTCATGAGATCGCGCCATCTGCTTACACAAGCCGCGCAAGGCGTTGGGCTGGAAGAACTCATCGCATCGCCACTTGCGGATTTTGAAATTGCGTATGGATGGATGCTGGACACAGTTTTAGAACGTGGTCTGCCGGTAAGCGCTTGCACAATTTACACAGCCATTCCCTTCGTGGAGCCGGAAATGAGGGACCACGCACCCACTGCCATTGGTGCATTCAATGCGCTAATCTTGCGTCTTGCAGAAGCCCGCGGCGCGTCAGTGATCAGGCTCGACTTGGCATGCACTGATAAGAGGGACTTCTCGGAAATGTCTCCAATAGAGCCGTCATCTCAAGGCGGTCAGAAGATCGTCGATGCCATACTTCAGACACTTGGGGAAGGCTAAGCGCACATTTAAGCGCCTTTATGGATTGGATGCCATGGGGCTAGGACCATATCGATTGGCTTCGGGTTGTCCACGGCGTGTGAACCAAATGATGCTGAGGACGAAGGTTGTGAACCCTAGAAGCCACGCTGCAACGAAAAGGGGTAACGGTGGTTGCGGCACGGCCATTGTTTCACCAATGGAAGGATGTGCAGCCCGAATTGCTTCAGATACTGGCACGTGTGCTGTGAATGCCACTAGGGTGATTGCAATCAACAAAATGGACACCACCCAAGGCAAAGCCAGGTGCCAGACAGGCCGCCCAATATCGTGCAGACGTCTGCTCGCCGCCGCCAGGAATGGGAGAAGAACCGCAAACCCAAGCAGCGTTGAAAACGGACCGGGCCCGTATTGGATCTTCTGCTGCAGATGTTGCGTTGTCCCCTCTGATGTTGTGCGAAGCACAAACTGAGCTTCTGTCACTGGCCCGAAAATCATGACATTTGCAATCGCCGCTAAAATCGAAGCGAGAAAGATGCCAAGCACAAACTTCCAAAATTCGGCCCGAGATGCACGACCGGAGAATGAAACGTACTTTCGAAGACAAATCTTTACTGCTTCAACCATGGACATTATTCGTCTCAAACCCGATTTCTTTTGATCTCTAAGCGTTTTGTAGGGGGGCATTATAGCTGCCACGATGGTGGATTAGAACAATCGTTGCACTTTTAGCGGTTTCTAAACTTTGTGAGACCACCGGTGCTGGCAGAAACTTGGCTCTGGGCAGACCCGTGAAACGCCCACCCGGTGTTCTGGTCCTACCTTACCGCCCGCCCTTGCAAACCTCAGCATCCGACTGGCGATATCCGCTGGACCTTCGAAATGCCGTGAAGCCGGAGGTCCGCTGTGCGGACCAACCAGACCTGGAGGGGACACTTATTCTTCCATGTTTTTTCCGACAGAGTTCGCTACAAAGCCGGATAACAACACAAATCCTGACACAATAATTGCTATAATTAGCAAAACGAAACCAGCAAATCCTGCCGCAACACAGGAATCATCACCAGTAGTACAAGTAGTTGTTCCGCTCATCGCTAGTATTACCACAATTAAATACATAAGGGGAAGCGAGACAATCAAGGCGATATTGAAAAGAGTAACACGAAATATCCATTTACGTCGGTGCAAGAACAGCCATGGGGAGATGCCGACCAAGAAAACGAATAGTAAGCCTATTGCGTGGGTCATGACACGGTTCTGTTACCTAGATTTCCAAAACATGAACACAACCATCTAAGATCCATGTGTTGCTAGTTAATAACCCCCAAATAGCAAGTCCACAATGGGCTCGGAGCAGACGTTCGCAAGACCGCACCCTGCTTCTAGCGTTGCAAAGAAGCTCCGTCTTCAAACTGACGCTCAATCTTGTTCAGGAGGTTCAAAATGGCCGGGCCGGCCGAGATTTGCGGCTTTGAAGGAGCAAGGCCCTCGCGCGCCTCCCAAGTGCTGATCAATCGTTTGGCCCTATTGAACGCTGTGACGAATGAGCGGCTCTCGCGCATGGCGTGATTGAGCAGAGCATCCCCAAAATAGGTCCATTCGCGCGAATTGGAACAGCCAAATGATTGCGTATCCGCGTGCGAGGCGGCGAGAATCATGGTGTTCTCGCCTGCAAGATGGGGAATGAAACTGCCCGAATGGCAGGCAGAAATGATGAGCACTCGGTTTTTGATGCCCGACTTGTCCAGCAACCGGGCAAGGTGCGGCGCCGTCAGGTCATTCAGGGATAGAGACGGGAAATGCACCGAAAGGCGGTTGTGGGTTCCGTGTGTTGTGATGAAAAGCACAAGCACGTCCCTGTCAGCCTTCATCCGGTGACCGATCTCTTGGAGCACAAATTCCAGATTAGAAACGCTCGCCAGTGGAGTGGTCTTTATCGTGTCCCGATGATTGATCAGGACAATTGAACGGTCTTTGGTCTTGAAGCGCCTGTCGAACAGGGAACGAGCGCTCAGGACTTCGCGCTTGAACACATCCTGTGTGGCATAGGGAGCGGCGCCGACGAAAAACATCTGTGACTGTCCGCCGTTCGAGGGCCGGACGGTTTGCAGGGCCCGGCTGACGAGTTCGTTTTGGCGGTAATAGGTACGTTCGACATCGATCCGCGGCAGGCTGGGGGTCGATGCCTGCTCGCGATCACGCTGCCAAAAGCTGGGCCCATACGCCCAAATGTCAAGGCGTTCCCAGCTTGTTTCGCTGCCGTGGACAAGCGGCGACTGAGGCAACAGAAACACCGGCAGGCATGCTGCGATAACCAGGCGCAGGCCGGAGAACCTTATGGACTTGTGCAGGAACCGGCGGCCTGCCCGCCAGAGGGTTGTGAGATTCCACAGGAAGATGACCAGGGGCAGGAATGCATAAGCCAGAATCTCTTCCTCACCATAAGATCCGACCACACCCAGCATTGAGGCTAGATCCACCAATACCTTGGCTATGGCGTAGATGCACACAAACAGGCAGCTAATGGCCGTAAGGTCGGCGAGAATGCGCGACAGCGGCATGAGCGTGCGGTTGGCGCAAATCAGTGCAACGAGCCCTGCGAAGACCGTCCAGACCGCGATGAATGTCGAGACACCATGCTCAGAAATTGCCAGGTTTTGGCCTGCATGGAGCGCATCCAAGAGTGCATAAAGCAGCAGCGAGATAACAACCAGTACGCTCAACGTAACTGAAGAAACCGGCGTCAGCGGTTGTAGTGCTTCGCGGAGGCAGGCCAATCTTGTTGCATTTGTAAATGCGAGCCGGAGTTCGTCGATGATTTTACGCACACCAATGATCCTGATCGCCACGTAGCTGACCCGACCCGAACCTACCAAGCCGAGGTTAAGGAACCCGCAAGTCTGTTGGTTAATCCGACATGAGAACGAAATCTCAGACTTGGCTGACCGAAGAACCATCGCGATAGTAGTGGACCCGCAGATGCAGACGTTGGGGCGGTACAGCAAATGTCCACCAAGGGCTCAACGCCGACAGTAAATGTGGGTTAGCAGATTCGGGACCTGCCAACGTCCGCTGTGCGGACTTTTCGATTGGACGCGGGTGAGTTGTTGAATATCCGGTGTTGAGGGCAAAGCGGAAACATTTTTGGAGCAGCGGACTGCTGTAAGGTGTCATTTGCAGACAATGTTGCTCTGGCAGTGTTTGTTTCTTTAGCCTATCAATCTTGACTCTCTCACGTGGGTCCTCTACGCGGCCGAAGTTCGCAAACGAGACTTTTTGGTCTTATGGAACTGGATTCTCAAGTGAGGGATCCAAGCACCAGATTCTGGGCACCGGCTTCTATATGTTCTGTGTGGCTTGGGGCTTCACATGGTGAAATCTGTAGTCACCACAGCGTTTTCGAAACTACCAGCTCGCAAGTCTGCCTCTGTCATCCAGAAATGACTCAGGCCGATGCTAGACCACAGACCTGGGTAATTGGGATTGCTCCCAATTTGAAACAGCGGTACATGCGATTTTCTGAGATTCCAACTGTTTTCCTGGAAGACAGACGGATAGCCAAGCGTCTGTAAGTCGCCACCGTTTGGGCGGTGTTGCCAGGATATGGCAGATACGAGCTTGGTTGGAATTAGGTTGCTGGCCTCTTCAGAATGACAAAGCGCAGCCTGTGCACCTGTCGACACGCTCTCTTCCAGCCATCCTTCAAACTCCCGCGGCGAGATTAGGGGCCCCAAGTCCAGTTTGTTCGTTACTACGGCTTTTGCCTGCCACGCTGCCGAGACAGCTTCGTTCAGATGTTTTTGTTTGATCTGTGACTGTTTGATGGGATCGGAACACCAGTGTCGGAACAAATTCTTTTGCTCTTCAGATGGAGCTTCCAGGCGTTTGTGGGCCAGCGCAGTATCAAGCCAATTAGAAGCCTCCTCCCGAAGGTTCTGCAAATAATTGACGTCTTTTTCCGTAACTTGTCTGCCTCCATATTCGCGATGGCCGGCTTCAAAGTGCCGAATTCTATCAGCAACAGATTTTGAAAGCTTTGAAGCAAACTGCTCTATCATGAGCCAATTGCAAGGAATCTCCCGAACATCGAATTCCAGATCACCTTCTTGAAGTTGGAAGTTTGCTGCTTCCTGCTTTTCCATACCGTTCGTTCCAGCGCGGACGCTGGCTCGATTTGTCGCGTCCGCAACTGCACCCAGGTCGCCAATGTTCATCAGAGAAGCCGGTAACAGGCTTGGAAGACCAAAAGTGTTGCTAACATACGGCTCGATCTCCCATCTGGGTAGGCGGCTGATCGCCGGATCGGCCTCAAACTGAGCTTTGGAGAGGTAGCGAAAATCAGCAGCAACATTTCTACGGTATTGGTATCCTCTTGGCGGTTCGAGCACCCGCAAGTCGTCAGTCTTTGAAGAGTATAGAACCTTGCCTAGTCCCATTTTGCTGGCGACCTTTAAGGGCGCGGGGCCTTCGACAATGAAAAAGTAAAGGATGCCACTGGATGGCAGCAGACCTGGCGGACCAACCTGCGGAAGCTGGCCACAGTCCACCTGAGCCAGAAAGGTCATATCTTGCCCCGTCGGCTCGAAGATCGGCCAGCACCAGTCTTTTGGTAAGCTAGGATTCCCTCCGACAAAGCTCAGACTGTGCGGCCTGTCCCATCGTGGCGGATAGATATGCCGGTAGCGAATTGCAGGCTTACGAGTTAGCCAGAAAAATTGTGAAAGCAACCAGCCATCTTTGCCAAGCAAGCTCATTTCCCTGGGCAGTGCTCCTGCTATGCCTGAACCCAGTCTATATAAAGTAGTAAAAATCCAACACAGACCGGGAATAGATTGCCTGTAATTAGCTCAAATATCTCTTTACGGCTCGGCCGAAATTTTTGGTCGCCCTCGATTGAGTTAGCGCGTCGCGCCCAACGCAGTGCAGTAATACAAAACCCGATGCCGCCAACTGATATACATGCGACTCCCAAAAAGAACTTCCACGTCATGATTAGAATACCCTCCGGTGTACGTGCTCTAGCTAGAAAAAGTACCCATCATAAAGCCTGTCGTATGTAAGAAAGTGCACTGTGGTTGAATGGCTAAGGGCCCCAATATGGCAACTCAGGGCTGGGGTGGGCAGGCAAAACATCTCCAGAGAACAGCAACATTCTCCGCTATCACGCGGCTGCTCGTCTCGTGAATTCGACGCTTATCAAGAAGCATTGGATCTCGTCAATCGTCGGCGTGTTTGACCGCGGACCTTGACTTCACGCATGCCTCCAAGCCGAGACCAACTAAAGCATTGTACCGGCCCTTCCTGCTTGGGGAGGCTTCCGAAACGGGTCATCAATCCCCTTCGAGGCAAAGATCGGTTTCGAGGGCAAGCCTGCCATCCACCTATGGCGCGCCTATCGATACATGGCGACAATATATATGGACGTCGCAGAAACTACGAAAACTGCGCAAAGAAATGCAACGAACGATACTCGGCCAACCTGAGCAAAGCATTTCGCTGTACGTCCCGACGCTTGCAGTCCCTTGTTTTTCACGTCGGACAGATAAAGATAGAATCCACTACTCGGCGGCGTCCCTGGAGCGCTTGGATAGGGTCTCGAGAAGAATGAGTAGATTATTACTGACACCAAAAGCAAAACGGGAATCAGATAAAAAAATCCGAAGAGATACAAAATGATAAGCTCCAATATTTTTTCAAATCCCATCAAACGAAACCGGTTTTGAAATGCGTTTACGGACAGTCCTGTTATCGAACAAATTTGGTTAGATTACGATAGCGAGCTTTTTGAGTTCCCGAGATTGAAAATACCTCCGGAACGCCCGCAATGCAGAGGCACGAACTCTCGAACTGCCTAGAAGTGGCGCCAGTCCCCTTTGAGGTAATGGCAACTATGTGGGCGAAAGCTGTTGTCCAACAGAGCAAGCCCCAACGTCCACAAAGGGCTCAAAGCCGACATCCACTCTGCCTCCAACATCAGACCTTCCGCGCCCCATCCAGCTCTACAATCCAATGTCACCACCCAGGCGTATACTCGCTTAACTCGTCACATTGGATGTCAGATCGAATGAACAAGACAGCACACTGGCTCTTCGCGGCGTTGAGCATCGCGCTCGTTGCCCTCATTTCCTCGCCCGCACACGCCCAGAACGCAGACGCCCTTCAGTTGCTGAAACAGCCCGGCGTTCATGCGCTCATGCGCCACGCGCTCGCCCCGGGGGGAGGGGATCCGGCGAATTTCAAACTGAATGACTGCACAACCCAGCGCAATCTGAGCGACAGCGGGCGCGATCAGTCCCGCGATATTGGTGCAGCGTTCAAAGATGCCGGCATCACCTTCACCCAGGTGCTCACCAGTCGATGGTGCAGATGCCGCGAGACGGCAGAGCTTTTGGATCTCGGCACGCCAAAAGACTTCACACCGCTCAACTCTTTCTTCCAGGACCGTTCAACCGGTCCCGCGCAAGTCCAAGAGATAAAGGACTATCTGAAGGCGCTGCCTGAGGAGGAGACCGTCATGCTGGTGACCCATCAGGTCAACGTGACCGGCCTCACCGATGAATGGGTGCGCTCAGGCGAAGTCTTCATCATCCAGCTGGAGGAGGCGGGCGAGGTGAAGATCTTGGGAAGATACCTCATCCCCGCCCGCTGATCAGTGTCTGAGATCAGGCGTCGAGCCAAACGAACTCAGGCCATTCCTGACCACCAAAGGCAGCCAGCGGAACCCGCGGCAGGCCCTTCACCGTCTTGGCCTTGCCGTCGATATAGGCCCGGTGCGTGGCGATGCCGGTGCCACACTTGGCGGCGCAGATCTTTTGCATCTCGCAGTTCATCTCATAGCGCTTGGCCGGGTCCAACTCGCCGCGCGACAGGGTGAGCAGTTTGTCAAAGCGCTCATCGCCCCAGGCGCTTTCGTTCCACGGTGCATCGGACTTATAGGCCAATGTCATCATCACGTTGGCGCTCGGGCGCATGTTCCAGGACGACACGTGCATGGGCGTCTTGTTCCAGATCGCGCCCCAATAGCCATCGTTCGGCACCTTCTTCACATTGAGGTCAAAGCCCACCTTCTTGCACTCGCGCTGCAGCAGCAGGCAAATGTCGGTGAGGCCGGGGCCAACTTCCGCCACATCGATCTGGGCAGACGTGATGCCCGCCTTCTTAAGGTGGAACTTGGCCTTGTCCGGGTCGTAGGGGAACATGACCGGATCATTGGATTCCTTGCACCAGGACGCGCCATAGGCGGGCCCGACCGGCTGGTCGTTGCCAATGTCGCCCACGCCCTTTTGGATCACCTTCAGGATGCGGTCGCGTCGCTGCAGGTGCTTCAGGCCTGTGATGAAGTCCAGGTGGTTGGCGCCAGCCGGGCTCTTGTCGTAGCGTGCGACCCAGTTCATGTAGGAGCCTGACGGCACGGAGAAAATCTCCACATTGTCGGCTGCTTCCACCTGACCGATGGACTTGGGATCCACGTTGCCGGCCATATGAACATCGCCGCTGATGAGCGCGTTCACCCGGGCCACACTGTCGGTGATGCCGAAGATCTCCGCTTCGTCCACATATGGGCCTTCGCTGCCCCAGTAGTCGTCGTTGCGCAGGAACTTGGTGCGCACGCCCGGCTTGAATTCGGCCAGCTTGAAGGGGCCGGTGCCGTTGGCGGTCTGGAAGTCGGTGGTGCCGGCTTTCAGGATCTTGAAGTGGAACGTGCCCAGCGCGATGGGGAGCTCCGCGTTCGGGTTCTCCAGAATGGCTTTCACCGTGTGCTCGCCATCCTTCTTCCATTCCTTGATGTCGCCCACCAGAACCTTCGCCTTGGAGGTGGACTCTTTGCCCAAGTGACGCATCATGGAATAGACCACGTCATCAGCGGTCATCTTCGAGCCGTCATGGAACATCACGTCCTTGCGCAGCTCAAACGTCCACTCCGTGGCGGCCGCATTGGCTTCGAAAGATTCGGCCAGTTCCGGCTTCACGGTGAGGTCTTCCTGCAGGCGGCAGAGGTTGTTGTAGACAAACCGGCCGCGGCAATAGTCCAGGTTATGGGCAAAGAGGTTCGGGTCCAGCGTGTCGTCCGGACCGTGCAGGTCCCAGGCAAAGCGGATGCTGCCGCCCTTCTTCGGCGTTGCGGCAATCGCTTCGGTTGCCGAGGTCACAATCGACCCGGCAGTGGCCACGGTTGCGCCCATGGCCATGAGCCAGCCCATTACCTGACGCCGGGATGCGCCCTTGTTCAAGGCGTCGACAACAAAGGACTTGTCGGCCTCGGGGATAGAACCAAAGGTGATGCGATCGCCCACCTTTCCAAACGTCTCAATCTTCTTCCTCATCAATCACTCCCAAGTTGTTCCCCGGTTTTTTAGTCTGCGTTGAGTTTCACCCTAATCGGGCTCTTGTGCAACGGCCTCCGCGATCCGCATTTGAAAGGTTTGAACGGCTTTATCAAACGCGGGCGAAAGGTACGCTTTTTGAAAGGCCGATCCGTTCATGGAGCGCTGCAGCTCCTCGGCAATCTCCACATCTTCGTTGTTGAACTCCTCAAACCGCAAACGCAGTTGCGTGCGATGTTCGGCGAGCTCGGAACTCGTGGCCGCATGTTCGCCGTTGACGAAGATCTTCACATGCTCCCGGCAGGCTTCAGGGCCCAACGGTTCGACAATGATGACACGAAGATAGTCCACTGTCACGGTGATCAGCAAGTTGGGAAAGAGCGACAGAGCCTCCAGCGTGTGGCGCTTCTCCTCCGGCAGGTTTGGAAACTCCGGCAGTTTGCCCACAGCATCGTCGGTGGGCTCCACATTGTTGTTGCCTTCACCGCTCAGCAGTCCGTCATGCACCATATAGTGGTCGCGGAAGCTGTTATATTTCTCAAGGCCGGGGTGCACATAAGGCACGTGGTAGACGTCGATGAAGTTCTCCACCGCCAGCTTCCAGTTGCAGCCCACACCATAGGTGGAGACTTCCGCCTCGTGCAGCCCGGAGAAATCATAATCACTCCAGCGCTCTTCAAGCACAGAGATAACGGAGGAAAACTCGTCCGCCGTGCCCGATACATTGACAAACACCAGCTGGTTCCACACCGCCATGCGCACGCCATGGAGCCCGTCGGGCAGATCGATGCCCGCCTTTTCTCCGTCATGGTCATCGGGCCCGGCAACATGGGGCGTGCGGATGAGGGCGCCGTCCAGCTCATACATCCAGCCGTGATAAGGGCAGACCAGGCGGTTGCGCTTGGCGCACGGCTCGTTCACCAAACGCAGACCCCTATGGCGGCAGTAATTGTGGAAGACGCGCACCTCACCATCGCGCCCGCGCACCATGAGCAGGCTGGCGCCGGCAAACACCATGGTCTTGATGTCGCCCGCCTCGGGCACGTCGTTGACCGTGCCAATGCAGGCCCAATTGTTGGCAAAGGCGGTCTTGAGTTCACGCTCATAGAACGCCTGGTCTTTATAGCAACTGGCGGGCAGGCCATGGCCGTTATGGGTTTGCGTCACCAGCTCGTCGTAGGAATTTGACTGCGCCATCAGGTTTGCTCTTCATAATCGAGGAGGGTGAAGAAGAGGGTGTCGCCAACCTCGCACAAGGCCGGAGTGCGCTTGCAGAAGACCACGCCCCCTTTATTGAAGTAAAGCTTTTCCGGCTCTGTCCACGGGGCTTTCAGGTCCCAGATGTAGCCGGCGAACTGGCCGTCTTCCACCACATCGCCCAGGTTGACCCGGGGCTCGAACATGCCGTCTTTGTAAGCGAAGATATATTGGTCGCCCTTCTGCATGGCCTTCAGCGCCACCTTGTGTTCAGGCGGGGGCAGGTCCAGGCTTGCGGGCAGCACCGCCATCTCGCGCAGACAGCGCTTCAGGCCGTTATAGGCAAAGTCGCGGATCCAGGGTCTGATCTTGCCGGCCCCGCCAAGCTCGGTGGACACATAGATGATCTCATGGCGCGCCGCGGCAGAGGAGAGGGTGGTCTCCGTCACCCGGTCGCCCACGATGCCCAGGGGCGCACCAAACAGCTCGAGGATGCGCATCTGCAGGGCATCCTTGGCCTCATCGCCGATCAGGCGGATCTTCACTGAAGGATGATGGTCGATGGACTTGCCCGCCGAATGCAGATCGAAGATCACGTCCGTCCGCGGCAGAAGCCGCTCGGTCACCCACCAGCAGATCATCTCTGTGGGTGAGCCGTTCTGAACACCGGGAAACATGCGGTTGAGGTTGGCCTCGCCGGTTTCATCCAGCGGCGAGGTGCGGCGTCCGGCGTAAAAGGCCGGGGCGTTCAAGGCGGGCAGGAAGATGATCTGGCCGGTCACATCGCCAACGTCCAGTTCCTGATAAAGCCCGGATGCGATGGAGACCCCTTCATACTCATCCCCATGATTGGCCCCGATGATGACCACAACGGGGCCTTCGCCGTTCTTGATGGACATGATGGGCACCGGCTGCCAGCCATAGGCGGAGCGGTCAGAGGAAAACTGGATGCGCACATAACCGTGGTGCTTGCCCTCTGCATCCAGATCTATTTCGCAAACCGGTTCGTTACTGACGATGGGAGTGGGCATGGCGCTACGCCTCAGCCTTGTATTGGCGATAGGCCGCGCCGAGCTGGGAGATGCCTTCGCGGATCTTTTCGGCAGAGACGAAGCTGTAGGCCATGCGCAGGAAGTTGTCGGGCCCGTCCTCGGCAAAACACAGGCGCCCGGTGGAGACCTCCACCCCATGTTCCACGCCCAGCTCCGTGACGCGCTCCGCATCGACGCCTTCGGGCAGTTCCGCCCACAGGAAGTAGCCCCCATTGGGCGTGCGGATCTTGGCCTCCGGCAGATGCTCGGCAAAGGCCTCGATCATGGCGTCCCGATGGAGGCGCATTTCCGCGGTTAGTTCATCGATATGGTTCTGCATCTTGTTGGAGCGCATCAGGTCCACCACGATGCGCTGGGCCATAGGGTTGCAGCCACCATCGGCCTTCTGCATGGCCATGCGGCGGATGATCTCCGGCTCCCCGATCGCCCAGCCGAGGCGTAAGCCCGGTGCGAGGATCTTCGATACCGTTCCCAGCGCGATCACCACGCCGGCATCGTCCAGCGCCTTGAGGGGAGGGATGGGCTCGCCCTCAAAGCGGATGCGCCGGTAGGGGTCGTCCTCCAGGATGATGAAGTTATAGCGCTTGGCGAGCTCGATCAGTGCCTCGCGCCGGGCGAGCGACATGGTGATGCCGGTGGGGTTGTGGAAGTCGGGTATGTCGAACAGGAGCTTCGGCATGCGCTCGCCGTTGGCCTGAAGGCGCTTTAGCTTCTCCTCCAACTCGGCCACATCCAGCCCCTCATCATCCTGGCCCACACCCACAAAGTTCACGCCGTGCGTGCGCATGATCTGAAGCGCTGTCATGTAGGAGGGTGTGGTGACGATCATCCTGTCGCCAGGCTCCAGATAAACCCGGCAGGCCAGATCCAGCGCGTTCTTTGCCCCATAGGTGACCAGCACATTGTCCACGCCGATCTTCACCCCGTCCTCGCGCACAAATGCTGTGATCGCCTCGCGCAGATCGGGTAGGCCCATGAGCGGGCCATATTGCAGGGAGCTCGCCACATGCTCGCTCACCGCGTTGGCCGCCTCGTGCACCACATCCGGCAGGCAAGGAGGATAGGCGAGGCCACTGGAGAGCACGGTGACGCCGGGAGGGTGATCATAAATCGACTTGCCGAGCACCTCCGCCCGGCGGGCAAACCGCTGTCCTGGCCCAAGATCACCCATCGAAACTGCGGACATTGAACACCCTTTCCAGGTTTGGGATTTAGCGCTTGTCAAAAATCATATATGATTTATCATCGATGAAAATGAGAGAGTCAAGAGTTGTGGAGACGAATATGGCGCCGACTTATCCTGATTTTCCCAAAGCGGAGTATGAAGCCCGCTGGAACAAGGCGCGCGCGTTCATGGCAGAGCAGAATTTGGACGCTCTGTGGATCACCGAGCGTCTGAACTACGAGTACTTCACCGGTCACCGCTCGGCCCAAAACCCCATCGATAAGATCCGCTCCTACATGTTCATCCTGCCCAAGGATGATGATCCGGTACTCATCACCATGCCGTTCGAGGTGGCCCAGGTGGTCACCACCACGTGGATTGAGAAGATCGAGACCATCGGCGGGCTGACGGGCCATGTGGAGTTCGTCTCCGGCGTTCTGGACAAGATGGGCCTTTCCAAAGCGCGCATCGGCACGGAGATGGGCCGCGAGCAATATCTCGGCATCAGCTACAAGGCCTTCAACGAGATCATCGCCAGCCTACCGAACGCTGAGTTCGTGGATGCAGCACAGATCATTCTCGACACACGGCTGATCAAATCGCCGGCCGAGATCGACTATATGCGCAAGTCGGCGCGCATGAATGCACAGACCCAAGTGGACATCCTCCCGCGTCTGGAGCCGGGGATGACGGAGAACGAAGTGGCCCGCATCCTGCGCACGGCCCTCTTTGAGGCAGGGGCGGAGACGCTCACCCTGCTATCGGTTATCGCCGGGGCAAAGCCGGAAGGTACCACGGGCATGATCCTCTCGCCCACGGACCGCAAGATCGTGGAGGGTGAAGCCCTGGGCTTCGATGTGGGCATCACCCACAAGGGCTACACCTCAGACCTCGCCCGCACGTTCGTCGTTGGCGAGCCCTCAAGTGAGCTGGCGGAGTTCTACGACTGGATGATGAGCGTGCGCCGCAAGGCCGATGCCTGCCTGGTGCCGGGCAAATCCCCGGCTGAGTTGATCGACGTGGTGAACCAGGAACTGGCAGCGGCCGGCATGCAGACCTCCGGCGTGGGCCGTGTCGGGCACGGGGTGGGGTTTGAGACCACCGAGTATCCCTCGCTCGCGGCCTTTGAAGACATCGTGTTCGAGCCGGGCATGGTGTTCGCTTGCAATCCCAACTTCTCCAACCATTTCGGCTTCATCAACGCAGAAGACAATTGGGTCATCACGGACACCGGGGCTGATCTCCTGTCCGATCCCATGGCCGATCTTCGCATCCGCTCCATCTAAGGCAGCCCCATGTCCGCACCCGCATTCAACAGACCGCCCGAAGGCTACACCCTGGACTATGAGCAAGGCCGGTACCGGATCGGCCTTCTGGCACTGGACAATGATTATGTGATCGAGCGGGACATGATGGCCATGCGGCCGGACGACGGGGAGGTCACCTTGTTCACCGCCCGGGTGCCGTTTGCGGAGACCTGCGATCCGGAAACCCTGGCGGCCATGGTGGACGAGCTGGCCTCGGCCACGGACACCATCCTGCCCGGCGGGCGGTTGGATGCGGTGATCTATGGCTGCACCTCCGGCACCGCCACGATCGGTTATGAGAATGTGGCCAAGCAGGTGAAGTCCGTGCGTCCAGAGGCGGAGTGCGTGACCCCGATCACAGCGGCCCACGCGGCCTTCAAGGCACTGAGCCTGAAACGCATCGCCGCGTTCACGCCCTATACCGACGAGGTCACCACAACAACGGTGGCAGCTCTGGAGGAGGGCGGCGTTGAAGTGGTCAAGGTGACCAATTTCAACATTGTCGTCACCCGCGACATCAGCGCGGTAACGCCTCAATCCATCATTGCAGGCGCCCTGGCGGCAGATGATCCTGCAGCCGAAGGTCTCTTCATCTCGTGCACCGATTTCCGCGCCGTCCAGGTTGTTGCTGAGATCGAGGAGCGAATCGGAAAACCGGTAGTAACCTCCAACCAGGCCTCCTTCTGGCAGGCCGTGCGCACCGCAGGCTATGCCACGCCCATCAGAGGGTATGGCAAGCTCTTGGAAGCTGAGGGTCCATGACCGACGCAGCACACCTGGAAGCGCCCACGCGCCTTGCCCCACTTGAGCTGGGCGATGCGCCCCAGGCCATCTATGCCCGCTTGCGTGAACTCATCCTGTCCGGCAATCTGAAGGCGGGCAGCCAGGTGAAGATCCAAGGTATCGCCAATGATCTGGGCGTCAGCATCGTTCCGGTGCGCGAAGCCATCCGCATGCTCGCCGCCGAAGGCCTGATGGAACTGCGCCCCAACCGTAGCCCCATCGTGGCGCCGCTGGAGATCGCGGAGATCCTGGAGATCAACACGGTGCGCCTGGCCTTGGAGCCGTTCTATCTGGAAATGGCCGTGCCGGCCCACGATGACGCCAGCCTCAAGCGCTGTGCGGAGCTGATCAGCGAAGATGAAGCGGCAACGGACTATATGGAGAAGGTCGAGTTGAACCGGCAGTTCCATCTCGCTTTGATTGCCCCGTCCGGGCAGAAGCGCGCCCTGAAGCTGATCGATGATCAATTCGAGGCCATCTCGCGTTTTGCCCAGATGCTGGTGATGCGCGGCATGCGGGGGCATCTTCACAATGAGCATGCGGCCATTCTGGATGCCGTAGCGGCGGGCAAGGCGGGGGTGGCGGTGGATCTGATGCACAGTCACATTTCATCGGCCGCAGAGCGCATCGCCCGGGAGCTGGACAGACAACGCGCAGCACAGCGTTGAACTGGGCCAAAGGTGGCAAGCTTTGACTACATAGTCGTGGGGTCAGGCAGCGCAGGCGCCATCATTGCTGCGCGTCTCGCTGAAGACCCTGCAACGACGGTGCTGCTGCTGGAGGCCGGCCCCCCCGACCGCAGCCCGCTGTTCCACATTCCGGCCGCCATGCGCTACGCCTATGATGAGCCGAAGTATAACTGGAGCTACGTGACCGAGCCCGAACCGTTCCTCAACAACCGCCGGGTGAAGATGCCCAGAGGCCGGGTCTTGGGCGGCTCGTCCTCCATAAACGGTCAGCTCTATCTGCGCGGCCATCCGCTGGACTATGAGGGGTGGGCAGAGGCAGGAGCTGATGGCTGGTCATATGCGGAGGTTCTGCCATATTTCAGACGCCTTGAGACCCGTGTGGACGGCCCGACGGACTATCGGGGCGCGGAAGGTCCCATCAAGGCCTCCACAGTGCCGCCGGGCCCGCTGGAACAAGCATTCCTGACCGCGGGCGCCGAGGCCGGTTACCTCAGTACGGAGGATGTGAACGGGCACCAGCAGGATGGTTTCGGCCTCTTTCCCAAGAACGTCGCGGACGGCCGGCGCTCCTCGGCCTCCTACTGCTATTTGCGCAACCCCCCGTCCAACCTGAAGATCATGACCGGCTGTCACGTCACACGCGTGGTGCTGGAGGGGCGCAGCGCAAGGGGCGTGACATACGAACGGGGCGGGCAGACAGAAACCGCGAACGCCAACAGGGAAGTCGTCCTCAGTGGCGGCGTTTTCAACACGCCCCAACTTCTGATGCAGTCGGGTATCGGGCCGGCGGCGCACTTGCGTGAGCATGGGCTGGAGGTGATGCTCGATGCGTCTGAGGTGGGCGAAAACCTGCAAGACCATCCCTTAACGGCGGTCCAGGTGTCCTGCACCCAGCCGGTGACGCTGTATCAGCACCTCAATCTGTTGTCCCAGGCCAAGGGTGTTCTCGACTGGCTCTTTACCCGGCGCGGGCTGCTGGCCAACAATCATTTCAACGCGGTGGCCTTCCTGCGCACCAAGGCGGGCATCCGCTTTCCCAATCTTCAGATTGCGCTCCTTGGCATTGCCGTGGCCGAGGGCAGCGCGGAGTTCATGAAGCAGCATGCCTTCCAGCTTCAGATCTCCAATCAACGCCCCTTGAGCAAGGGCCACGTGCGGCTCACCTCTCCGGATCCTCACGCACCGCCGGCGATCTCAACCAACATGCTGGGCCACCCGGAAGATATGGAGGAACTCAAAGCCGGGTTCCATCTCACCCGCGAGCTCCTGCGCCAGCCGGCGCTTGCAGCCTATGTGGGCGAAGAGCTCTTTCCAGGCGCGGATGTTCAGACCGATGAGGCCTTGGAGGCGTGGATCCGCGCCACCTGCTATTCCTCCTACCACCCGTGCGGCACCTGCCGCATGGGGTCCGATGACCGCGCGGTGGTGGACCCCACCTGCCGGGTCCGGGGTATTGACCGTTTGCGTGTAGCCGATGGTTCCATCATGCCCATCATTCCATCAGCAAACCTCAATTGCCCCACCATGATGATCGGTGAAAAAGCAGCCGATATGATCGCCGGAAAGCCGCCGCTGCCGCCCTCGAACCTGCCCTATTTCGTCGATCCGGATTGGCAAACGCACCAGCGGTGAGCAACACGCTCGAACGGCTATCCCCGTCTCGCCAATCCGTGATACTTGGGGCGTGTGAGGGCCCGGATACACCGGGCCGGGAATGTCAAAGGATCTGCACTCATGTCATCCCAAGCCGGCGATGTGCTTTTGGTGGTCGATGTTCAGAATGATTTCTGCCCCGGAGGCCAGTTGGCCGTGCCGGGCGGGCACGACATTGTGCCGGTGATCAATGGGCTGATCGAACGGTTCGACCATGTCATCCTCACGCAAGACTGGCATCCGGCAGGCCACAGTTCCTTTGCCTCCTCACATGCGGGGGCAGCGCCGTTCAGTGAGACCACCATGCCTTATGGTCCGCAGACCCTATGGCCGGACCACTGCATCCAAGGCACCGAGGGTGCAGCGTTCCACGCCGGCTTGCAGTGGCACAAGGCTGAGATGGTGATCCGCAAGGGGTTCCGATCCGAGATCGATTCTTATTCGGCTTTCTTTGAGAATGATAAGCAGACGCCTACAGGGCTCACCGGATATCTGCGCGAGCGCAGCTTTCATCGGGTGTTCGCCTGCGGCTTGGCGTTTGACTATTGCGTCCGGTTCTCCGCGGAGGATGCAAGGGCACAAGGCTTTGAAGCATTGGTGATCGAGGATGCCTGCCGGGCGATCGATCTGGACGGTTCGGCCGAGGCCTCGCGGAAGGCGTTTGGGGAGATAGGGGTTTCGCTGGTCAACTCAAGCGATATTGGTTGACCCTCCGTTCCCCTGCGAAAGCAGGGGCCCATAGCTCGGATCTTTCTCTTTGCTCAGAAGGTCCCTGCTTTCGCAGGGACGCGGAACTTGCGCGCACCCAGGCAAACGTGAGGTCGGCCTACTTCTGCGCCACCTTCTTCACCTTCTGCTCCTCGCCGGAGGGCAGGGGGGCGCGCTTGTCTGCGATCCAGGCCGCAATATCCTTCCACACCACCTCGCGCTGTTTGTCGCGCATCAGCATGTGCCAGCCGTTCTTGTAGATTGCCACGCGCTTGGGCGCGCGGATGCGGCCGATCACCTTGTGGGTGGGGTCTGCCGGTACAATCTGATCGTTCTTGCCATAAAGATAAAGCACCGGGCTCTTGAGCCGTTCGGCCGAATCGTAGGCCTCGTCCATCAACGTGACCAATCCATAGATGGTGTCCGTCCGGGTTTTGGACTGATACAGCGGATCCTTGCCGATGGCGCGCAGCACCTCGATGTTGTCAGACGGCCAGATATCCAGGCTCTCGCCCGTGGGTGAGTAGCTGGGCGCCACATGAGCGGTGATCCACAAAGTGGATTTGAGGAACGGGTTCATCGCCCGCCAACCCCACACCGCCGGCGCCACCAGCACGGCACCTGCCGGCTCCAGGCCGTTGTCCAAGGCCTTCATGGTCACCGCCCCACCCATAGAGAGGCCGATCACATATACGGGAAGGCCTTCGTGCTTTTGCTGAACCAACGCATAAACGCTCTTCAGATCGCTCACCATGGCCTCGCCGCCCGGCCAAAGGCCGCGCTTTGCCTTGTCCGTTCGTCCAAATGAGCGTTGATCATAGGCGTAGAAGCTGATGTTCCGTTTGGCGAACCAGGGACCCGGCAGTCCGAAGTCTTCCGCGTAGCCGTTCATGCCATGGACACCCACCACCACCGCTTTGGGCTTCTTGGCGCGCCACACATGCATAGGCAACCGCGCGCCGTCGGCCATCACCGCGGTCTCGCCATCCAGGAACGGCTCATTGACCGCTAATCCCAGTTCCTGGATCTGGGGCGTGGTGCAGGCGCTTAAGATCAGCAGCGCAAATCCGACAACAAAGGCACGCATGGCTCTCATGGGGGAGAGGTTAGCTCAGAAGTTCTTTCACTTGTCTTTGCAAATGGGGCAAAATTTCGGTTTCAAACCAAGGGTTGGCCTTCAACCATCTGTTATTGCGCCAGGAGGGGTGAGGCAGGACGAGGATGGGCGGATCGAACGTTTCCGCATAATCGCGCCAATTCTGCACTGTGGCGGTGAGGGTTTTCCCGCGGTCAGGGCCCAGATGCCAGGCTTGCGCATATTGCCCGATCAATAAAATAAGCCCCACATCGCTCAGATGTTCCATCAACTGGGCCCGCCAGCGGGGCGCACACTCCTTGCGCGGCGGCAGATCGCCCCCTTTGGCATCAAGGCCCGGGAAGCAAAAGCCCATGGGCACGATGGCAATCTTGCTGGCGTCATAGAACACGGTCTCATCCACCCCCATCCAGGCGCGCAGGCGGTCGCCTGAGGGATCGGTGAACGGGCGGCCCGAGGCGTGCACACGGGTGCCCGGCGCCTGGCCGGCGATCAGGATTTTCGCGCTGGCGCTGATCTGCAGCACAGGATTGGGCTCATGGGGCAGGGGCGTTGCCTCAGACGTCTCCCGGCAGAGGCGGCAGGCCCGGACCTCATCAACCAACGCTTTGAGGCTGGCGCTCACGCTGACGCACTGGGGCGGGCCGAAACCCGGTCATGCCAGCGTCTCAGATTATCCCGCTCACCTATGTCGGTCTTGATGACCCGCATAAAGTCTGTGCCCACGAGCGCGGAAATGTCCGCCAGGCTGTAGTCATTGCCGGCAATATAGTTGCGATCGGCAAGTTCGGCGTCCAGCACATCCAGCATCCACTCCACCCGGGGCCGGTTGGCTTCGCCCCATTCGGGCACCTGGGGGTTTTCCAGCGCCGCCATGCGCGGGTTTGTGTGGCGCAAGACCTGGGCCACGGGCATCAGAAGCTTCTCCTCCACCCGGCGTTGCCACATGTCAATCACCGCCTTTTCCAGGGCCGTGGTCCCCATCAGGGGCGGATCGGGTTGGAGCGCTTCGAAATAGCGGCAAATTGCGATGGTTTCCGAGATGGCCGTGCCATCGTCCAAGACCAGCACGGGAATGCGCTGCATCGGATTGAGCGCTGTCATCGCCTCCGATTTGTGTTCCCCGGCATTGATGTCGATCTGCTCATAGTCGATCTCGATGCCTTTTTCGGCGAGGAATATGCGCACCCGACGCGGATTAGGTGCTCTGCCATCTTCGATGATTTTCATATCCAGCGCTCGCGTCTGATTGTCCCTTGACCGGATCAAGCCTATCCGCATTTATGCGCCGCTGGAACACCGGCGGTAACAAAAAAGGGCGATTGGCATGGAAATCCGGTTTGACGATCAAGTGGTGATGATAACGGGCGCTGGTGCCGGGCTCGGGCGCTGCCACGCTTTGGAGTTCGCGCGTCGCGGGGCCGCCGTTGTGGTCAATGATCTGGGACCTGAGCCCGATGGTTCCGGCGGACCGTCTGAAGCCGCCCAATCGGTGGTGGCTGAGATCGAGGCGGCCGGTGGCCAAGCCATGGCCCATGGTGCCAGCGTCACCCACGAGGGCGGCGTGGCGGCCATGGTGGACGAGGTCATGAAGCGTTGGGGCCGTATCGATGTGCTGGTCAACAATGCCGGCATCTTGGGCGACAAAGCGTTTCACAATATGACGCTGGACGGCTTTCAAAAGGTGTTGGACGTGCATCTGATGGGCACGGTTATGGCGACGCACGCGGTCTGGCCCATCATGCGCGAGCAGTCCTACGGCCGGGTCATTGTCACCACCTCCTCATCCGGGCTCTACGGCAATTTTGGTCAGTCAAACTATGGCGCAGGCAAAATGGGGGTTCTGGGGTTGATCTCCACCCTGAAGCTGGAGGGCGAGAAGTACAACATACGCTGCACCGCGCTTGCCCCCACCGCCTGGACCCAGATGACCTCAGACATCTTCCCCGCTGAGGCCGAGGACATGTTCAAGCCCGAAAAGGTCTCGCCTGCGGTGATCTATCTGGCCGGCGGCGATGCCCCAACGGGCACGATCTTGTGTGCAGGGGCCGGCGGCTTTGCCCGGGCGGCGTTGCTGGAGACGCCCGGGGTCTATCTCGGACCGGATGCCTCCGCTGAGGACATCGCCGCCAACTGGGAGGCGATCGCCAGTATGGAGGGCGCCGTGGAACACTTTGCCGGCTTGGAACAGCCGCAAAAAATGACAAAATTGTTCCAATCCGGTTAGCACCTCCTTCACCAACTGAGCTGAGCCAATTTTAAGGTTTCCCCGCTAGTCTGATCGGCCAAGGGATAACTGCGCGACAAAAACAGACGCAGTTACTAAAGGGACGGGTCATGACTGCTGCCAGCCTCAATGAGGGTGACAAAATCGCTGCCGGGCGTTCGGCTTGGCCGAAGAACGCGCTTGGCGGCCGCTTGCACCTGCCCAAGAGCCGGAAGACCGGCCTCACCTACGATCAGGAACTCCTGACCCTCTTCGTTGCGCAACAGAACAATCTTTCGCTGGCCATGCCGGCTCTGGCCATCCTCATGGCCATGGCCGCCCTCATGTGGTCGCCCATGACGTCGGTGGGCTATTGGCTGAGCACTGTGCTGATTTGCCAGGGCATCCAGCTCATCTTGTGCCGCAACTATCAGATGGAAAATCCGCGCAAGGTGGACATGGTGAAGTGGGCGTCCCGGCTCGCCTCCTCAGAACTGGCCTTTGCGCTTGCCTGGTGTTCGCTGCTGTTCGCCTTCTGGGATCCAGCCACCGATGTGCAGCGGGTCTTTATGGTGGCGACGCTCATTGTTGTGACCTCCGTGCGCTTGGTGGTGTCGGCCCACTTCCTGCCGATCATCTTTGCCGGCACCGTGCCGATCACGCTTGCCATTGTGCTGAAATGCACCCTGGCCGGTGAGCCGCTCTACCTGGCCATGGCCGGTATTGCCGTTCTGGTGGAGCTCTATTTCGTGCAGCTCGCCAAACGGATCCAACAGACCGCCCGCGACATGCTGGAGTTCCGAGCTCAGAAGGATGCCCTCATCGCTGAACTGGAACGCTCAAACGCCGTCTCCGATGAGGCGCGCCGCCGGGCAGAGCACAATGCCGCATCAAAAACCCGGTTTTTGGCCACGGTGTCCCACGAGCTGCGCACGCCGCTCAACGCGGTGATCGGCTTCTCTGAAATCATGAAGGAAGAGATGCTCGGCAGCCATGATGTGGACAGCTACAAAGAATATTCCGGCGATATCCACGCTGCAGGCACTTATCTGCTGGGCCTGATTAACGAGATCCTGGATCACACCAAGCTGGAAGCCAACAAGTATCACCTGCATCTGGAGCCGGTGGAGATCGCCAAGATCGCCAAGGAGTGTATCGATCTTGTTCAACTTCAGGCCGACAATGGCAATCTGACGCTGAAGCTGATTGCCCAGCCGCGCTTGCCGAAGATGATGGCGGACGAGCGGGCGCTCAAGCAGATCTGTCTGAACCTCCTCTCCAACGCCATCAAGTTCACCCCCGAAGGCGGCCGGGTCACGCTGACCATCGCCATGACGCGGCTGGGGACCTTGCAGCTTTCTGTGCGGGACACCGGTATCGGCATTGCCGAAGAGGAAATTCCCGAAGTGCTCACCTCATTCGGTCAGAGCACGAAGTCCTTTGACATGGCCAAAGAAGGCGTGGGGCTGGGTCTGCCGATTGTAGATGGCCTGGTGCGCCTGCACGGTGGCCTTATGGAGATCCGCTCCAAGGTGGACGCGGGTACCGAAGTGGTCGTCGAATTTCCACAAGAATGCCTGCCCAAAGGTTCTCCCATCCGCTCCGCGCTGGCCGCTTGAGGGCTATTTGTCGATCCGCGTGAGAAGGGCTGAACCCACTTTCGCCAGACCCCGACCGTCCAAAACGTGAGGCGTTGCCAGAAGGCGTATCGACTGGGCCGGCTGCGTCTCCATGTTGGCGGACAGATAGGACGAGCCGCTGTCCGTGCCCGCATCCCACACCCACAACGGAATTCTGAGGCGCTTCACCCACTCGCCCTCCTTGCGCAAGGGAACGGAACCGGCGCCGGTGAACCAGTCAGGACTGGGCGCGAGCATGGTCACGAAGGAGACCAATGGGTGGCTTTCCTTGGCGGTGAATTCCAGCCTGATGGCACCAGGCACCTTATCGATGCCGCCGGCCTGTAAAATCTCGCCAATCCGGCCGCGCCGCTTAGCTTCTGTGAACTCGGCCATCATAATGCCGGCCCGGCCGTTCTCCGCCACCAGCTTAAGCCCGCTGGATGCGGTCCGACCGTCGGCAAACATCACGTAGCGGCTGTTATGGGTGGCGCCCACCAGGCCGGACATGTGGCCGCCGGCTTCAGGCCAGTCATGCGGATGGGTGGCCTTGCTCCAGGAGATCTGCAGCTCCAGCCGGTAGCGGGCCTCTTCCGCCGCGGCCGGGGCGATCAGGGCAAGGCAGAGGGCAAGGGCGATGGCGAATCTCATGGGATGAACCTCTTAGAATCATGGGCAGCCGGTACAACAGCCAAATGGGGCAGTTGGGCCCAAAACACAAGGCTTCATCGGTAGATCTCAATCCTCCCTGAGCGCGGATAGAGGCTCAAGCGATCGCCGGTCTTAATCACTGCACAAGGGTCATCGTCCAAACGGTGCAGTAAGGTCAGGCCGGCAAACAGGGCCCCTTGAGCAAAGATCGGGCTGGCGCGCTGGAACACGATACCAAGAGGTGCCATGCCGCGGCGCTTCAGTTCGGCAAGTGACCAGGATGCGGCCACACCCCCCTTAGGTCTGGTAAAAACCAATATGCGTCCGGCAACGGACTGGCCATAAAGGTCGTGATCCTTGTTGGAGATGATGCCCGTTTCGGGGCTGAGGTCGTAGCGCACGCCGAAGCCGTGCGCGGAGACCAATGCAGGTCCCGAGACATCCGGACCCAAGCCGCGCCCTCCGTTCAACTCCTGAACCGGTTTCTCAGCGCTCATTGGGCAAGCACTCCCGCCGTTGCCGCATCTGCACAGATCGCCATGCGGCGCAGAGCCGTCTCATACCCGGCCGAGGCCAGCGTGTTGGCCAGCTTGGCCGAGTTGGTCACCACCGTGCGCCAGCCCGTGGCTTCGCGAAACAGAGGGGCTTCGCTATAGAAGCAGGTGCCTGTGGAAAACTCTGCCCCTTGGGCCTCCAGCCGGTCCGTCAGCCCCGCATGATCGGCCTGGGATTTCACTTGCGGGTCCACTGCAATAATCAGTTTCACATTGCCATGAACGCGCCGTCCGCCAAGCGCAGTCTCAATCCCGGCAACCTCATCCACAGAGAGCTGGGGGGCCGCGAAGACCACCAAGTCCACATCGCGCGATGATGGAGTATTTCGGTCAAAGACGGCCTCTAAATCCTGCCGACTTATGATGTTTTCCTGCTTTGGACTGGCGCCTCCACAGGCCGCCTCCAGGCTCGGTGCCTCAGGTGTTGCCCCGACCACATGGAACATGGCATGGCCGCCATAGCTGGCCAGCGCCACCCCCAACTGCTTGAGCATGTTGAAGCTGGGTGGGGCGAAAGAGCCATAGAATACGGGCACCGTTTCATAGCCCGTAGCCAGGCCTCCGGCCCAAGCGGCAATCGCCCCCCAGTCGGCGATTTCTTGCGGCTCACACTCGATCTTGATCTTCAGATTGGCGCGCCTGTTCTCAGCCGCATGCATGCCGTAGGCGGGTGTGCAGCCGGTCAGCGCAGAGGCCAGGGCAGAGGGGCCGCCTTCAAAGTTTGTCCGCGCGCCAAAAAGGGCATTCGCCGATATGGCCGCGCCCGTATCGCCCCAGGCCACATGCTCGCCAAAGCGTGGCGGGGTGACGGTCTGATAGTTGATGCAGCTTTGGGTAGGCAGAAATCCAAGCTGAACACACAGCCGGAACAGCTCGCGGTCTTCGGCAACGAAGGCTTCCGACAGGCCATAGTTCGCGACAAGTTCAGCGGCACGCCCCACATCCACCGAGCAGGGATCGAGGTAGCCCGGAACCACCGCCTTGGCGCCATCCTCCACCAGCTTCACCAGAAGATCCATTCCCGCCTGGCCGGCCATGCGCGTGTCGGGCGCAAAGTGGGCAGAGCCTATGGACACCATGCGCGGTGCATCGAAGAACATCCCGAGCTCATGGTTGAACCTCATGGCCCATTTAAGGGCAGGGCCGCCTGCACCGTCCAGCCATCCCGATTGTTCCGCCGTCAGCTCCACTGGGGTTACACCTCTTCAAAGGGAAACGTGTCGAGCCGTTCCGCGCCGTGCTCGGTGATGCGCACCTGGGTTTCCAGTTTGACGCTTTCAGATCCCGCTTCGGCCATGAGGCTTTCCACGCAGATCACCATATTTTGCTCAAACACGCCATCGTAAGCCCGCTCAAAGTCCACATGCAACGGCACCACCGGCCACTCGTCGGCCATGCCCACGCCATGCACCGCCAGTGTGTAGCGGTAGGGCTGGTGCTGTTCGGGGATCTGCCAGGATTTCTCGTTGAATTCAGCAAAGGTGAGGCCGGCTTTGAGCAGGCTCAGATTATGTTCAACCTGGTCCAAAGCCTTGCTGTAGAGCTCGGCCTGCTTGTTGGTCATGGCCACGTGACCACAGGTCCACGAGCGCGAAAGGTCTGCGCAATAGCCGTAAGGTCCGATCATATCTGTGTCGAACGAGATCATCTCTCCCTCGCGGCACACCCTCTCTGAGCATTCCGAATACCAAGGATTGGTGTGATCGCCGCAGAGCAGCAGGCGGGTCTCCAGCCACTCACCGCCAGAACGCGCGTTCTCAAAGTGCAGCTCCGCCCAGAGCTCCTGCTCGGTCTTGCCGGGAAGCGAGTTCTCGTAGACCCGCGCCATTCCGGCCTCGCACACCCGGATGGTCCACCGCATGAGCTCCAACTCATCGTCTGACTTGATGGCTCGCGCCCGCTCGGTGAGTTCTTGGCCTTCAATGCAGGTGATCCCCAGTGCTTCCAGCGCCCACAGTCCGGCCGGCTCCAGCTTGTCCACCGCCAGGCGCATGTTGCCCCGGCCGTGGGTGCGCATCAGGTCGCAGATCTCGTCCGCCCAAATCTTCACCCGCTCTTCAGACCGGGTGCCGGCGCTCATATAGATCCAGGCAATGGCGGGGCGGATCTCCGTGATGGCGGGCCTGTTCTCGCTGAGATGAAAGGCGCCTTTGAACTCGAACATGATGGCCGGCCCATCGCGGAAGATGAGCGCGTAGCGGACCGCATTGTGGGTGGTCCAGACCTGCATGTTGGGATTATCGAAGGCATAGCGGATGTTCACCGGATCATAGAGCAGCATCGCTGCACAATCATGAGCGGCCATTTCCTGGTGGAAACGTGTCAGGCGATAGGTGCGTGCCCGCTCCAAAACATCATGGGGCACTGGGCTTTTAAGAGGTTTATCGGCCCCTTCCGGGTTCAGGTAGGCACGTTTGCGCTCGTCCTTGAACATGTGCAGGTAATCCTCGAACTTAGGCGGCCCTTCCGTAAAACCTGATGCGGTCCTCAGCGCTGAACTGCACCCCGGGGCGTTCGTAGTAGGAGAACACCGCAATGATGCGCTCCGTCGGCCCCTCAACGGCGCTCACCCGGTGGGCGGTGTTCTTGCCGCGGAAGACATTGAGCGTTCCAGCCGAAAGCGGCAGAGTGCGCACTTGGGTGTCCTGACCCTCCAGAAGCTGCGCGACCCCGTCATAGTTGGGATCATCATCGGTTCGCAGCCCACTGCGATATTGAAACGCCCCACCTGCCTCAGGCGCCTGAAGCAGAAGCGTGGTGGTGAATTCAGAGCGGTCGAAGTGCCAGTTCAGGGTTTCCCCATCCCGGTACGTCATGACATTCACCCGCGCCAACGGATCGTCCATTACGAAGAGCTGTGCCTTGCCCATCACCTTGGCGAGAAAGTGAGCCAGCGGCGGCCATTCATAGATCCGGGTCAGCAGGAAACCGGACATCTGATCACCGCAGATCTTTCGGTTACTGGTGCGCGAGAGCTTCAGGGCAGGATGATCGGGCGCCAGACCGTCAACGGCTTTTTTGAAATAGATATTGTGCTCCTGGCTGTGGCTGTAGGCGTTGGCGTTCAACTCCGGCACCACCTCGCTCACGCAAACGTCCAGAGCGTCCGGGCGCACCAGACCGTCCAGGTTAAACAGCCCTTCAGTTTCCAGTTCTTTCCGGCACCGTGCCACCAGAGCCTCGCCTGCAGGGCTCTCCAAGTTGTTGAGGGGAAAGTCGGCCAGGTTGAGGATCTGGTCCATGTCAGCCCTCCAATGCATCATTCAGCTTGGCCAACAGGTCTTTCTTGGCGTCTGGATCTTCCGTGGAGCGGAGCTTCTGTCCGAGCGCGATCAACAGAGCGGCATGTTCGTTCTGCCAGTCCCGGGTGACCTGGCTCATGGGGATCCGCTGTGCGGCCCGGCCCTTGGATTCCGGCGATCCTGCCGTCAGCTCAAAGCGTTCATCCAGAGTGGGCAGGAACACTTTGCCCTCCTCAACCCCGCGTTTGACGATTTCCCTCTTCAACTCAGCACGCGCGTCATCCTCGCCATGGTTGAGGAAGATCGACCCGGGGATTGGGCAGCGCTCAAAGATCCAGTCCAACAATTCGGCCTGGTCGGCGTGGGCCGAGTAGTTGCCGAGGCTGCGGATCTGCGCGCGCACCTTCAAGTGGCGGCCGTGAATGCGCACTTCTTCTGCGCCTGAGCGGATGATCGAACCAAGTGTACCGGGAGCCTGATAGCCGACAAACAGCACGGTGGCGTCTTTGCGCGAAATGTTGTTGCGCAAATGATGTTTGATCCGCCCTGCGGTGCACATGCCGCTGGCGGAAATGATGATGGCACCGCCGCGGATTTTGTTGATGGCTTTGCTGTCATCCACGGTCTGGGTGATTTTGAAGCTGGGATGGCGGAAGAGCTCTGAGGCCGGCACGTCGATGTCGGCCATATCGTCGGTGTATTGCATGAACACCTTGGTGACTTTGCTGGCCAGGGGACTGTCCAGAAACACCGTGGTTTGCGGAATGTCGCCATTGGCCAGCAGCACCCCGATGTCATGCAGAAGCTCTTGGCTGCGTTCCACCGCAAAAGACGGGATCACCACATTTCCACCCCGGGAAAGAGCTTCATTCAGCTCCGCCTTCAGCGCCGCGCGGCGGCCTTCCAGAGTGTAGTCATCCCGGTCGCGGTCCCCGTAGGTGCTCTCGCAGATGAGATAATCGTAGCCTTGTGGGGCGTCCGGTTCAGGGTGGAAGGCTTTTTCTTCAGGCCCGATATCCCCGGAGAACAGAATGCGTAAGGGGTGGTCGGTGCCTGGCTCGCTGACTTTCAGATCCACCGAAGACGAGCCGAGCATATGACCGGCATTCCACAGTCGCGCCTGAACATCCGGTAAGATCTCAAAGCGCTCCTCATACTCGCGCGGCACCAGAAGCTTGAGCGCCGTTTCGGCATCTTCCTTCGTGTAGGCCGGCTCGATCTCCTTTTTGCCCTTGCGCTGGCGCCTGCGGTTGGTGCGCTGCGTCTCCGCCTCCTGGATCGCTGCAGAATCCATCAACATGAAGTCCAACAGATCTGCCGTGGCTTCCGTTGTGTAGATCGGGCCGTTGAACCCTTGCTTGACCAGTTTGGGAATGAGCCCGGAATGGTCGATATGGGCATGGGTCAGCACCATGCAGTCCACCGAAGAAGGATCATACGGGAACGGCTTCTCGTTCAGTTCTGAAACCGTCTTGTTGCCCTGGAACATGCCGCAATCGATCAGAATGCGCCGGCCGCCTGCCTCCAGCAGCGACGATGAACCGGTCACGGTCCCAGCCGCACCGTAGAAGGACAAAGTGGCCATGGTCGAAGAACGCCTCCAGGCGGGTTAACTGCTCGTTGCATAGTGAAATCACATTGCCGCGCGCTGGGCAATCTGAAAGGTGCGCGCTAGCGGTTCAAAATTGTGCGCAGGGCGGCAAGACCCAGAACGTAGGACTGAACCCCCAAACCGGCCACCATGGTGTCTGCGGCGCAGGCGGTGACTGACGTAAAGTCCCTTTTCTCAATGTTTGTCATGTGCACTTCCACATAGGGCATTGAGATCGTTTTCAAACAGTCGCGCAGGGCACTGCCGGAATGGAGAAACCCGGCCGGATTCATCACCAGACCCTCATGATCGCCGGTGTCGGCCTCGTAGATCCAGCCGATCGCCTCGCCTTCGATATTGGTGTAGCGGATATCGAGGGTATCGTCCGGGTGGCCCTCAATCAGGAATGCATCCAGTTCCGCAGCGGTGATTGTGCCGTAGAGCTCCGGCTCACGCCGTCCGAGGGCCTCCATATTGGCGCCTTGAAGCAGCAACACCTTCATCTCAGGCCATGTCCGCGCGCAGTTCACACAAGAGATGATAGATTCCGATTTCCGTTTTGTTGCCGAGGCTTAGCCGGAGTTTCCGACTCAATTTGCGAGCATGCTCTTCGCGCAGAACATGCACCACAATGCAGTTGCCGATCGTTGCATCTCCGCCGCGGATTTTTTCCTCCGTAGACGTCTCCATATCGGTGTTTACCGCCGTCCACTTCTCCACCCGGCCCACATCCAGGTCCCGGGCAAGTGCCCTCATGCCTGCATCATCCACCCCATCGGCATCATCCTGCGCGCGAATGGTCACCACGTGGGCGGCGGTCATTTTGCCTTCGCACCAGGCCCTGGCGCACACGGTACGGTTCATGTTGATGAAGCTGCGCGACATGATTTCCCGCGTCATGGGGGAGGGATTGTTGACCTGTGCCAGATAGACATTTGAGAACAGGACATCGACGCTTTCCGTCTCATAGTAGGTGAAGAACTGCGGAGATCCGTCCACCGCCTCATAGCGCCGGCCGACACGGAAGCCGGGCACGCGGAGCCGGTCTCTCAGATGTTCGTTTTGATACCAGTTCTCGTATTTGTGCTCATCGCCCGGCGCGCAATCGTTCCACAGGGCCAGCACGCCGATCTGATCTTCGCTCACGACTGCCATGGCACGCCTCCCGCGTAGTTCTGATAGGGCGTCCAGGCGAGGTGTCCGGCATCAACCGGCAGCATGATGCCGGTGATCGCCCGGGCCTGATCGGAGCACAGGAAGGCAGCAGCATTGGCAATGTCTTCAGGCATCACGAACATGTCGAGCGCGCCCGAATTCCTGATGACATCCGGGTCCCGGTCGCCGCTGTCAATGCGCGCTTTCAGGGCCGGCGTCAGGACATAAGTGGGGGCAAGGCCATTGACCCGCACGTTGAAGCGGCCAAGCTCCACGGCCAGGAGTTCGGTGAGCCGGGTGATGGCCGTCTTGCTCGGGCAGTAGGCTGGCAAGGGCAGGGGCACGTAACTGTTGATGGAGCCCAGCGTAATCATCGCGCCGGCTTTCTGCGCCTGCATCACCTTGCCCACCGAGCGGCAGGTGTTGACCGTGCCGTTGTAGTTGACCTGCCAAAGCCGGTCGTGCGCTTCTGGATCGGCCTCCAGCACCGTTGAGGCATTTTCCAAGATGCCGGCGGAGGCAACACAAATGTCTATCCGGCCCCACGCGTCGGCGACTTCCCGCACGGCCGCCTCCACGGCTCCGTGATCGGAGACATCGACGTTGCGCCAAAGCGCATCATCGGGTCCGCCAAGATCGCGGGCCACAGCCTCAGCCGCTGCGTCGTTCACATCCAGAATGGCAATGCGATGTCCGTCTTTCGCAAAGCGCCGTGCACAGGCCTCGCCTATGCCGCTCGCGCCGCCCGTAATCAGCGCAACCCCTCTCGCGGTCGTCATTTGCCCCCTCCCGCACCAAAGGACAACACAATCTTGCCTTCCGCCTGGCCCGTCTTCAGCATCCCCAGTGCCGTTGCGAATTCGTCCAGAGGGAAAATCTTGCTGATGTGTGGCACAAGTTTGCCTGATTTGCACAGGGCAAATATCTCTGCCTGAACGGCCGCGACCGCGTCTGGATCCCGGTCCCTATAGTCTGACCATTGCAGCCCGCTCACGGCAATGTTCTTCACCAGGAGATAGTTGGATCGGATTTGCGGAATGTCGCCGGACGCGAAGCCCACAATGACCATGCGTCCGCGCCACGCCATGGCTCTGAGCGCTGCTGCATGGGCCGCGCCGCCCACAGGGTCGATCACAATATCCGCCCCATGGCCGCCCGTTGCCGCGTTCACCTGATCGCGCAGATCATCGCGCAGGGTTTCCACACTCAGATCAACCACCAGATCCGCGCCGCCATCGCGCACCGCTTGCGCCTTTGAGAGGGCCCGCACCCCGGCGATCACGGTCTTGGCGCCCAATGCCTTGGCAAGCTGCACAGCGGCAAGGCCAACCCCGCCGCTCGCTCCCAGCACAAGCACGGTATCTCCCGCCGTAAAGCCGGCGCGTTCAACAAGCGCAAAATGCGCCGTCTGGTAAACCAGCGAGAGGGCCGCCGCATCGGTGAACGAAATCTCATCAGGCAGCGCATAGCAAAGGTGTTCGGCGGCCACGACCTTTTGTGCGTACGCACCATATTCAACCTCAACGGCCACCCGGTCGCCCGCCTTAAAGCGCGTCACGCCGCTCCCGGTGGCCTCGACAATGCCGGCCCCGGCCTTACCCGGCGAAAACGGCAGAGGCGGTTTGAGCTGATAGGCGCCCTCCATCACCAGAATGTCCGGGAAGTTCACGTCCGCGGCGCCCAGGGCAATCAAGATCTCACCGGCGCCGGGCTGCGGGTCCGGGACATCGCGCACTTGGGCCGTCTCCAAGGGCCCGAACTCATCCACCATAACCGCCTTCATAAACTTTCCTCCTCCAATGCCGCTCCACCTTGCCCTTGCCCGGCACCTCGATCAATATGGGTCTTGGAAGCAGATTCACGAAGGACCCCGACGCCATGGAGAACAGATTTCCAGCCGACGCGCCGACAGACGACATCATCGCCGCGGTGCGCCGTGACGGCTATGCCATTTTGGAGCGCGTGATTGACGAGACCCAAGTTGCCAAGCTGAAGGCTGAGCTGCAGCCCTACCTCACCCAGTCTGAGGTGGGCACGGAAGATTTCTGGGGCCATCACACCAAACGCTTCGGCGCCCTGATTGGCAAGTCGGAGATTGCGCGCCATATGTTGCTCGCACCGCAGGTTTTGGCGGTGGCGGACGCGGTGTTGCTGGAGCATTGCGCGCGCTACTGGGTGAACTATACCGGGGTCATGCACCTTGGGCCGGGTGAAAAGGCCCAGGTTCTGCACCGTGACACAAACCTGTGGCCGATCACAAATCCCGCTCCGCCGCTCACCGTTGCCACCATGTGGGCCGTGTCGGATTTCACCAAGGACAATGGCGGCACGCGCCTGGTGCCCGGCAGCCACCTTTGGGACGATGCCAGAACGCCGGAGCCGGGTGAGATCATTTCCGCTGAGATGCCTGCGGGGTCCGTTCTGATTTACACGGGCAACGTCATCCATGGCGGCGGCTCAAACAGGGCCAATGCACCGCGTTACGGTGTGGCCCTGCACTATGTGCTGGGTTGGCTGCGCCAGGAAGAAAACCAGATGCTCACCATGACGCGCGAGGAAGCGCGCGCCATGCCTGAGGAGGTCCAGCGTCTTATGGGCTATTCGCTTGGAGCGTCCGCTTTGGGTTTCGCCGACCACCGCGACCCGTTCGAGATCCTCAACGGCCAGGCCGGCGATGCGCCCGCCACCATCAGTCCGCAGGACCTTATCGACGCCGAAGCCAAGGTCAAGCGGCTGACAGTGGTCGCCAGCGCCGAAGGCGGACGCACCCGTATTGAAGCCGAACCGACTTGAGATCGGCATCCCAAAGAGATCAGGAGCCATAAGGCGATGACGTACGAGACCATTCTTTATGCCGAAGACGGACCAGTGGGCACGCTCACCTTGAACCGCCCCGACGATGGCAACATGTTCAATGAGACCATGTGCCACGAAATCCGTGACTGCATAAACGAGGTCAGGCGCGAGACCCGCACCCGGGTCTTGGTGCTCACCGGAGCAGGCGACAAGTTCTTCTGCATCGGCGGGCGTAAGGACGGCATGGAAGACACAAAGCTCTATGCCGGCGTGCTGCCCACCCTGGAAATGTATGATGCGATCGACAAATGTCAGAAGCCTGTCATCGCTTCGGTAAACGGATTTGCCGTTGGTGGGGGCAATGTGCTCCAGATGGTCTGCGATTTGACGATTGCCAAGAAGAGCGCCGTGTTTCGCCAGGTCGGCCCCATGATGGGCTCGTTCGATGCGGGCTATGGAACATGGTTTTTGGAAGATCTGGTGGGCAAGAAGAAGGCCAAGGAGATTTGGTTCTGCAATAAGAAAATGAGCGCGGATGAGGCCCGGGAGATGGGCCTCATCAACCGGGTCGTCGAAGATGAGAAATTGGTTGAAGAAACCCGCGCATTTGCCCTTGAAGTGGCAGAGCGGGGCGCATTTGCCCTGGCCTCGCTAAAGGCCGCGTTTGGCGCACGCCATGGTGGAGTGGGCGGTTTGTCGAGGCTTGCCCACGACCTATTGTTGCGGGGGTATCTGGAGATGGATGAGGCCAAGGAACTGAGCAAAGCCTTCCGCGAGCGCCGCACGCCGGACGGCGACACGTTCGGGCAGTAAAATCTCCATGCCAAAGTTCCTCACGCTCCACTCACCAGAGCAAACGAAGGCGTTCTATGACGCTGGCCTGTGGAAATCAGACACCTTTTACAGCCTGCTCGAGGCGCACGCTGCGGCAAGGCCGCTCTCGCATGCTTTGAGGGATGGGCGCGAACGGCTGAATTGGCAGGAGCTGCGCACCAGGGTTGATGCGCTGGCCGCGGAGCTCAGCGACCAAGGACTCACAGCCGGTGACCGGGTCTCAGTGTGGCTTTCAAACCGGCTCGAAGCGGTCGTCATGTTTTTGGCCTGCGCACGTCAGGGCATCGCCTGCAATCCTTCGCTTCATCGCACACAGACGTGCGAGGAGATCATCGGGCTGCTGAAGCGATTGAACGCTGCGGCCTTCCTGACCGAGGACGGCTGGGGGGCGGACAGAAGCGCTTGCGAGCTGGACGAGATGCTCAGCTCGGTCCGCACCTTGAAGAGGACCTATTCGCCGGACACGCTCCCGCAAGCCGGGCGCCGGCCTGGCGGTCCTGCCCATCACGATCCCGATGCGGTCATCTATCTCGCCTTCACCTCCGGCACCACGGGTGCGCCCAAGTGCGTCATGCATTCCGCCAACACATTGCTTGCCAATGCGCGCGACATGGTGGCGGCCTGGGAGCGGGGACCGGCCACCCGTATTCTGACCCTCAGCCCGCTTTCCCATCACATCGCCTGGGTGGCCGTGGCGCAGTGGCTCTTGTGCGGCGGCGAGCTGATCACCGACGATCCGCCCGACGGCACGAGCCGGCTGGACTGGATCACACAGACCGGCGCCACTTATGTGATGGGCGTGCCGACGCACGCGATCGATCTGCTGGCTGAACAGCGCGCTGCGGGCGCAGACCGGCTGGGCGCGGTTGAAACCTTTTACATGGCAGGTGCGCCGATCCCGCCAAGTGTGGCGGAGGCCTTCGTGCGCCAAGGCATCAAACCGCAAAATGTCTATGGCATGACGGAGAACTCGTCTCATCAGTTCACCGATCCTGACGACGATATTGCCACCATTACAGAGACTTGTGGCCGCGGCGGGCCGGCTTACGAGGTTCAAATCTTCGACAGCGAAGATCCGGACCGCCCACTCGCCCCCGGCGAGATCGGTCAAATCGGCGGGCGCGGTGCGTGTCTCATGCTTGGCTACTTTGCCAATCAAGAGGCCACCGAGGGCAGTTTCAACAAGGACGGCTGGTTCCTCTCTGGCGATCTCGGCATGCTGGACGAAGCGGGCAACCTGAAAGTCTCAGGTCGCCTCAAAGATCTGATCATTCGCGGCGGGCACAACATCCACCCCAGCACGATTGAGGCCTTGGCATTGCGGCATGGAGGCGTGGACAAGGCGGCCGCGTTCCCCGTGGCCGATGAGCGGCTGGGCGAGCGGGTGTGCGTGGCCATCACCGGGACGGTGCCCGCTCAGGATCTGTTGCAGCATTTGGACGCTGAGGGCTTATCGGTGTACGACATGCCGGAATACTATCTGAACCTTGAGGCCTTCCCACTCACCGCCAGCGGAAAGATCTTGAAACGCGAACTCGTCCTGATGGTCGAGCGCGGAGAGCTGACCCCCGAACCAGTGCGGTTTGAAAGAAAGGAAAAGCGCGCATGAGCGTGGAGCTCACCAGAAGCGGCGATGTGCATATGTTGACCTTGCGCCGTCCGCAGGCCTTGAACGCTTTGTCGTTCCAGATCATCGATGAGATCGGTCAGGCGTTGGACGAGGTGCAGAACTCTGACAGCCGCTTTCTCATCGTAACAGGAGAAGGGGACAGAGCGTTCTGCGCAGGCGCCGACATCAAGGAGCTGCGTGAGGCCTCGCCATTGGAGATGGGCCGGCGCATGCGCCGTGGACAACAGGTCTTCGGGAAGCTCGACCAACTGCGCGTGCCGTCGTTGGCGCTCGTCAACGGGTATGCTTTTGGCGGCGGTTTGGAACTGGCTTTGGCCTGCACCTTCCGTATGGCCACACCCAATGCCAAGATGGGCTTGCCGGAGGTCAAACTGGGGCTCATTCCAGGCTATGGCGGCACCCAAAGACTGCCGAGGATTGTTGGCGAAGGAAGAGCGTTGGATATGGTGCTCACCGGCCGTGCCGTGGGCGCGGAAGAAGCGTGTGCGATGGGACTTGTGCAAGAGGTCATCGAAGGCGATCCCATGACCCGCGCCCTGGAATATGCGGGCGCGGTGGCCAAGCTGAGCCTGCCGGTTTTGGGTTTTGCCCGCGAGGCCGTGGCCCGCGCGTTGGATCATTCCGTGGAGGCTGGTTTTGAGATCGAGGCCAACCTGAACAACCTGGCATTTCAGTTGAACGATTCCACGGAAGGTATGCTCGCCTTTGAGGAAAAACGCGATCCGGAGTTTAAAGACGCATGACCTTTCTGGACCGCTATGCCGCGCGCAGAACCTGGGACGAGCAAGAGCAAATGGTGCTTGATCAGGTGCAAAAGGTGGCCGATGAAGTGATCGCGCCAGCGGCCGCCGGCTATGATGCCTCAGGCGAATTTCCTGACGCCAGCATGGACGCACTGAACGCTCTGGGGCTGAATGCCATCTTCGTGCCGGAGGCCTACGGCGGCGCTCCGATGTCGTACCGGCTTTACCTGGAATGCGTTTCGATTATCTCCGAAGCCTGCGCCTCCACCGGGATCATCTACGCCACCAACTTTCACGGCATGAAACCGCTCATTGATTTCGGCTCTGAAGAGCAGAAAGAGCGGTTGCTGCCGGCGATCGCGGAAGGAGGCATGGGCTCTCTGGCCATAACCGAACCCAGTGCCGGATCTGATGCCACCGGCATGAAGACCAGGTTCACGCCCGACGGCGATGACATCCTTGTGGACGGTGAGAAGATCTTCATCTCGAACGGCGATGTGGCCGAGCGGATTTTGCTCTTCGGCAAGTGGAGTGAGATCGATGATGCCAAGGGGGCCATCTCAGCGCTTGTGGTGGAGAAGGCGACACCCGGCTTCACGCCCGGCCCGAAAGAAAACAAGATGGGCCACCGGGCAGCCTCCACGGTCTCTCTCAGTTTCGACAAAGCCAGAGTGCCGCGCGCCAACCTTCTGGGGGCGCCGGGCGAGGGTCTCTCCATCCTGCTGGCCTCTCTCAACAAATCGCGGCCCTCTATTGCCGCTCACGCCCGAGGCATCGCCCGGGCGGCCTTCAAGGACATGATCGGCTATACGAACGAGCGCGTACAGTCGGGCCGGTGCATCATCGACTTTCAGGCCAACCAGTTTCTCGTGGCCGACCTCGCCAGCGAGTTGGCGCTGGTGGAAAGCTGGACCGATTATGTGGGCACTTTGATCGACGACGGCGCGAGCGAGTTTGGTCAGGAGGCCTCTGTCGCCAAGCTTCGAGCCTCAGACCTTGCCATGCGCATGAGCACCGAGGCCGTGCAGATGTTTGGCGGCTATGGCTATATCAGCGATTATCGAGCGGAGCGCCTGATGCGCGATGCCAAGATCACGCAGATCTGGGAAGGCACCAACCAGGTGCATCGGCAACTGATCGGCAGGAGCTTTGCGCAGAAATGACGGACCAGATCAAAACTGTCGGTGTGTGCGGCGCGGCCGGCACCATGGGCGCGGGGATCGCGATCGTATCCGCCCGTGCCGGGTTCCGGACACTCTGCTTCGACATGGCCGAAGAGGGCCTTGCGAAGGCGAAGGCGCAAAGTGAGGGCTTCTTTGCCAAGTCGGTAGAGCGGGGCAAGATGACCCCTGAGGATCAGGAGGCAGCACTGGCCAACCTGTCGGCAACCACCAAGTTGGAGGATCTGGCCGCGTGCGATTTGGTGATTGAGGCGGTGTTTGAAGATTTGAGGGTCAAGCAAGACCTGCTCGGTCAACTGGACGGCATTTGCCCGCCCCGCACCCTGTTTGCCTCAAACACCTCCACGTTATCGATCACCCAGATCGCTGCCGGATGCGAGCGTCAGGACAAAGTGGTGGGCATGCATTTCTGCTTGCCGGCCCAGCTTATGAAGCTGATCGAAATGTCGCCCGGTCTCAACACATCCGAGGAGAGCTTCCAGGCCGCTTGGGCGTGGACGGAGGCTGCCGGGCAAATGCCGGTGAAGACACAAGACAAGCCGGGCTTCATTCTCAACGCCCTGTTGGTGCCCTTCAACAATGATGCGATCAGGGCGGTGGAAGCCGGTGTGGCCAGCCCCGCGGACATAGACACCGCCATCAAGCATGGCTTGGGCTATAAGATGGGGCCGCTGGAGCTGATCGATCTGATCGGCCTGGATACACAGGTGCGCCTCTGCGAGGCGTTTTATCCCATCACCCACGATCCACGGGCCGCCACCCCGCCGCTGTTGAGCCGGATGGTCGCGGCCGGTCATCTGGGCCGCAAGGTGGGCCGCGGCTTTTACACCTATGACGGCAACGCAATGTTTGGGGGCTGATGCACATGGACTATGCCATCATCACGCACGGTGAAAGCCGCTCGTTCCCTGAAGGCGATGAGTTCCTCGCGAACGCTCAAGCGGAGGCGGATGTCACCGTGCACCTGGGCGGTGGGGCCAAAGCCGACACATCGAAGACGGCGGTCTTGGTCGAGCTCACAACAGAGTGCCTCGGTGTCTATACGGGCGAACACGCCGGCACCGAGGGCTCCAATATGCTGGGCTTTGCGCGCTACCGGAACGGTGATGACGCACCTTCCGGACTGATCGAACTGGTGCGTCAACCAGCCAGTGACGAGGCGGCGCTGGAGGCAGCCCGGGCCGTATTTGAGGCGGCGGGCTTCCAGGTCGTGGTGTCCGCCGATCAGCAGGGCCGCATCATCGACCGTCTGGTGCGCCCGAAATACAACGATGCTCTGCGGTTCCTGGATGAAGGCCTGGCCGCTGCCGCCGACATTGATCTCACGTGCCGCCATGGCTTGGGCTATGCAGACGGCCCCATTGAACGGGTTGAGCGCGGGGGGCTTGTGCATCACTACGAGGTCAGTCAGCGCTTGTTTGAGACCTATGGCGCAGCGGGATTTGCCCCCGCCCGCCGGGCTCACGTAGCCAAGCAGCGGTCAGACGGCAATGGATGACGGGGCCGCCGATCTGCCGGCACCTTATCTCTCCGCAGATGCAGGGCCCTATTGGCGGGCTGCGCAGGAGGACCGCCTGGTCATGCAGCTATGTTACGGCTGCGGCTCCTATCGGTTCTTCCCAGGCCTGTTGTGCCCTAAATGCGGATCGGATGAGCAGGTGTGGGGTCCTTGCTCGGGCCAAGGGACCGTTTACAGCCTGACCATGGTTCACCGGGCTCCCAACCCGGCCTTCCGCAGTATCGCTCCTTACATTGTGGCCCTCATAGACCTTGAGGAGGGGCCGCGCATGATGGCGAACATCGTGGGCGCGGACCGCCTGGAGACGGCCATAGGCGACCGGGTGAAGGTCTGTTTTGAGGCGCGCGGGCCGGAGATCAAAGTGCCACAGTTCGTGCGCGTGGGATCTTAGCCATGCTGCGCAACAAGGCCATCATCGCCGGCGCGGCCGACAGTGATGTGGGCAAGACACCTCACATGAGCGGGCTCGCCCTGAATGCGCAGGCCGCCCAGCGCGCATTGGACGATTCCGGCCTGAGCTTGGATGATGTGGATGGCCTGATCACGGCCTATTCCATGACCGAACCCTATTTCATGCTGGGGTCCGTAATGGCGGAGTATCTGGGGATCGAGCCAACCTTCTGCGCCTCACTTACTGTGGGCGGTGCCACGCCCGGCGCTGCTTTGCACCAAGCCGCGATGGCAATCGCCGCAGGCGAGGCGCACGTGGTGTTGATCACGGTGGGGGAGAACCGGGCCACCGGTCAGAGCCGCAATGACGCGGTGAAGGCTCTCAGCCATGTGGGCCACCCGGCCTTCGAAATGCCGTATGGGCCGATTGTCCCGTCCTTCTATGCCCTGATCGCCCAGCGCTACATGCATGAGTACGGCACCACCCGGGAGCAGATGGCGCATGTGGCGGTGGCCGCCCGAGAGCACGCCAGACAGAACCCTGCCGCCCCGGCGGCCAAGGCCATTGAGGTGGCGGATGTGCTGGCCTCAAAACCCATCTCAGAGCCGCTGAACCTGTTGGACTGCTGCCTGATCTCCGATGCCGCCTCCGCCATTGTGGTCACCGCGCCGGATCGCGCAGGCGATCTTGCAAACCCGCCTGCATGGCTTTTGGGCATCGGTCAGTGCCACACCCATGAGCATGTGACCATGGCCAAGGATCTGACACAGTTTGGCTCCGCCACATCGGGCGCTGCGGCCTACAAAATGGCGGGGTTAGGGCCCGCGGATGTGGATTTCGCCGAGCTCTATGACTGCTTCACCATTGTGCCCATCATCGAGGCCGAAGAGCTGGGTCTGGCCGCGAAAGGCGCCGGCGGTCAGCTTTTTGAAAGCGGCGAAAGCCGCATCGGCGGGCGGCTTCCGATCAACACCCATGGCGGGCTCCTGTCATATGCGCAAGCCGGGGCATCGGGCGGCATGCATGCCATTGTGGAGGCTGTGCGCCAATTGAGGGGCGGTGAGGGGCTTCGCCAAGTGGCCAAACATGATATTGCCTTGGTTCACACCGAGGGAGGGGTCCTCTCTTCCCATGTCACCATCATCTTAGGCCGGGACGCACATTAGATGAGCGAAGCGATCAAACATCTCCTGAACGCTAAAACCGTCGTCATTGTCGGCGCTACGGAGGGCGAACACCGCATTGGCGGGCGTGTTCTGCATTACATTCTGCGAGCCGGTTTTAAGGGCGAGGTATATCCCGTCAATCCGGGCCGCGAGACTGTGCAGAGACTGACCGCCTACCGGCAGATTGAAGATATTCCAGGCGAGGCGGATTGCGCGATTTTTGCGGTGCCGGCCCCGGCGGTCATCCCGTCCCTGAAGGCCTGTGCGGCCAAGGGTGTGAAGGCGGCCATTCTCTTCAGTGCCGGCTTTGCCGAGGTGGGCGATGAGGGCAGGGCCATGCAGACACAGCTCGTGGCGGCGGCCAAGGACGCGGGCGTGCGCATTTTAGGCCCCAACTGCTTGGGCGCGTTCAACGCCCATTCCGGCCTGATGGGGACCTTCAGCTCCAACATCATCGACAAAACACCTGAACCAGGATCGGTTGGCGTCGTTTCTCAAAGTGGCGCGTTCGGGGCCCACCTATACTCCCTCTGTGATGCCCGGGGCATTGGCATCTCCTATTGGGTGACGACCGGCAATGAGGCCGACATCACCATTGCCGAATGCATCAGCTTCATGGCGCAGGAACCTGCGGTGAACACCATCATGGTCTATGCTGAAGGCATCAATGATCCCGACGGCCTGGCTGATGCCCTTGAACTGGCGCGGGCGAACCGCAAACCCGTGATCTTCGTGAAGGTGGGCCGCACGGAGGCCGGCGCCAAGGCGGCCGCGTCTCACACCGCCTCTCTGGCGGTCTCCGACACGGCCTGTGATGCCTTCTTGCGGCAGCAC